>JAPORQ010000011.1 GCA_026710155.1 Paracoccaceae bacterium
TACAAAAAGACTTATTCATAGTTTAATTAGATATTCCATGAATACATGCAATTGGGTCTTCTAATCTTGCTAATTATGTATTTGAGGTTTACATAAAGTGTATCTGTTGATCATGTCACTAGGAAAACCTAAATTTTTCAATAGCTTTTCTCCATACCCCCAGTTTATTCCTAGTAATTCGCAAGCATTGGGAATTTTTATATTTGGACCAGCAATGTTTCTGTTTGGTTGACGGCTTTCCTCTGTTATAACAACTCAGCTATTAGGGCATTCATAAGCGCTTGCAATCAAATGGGTATCCTCATTGATTCGCATCAATTGACCTTGGGTAAGGTTATCTCCATAGCATGTTCAAATTACTTCACTAAGAGAAGCAGAATCCTCATTCAACATAATTCTGGATCTAATTTCTTCTCTGGAAAACCAATCCGACCCATGAGTTTGGGCACAAGTAATTTCCTCGTCGTAGATGACATTGGGGGTTTTAATTAGTTCTGCAAATATATGTTCCTCAACCAAATCCCAAAATTGATCATTCTGATTAATGGGGAAAACATAGTAGTACCAGTTAATTACAATATTAGTATCAATCAAAAACAAAATGGTTTGTCCGAATCCGAGAAATACAACTATCTAGAATTGGCTTCATCAAAGACAAAAGAATTAACCCTCATAGGTGGTTCATCTAAAACCAAAGCTGCTTTCGTAAATGTCAATTGACCAGATTGAAGCGCTTCTTTGACAATTGCAATCAACTTGTTTCCTAAAGTATGTTTCTTCAGAGATTTGGGTTTAAATTGGAATTCCTTGATCCCTTTCTTCTGTTCTTTCCATTTTTTTAAGCTCTCATGCCAATGAAAATAATACTGCTCAGTTATATCTTGGTAGCATGATTTATTTATTAATTCCAAACGATAAAATTTGTATGCGACTAGTGATTCACTAACAGACCAGTCATTGGCAATTCGGGAAGTATAATTATACAATTCAGACCGGTCCATATTTTCAATATCATCTGAATGCACTTCAAAAGAATCTTCCGGAAGTAGAAATTCTCCTGCAACATCACTACAAAACCTTTCGATTTCTTCTTCCCATGTGGTTACTTCACTTCCAATCTGATTTTCACTTGTTCCCGTTAGACCCAACAAAATGTGGACCAATTCATGGATAAGCGTAAAGGTTCTAGTGGAAACAGCATCGTATCTGTTAATTACAATAAATGGTGCCTTGGTATCCGATATTGCCAGTCCCCTGAACACCTCGGGGCCCAACTTGGTGTGGTATGAACCCAAATCCCCAGCAAGTAGAACAAAAACCCCGATTTGTTCTATGCAAGATCGAAGTTTTGAAAATAATTCCTCAGCATTTTTCCCTCGGATAGTCTTATCTTGACAGTCGAAATTTAGAATTTCGGCAATTTTCTGAGCGACCATTTTGGGATGCTCATCTAAATGCACAGACTCCACAAAAACAACATCCTTATATTCTGGATCTTTATCCAATAAATCCCTTACAAAATCTTGTTTAGTTGCAATTTTTCTGACCAACGCTTCTAATTGGGCATTCTGTCGATTTGAAATTTCAGGATTAGGTTTTCTGAAATCAGTGGAATATTCCCCTTTGGGAGGGGGAGTATTCAAGTAAAATACAATTTGGTTTCCACAGCAAAATCAGGACTATCGCTATTTGAGATTAGCCTGAAATGTTATCAAGTAATTCTCAAGATAATTCACATTGATATAGAATAAAATTGTGGGTGTCTGACCTCAAAACAAGAATCTAATACCAATTTCGTCCTGGAATGCCCCAAAAAGGATTAATTTTGACACAAAAAGGCATTTGAAGTTCCAAGTGCAATACCTTTTTTGTGGTAACTATTCAGGTATGAAAACAATCGACATATGGATCATTGCCCTTGTGGATGTTGCCCTTTTGAAAGCCGGTCCCGATCAAGGGCTTGCAGGCAAACCGTCCAAAGCCGGAAAGGATTGCAGGCATTGGATGGGGCCGACAATCCGCTGTCCGGATTTCGATGCAGGCAAGTGAAGTCATCCGGTTCCATTCCTGCAACAGGGGATATACAGTCCCTGCCCGGGATCATTGCTGCCGGGGATGCGCATATCCGGGAGTTGGAAACCCGGCTTGGGGATGACGGGAAAGGGTTCCTGGCATTTGAGGCGAGGTTTCGCTTGCAGGTTGAGGTCAATGGGGCATGACCATCATTTCAATATTGGTGGGATACTAGTGCCTGCCCAGAAAACACCCGATTTTGACAAATCATCAAAAATCCAGGCAGTCAAATCACCACGTACCTATATTCGGGACAGCGGTATTGTACAAATACCCAACTACGAAGCATTGCTGGGACACCCCATCCTGGGTAAGAGCTGGGAGGGATTTGTTGTTGAAACGATTATCAATGCTTTGCCATGGGACATCCAGCCCTCTTTCTACCGTACGTCAGCAGGAGCCGAAATTGATCTGGTTCTTGAATTTGGACTATTCGAGTATTGGGCTATTGAAATCAAGGCAAGTCGTACTCCAAACCTTACCAAGGGATTTCACATGGCATGCGAGGATTTTTGGGAAAAAAGAAAATTTGTCGTGTACACAGGTGAAGAGATATTCCCTAGCAGCAATGAAGCAACTATCTTGTCTCTCGTACATTTTATTGATGAGTTGAGAAAGCAAACTAGATAGATCAGGCTTACTATCATGAAAATTATAACCTACAGTGATTTGCATATGGAATTCGGCAGTACGATCACGCCACCTGAAGACAGCTTTGCTGATCTAATGATTCTGGCAGGGGACCTCATCACTTTTCGTGATTATAAACCACTAGACCGATTTCTTGAGAGATGGAAAAATCCAGCCATTTTTGTTGCCGGCAATCACGAATACTACACCAATACAAATATGTACACGGAGGCTGCAAGATTTCAGGATTGGCTATCCGATAACCATCCAAACGTTCACTTTTTGAGGGACCGTTCAATTACCATTGAGGGAATTCACTTTTTCGGCGGTACAATGTGGACAGATTTTCTTGGAGGTTCAGAAAGGGCAATGCATCAAGCACAATCCCAAATGAATGACTTCAGACTTATCAAAATGGAAGACAGAGTTTCACTAACTCCGCAATACACCACAAAACTCCACAGCGAATTTGTTAAAAAAATACTGCACTGGTTCAAGCAGCCACTTTCAGGAAAACGCATAGTTGTTACACACCATGCGCCAGTCATCAAGCCAATGACGAAATATATAGGCAGCCTCCTTTCACCAGCCTTCAATTCCACGGACATGATTGAAATCATCAGTCAATACCAACCTGATTTATGGATTTATGGTCACACCCATGAATGTGATGACCATTATTTGGAAAAAACCAGAATCATTTCAAATCAAAGTGGATATCCAAGTAGAAGTCAAAGATATGAATGCGGTAAAGATTTTGACCCTGCCGGCAAACCATTAAACATTGGATAATATTCATTTTATTGCTATCAGCACTGTCGCTTGGATGAAGTATTCTCCAATGTCCAGAACTGAATAATACCTCGAAATTTGGATTTATGTTGATGCCGTCTGGAGTATGCTAAATTTAGTTTGGGTAATGGCGGAGAGACAGGGATTCGAACCCTGGGTACCCTAAGGTACAACGATTTTCGAGACCGCCCCGTTCGACCACTCCGGCACCTCTCCGTGAATATTCAGCACTATTAAATAATCAGAGGTGAAACAATCTCAAGGAAATATTATATCTTGAATACCAACGGGGATGACTTTACTGCAAAAAATTTTAGCAAGTTTTAATCTTTGCAATTCAAAGTTTCATAAAAGTTTAATATTTCTTCATCAGAATCGAAATAAAGAAACAATAACTGTCTTTCCAAATTGTTATCTCGATTCAAAAGGAGAATATAAATGAGATTTTTTACAATTCTGATATCCACATCAATGCTTATATGTGGTGCTATTTCAGTTTCAGCGCGCGACCAGATTAGCATAGTGGGGTCATCTACTGTATTTCCATATACCCAGGCTGTAGCCGAGGAGTTTTCCAATTTGACAGGGTCACCTTCACCGATTGTCGAATCAACCGGAACTGGTGGTGGAATGAAGCTCTTTTGCAGTGGTATTGGGGAATCATTTCCTGATTTGACAGGTGCTTCTCGAGCCATGAAATCTTCAGAGCACGAACTTTGTCAGCAGAATGGAGTAACCGATATTTCAGAAGCGTTGATTGGTTTTGATGGCCTATCCATTGCAGGGTCTAGATCCAATGAAGCTGACTGGAACCTTTCTTTGATGGAAATTTTTTTGGCGCTGGCCGCCGAAGTCCCTCAAGGTAATGAAATGGTACCTAATTATTACACCAAATGGTCAGAAATAAACCCTGATCTTCCAGATATCGATATTTTGACTTATGGACCACCCCCAACCTCTGGAACAAGAGATGCATTCGTGGAATTGGCCATGCATGTCGGTTGCAAGAAGCTGCCTTATGTATCTGAAAATGGTTTGGACAGGGACAAGGGCTGGGTCATGGAAAACTGCTCCAGAATGCGTCAAGATGGCCCATTTGTTGAAGCAGGTGAGAATGACAATCTTATCGTGCAGCGATTGAATGCAGATTCAGATGCTCTTGGGATTTTTGGTTATTCATTCCTTTATGAAAATTCCGATACCCTCAAGGCTGTATCTATCAATGGAGTATTACCTGATATTGATACCATTGGGGATAAATCCTATCCGATTTCACGGCCTCTGTATTTTTATACCAAGAATGCTCATCGTGGAGTAATTCCCAATTTTCAGGAATTCATTGAAGAGTATATGTCTGAGGAAGCACTTGGACCTGATGGTTACCTTGCCGAACGGGGGTTGGTAACCTTGAATGAGGAAGCCAGGTCAAATTTGCAAAATAATGTCATTAACGCAGTAAACATGGATCCTAAATAAGCGATTGTCCCTAAAATGACCATCCTCGCTTTCGCACTGCTCATTTTTTTTGCATCACTCGGATGCATAATCAATCACCGGTCGGCTGTTTCACTCAGAAACAGCCGTCTAAGGCTTGCCTCAATCACCCTTTATCATGGCCTGTTTTCCTTATTCCTTGTATTTATACCAATTCTTATCTTGATTTTATTGTGGTTGGTTCTCCAGAACCCCTTGTTGGAATTATATCTCTTGAGATCGGTTCTGGTGGAATACCTGGCAGGTGCCAACAAGGGTGAAACAGACCTGATGCTGGCGGAAATTCGATCCATAGCCAGTGGAACCATATTTGGTCAACCTGAAGAATGGAAACTAGCTGCCGGTGAACAATTGGCGGCTTTGCAAGATCTTTTTTCCAAACTACTTGTATTTACGATTGCAGTATTGGCACTGATTTTGATTTTTGTCGCAAGATACAAGGTGCGGCCAGAATTTCGGGCCCGACAGAATGTGGAAAGAATTGTCACCTGGTTGATGATCGCCTGTTCTGTAGTGGCAATATTTACCACCCTTGGTATCATCGCATCACTGATGGTAGAAACCGGTAGATTTTTCAGTCTTGTGCCAATCACCGAATTTCTTTTTGGATTGAATTGGGAACCTCAAATACCGATGAGGGAAGATCAGGTTGCCGCCGAAGGTGCCTTCGGATGGATTCCGGTTTTTACAGGAACACTGGTTATAACTGCCGTTGCGTTGTTTCTTTCAGTACCTGTCGGATTGATGTCAGCGATTTATCTCAATGAATTTGCCAATCACCGCGTCAGATCGATAAGCAAACCCGTGCTCGAAATCCTTGCCGGAGTGCCAACCATCGTTTATGGGTTCTTTGCTATTTTGGTCGTGACACCTGCATTCAGAAGCTTTGGTGACGCAGTCGGAATAGAAGTTTCCCCGAATACTGCCTTGGCCGCGGGTGGCGTCATGGGAATAATGCTCATTCCGTTTATTTCCTCCTTTACGGATGATGCTCTATCAGCAGTTCCAAAATCCCTCAGGGATGGCTCCCTTGCCTTGGGAGCAACTCCTTCGGAAACGATGTTGAAGGTTTTATTCCCGGCAGCCATACCTGGTATCGTGGGGGGTATCCTACTTGCGGTGAGCAGGGCAATTGGGGAAACAATGATTGTTGTCATGGCGGCCGGTTTAATTGCAAAATTTACGATCAATCCCCTGGATAGTGTAACGACAGTAACGGTTCAGATCGTTACCCTGCTGATTGGCGATACCTCATTTGACAACCCCAAGACCCTTGCTGCATTCGCTCTCGGAATGATGCTCTTTATCGTAACCCTGATCATCAATATTTTTGCCCTCCGCATTGTTCAGAAATACAGGGAAATCTATGATTGATGCTTCCTGAAGCATCAAATTGAACTCAGAGTGGAAACTGAAATGGATACCATCAATCTTGTAAAACGAAGCCTTCCCAGAAGGAACCGAAATCAAATAATCCTCAAGGGTTTGGGGGCGTCGGCAATCATTTTTGCCTTCCTGATGCTGATTATCCTGATTTCTTCCCTCGCAACCAGTGGTTACAAGGCCCTTACCCAGACCCATATTGAATTCAGTGTCTATGTCGATCCGGCCAAAATCAAGCCGGAAAGACTGCCCAGGGGAAATTTCAAGGGGGTGTTGCAGGATTCCATATTTGTTCACCATGAAGGGGAATTGTCAAAGAGCGAGCGGAAACAACTCGCTAAAATACTGAGTAATGGGGCCCAATTCGAATTGCGGGACAGGGTTGTTTCTGACTCCAGCCTAGTTGGTCAAAGCATTACCCTGAAAGTACCAACATCCGATCCTTATGATCAGTTGAACAAAAATTTGATCGACCGGCAAACAGAAGAGGAATTCAGGCGCCTGAAGGATAATGAAATCGCATGGTTTGATTCTCTTGATGGAAAAGGTTTGATTTCCAAGCCCTTGAACTGGGGATTGATTTTCAATACTGACAGCCGTTTTCCCGAGCTGGCAGGATTGAGGGGTGCCCTGATCGGTTCGTTCTGGGCACTTCTTGTTTGTTTTCTGATTTCATTTCCATTGGGTATTGGTGCAGCAATTTACCTCGAGGAATTTGCCACAAAGAATAAATTCAGCAATTTTATCGAGGTCAATATCAATAACCTCGCAGCCGTACCATCGGTTGTTTTTGGCTTGCTGGCACTCGCAGTATTTATCGGGTGGCTGGGATTGCCAAGATCAGCACCCCTGGTCGGAGGAATGGCCTTGGCCCTGATGACCATGCCAACAATAATCATTGCCACGAGGGCGGCCCTCAAGGCGGTCCCCCCAAGTATAAGGGAAGCGGCACTTGGGGTAGGGGCCTCGAGACAACAAGTCGTATTTGGGCATGTGCTTCCCCTTGCCATGCCGGGCATCTTGACCGGAACCATCATCGGTTTGGCCCAGGCATTGGGAGAAACGGCACCATTGCTTCTTATCGGCATGAATGCCTTCATCACTTCAGCTCCGGGTACACCATTGGACACCTCAACAGCCTTGCCAACCCAGATATTCATCTGGGCTGACAGTCCGGAAAGGGGATTTGTAAGCAGAGCTTCGGCAGCAATTCTGGTTTTGCTTGCTTTACTGATAACAATGAATGCCTTGGCAATCTACCTCAGGAATAAATTTGAAAGAACCTGGTGAAAATTCAACTAGAAGAGGGGTGAACAACAGTTTTTTTCATCAAGTGTTGAAATTGCCCCGATTAATTCAATATTCAACACCGAGCACCGATAGCTGTGTGAAGAATGTTTTTTACTTGGTCAATCGGCCAAGGTACCACCAATTACTCCGGATTTATTGAGGAATCTATGGACAATTCAGAAACCCTGGAAGATGAGGAATCAATTGACATTTCCGATGATGAAAATGTTGATGATATTGAAGATGCCGAGGACGATAGTATTGGGTTATATACCGTGATTAATCCGGAAGTTTCAGCAGTCTTTTCCTATAATGGCAAGCAATTCCCGGTCAAGGCCGGTGAACGTTGCAAAATCCTTGATCTGGAAGTACCGGAGGTTGGATCCGAGTTGACTGTTGATACTGTCATGATGGGCTCAGGCTCAGAATCAGTCTTGGGGAATCCGTACATACCCGATGCCAAGGTTGTACTTGAATCCCTTGGATTAAGAACCAGAAAACTAATCAGTTTCAAGAAAAGACGCCGGAAAAATTCTTCCAAGACAACCAGAGGATACAGGCAGAAATCAACATTATTCATGATCAAGAGCATTGAAATACCTGGTTTGCCCAATTCCTATTGTCAGAAAAATATATAACACTATTCTCTATCAACAGGTTAAATTCAACTAAGGAATAAATCTCATGGCACATAAGAAAGCTGGTGGTTCTTCACGCAACGGTCGAGACTCGGCAGGACGACGGCTGGGTGTAAAAAAGTTTGGTGGGGAAAAGGTGATTCCTGGAAATATTTTGATCCGTCAACGTGGTAACAAGTTCTGGGCAGGTGAGGGTACCGGTACCGGCAAGGACCATACCATTTTTGCCACAATCGAAGGCCATGTATCCTTCTCAAGGGGTTACAAGGGAAGGAATTTTGTGTCGGTTACACAAGGTTAGGTCATCCAATACCTTTGTTCGGATTTATCAACTTACACCTCATTATTACATCTAACCACAAAAATATTATCCTGAGAAAAGGCTGCAGGGAAAGTAGCCTTTTTGTTATATATTTGTGATCTTTATATTTTGGATTGACGATGCAATTCCTGGATTTGGCAAAAATCAAAGTCCGTTCCGGTTCTGGGGGTAATGGCGCAGTCAGTTTTCGCAAGGAAAAATTTATTGAATTTGGTGGTCCTGACGGAGGAAACGGAGGGAAGGGTGGTGATGTCATCATCAAAACTCGGGAAAGCCTCAATACCTTGATCGATTTTTCCTATCGACGTCATTTTTTTGCTGGCAACGGCAAGTCCGGTAGTGGCCGTCAAAGACATGGCGCCAATGGCAATGATGTCGTGCTTGATGTTCCCATTGGTACTGAAATCCTTGACGAGTCACGATCCGTTCTGCTTTTTGACCTGGTCACCAAGGATCAGCTGGTTACCCTGCTTCAAGGTGGAACTGGCGGCTTTGGCAATGCCCACTTCAAGTCCTCAACCAATCAGGCACCTCGTATTGCCAATTCAGGTATGGAAGGAAAGGAACTCACCATCTATTTGCGTTTGAAAATCTTCGCTGATGTTGGTCTGGTGGGGCTACCAAATTCAGGCAAATCAACATTTCTGTCGGCTGTATCTAATGCCAAGCCCAAAAGTGGTGACTATCCCTTTACCACACTGTACCCCAAATTGGGACTGGTCAGCAGGGGTGATATCGATTTCACCGTTGCTGATATTCCGGGTTTGATTCAGGGTTCAAGTGAAGGCAAGGGTCTGGGTGACAGGTTTTTGGGACATGTTGAGAGAAGTTCCGTTTTGTTGCAACTGATTGATGCTACCGGCAATGCCCCGCTGAGGGATTATGGGATCATCAATAATGAACTGGACAGATACGGCAATGGACTTTCCAGCAAACCCAGGATTGTCGCTGTAAACAAGATCGATCAAATTGATTCTGATGTGACGAAATTTATGGAGGGGCTTGCAGCCAAAATACCTTATAAATTATACCCGGTATCTGCCCTGATGAAAACCGGACTGGATGATTGTTTGGAGTATCTTACGCAAACACTCGTTGATGAAGAGTGTTCCAAGGAAGAACTCCATGAGGAAATAAGCACAGAATGGACACCCTGAAATCCTTTGAGCAAGCCTCGAAGGTCATCATCAAAATTGGTTCTTCACTGTTAATCAACAGTGAAACCGGTAAATTGAATGCCAAATGGCTACGAACACTCGCCGAAGATATCGATTCGCTGAAGCAACAGGAAAAGCAGGTCGTCATTGTTTCCTCGGGTTCGATAGCTCTGGGCAGGAGAATTCTGGACTTTCCGGCAGGAAAATTGTCATTGGAACAAACCCAGGCCTCAGCTGCTTGTGGGCAAATCAAATTGGCTGGCATGTATGGGGAAATACTGAAGCCTTTTGGACATAAAACGGCACAAATCCTGCTGACACTGGATGACAATGATAACCGCAAGCGCTTTTTGAACGCAAGGGCAACAATGTCAACCTTGCTTGCCATGGGGGTGGTTCCGATAATCAATGAAAATGACAGCATTGCCACAGATGAAATAAGGTTTGGGGACAATGATCGCCTTGCTGCCCAGGTATCGGTAATGATCGGCGCAGACATATTGGTACTTTTTTCTGATGTCGATGGATTGTACGACAAGGATCCCAGGAAACATTCCGATGCCGTGCGATTGAAAACGGTCTCTTCAGTTGATTCAAAAATCTTTGCCATGGCTGGTTCGACAGGTACGGAACTATCAAGTGGCGGCATGAAAACCAAATTGATTGCAGCCCGAACGGCCATCAAAGCAGGTTGTGCAATGGTCATATCCGAAGGAAAGGTAAATCATCCTTTACAACATTTGTTGAAAGGCGGAAACTGCACCTGGTTTATTCCTGAACACGATCCCCAGATTGCCAGAAAGCACTGGATTGCCTCTATGAAACCCAAGGGAAGTATTTATATTGATGATGGTGCGGTTCAGGCCTTGCAGAGTGGCAAATCCCTTCTTCCAGCAGGCGTTCATAAGGTGGTTGGAACATTTGGCAGGGGTGATGCCGTTGAGATAATCTCTCGCAAGGGCGAACGGTTGGGTGCGGGATTGATTCGTTACAACAAAACCGAAAGTGAATTGATCAAGGGACACAAATCCAGCGAGATCGAGCAAATTCTCGGTTTCCCCGGAAGGGCGGCCCTGATACACAGAGATGATATGTCGTGGTGAATGTTTATTTGAATGGAGTGGATTGGTTAGATGGATACATTGGACCTTGTCAGGGATTTAGGAAAAAAGGCCAAGCAGGCTTCCAGCGTGCTGGCAATAGCTTCCTGCGAGACAAAAAACAAGGCGCTGGAAAGGGCCCGAGAGGCTATCAAAAAAAACAGAAGTGCTATAGTCAAGGCCAACGGTGAAGATCTTCGCAATGGCAGCAGGAAAGGACTTTCAGCGGCCATGCTTGATCGGCTGGAAGTGACCCTGGATAGGTTGGATGATATCGAGAATTCAATTTCCAATATCGCCCAGCAACCGGACCCGGTGGGCAAGGTTCTGGCAGCTTGGGACAGACCCTCAGGTCTAAAAATCAAAAGAGTCACCACACCCTTGGGTGTCATAGGGGTGATTTTCGAATCCCGCCCTAATGTAACCATTGATGCCTCAGCCTTGTGTCTGAAAGCTGGCAATGCTTCAATTTTACGTGGAGGTTCCGACAGTTTTCATACTTCCAAGGAGCTCCACAGATGTTTTATTGAAGGTATTGTCAAGGAAGGTTTGCCATCGGCAGCATCACAATTGGTTCCGACTAGCGAACGATCGGCAGTAGGTGCAATGTTGGGGTTGTCTGAATTCATTGATGTAATTGTACCACGGGGAGGGCGAAGTCTCGTGGAACGGGTTCAGCAGGAGGCCAGGGTACCGGTTTTTGCTCATCTTGAGGGCATTTGTCATGTTTATGTTGACAAGGATGCCGACATGGACAAGGCACGACGGGTTGTTGTAAATGCCAAGACAAGGCGTACCGGAATTTGTGGTGCTGCAGAATGTCTGTTGATTGATGAAGGTGTTTCCTATGAAAATGGTGCAACCCTCGTGCTAGAACTTCTTGAGAAGGGCGTCGAAGTTAGAACGGACAGAAAATATTCTACTGTTGATGGAACCGTTACGGCCAGCGACATGGATTACGGCAAGGAGTATCTGGACTCCATTATTGCTGTAAAAACTGTCAGTGGTGTCATTGGGGCCATTGAACATATCAAGCGATTCGGTTCTGGCCATACGGACGCAATAATTACTGAAAATGATGTAACAACCGAGAGATTTTTCAACAATCTGGATTCAGCAATACTGATGAAAAATGCTTCAACGCAATTTGCCGATGGGGGCGAATTTGGGATGGGAGCAGAAATTGGTATAGCGACCGGCAAGATTCATGCCCGCGGTCCTGTGGGTGCAGAACAACTTGTGAGTTTCAAATATCTGGTAGAGGGAGATGGAACTATACGTCCATAGAAGAGATTGAATCCTAACCTTGATCAATCAATTTGATTTGCGGTTCAAGACCCCCAGTTTCTTATTTTGGCACAGTCGAGATGCACAAAATTGGATCTTGAGTATTTTCCGACACCACCAGAGCGACACATATCCCCAGCATTGGCAAGTTGGCGTGTTGATACGCCTCTTATTCTGATATCAGCTGCCATCCCAAGCGTATGATAGGAATTTTTGGATACGGCTCGTGATCTTTTTCTCAGCATTTCATTCGTGGCGACTGTCCTGTAACCACTCAAAAGCTGGATTGGTTCATTGGTATCCAGAATTTTATGAACGGCTGAAAGGATATTGATCGTTCTTTTATCGATCTGCTTCCATTTATTCTCTCGCCAATCTCGCATAAACTTGCTTATCTCAACCAATGCATCGGGAATATATTTTCCTTCGATCCAATATATGATTTTGATGTTTTCATTGGTTTGGCCATTGTACATTTGAAGTTGGCGATAAATTCCTGCACCTTTTAGAATCCCGGGGGCTTTTGAATAAACCGGGGCCGCGGTTGCCATCAAAAGAACTGCAGAACCTGAACCCAGCAGGAAATTTCTTCGGTTGAAACTGCTTTTATTATCTTCCATCAATCAGGAATCTCCAACATATCTATTTGAATTGGAAAGGCAATTTTTTTTATTTTTTTTTAAGTTTATGAAATTAATTGAAGTCTGCAACACGATTTATGATTTTTATTTTTGGCAATCATTAAGTACCCAGCCTCAATGGTTTATTGTTATGATCCTTGATTTATTCAATTTCGAATACTGAACAAGTTTAATTGAAAAATAATTTAACCACATGGATATTGGTCTTATCTTGTTTAGAAACACGGAACAAGGTATATATGAACAACAACCGTTGAGGCGTCTGATGGCAAGGCAAATATACAGAACATATAAATTCATACCGAATATTGTTATTCAAACCTTATTGGTCACCTTGTTTATGGCGTTTCCTGTCAAGGGCGGTTTGGACATTGGTCTGCCAACACCTTTGGAACTGGCATTGATCACCGAAATAAAAGGCGATGTTTCGACCGAGAAGTTTTACCTTGAAAGGAATTTTGAACCGATCTGGCTGGGTGAGGATCAAAATAACCAGAAGCGACTGAATGCCTTTATCCAGGCCATCGAAAATCTGGCTACACATGGTTTGACCACCGACATTTTTGAAACGCAATTTGATTGGGATGAGAGTTATTTTGCCAATGACTTCGAACATATTGCTTCAACCGAAATCCATATTACAAGGTTGTTCCTTCGGTATGCAAAGGTCATCAACTCGGGCTATCTGAAGCCCAGTGAGGTATCGGAATTAATTGATATTGATAAACTGGCTCCATTACCTTCTTATTACCTGTTGAAGGGAATCACGGAAAACAATCCTGAAACCTTTCTATTACAACTCGCCCCTCAAAATGATGAATATACCGTCCTTCGCAAAACTTTGTACAAATTGCGCAAGGAGATAGAGTCAGGTGGCTGGGGAGAAGAAATACTTGCTTCCGAATTGCTGCCGGGGCAGGAGGGTTCAGAAGTAATCAAACTCAGAAACCGTTTGATCAGAATGGGGTATTTACCACGAAGCGGATCGACTGATTACAATCTGGAACTCAAGAACGCAGTTCAGCTTTTCCAGTTGGATCATGGCCTTACACCCAATGGTTTCGCCCATTATAATACCATAGAGGCCATCAACGTTTCACCCGAAGCCAAACTCGAATCGGTCATCGTGGCTCTGGAAAGAAATCGGTGGATGAACAAATCCCTTGGTCCCTGGTATGTAATCGTGAATATACCCGAATTCACGGCACGTTTCATTGAACAGGGCGAAGTTAAATTTGAAACGGGGGTTGTGGTCGGAAAAAACAAGGGCAATCTCCAGACACCTGAATTCTCGGATGAAATGGAATATATCGTAATTAACCCCATCTGGCATGTGCCAGCCTCAATCATCATCGAGGAGATCATACCAAGATTGAGGCGCAATCTGGAATCGGAACCCTTTATTGCCTTTTTCGATAGGGCAGGGAATTCAATTGATAGAACCAAAATCAATTTTTCGCGCGGGTATTCGAAGAGTAGCCTGAATTTCACTGCCCGGCAACTTCCGGGGCCGACCAACCCCTTGGGGGGAGTCAAGTTCATGTTCCCGAATTCCCACAACATTTACTTGCATGATTCTCCCATTAGGAATTTGTTTGATCGTGACTACAGGGCTTACAGCCATGGATGCATTCGATTGAAAAAGGCACATGACTTTGCCAGGTTCCTGTTGACAATGGAAGGGTTGGATTATGATACCCTGGTTGCAAGATCAAAAGAACTGAAAGGTGAGCAAGAGGTTCAACTTACCTTGAATATTCCAGTTCATATCACCTACAGAACGGTTTGGGTCACATCTGATGGCCGGGTCAATTACCGAAAGGACCTTTATGAACGCGACAAACTTGTCTATAATGCACTGACCCATAATCCCATTTTTGATTTGTACAATTTGAAGAATCACTATTCAGAATTGCAACAGTGAAACCGTTGGGCAATCAGAATGGATGTATCTCGAACAGGATTTTCAATTGGTGAGATTGCCAGTTCCATCGGGGCCAAGGCCCTGGGTAATACCGATTTGACAATAACCGGTGTCGCAAGTCCAAAATTGGCCAGCGAGAATGATTTGGCACTTGCCTTCAATGACCGCTTTCGCCCTGATCTGATCTTGGGCAGGGCCCAGGCTGCAGTCCTTGGCAACGAAGATGATTGGGAAAGCCTCAATCTGAAGGCTGTCATAATAATCAACAATCCCCGGCTCGGTCTATCGCAAATCACAAAACATTTTCGGAGATCCTATTCATACTCTGAAGACATGCGCACGCATTCCTTGATTTCGGACAGAGCCGTGATCGGCGAGGGGAGTTCAATCGGGCCCTTCAGTTACATCGGTCCCGGGGTACAGCTTGGTGAGGGATGCATAGTTGGTTCACATGTCTCAATAGATGAAGGGAGCATAATTGGCAACAACGGGGCAATTCTTTCAGGTACGAGAATTGGACCAAATACCATGATCGGCAAAAATTTCATTTGTCATCAAAATACGGTCATTGGTTGTGACGGATATTCCTACGATACAGCCATGGCCGGTGCCGTGGAACAGGTCAAGGAAACGCTGGGCTTGAATGTGAATCAAACCCAATCAAAATATGCCAAGGTCTACTCTCTTGGCCATGTAAGGATAGGTGATGATGTTGAAATCGGAGCTTGTACGGCAATTGACCGTGGAACCATAGATTTGACCATCATCGGTGACAGAACCAAAATAGACAATCTTGTTCACATAGCACATAACGTAAGGGTAGGGGATGATTGCCTGCTTTGTGGTCAGGTTGGAATTGCCGGCTCTTCCCAGATCGGTGACCGGGTTGTTTTTGCAGGACAGACCGGTGTCAAGGATCACATCAAGGTAGGAAATGATGTTATTGCCGGTGGTGCAACAAAAATATATTCCAACGTTTCCAATGGAAGAATTGTCATGGGATCGCCGGCAGTTGAAATGCAGAAAAACATTGCCACATATAAAGCCATGAGAAAATTGCCGAAGTTAGTCGAAAAAGTATCTGAATTGGAAAGAAAACTCACTGATTTGACAAAGTAGTGTGAATGAGGTTTATCTAGGAATTACATGGAAAATTCAATTTATTCACAGGTTGTTGAAATAATTGCTGAACAGGCAATTCTTGATGTATCAGATATATCCCCTGAAGCTTCGCTGGAAGAATTGGGTCTTGATTCTCTGGGCATAGTGGAATCCATATTTGCCCTGGAAGAGAATTTCGGCATTCAAATTCCCCTTAACCCTGGTGACCCTGAAAAAAGTGACCTTGATCTTTCCAGTGTCGGGTCAATTATCCGCGAGATAGAACAACTGGTTTTAGGAAAAAACAGTTAATTTCCCATGCCTCGTGTAGCCATCACCGGCCAAGGAACTATCAATCCCCTGGGAAAGTCGGTCTCAGAGACATATGACGCCTTCAAGAATGGCACATGTGGCATTACTGAACTTGAAATGCAGGACATTGATAGGCTTTCGGTAAAGATTGGCGGTCAAATCAAGGGATTTGATGCCGAGGAGCATTTTTCCAGACAGGAAATATCCCTTTACGACCGATATACCCAGCTTGCAATATTGGCCGCCAAGGAAGCCATAGGGAATTCCGGTATTGAATTCGAGGGTGAACTCTCGGAAAGATCCGGTGTTGTCATTGGTACTGCAGGAGGAGGATTGACCACCCAGGATAGCAGCTATCGAAGTGTCTATGAGGAACGCAAAAACCGCGTACACCCTTTCGTTGTACCCCGATTGATGAACAATGCCGCGGCAAGCAATGTTTCCATGGCCTATAATCTGCAAGGTCCCACCTTTTCAGTGGCAACGGCCTGTGCTTCCTCCAATCATGCCATTGGGGTGGCTTATCAATTGATCAAGAGTAGGGTGGCCAAGTGCATGATTGCAGGTGGCAGTGAGTGCATGATTTGTTTTGGAGGGGTCAAGGTCTGGGAATCCCTGAGGGTAATGTCACCTGAAAAATGCCGACCCTTTTCAAAAAACCGTAGGGGCATGGTTCTGGGCGAGGGGGCTGCACTTTTCATTCTGGAGGATTGGGACCATGCAAAGGCGAGAGGCGCACATATCATTGCCGAGATTGCTGGTTTCTCCATGACCTCAGATGCAAAGGATATAGTCGCTCCAACCCTTCATGGTCCTGTCAGGGCAATCAAGGGCGCCTTGAATGACGCACAAACCAATTCCGGTGATGTTCAATACATCAATGCCCATGGTACAGGGACTGCCATCAACGATAGGGTTGAGACAGCCGTTATCAGGGAAGTACTCGGGACACATGCTGACAATGTAATGGTATCATCAACCAAATCCATGCACGGTCATCTCATCGGAAGTACGGGTGCAGTCGAATTGCTTGCTTGTACCATGGCATTGGGAGAAGGCGTCATTGCACCCACCATCAGCTATGAGGAATTTGATCCTGAATGCAATCTGGATATTGTTCCCAACACGGCGCGTGATGGCAAAATAGGGACAGCTGTCTCCAATGCTTTTGCCTTTGGTGGATTGAATGCCGTACTGGTGTTGAAATCAACAACTTGAGCCGGACAATTTACATGATCTGATTTTCGTATCTCTATTGTTCTCTGATCAATTGGGGATTCTGCAGAATTTCAAAGGATCTGGTAAACCCGTCCAGTGAAATTTGATATCCCAGTGGCTGATCGGAATTGAATGCAAACAAGGTCATTATCATTTGAGTGCCGTTTTTCATTTCTTCAACCTCAGAATTGAAAAAGGCCATACGGGCTACACAGCCGGATTGCAAACAATAATTGATTCGATAATTCCGTTGTGGACGTATATCGTCCACCTGCAGGAAAATACCCTGTTCAAGGTTGGTACCCAATGGAGTGACCAGCTGCGCATTGGCACCGATCAATGGATTTTGATTACCAGCAGCAAAGATTTCAATGATAGCCGCCTGGGTTTCACCAATTTCATCGAAGATAGGTTGAATCATGCTGCAGACTGTTTCCTTGCTTTCGCGGTCAGTTGTGCAATTTACCACCCAACTGCCAATTTCGGAATATTCAGGAACTACAGACCCAGTTGAAAAATCTCCGCTGCTTTGTGCGGCTTGTTCTGTTCCATCGGCATCATCACTTTCGGATTGAGAATAGGTAGGTACCAAGACCATGCCATTCAGAAAGACAGTGAAAAGAACAGACAAAAAGGCTTTCTTAAATAATTTCATTTTTCATTCCTGGAGAATTTGATTTCCCGATCAATTTGGTTTATGGGCTAAGGACTATCTGATAGGTTTCAATTAGTTTAATCTCAACAAATTCCAATATTACCAGTACCGATTTATCACAGTATCACCGAATACATCCGAGTTTTAGCTTATTAGGGACACCATCTATTTTTAGCCAAATCCAGGAATCCTGCAAATTGGAACCCGGAAACTTTTCAATCAACACATTCATCCACGATCCCATTCATGATCAAATAATCCTAAAAAGCCAAATCACCGGCACAATCTTGCCAAATCAACCCACTCCACACACCAATCCCTTCGATCAGGGCATGGTCTGCCCCACCAATGTACTAAGCAGTTTGATGTTGTATTACAAAATCCGTAAGCCAATCTAGGCATGAGCCCGAACGCTGCAGTCAATAAAAAAATGGGGATTATATACTTAAGTGACCAGTTCCCTCCGGCGAGGTGATTTGGTTCAAATTTGCCGATTTTACCCCAAAAATACATCTCACTCAGAAGCCCTCAGAGTACAATGGAATTGCTTCGAGGTATCTGAACACCTCCAGAAATTGCCATTTTTTCAGTTTGGTCACTTAAGTATATAATCCCCAAAAAAATATACCTCAAAACGGTAACTATTAAGGTATCAAATTATTTGACTATTCAGGTATAGAACTTGTCAATATATCGAACTTTAGTGGATTTTTTGTCTACAATCTTGAAGGCTTTGTGTTGTTACAGACAAAATGTAAGGGATTGTGCAGAAAAACATATTCGAAGATTAGGATTTCATCCATTTTCAGAGCGCTCAGGATACCTCAATAGTTATCAAATTATTTAATATTTGACAGTTGGATTGCTTCCGGTAAAATTCTGAAAGTCAAGCCTGATTGCTGCCCATGATGAATCGGTTCAAGCTGCAAGTCAGACAAATGCCATTGAGGCAATTGATGTGACAGCAATGCCATTTCATGCAGGCGCATGCCTGTTCCCCCATTTCCTGAAAAGCATCTGGATCCACGGTGGGCCGCACA
>JAPORQ010000047.1 GCA_026710155.1 Paracoccaceae bacterium
ACGGGCCGGTCCGCCTCCTGTCCGGCGATGTGGTCACCCTCCCCCGTCATTGGAGTGGGGGAAGGTGGTTGGCAGATGGAACGGGAGGCACCCTCCCCTGGAGACCGTCGCATGGCGCGGTTGCCATACGACGGAGAGTGTGCCGGTTCCGGGCCATCCGGCTGGAGCGTGACCTGGCAGGGATACAATCAGGGCAAGGTCTCAACTAAAAATTGAATTTGCCTTGTTTTAAAACAGATCAAAAACAACCCCATGATTAAGAAGGACATTGCGAATAGTGATTGGTTTTTCACTATTGGGTTGTAAATCTTTGGGCCAAGTCAAAACATCTACCAGAGAACTTAAATTATAATGAATATTTCATTGGTTTGGACTAGAAATCCATTAAATCTCTTCATCAATTCGACAGGCTTTTTCTGCATCATATAACTTTTTCTGTGAGGAGAAAAATATTATATGAAGCTTCATTATTGTCTATATTTTTTCTACACAGAATATTTTCGCGGAGATTAGGATGAAAGAAACAAGTCACCATATCGTACCAAGGGATGGAAGGTGGGTAATTCGTAAAATCAATTCGAAAAGGGCCATCAAAGAAGGATGTGAAATTGCAAAGAACCAACGTTCTGATTTATTTATCTCTTCAGGCTTGTTTCAAAATTAACCAATTAAATTGATTAATCTGTAACAATTTTAAAAACCAAACAAAGGCCATTGTCATGAATTCTGGAATGGTTCAATTTCACTATTTCAATATTTTCATGAAAGACATATTTTAGTTTTGGTATAAAAGTTCACGTTTAACCTCCATATTTTTCTCGTATTACAAACTGCAAGGGTATTCCAAATGAAAGAACTATTCCATTTTATCAATGGCAAAAGAGTAAAGGGGCAATCCGATCGTTTTGGCGATGTGTTCAATCCAGCCACTGGAGAGGTCCAAGCCAAGGTTCCCTTTGCATCGAACGATGAAATCGATGTTGCTGTCAGAGGCGCAATGAAAGCCCATCAATCATGGGCATTAAACAATCCCCAGAAAAGGGGTAGGGTCATGATGGAGTTTGTCCGACTGCTCCATAAAAACATGGAACCTCTGGCCGAGGCACTTTCCAGTGAACATGGAAAAACAATTCCTGATGCCCGTGGTGATATCCAACGAGGCTTGGAGGTTGTAGAGTTTTGTATCGGAGCCCCTCACCTCCTGAAGGGAGAATATACTGATAGTGCCGGTGGCGGAATTGATATGTACTCAATGAGGCAGCCATTGGGAGTGGTTGCTGGGATAACACCATTCAATTTCCCGGCCATGATCCCCATGTGGAAATTTGCACCAGCAATCGCCTGTGGAAATGCATTCATATTAAAGCCATCCGAAAGGGATCCTTCCGTTCCACTGATGCTGGCCGAATTAATGTTGGAAGCTGGACTTCCTGAAGGTGTGCTTCAGGTTGTCAATGGTGATAAAACTGCCGTTGATGCAATTCTTGACCATCCTGACATTCAGGCAGTAGGTTTTGTAGGGTCAACACCTATTGCAGAATATATTTACTCACAGGCAAGCAAATCGGGTAAAAGGGTTCAATGCTTTGGTGGTGCCAAGAATCACATGATTGTCATGCCTGATGCCGATCTGGATCAGGCCGCTGATGCCCTGGTGGGTTCTGGCTATGGTGCTGCAGGTGAGAGATGCATGGCCATTTCTGTAGCTGTTCCAGTAGGTGATGGTACTGCCGATGGCCTCATTGAAAAATTGATACCAAAGATTGAAACACTCAAGGTCGGGCCATACACCGCCGGCGAAGACATGGATTTCGGCCCTCTGGTCACAAGAGATGCCCAGCAAAGGGTTTTGGGATTGGTTCAATCAGGTGTGGATCAGGGTGCAGAACTTGTTGTTGACGGTCGGGATTTTAAACTCCAGGGGTACGAAGATGGCTTTTTTGTTGGCGCCCATCTTTTTGATAAGGTCACACCAGATATGGACATTTACAAGCAGGAAATATTCGGACCTGTTTTATCCACCGTAAGGGCCAAAAACTATGATGATGCGCTTAATCTTGCCATGAATAATCCTTACGGCAACGGGACTGCAATCTTTACCAGGGATGGTGATACGGCACGGGATTTTGCCAATAGGGTCAATGTCGGTATGGTTGGCATAAATGTTCCCATTCCTGTCCCACTTGCCTATCATACCTTCGGAGGTTGGAAAAAATCCGGTTTCGGTGACCTTAATCAACATGGGCCAGATGCTTTTAGATTCTATACCAAAACCAAGACTGTGACTTCTCGTTGGCCAAGCGGCATAAAGGAAGGGGCGATTCTCAACTTCCCGACAATAAACTGATTTTCTGCAATTCGGTTGAATAATCTAGATTTTGGGTTGTATCTGCAAACCGTTACTGACTGGTTTTTTGTAAATGGATTTCAATTTGACAGAAGAACAGGAAGCCGTTTTTCAAATGGCTCTTGGTCTCGGAGAGAAGCATATTTCTCCACATGCAAAATCTTGGGAAAATCAAGGAAGCATTCCAAAAGATTTATGGACAACCCTGGGGGAATATGGCCTTGGTGGCATCAATACCAGCATTGATTACGGGGGCTCTTCGCTGAAGCGGATTGATTCCGTACTTATTTTCGAGGCACTATCCATGGCATGTCCATCGGTTGCTTCGTTTCTTTCCATTCATAATATGTGCGGTTGGATGATCGACACTTTCGGGAGTGTTGAACTGAAGGAAAAATACCTCGAAAAAACGAACGAAATGTCATGCATCATGTCCTATTGCTTGACAGAACCCGGATCGGGGTCTGATGCAGCTGCCATGGCTACCAAGGCTGTAAAATTCAATGATTGTTGGGAAATGACAGGTACCAAATCGTTTATTTCGGGTGGAGGTTATTCCAATTCCTACATCGTAATGTGCAAGACTGATGAAGGTGTTTCATCCATAATAGTTGATGAAGATTCTCCGGGGTTGTCATTTGGGGGACTGGAAGACAAAATGGGATGGCGGGCCCAGCCAACCAGACAGGTACAGATGGACAGTTGCCGAGTTCCCTTGGCAAACCTTCTGGGTATCCAGGGCAAGGGTTTTACTTACGCCATGTCAGGTCTTGATGGTGGTAGGCTGAATATTGCCGCCTGTTCGCTTGGTGGTGCCCAACAGGCCTTCAATCAAACCCTGGCCTACATGAATGAACGAAAAGCCTTCGGCAAAAGGCTGGACGAGTTTCAGGCCCTGCAATTCAGGATTGCTGATATCGAAACCGATCTTCAGGTTGCCCGCAACTTTCTCCGCTTTGCCGCTTGGAAAATGGATGAGGGTCATTCTGACAAAACCAAGTTCTGTGCCATGGCAAAGCGCCATGTAACAGATGTTTGTTGGAAGGTTGCCAATGATTGTCTGCAACTCCATGGTGGGTACGGATACCTTGCAGATTACGGCATGGAAAAGACTGTGAGGGATCTCAGGGTCCATCAAATTCTTGAAGGCACCAATGAGATCATGAGAATGGTTGTCTTTCGGGAACTGAAAAAAGAGCAATTAGGGTGAACGACCTAATAGTCAAAGAACAAGGGCAAACTGGCAGGATTACTTTAAATCGCCCCGAGGCTCTTAATGCCTTGACCCATGATATGTGTAAGGTAATCGAAAAATATTTGAATCTTTGGCTTGCTGATGAAAATATAAGGGTAATTGTATTTGATGCCGCTGGGGGGAAGGCATTCTGTGCAGGTGGAGATATCACTGAAATGTACAAAAGAGGCAAGGCCGGGGATTTGGATTATGGCCATGCCTTTTGGCGTGATGAATACCGGTTGAATGCAAAAATCTTCAATTATCCCAAACCCATTGCCAGTTTTTTGAATGGTTTTACCATGGGTGGGGGAGTTGGCATAGGGTGCCACGGGAAATGCCGTATCGTAGGTGAATCGAGTAGAATTGCCATGCCAGAATGTACCATTGGTCTGGTTCCGGATGTTGGTGGTTCCTACATTTTGGCAAATTCACCAGGGCATTTGGGTGAATTCCATGGATTGACAGGAACCCGAATGGGGCCGGCAGAAGCAAAATTTGTCGGCTTTGCCGACCATTTCATACCCGAACAACATTGGGAACATGTCAAGAAGGAACTTTCCTCTGCAGGTGATATAAATGTCATCAACAATTTTGTCGAAGATACTGACCCTAATATCGACCTTCTGGGCAAGAGGGAATTGATTGATCAGGTTTTCAAGTGGGACACGATAGTAGAAATTGAAAGTGCTCTTTTGGAAATGGGTAGCGAGTGGAGTAAAGACATATTGAAAAAGATTTACAGGAATTCTCCGCTTGCTTTGGCCTGTGCCTTGCAATTGATAAGGAATCAAAGACATTCCAAATCGATTGAAGAAGCCTTGGATCTGGAATTCAGATTCACTTTCCGATCAGCAAGGTACAGTGATTTCATAGAAGGGATAAGGGCACAGGTCATTGACAAGGATTTCAAGCCTGACTGGAAACATACCTCCTTGCGGGAGGTTGCTGGAAGTGAGGTGGATTTCATGCTGGGGCCATTGGCGAGCAAAGCACTTGAGTGGGAGGAAGAACAGTGAAAATCGGTTTTATTGGTTTGGGAAACATGGGATATCCCATGGTGGAAAATCTCATCGAGGCGGGTAAGGAAGTCCATGCATTCGATGTATCGGGAAATTACCCTGATGGAGCAATCTCATGCTCTTCTGCAGGTGACGTTTCCAAAGAAAAGGATATTGTCATCACGATGCTTCCTAGTGGAGCTATTGTAAGTGATGTTGCAAATGAAATAATACCGTTTATGGATGAAGGTTCCCTGTTTGCCGATTGTTCAACCATTGAAGTCGATACGGCTATCCGGGTCTCAAAAATTGCCCAATCGAACGGATTGGATTTTATTGACGCACCGGTATCTGGTGGAAGCCTTGGGGCCAAGGCCGGCACATTGACCTTCATGGTTGGGGGTGAAGAAACCGCATTTCATAGAATCAAGCCATTGCTTGAAATAATGGGAGGTAAAATCATTCATTGTGGTCATTCCGGTTCAGGTCAGGTGGCAAAAATTTGCAACAACATGATTTTGGGTTCAACCATAATTGCCACCTGCGAAGCATATGTCTTGGCCAAGAAGTTGAATCTTGATCATGAAGTCCTGTTCGAGGTGGTTTCACAATCATCGGGATATAGTTGGGCCAACAATGTGTATTGTCCTCTTCCGGGTATCGGCCCGCACTCGCCTGCGGATAATGATTATAAACCCGGTTTTTCTGCTGCTCTGATGTTGAAGGATTTGCTTTTGTCCCAAAAAGCGTCGGAAACTGTTGGTTTCAATACGGAAATGGGTGCCCAGGCAACTGATTATTACAGAAAATTTTGTGAAGAAGGAAACGGCGACATGGATTTTTCCTCGGTAATCCTCCCCATGCTGGAAAAACAGCCCGAATGATACCATTTCCAAAAAGTAACCATCAATCGACAATTCTAAATCACAATGATTTTCTCACCACAATTTCTACGACAGATTAGCCTGTTTAAACTTTTAATATGATGATCTTGAGACTGGTATTTCAATCCAATTTTCCAATTCACCATAAGTCTTTACTTTTTGGAAATGGTATAAAACAGTAAATCACCAAACAGATAGATTGAGACTCATGAAATATTCCGATTTGCAAAAATGGTCCGGTGAAGCTGCAAAATGGGCCGACGAATATTTTTCAAATCTTGATGATCAACCTGTCCGTTCTCAGGTCAAACCGGGAGATATCAAAGCCCTTTTACCTGAAAATCCACCAGAAAATCCCGAGGACATGGAAATGATATTCAAGGACTTCAGGGAAATAATACCCCCGGGCATAACCCATTGGCAGCATCCGAGATTTTTTGCCTACTTTGTATCCAATGCCTCACCTGCTTCAATCATTGCCGAACAACTGGTCAATTACATGGCAACAAATTCCATGCTCTGGCAAACCTCCCCTGCAGCAACAGAGCTGGAAGAAAGGATGATTGAATGGTTTGGCCATGCTTTTGGGTTACAATCAGGATATTCAGGATTGATTCAGGATACTGCATCCTCGGCAACTTTGGCTGCCGTATTGACCATGCGGGAAAAGGCCCTCAATTGGGAAGGTTTGGATCGTGGTTTGCGGCACTCACCCCAATTGCGCATTTATGCCTCGAAGGAGAATCATTCCTCCATTGAAAAGGCAGTGAAGCTTTCTGGCATTGGATTTGACAATCTAAGATTTCCAAATAACCTTCCAAACCGATCAATTGATCCTGAACACCTCAAGTGCTTGATTTTGGAAGATATTGATGCGGGATATCAACCTGCAGGACTTGTCCTTTGCGTCGGTGGTACAGCCACCGGAGCCATCGACAATCTTGTTAAACCCATTCATATTGCCAGGGAATTTGATTTGTATACCCATGTTGACGCGGCCTGGGCCGGTTCAGCAATGGTCTGTCCTGAATTCAGGCATCTCTGGAAAGGAGTCGAGGGAGCCGATTCGATCGTGGTGAATCCCCATAAGTGGCTGGGTATGCAATTGGAATGTACCATTCACTTTCTGGCCGATCCAATATTGCAATCCAAAACGGTTGGACTGAGGCCAGATTACCTCAGGACCAGGGGGGAAGACAGAATTTCCAATCTGAGTGAATTGGCGATTGTACTTGGTCGTAGATTCAGGGCCTTGAAGGTGTGGTTCACAATAAGGGCTTACGGTTTGAGTGGTTTGAGGGAATTGATCCGCAATCATGTCAAATGGACCAGGGAATTGGAAAAGAAATTCCGTTCGGATAATGAATTTGAGATGGCCTTCAGTTCACCCCTGGCGTTATTTGGTTTTCGCTTCAACCCCCCGGGAATGGATTCCGAGATGGTAACCAATCGGCTTTTTGAACGTATTAATGATGATGGAAGGATTTATCTGACTCAGGCAAAAATTGATGGTAAAACCACCATTAGATTTACCTGTGGTACATATTCAACAACAAGACAAGATGTTTTAATGGCTTATGATGTTGTCAGGGAATTGGGCGATCGAATAAAGCATGAAATGAACGATGAACCCTTGTCACAGGATTAACGTGGATTTCAAAAACCAAACGCGATAGGAGTGCAAATGGAAATAAAGGAAAAAACAACCCTTGTCACAGGTGGAGCTTCCGGCTTGGGTAAAGCCACACTCATCTCACTTGCTGCAAAGGGAGCCAGAACCATTTTGGCCGATTTACCCTCGGAAAATTCAAAGATGGCAGCTGAAGAAATTGGGGCCTATTTTATCTCGATGGATGTTACATCAACTGAAGACATTGAGGAAGGATTGAAGCACATCAAGCAAAAAATCGGGAATATTGATATCTGTGTCAACTGCGCCGGTATTGCACCGGCTGCCATGACCCTGGGAAAATCCGGTCCTCATGATTTTGACGTTTACAGCAAAACAATTGAGGTTAACCTTGCAGGAATGTTCAATGTGGTGCGATTGGCCTCGTCCCAAATGGCGTCCAACAAACCAAATGACGATGGTGAGCGAGGTGTCATTATCAATACCTCTTCAATAGCTTCCACCGATGGTCAAAGGGGGCAGGTTGCCTATGCCTCATCCAAGGCAGGAGTGGCTGGCATGACACTTCCCCTGGCAAGGGATTTGGGTAGGTTTGGAATAAGGGTCGTCTCGATCTGTCCTGGTATTTTTGATACCCCAATGCTCAAGACAGTGAAGGAAGATGTAAGGCAACAGCTTGCAGAGAATGTCGTTTTTCCAAAGCGTTTGGGACAACCGAAGGAATTCGCCCAACTTGTCAACTTCCTGATTGAATGTCCGTATGTCAATGGTGAGAACATCCGACTGGATGGTGGCTTGAGAATGGTTTGAAACGATCGCATTTTTACATTAATTGGACCGAATGACTTAAGAGACAGGGGAATGTTGGATTGGGATCATGAAATTGTATACGAAACTTGCTCAAATCACCGAGGAAATTACCAACCGAAGCAGTGAAACACGCAGTGCCTATCTGGCCAAGATAGATGTCATGGTCAATAAAGAACCAAACAGGGCACATTTATCCTGTGGAAATCAGGCCCATGCCTATGCTGCAATGGGTTCAGAAAAACCTCTCCTGGCCAAAGGGAGATCCCCCAACCTTGGCATAATCACCGCCTATAATGATATGCTATCTGCTCATCAGCCCTTTGCGGAATTCCCTGACTTGATCAAGCAGGCCGCCATAAAGGCCGGGGCAACGGCTCAGGTTGCAGGTGGCGTTCCAGCAATGTGTGATGGAGTAACTCAAGGCCAGCCGGGAATGGAGTTGTCCCTTTTTTCACGGGATGTCATCGCCCTTTCAACCGCAGTGGCCCTTTCCCACGACACTTTCGATGCCGTAGCCTATCTGGGAGTGTGCGATAAAATAGTACCTGGTCTTGTCATGGCAGCAGCAGCTTTTGGACATTTGCCGGGTATCTTTTTACCGGCTGGACCCATGACATCCGGTCTGTCCAATGAAGAGAAGGCTGTTACCCGACAAAAATACTCCAAGGGTGAAATAACAAGGGAAGAACTCCTCAAATCAGAAATGCAGGCTTATCATGGCCCCGGAACATGTACGTTCTACGGCACGGCCAATTCCAACCAGATGTTGATGGAGTTCATGGGGCTGCATTTGCCTGGATCCTCGTTTGTCAATCCTGGAAGCCCCTTGAGAAAAGCCTTGACCGAGGAAGGTACGAAAAGGGTCTTGTCCCTGACATCCCTTGGCAATGAATTTACCCCTGTTGGTCATATCCTCAATGAAAAGGCTTTTGTGAACGGTATCGTTGGTTTGATGGCAACCGGAGGTTCAACCAATCTGGTCATTCACATGATTGCCATGGCCAAGGCGGCTGGAATTATACTGACCATTGAGGACTTTGACAGGATTTCAGCAATCGTACCCCTGATGGCAAGGGTCTATCCCAACGGTTTGGCAGATGTGAACCACTTCCATGCCGCTGGGGGCTTAAGTTATATCATCGGCAATCTTCTCGAGGATGGTCTGCTCCATGATGATGTTCGTACCGTGAATGGCAACAACCTCAGTAGTTATACTTCCGAACCGATTCTGCAAGATGGTGATATCATATGGAAACCTGGAATGAATTCCTCACTCAATGAAAAAATCCTGACTTCAACTCGCAAACCCTTCAGCAAAACCGGAGGACTGAAATACCTCAAGGGCAACATCGGTGAAGGGATTATGAAAATCTCCGCCGTTGATCCCACGCATCACCTGATTGAAGCTCCTGCCATGGTCTTTTCCGACCAGGAAGATGTCAAGAAGGCCTTCAAGGAAAACAAAATTGACAGCAATGCGGTAATCGTGGTCAGGAATCAGGGCCCAAAATCCAATGGCATGCCCGAACTTCACTCCCTGACCCCCATGCTGTCGGTTTTGCTGGGGCGTGGATTGCAAATTGCCCTGCTGACGGATGGCAGAATGTCTGGGGCTTCCGGCAAGGTACCATCTGTCATACATACTTCTCCCGAAGTGCTGGATAATGGTCCCATAGGTAAAATCAGAGATGGTGATATAATCAGACTAGATGCAATATCTGGTTCAATGGATGTGCTAAACGATGGCTTTATTGACAGGCCGGACATTGAATATTCTGCACCTCAAAATGAAGGTTTGGGGCGGGAATTGTTCGAGAGTTTTCGAAACAATGTGGGTTCGGCCTCAACCGGCGCATCATCAATAATTTAGGTTTCAATAATGTCATATACCCATTCCATCAGTAATCGCATGATCAACCTTGTGGACAGAACAAGCATTATTCCGATAATCGAGATAGAGGATACAAGGCATGCGGTTCCACTGGCAGAAACCTTGTTAAATGCGGGAATGTCAGTTGTTGAAGTGGTATTGCGAACAACCAATGCGTTGGAGGCAATAAGAGAGATTGCCCAAAACACGACCTGTATTGTTGGTGCTGGCAGCCTCGTCTCTGTTGAAGATGTGATCAAGGCTAGGGAAGCAGGTGCAAGTTTCGGGGTTTCCCCCGGTTCCACACCTGCTTTGGTTGATGCATGCATGGACCTTGATTTTCCCTACCTACCAGGTGCGGCAACGGCATCGGAAATGATGACTTTAGCTGAAAGGGGCATTACCATGCTCAAATTCTTTCCAGCTGAATCCTCAGGAGGAATTCCCTATCTCAAAGCCATAATGGGACCCCTTCCCCATTTGAGATTCTGTCCAACAGGAGGAGTAAATGAATCAAATTTCATGGACTATCTGAGTCTGGGCAATGTTGCGTGTGTGGGAGGCTCCTGGATAGCCCCCGCCAATAGTATCAACAATCAGGACTGGGAAATTATTGCGCACAATGTTGAACGAAGCCTGATAAATCGTGACGGAGCTTAGGAAATCCACTAATTTCCTGAAAGCCTGCTTTGGGATTTGAGTTTGTTTAGATCAATTTTTAACCCCGCAGTAGTAAAGGGTTATCGGAAATTCATGCCGAATTGAGGTTTTTATCAAATAATTGTGATGAAATTTACCGTTGGGGATTCATATCATTTGTATATGCTAATGTGGTTCCATTAGTTGGGCAATTCCTTTTTGTATGATAAAATCATTGTTAATATCAAGGAAGGGATTTTATCCTTCGTGAAACAGGCAAAGTAAATTTTGTCATACCCTTGACCATCATCAGGAGGAATGAGGTTATCGCTGAAACAAGTCATATTAAGTATAAACAAGGCTGGAAAACATGCGGTTTCTAAAACGTAGTCTGCTGGGATTGTTTTTACTTGTCATGAGCCTTGGATTGCTCGTCGTTGCCGGTGACATGATCTATTCATCAATTCAGGAAAGAATGGCGAATGCCCAACCCCAAAGACCTCAAAGGGAACGAGCTTACACCGCTACTGTGCTGGTGGCTGAAAGATCAAGTGTTCAACCGGTAATCAGTACTTTTGGCGAGATTGTCAGTACCCATACACTTGAGGTTCGTGCCCCAATTGGTGGTACAATCGTGGGCTTGTCGTCAAATTTTGTCGAAGGGGGCAAGATTACAGAAGGGGAATTGATTTTGGAAATTGACCCTTCTGATGCAAAATCAGTCCTGGATTTGGCCATTGCCGACATGAATGATGCGAAGGTGGGATTGGCTGATGCCGAAAGATTGCTTGAACTGGCGAGGGATGATCTTGCTGCCGCTCAATTGCAGGTGGATTTGAGGCAAAGGGCTTATGAAAGAAGTGTTACCCTCTTGGAAAAAGGTGTTGGTACAAATACCGACCTTGATAATACTGAAATTGCCCTTTCAACCGCACTGCAAGCGGTATTGACCAAGAAAAGAGCCGTGGCCCAAGCAGAAACCAGGCTGGAACAGGCAACAACAGCACTTGATCGAAGACAAATCAGTGTATCAGAGGCAGAGCGAAAATTGTCGCAAACCCGTCTTTTTGCAGAATTTGATGGCATATTCACGAATGTTACAGCCATTGAAGGTGGATTGGTAACTCCCAATGAACGCCTCGCAAGATTGATTGATCCGGAAGCACTTGAAGTTTCTTTCAGGGTATCTAGCCTGCAGTATTCACACCTTTTGGATGACAATGGATCACTGGTTTCGGCTGAAGTGGACATTGATCTTTCACTTGGTAATGACAGCCTATCAACTACCGGGGTCATTACTCGGGAAAGCCCTGCCGTTGGCGAGGGACAGACAGGCAGATTGTTGATTGCTCGTATCGAGGGCAGTGAAACAAATGCCCTGAGACCAGGTGATTTCGTGACGGTTTCAATACGCGAACCAGAAATGCAAAATGTTTTTGTGGTTCCGGCCACGGCAGTTAATTCCGAGGGTGAGATTCTTGCTGTCAATGACCAGAACCGGCTTGAAGAATTGGAGGTCAGGGTATTGCGCAAACAGGGGGATGATGTGATTTTGGCGAGCCGTGGTCTTGATGGCCGTACAATCATTGCAGAAAGATCTCCCACATTGGGTGAGGGCATTAGAATTGAGGCAAGAATTGCTACCCCGGATGGTGCAGAACCTGCCTTTGAAGAAACTCAAATGGTGCCCCTATCTGATGATGAAAGAAACGAGCTTATCCAGAGGGTTGAGGCCAATCAGTTCATACCGGCAGACGTAAAGCAAAGAATATTGAAACAACTTGCGGAAGATGAAGTTCCAAAGGACATGCTCGACAGGTTGAGAGGGCGTGGTTAAGATGTTGGGCAATGCTGACATGGGACTGAAGGCATCCATACTGAAGTATTTTATTCGTCACAAGACGGCAGCAAACCTGTTGCTGATAATCATGATATTCAGCGGAATAGTGGCCTTCCCACAGATGCGGGCACAATTTTTTCCTGATGTTGCTTTTGATAGTGTTTCTGTCTCTGTTCGATGGGATTCCGCAGGGGCCGAAGACATTGATGCCGCCATCGCCCAGCGACTGGTTCCAATATTGCAGGAAGTCGAGGGTGTAACAGGTACAGTTGCCACCTCCAGGGAAGGTCAGACCGATATCGTGCTTGAATTCGAACCGGATTGGGATATAGACCGGGCTGTTGATGATGTCGAAAGTGCCTTGGACAATGCCGATGAATTGCCAGAAGATGCTGATACTCCAACAGTCGTCCGTAGAAGTTGGAGGGATCGGGTTACAGATGTCATCATTCATGGTCCCGTTTCTGTAGAATTTTTAAGTCGCTTGGCTGATGAATTTGTGTTCAAGCTTTTTGAAGAAGGTGTATCGCAAGTCACCATTCAGGGTGTTGAGGCTCCTCGAACTGTTGTAACCGTACCGGAAGTCGGACTTGTCAGACATAACATAACCCTTTCCGAAATTGCATCAGCCATTGGTGAGGAAGCCAATACCAATCCTACTGGCGAAGTAGGAGGTACTGCAAGAGTTAGAACCGGAATAGAAAAACGTACTCCGGAAGAGATTTCCCAGATTTTTGTGAAGACATATCCCGACGGTTCAAAATTGCTGGTGAGTGACTTGGCAAGAATCACGATTGAAGGCATTGATCGCAAGCGTGCATATTTTGTTGGTGATGAGCCAGCACTCTCCATCCGGGTCGAAAGGACTGGTGAGGGAGATTCCATTGAACTTCAGCGCAAGGTTGAAGAAATAGCCGAGGAGATGCGCCCTACTCTTCCGCAAGATGTTGAGATGGATCTGATCAGGACAAGGGCTGAGGCCATCACCAATAGATTGAATCTTCTATATAAAAATGGCTTGTTGGGTCTGGCTCTCGTGGTTGGTGCCCTTTTTCTGTTTCTCAATGCACGTACGGCATTCTGGGTTGCTGCTGGTGTTCCCACAGCCATGTTTGCTGCCATTGCCCTCATGTATGTATTCGGCTTTACCCTTAACATGATATCAATGTTTGCCCTCATCATTACCCTTGGGCTGGTCGTTGATGATGCAATTGTTGTCGGGGAACATGCCGATTTCAGGTTCAGGAGACTTGGAGAATCACCTCAAACGGCAGCCGAAAATGCCGCAACCCTTATGTTTGCTCCAATTTTTGCGGCTAGCCTGACCACCATCATAGCCTTTTTTGGAATTATCACCATCGGTGGAAGGTTTGGATCCCTGCTGATTGATTTGCCATTCACGGTAATTGTTGTGTTGACAGCATCTCTTCTCGAATGCTTCCTTATTCTGCCACACCACATGAAGAATGCCTTGACCCATTCCCGGAAGAACAGATGGTATGATATCCCAAGCAGGATTGTTGACAAGGGCTTTCAGTGGTTTCAGAAACATGCTTTTAGACCATTCATCAAAGGAGTAATCGTCGGCAGGTATGTTGTTACTGCAACTGCTTTCGTGATATTGGCATGGCAAATTACCCTGTTCATTGATGGCAAGGTTAATTGGCGCTTCTTCAATGCGCCCGAGCTGGGCTCCGTCAGTGGAAATTTTGCCATGGTTCCCGGTGCTGCCAGATCAGACTCCCTTGAAATGATGAAGGAATTGCAAAGGGCAGCAGAAGTTGTCGGGCAGCAATTCGAGGAAGAACATGGGCAAAATCCCATCACTTTCACCATTGCCGAAGTGGGAGGTTCAACCGGACGTGGTCTATTCAGTGCTGACAGCAAGGACAGCGACCTGCTTGGTTCCATTGCCATTGAACTGATTGATGCCGACCTTCGACCCTACTCTTCATTTGCTTTTGTTGCCGAACTTCAGGATGAAGTCAGGAAACACCCATTGCTCGAAACACTTTCATTCCGAGGGGGAAGACGAGGCCCTGGTGGTAATGCCCTCGATGTCCAATTGTTTGGTAGCAATATATTTGTCCTGAAAGAGGCTGCAGAAAAATTGAAATCGGAGGTCAGTTCATTTCCTGAAGTGTCGGCCGTGGAAGATGATTTGGCCTACGACAAGGAAGAATTGATATTGACGCTTACACCACAGGGTGAAGCACTGGGCTTTACCATTGACGGCTTGGCAAGGGTACTTCGGGATCGCTTGAGCGGTATTTCAGCTGCAACCTTTCCGATTGGCAGCAGGTCAGGTGAGATTTACGTCCAGTTGCCTGATGAGGAAATGACAGCTGATTTTCTTGAAGGTACCATGATCAGGTCACCCAACAATACCTATATCCTGTTGGCTGATATCGTCCAGATTTCCTCCAAGACAGGATTCTCAACCATTCGGCGGGTCAATGGTGTCCGGGTTGTGTCCGTTACGGGAGACATTTCGGAAGATGATCCAAGCCAAGCTGCGGAAATTGTCAGAGTTCTCAAAACTGATTTGTTACCGCATTTGGAAAGGGAATTTGGAGTTTCGTACACGCTGTCGGGACTTGCCGAACAGGAACAGGATTTCCTCAATGACGCAAGGCTTGGTTTTTCCCTGGTCATGCTTGGAATTTTTATCTGTTTGGTGTGGGTATTGTCAAGCTGGACAAAACCTTTTGTGGTCTTGATTACGATTCCCTTTGGACTGGTCGGAGCAATTTGGGGGCATTATCTCTGGAATATCCCTCTGTCCATGTTTTCGGTCATAGGACTGATAGGAATGAGCGGTATCATCATCAATGATTCCATTGTCCTGATTTCAACGATAAGTATCTATTCGCGTACACGCAATACTTTCAGTGCGATTGTTGATGGAACCTGTGATAGATTCCGACCGGTCATGCTGACTACCTTGACAACTATCCTTGGTTTGCTTCCCCTATTGTATGAAACATCACAACAAGCAAGTTTCCTCAAGCCAACCGTTATTACGCTCACTTATGGTTTGGGATTCGGCTTCTCCCTGGTTCTTCTTCTGGTACCCTCCCTACTTCATGTTCACGCTGACATCGGCCGATTGTTTGTCGCTTTGAAGCGTAGTTTTTCCTCACGCAGGCGCAATCGAGGAATGAAAATTGGCATGGGCTTGGCTGGCTTCGCATCCATATTGATCTTCTCATCAACTGTGGGGCTAACCATATTTACGGATCAGTTTCCCCTTTTGGAATTGTTTCCAGCCGGGTGGATAGGAATTTTAACTGTCGCACCCGTATTTTGGGCCTATCTTCTATTCGCATTAGGTATGGCAGTCATTTGTCTGATTGTCTATTTTCTTGCCCTGTTTTTGAAAAGAAGAGCACCGAGTGTTTAGCAGTTTCTCTCATTGGATTGAGAATATTGATTGGCAAGATTTTTAAACAAGATTGGCATTTAAGAAGAAGCTATAAAATCATTATAGTGTCGGTTGTGGATAAAGGTGTACCAGTTAAATCCTTTGTCAATCAATATTTGGTATGAAACAATCACGATAATCATGTTAGGATCAATCTGCTGATTTCAAAAGTTGGTGAAAAAAGCCCGAATCAATATTCTTGGGGAAAATCCCAAACTCCTTAAGTGTACTACCAAATCGAAACGTAAGTGGTAGATACAGGAGGTTTAAAATGAGTAAAGATACGAACCTTGATATAAAATTACGAGAAATTTCAATTAAGAACTACAAGGGTATCAATTTCTTCTCGATGTATTTCCCCAAGCCAAAGATATTTGAAGACTCAGACATTTTAGTAATGGGAAGTGAAAATGGTTTGGGTAAAACCTCAATTATTGAGTGTTGTGCTCTTTTGCTTATATCCCTTATATTTGGCAAAAAAGTAAATCAAATCAGAGGAAGGTATCTTTAAATTTGGGGATTATATACTTGACTGAATCGGGATAAATCATATGTTGCATGTCAAAGGAGATTTGATATGGCAATTCAGGCACCGGGAAAAACAACTTGAAGCATGTATTTAATCAAGGAGAGTTTGCCAGATTTGCGAACAAATTTCTATAAAGGATCGTCAAGCGTATAATCCCCTTTTTTTAACTTGCAATCGCATGATTTTATAATAGTATTCAACCGGAAAGGATTGAATGATGGAAATAACCGCAGACATGTTAACGCTCGCTGCAATTGTTGGAATCTGGGCTTTTTTGTGGAAGATCAGCGGCGACATGAGAAAGGAAATTGGTGAATTGCGGGAACGCATGGCGCGATTGGAAGGATTGTTTGAAGGTTTTACCAATCAGGAAAAAGGCAAATAAATACCCCCTCCCTGCTTCACACAATGCGATTTCCCGCCCCAGAATTTCAGAGGGGTAAATCGTCCAAACAATTCTTCTGCACTCTATGGCAATCTGTGGGGCAGGTTGTGGGCAAAATCGGCCTGATTTCACTCGGATTCAAGCAAAAACTCCATCCAAGCCCGTTTTTCGGCCAGACCAGGATTCTCGGCCTCGGTCTTCTTCCTGTGACAGGATTGGCATAGCGATTGAAGGTTATCCAGGTCATACTTGGATCCATTTTTTGAAAATGGAAATGTATTATCTAATCAGCAAAATTCAATCAGGTATATAATTCCCTTAAATTTATATACCGGATCTACTGATTAGGGCTGGAAGCGATATTGCTAAAATAATCGGTGAAATTGCTATTAATAACAAAACTTTCAGCGTTGGGTTAGAGATTAATAGAAAGGGTGAAGTCAAAAAAATTGGTAACTTCCGCCATTCTAAATTAATAGATTATTCATTCGAAGTTGTCGCACTAATAAAAGATAGGACATTACATACTTGTTTCCCCATGGGTTTTGCAACCAGCCTCTTGACACCGGGGAGCGATACCTGTAATGGTGACTGTCAGTTTCCGGCCGACTGCGTCTGCCAATCCGTGGTGGGCCGGTCTGAGATTCGGCTGATGGCAGCGGCCAGCACAAGGAGAGACCCATGAAAACAATCATCAAATACCCCCCCCCAATTTTTTATTAAATTAACAATCCTTTTATTGCTTGCGGTGCTGGCCGGGCCGGTCGGGGCACAGACGACCATAACCAGCAACGGGCTTCAGGGCCCACCTTCCTGTTGGGCGGGGAGCACAAACAATACCATCGCCCGTAGTTACCTGTATTCCAATATCACCAACACCAATTTGCCGTTTGGGCTGTCCAATGTAATGGATTGGACGGTGCTGAGAAGCTTGTTGGGCATCGCCGACAACCCGGTCAGCAGCATCGCCATTTCGGCCAAGGTCATCAACGCACGGACCGGGACGACGGTCCGAACCCTTGACCTGGGGACGGTCACGTCCACCCAGAACCCGTCCTACACAACGACCAATGTGACCCTGACCGAGAGAACCCCCTATGTCGTGATCATGTATACGGATTTCGCCGGGCATGGCGAGGACAATCCCTTTATGCGGGACTGCTTCATGACGGGTGGCACCTACACCATCACCAATCTCTCCGTTGTGAACGGCAGCAACGGGTGCTTCTCGATCAGCCCCCTGACCCCTTTTGATGTGCGCAACTGCCTGTGTGGCCGGGGTGCCACCGGAACCGTCACGATTGACGGCAGTGCCGAGGCTTACGATTACACCTCGATTCGGTCCAACTGGGGCTGTCGTTGACGGCCTGAACGGTGGCGGCACCTGCCGGAGACAAACACGGGGCGGTGTTTGGTTCCTGCCCTTTCGGCGGGCCCGGAAACCCGCTGGCCGATTCCCCGGGCGGACACGGCATGGCCTGATGCGCATTCACGGTGCAGTGATGGCTGGAACCCGGCCGACCTGAAAGGGGAAAGCCGGAAACGAGACTTTCCACGGGATTCACCCAGGGCCCGCAACGCTGATGGCGATGGCTTTCATCCTGCCGGAAGGTGGACGGGGCATTTTCAAGCCGACCCACCATCAGGAATCGCATGGGCTTTCAATCCCGGGCAAACAACCGTGAGTCAGCCGGAAAAGGTGCAGAAACGGCAATGGGATTTTTCACTTTCCCCCGCAATCTGCCAGGAAAAGTCCTTTTCAAAGGGAATCATGTTCTCGGCTGGACTTCCCATTAACCGAAAATGCAAGGGGTGTTCAGACACCTCGGGGAATACCATTGCACTCCGGGGGAACGTGCATGGGAGGTTTTTCCACAAGATGGCCGGAAATCCCGTCAAGGACAT
>JAPORQ010000037.1 GCA_026710155.1 Paracoccaceae bacterium
CAGCACCGCAAGCAGTAAAAGGATTGTTGATTCAATAAAAAATTGGGGGGGGGTATTTGATGATTGTTTTCATGGGTCTCTCCTTGTACTGGCCGCTGCCACCGCGGCCGTATTTCAAACCGGCCCGCCACGGACTGGCAGACGCAGAAGGCCGGACATTGACAATGCCAATTACAGGTATCGCTCCCCGGTGTCAAGAGACCGGTTGCAAAAATGGGGAAACAAGTATGGAATCCCCTAATATAAAACCTAGACAAAAGGTTTCATTTATTATTGGTATTAAATTAAATCCCACGGTGATTAAGTTTTTAGTGAAATTCAAAAAATCAAAGACAATACCTTTGTAAAAGGTTAATATGCAGACACACATTTTGCCGGAAAGGGAATCGAATGAGTAAGGTTGTAGAAAATATCCCGGATAATCCAAGCAAAACAATAGGTGGGAAAATTTTGAAATCCGATTATGAGAAGGAGTTGTATCGGCTTCAATTGGAACTGATAAAACTGAGTGAGTGGGTGAAGTTCAACAAACTAAAGGTTGTTGTAGTCTTTGAAGGCAGGGATGCTGCCGGCAAAGGTGGTGTAATCAAGCGGATTACCCAGCATCTCAATCCCAGATGGGTAAGGGTGGTTGCCCTACCTGTGCCTACGGAAAGAGAAAAAACACAATGGTATTTTCAAAGATATTGCAATCATTTACCGGCCGCTGGAGAAATTGTCCTTTTTGACCGTAGCTGGTATAACCGGGCCGGGGTAGAAAGGGTAATGAACTTTTGCACAGACGAGGAATATCAGGAATTTCTCCGTTCCTGCCCGAAATTTGAACGGATGTTGATCAGGTCGGGAATCATTTTGGTGAAATACTGGTTTTCCATATCAGACGATGAACAGGAAAAGAGATTTCATAGTCGATTGGAGCAACCTCACAAGAGATGGAAACTGTCACCCATGGATTTGGAATCCAGAACCAGATGGGTAGAATATTCCAAGGCCAAAGATATAATGTTTGCACATACCGATACTAAGCAATCCCCTTGGTATGTCGTCAATGCTGACACCAAGAAACATGCCAGGTTGAATTGCATACACCATTTTCTTACCTTGATTCCCTATGAAGATCTAACCCCGGAGTCCATAGAGCTGCCCGAAAGGAGTGAGTCCAGGGGATATGTCAGACCCCCCATGGAATACCAGACCTTTGTACCTGAAATCTATGGAGGTTAAATTGATGGGACCGACAGGTTTGGATGCCTATTAAACATACACAGTTTTGTTGAGTGTGTTTTGGTAGCCAAGAAATGGATGTCGGTACCAGAGCCCCCATGAATTCCTATTGCATCGTGAAGAAATACAAAATTGAAATACCTTCATACTTCATGCCATCCCAACTTGGTTGCGAATTGGTCCTGCATCATCGGGGCAAGACGCAATATATCCAAGTAACTCGTCCTTTACATCTGTATATTCGTGCATTTCGAACAAGTTCGTAATTTCATCAGGGTCAGCGACCATATCATAGAGTTCACCTGCATCTGATTGTAAATCTATGGTCAATTTATGTGTTTTCGTCCGTACTGTCCAGAGGCTGAGGCCGATGCCTGTACGCGTAGGCAATAATTCCCATTCGTTCAAGGTAAAATCACGTTTGGCATCGTCAGTTTCTACCAATGGGCGAAGGGAAGCACCATGCTGTGTCTGGAGTGGTTCAGCGGCTCCATAGTCAAAAAAAGTTGGACCAAGATCAAGTGTTGAAACAGGCTCGTCTACGACTTTGCCTTTGGGGATGTTTGGACCGCGCATGATCATGGACACACGAAGAAGCCCATCGTAGTGCATGGGTCCTTTCAAAGCCAAGCCATGATCACCCAGCCAGTCGCCATGATCGGAAATATAGACAACGATGGTTTTCTTGGCGAGACCTGCTTCGTCCAACGCGATCAAAATACGACCGACATTGTGGTCGATGAGTGCCGTCTTGATGACGAAGTGGTGTCACCCGAAATGGTCTCTGCAGCACCGACCCCTATGGAGATTGGGGAGATGGCAAAACGTGCTGGTGTTCGTTCACTAATTCTCTCGCATTTTCGCAAGCATATGGATGATCCAAGGCATCATAACAGTGCCATCAAGAAAGGCTCAGAGGCTTTTGGCAAGACGATCAGTATTGCCGAAGACCTAAAACAGATCAAGATTTGAAGGGATAGTGAAGACCCCTATATTACTAGTATTCAAGATCTAAACCATGTACTTTGAAGATGTGAGTGTATTAGTGTTCTTATTGCAGTAGGGATTGAAACTCACGCTAGACCCAACACCCTCAATATTTTAGGGGATTATATACTTGTTTCCCCACCCCCTGATTTCAGCACCTTGTTATGGCTGGTTAGCGGTTGCTTCCCAAGGATTGAAAAACCATGCGATTCCTGATGGTGGGGCGGCTTGGAAATGCCCCGTACATCCTCCGGCAGGGTGAATGCCAACACCACCGGTGCGACAAGCAGGGGTGAATCCCGTGAACAGTCTCATTTCCGGCTTTCCCCTTTCAGGCCGGCCGGGTTCCAGCCATCACTGCACCGTGAATGCGCATCCGACCTTGCCTAGCCCGTCAGCGGACACCGCCTGACCTCCAGAGGTGCCGCCACCGTTCAGGCCGTCAACGACAGCCCCAGTTGGACCGAATCGAGGAATAGTCGTAAGCCATGGCACTGCCGTCAATCGTGACGCTTCCGGTGGCACTCCGGCCACACAGGCAGTTGCGCGCATCAAGAGGGGTCAGGGTCACATTGGTCGTTGTGTAGGACGGGTTCTGGGTGGACGTGACCGTCCCCAGGTCAAGGGTTCGGACCGTCGTCCCGGTCCGTGCGTTGATGACCTTGGCCGAAATGGCGATGCTGCTGACCGGGTTGTCGGCGATGCCCAACAAGCTTCTCAGCACCGTCCAATCCATTACATTGGACAGCCCAAACGGCAAATTGGTGTTGGTGATATTGGAATACAGGTAACTACGGGCGATGGTATTGTTTGTGCTCCCCGCCCAACAGGAAGGTGGGCCCTGAAGCCCGTTGCTGGTTATGGTCGTCTGTGCCCCGACCGGCCCACCGCGGATTGGCAGACGCAACCGGCCGGAAACTGACAGTCACCATTACAGGTATCGCTCCCCGGTGTCAAGAGGCTGGTTGCAAAACCCATGGGGAAACAAGTATGCAATGCCCTTAATTTATTAAACTATATTGATGTGTTATAAGGGCACCTCTTATTAATGAGGTGAATCTAAAGTTTGGAACATTGAATTTTCCTATCCTCTGTTAGTAAGGAATGGGTTCTTTCCTTTTCCAAAAGGACTTTGGCGCAAGCTTTAGTAATGATGCTTACAGGAGTTTCTATTTGAGTAAATGAATTATTCATGAGTTCGAAATATGTTCAGATATACCATTTGATAAATCTTAACTTTTCGAAATCAAGGCTTAAGGGCAACAACGACAGTTATACGCTAAGCTAACCGATTATTTTGACATAAGGAAGGAGAATTGTCGAGAATGGCTGGGGTGGTAGGATTCGAACCTACGAATCACGGGATCAAAACCCGCTGCCTTACCGCTTGGCTACACCCCAATTTTTTGGCGGATCAAGAATGACAACCCCCGATGAGTTATATTCACTTGGCATAATCTTCAAGCCATCACATAAAACTCTTTGAAATTTTATTCACCAGTGAAATCAAAGTGATTTCATCACAGATTAAGGTAAATCTGTTTTCAGTTTAAACAATGAAACAAAAATTTATTCAAGAGTCTGATCATAACCACCAACGGATGGTTCAGATTCAAGGATGTCATTTACAAATTCGAAAATATTCTTCAATTCTTCCAGACTGCTGGTGCTTTCACAAACGACTACCAGATTTGGGGTGTTGGAAGAAGCCCGAATCAGAAACCAGGAGTTGTTTTCCAAAACCACCCTTGCACCGTTAAGGGTCATGATTCTTACAATTTTCTTGCCATCTACCAGGCCATCTTCTGAATGAAAGGCATTCAATTTTGTGGTTATTCTGTCCACCACCTCATATTTTTTTGAGTCCTCACAATAGGGAGACATCGTTGGTGAACTCCAGGTTTGGGGTAGTTCACCGTAAAGATCGGATAAACTGCTATCTGGGTTATCTCCCAACAACTTGCATACCTGCAGCGCGGCATGGAGGGAACAATCAAAACCCAACCCGACGGGGGAAGAAAAATAGAAATGCCCCGATTTCTCTATGCCAAGGATTGCTCCAGCCTCATGGACATGCCGCTTCATGTAGCTATGGCCAGTCTTGCCATATTCGGTTTGTGCACCATTCCAGGCCAAGACGGGATCGGTGAAAAATAAACCAGTAGACTTGATATCCACCACAAATTTTGCCCCTGATATTTTTGAAGAAAGGTTTCTGGCCATCAGCAATCCGAGTTTGTCTGAGTAAATCACTTCGGCATTATTGTCCACAATGCCCAATCGGTCACCATCGCCATCAAACCCGAAAGCCAAATCAGCATTGGTTTCCCTGATTTTTCTTTTCATGTCTTCCAGCATGACCAAGGATTCCGGATTGGGATTGTAATTGGGGAAACTGGAATTTGGTTCGGTGTGTAATGGAATGGTTTCCATGCGAAGTTTTTTCAGAAGATTTAGGGCGAAGTTGGAAGCTGTACCATTTCCGGTGGCACAAACGACTTTCAATTTCCTTCCAATACGTACCTCTTTTGTCAAATAATAGATGTAATCATACGCAATTTTTGAATAGGTTCTGTATTGACCGCCATCCTTCGATTGGGTTCCACCAGAGTAAACAATGTCCTTGAGCTCATTGATATCTTCCGTGGACAGGGTGAAGGGATGTTCCATTCCTACCTTGATGCCTGTCCATCCATTGGGATTGTGTGAAGCGGTTACCATGCAAACATTGGATATTCCCAATTTTAAACGGGCAAAATAAGCCATGGGAGAAATCACTGTTCCGATATCCACAACCCTCATGCCGGAAGTGATCAAACCGATCATCAGGGCATTTTTCACCGTAGGGGAGTAGGACCGAAAATCACATCCTACAATTATATCACTGGGCTTGCCCAATTTGTTGATATGGGTTCCAATACCCTTGCCAACCTCGGTCAATCCCAAATGGTTTATTTCTTCCGGAAACCTCCAACGGCAATCATATTCCCGAAAGCCATTCGGCGAGATCCAGATGTCTTCGTTGTAACTCCAGCTTTCGGGTGGGGGAGGTTGTTTCAATACCATATCCAAACCATCAAATTTCAACAGGATGCAGTTTGGCAATTCTATCCAACTCCATGAGGGTACCCAGTATACTTTCCAAATCATTGAGCTTGATCATGTTCGGCCCATCACTTGATGCGGAATCCGGCTCATCGTGTGTTTCAAGAAAAACTCCAGCAACACCTACAGCAACGCTGGCCCTGGCAATAACAGGTGCAAATTCCCTTTGCCCACCGGAACTCTCATGCATACCACCGGGTATCTGGACGGAATGAGTTGCATCAATGATGACCGGATATTTTGTCTTGGCCAAAATAGGCAAGCTTCTCATGTCTGTCACCAAATTGTTGTAACCAAATGAGGTGCCTCTTTCACAGACCAGAATATTTTGGTTCCCCGTACTGGCGATTTTCCCGATGGCATTCTGAATATCCCACGGTGCCAAGAATTGCCCCTTTTTCAAATTGATTGGCCTATCTGTTTGGCTTGCAGCCAGCAACAAATCAGTTTGACGACAGAGAAAGGCAGGAATTTGCAGCATATCCACATGCCTGGCGACCTCTGCGCATTGGCCAGGTTCATGAACATCCGTCAGAACCGGGCATCCGATTTCCTCCTTAACGGCTGTCAGAATTTCCAGTCCAGAATCCATGCCGATTCCACGTTTACCCGAGATGGATGTCCGATTGGCTTTGTCAAAGGAGGATTTGAATATGAATTTCAAACCCAATGACTTGCAGGTTTTGCTGATTTGCCCGGCAATTTCCAGAGAGTGATCTCTGCTTTCTATTTGGCAAGGGCCGGCAATGAGAACGAATGGCAAAGTGTTTGAGACATTCAGGTTACCGACTTGAACTGTTTTCATTTGAAAGAATCACTCAATTTGGGACAATTCAGGAAACAATTTCCTGCTTCTTGATCTTGAATACCTTACCGACCAAAATGGCAATCGCAGCACCACCCAGACTCAATAATGCTCCCATTTTGGCAGCATCTTGAACGGGTCCGCTGTCAAAGGCAACCGAAGCCACAAACAAGGATACCGTGAAGCCTATGCCGGCAATGAAACCAATGACAAGAATATCAATTAGATTCATGCCATCTGGCATTCCGAATTTGAATGGTCCTGCACCCAACCATCCAAATAATAGGATTCCTACGGGTTTACCGACCAACAATCCTGCCAATACCAGGAAGGTAGGAGTGCCTATGGAAGAAAACTCCACTCCAGCATTGGCAAAGCCAAAAAAGAACAAAATGATTTCGACCGGAATTTTAAGTTTATGTTCAATTTTGTTGAGGATATCGGTAAGGTGTTTTTCCTCATCAGCAAAAATCCCGAAAGTTGTATCCGCATGCGGTATCGCTGGGATTACAGGAAGTAAGCCCAGGGCCGGATGAAGACCCGATTCCTGAAAACCATACCATGATAATGCCCCGGCTATTGCATAGGGCCAGAAAGAAAGACGTTTGATGACCAAGTTGGAAAAAAATTTTTTACCGTGATCCTTTTCCAGATATCTCGGCAACCAATTAAATACCAGATAAGTACCTACTACCGCAAAAAGTGAAAGCAATAACCACTCAGGAGCCAATTCACCTGAAGGATAAAATACAGCCAGGATCAAAAGCCCACACGCATCGTCTGCTATGGCCAACAAGAGCAGAAATCTTACAGCCGGATGCCCGGCTCCAAAAATCACTCTACCAACCAGATAGGAAAAGGCGATATCTGTTGCTGTTGGAATTGCCCAACCGTTGGCAACTGCGGAGTATGTTTCAGAACCCAGAATGTAGGCAATGCCAAGATAGACGGCAATCGGACCTATCATTCCGCCGGCAGTTGCAAAGAGTGGTGTCAGGGATTTTTTACCCCTGAGAGAACCGTTTTTCAGGGCCATAGCTTCCCAAACCTCTTTGCCTGCAACGGCAAAGAAGAATGCCATCAAAATGTCATTGATGACAAAATGGATTGTGAGTTTCCTGTATTCTGCACCCTCGGGAATATACCCGATAAAACTCTTCTTGAGGAGAACGAAATCAACCAATTCGTGATAGGTGTGTGGTGAAGTATTGGCCCATGCAAGGGCAATCAGTGCACCGGATATCAATAACAAAGAATATTGTGATACAAAATTCCAAACTTTCATTTATTCACCTTTTGATCTATTGCGTTTTCAAACCTTACAATGATTAGAGCGGAGTGATTGTTGCGTTGAGAAAATCATTTTCCCTATTTTTTGCCAGAGATACTCTTCTTTTTCACTTCCTTTTTGGGTCAAAAAATACCTTTGCCAGCCGCTCAGGGATGATTGACCTTCACCCCCGGGATTTAAATTTATGGGCTCTGGTCTCAACATATCCATCTCCATTATCGGGATTATCTCAATGGTAAAATCATAATTGTTGCTCGCGGCATCGAAACAGTTGGGTCTGGAAAAATATCCACACAATTCAAGTAGATAAATTAACATTTATATCAAATGGTCAAATCAGCATCTGTATGAAAACGATTCATATCCAGGTAAAAACACCTCGTTATATTAAATTAAAATCAATACTTGAGAATTTCACTTGATTGCTAATCTAGATTTTTAAGTTAATTAGTCAAAAGTCAGAGCAATAATAATTACCGGTGGCCTCAATTGAGCATAACGATAACCAAGGAATTCAAGGATGCCCTTGAATTACTGAAACATGGCAGGGAGCACCTGTTCATTACCGGAAAGGCGGGTACAGGAAAATCAACCCTCTTGAAATTATATCAGGAAACCATTCCTGACAATTCAGTCATACTCGCACCCACTGGTATTGCGGCCTTGAATGTTGGCGGACAGACCATCCATAGATTTTTCAAGTTCCGACCGGGAACAACACCTGAAAATGCAACGAAAACCTTTTTGCAAGGCAATACAAGAAGGATTATACGCAACCTTGATGCCATAATCATTGACGAAGTGTCCATGCTGCGTGCTGATTTGCTGGATTGTGTGGATAAAATCCTCAGAAAATACGGCTGGGAAAGAAACAAGCCTTTTGGTGGCATCAGGATGATATTTTTTGGTGACCTTTTTCAACTGCCACCAGTGGTCCCGAGAAATGAGAGAAGCATTTTTCAGAAGGGAAGCCTGTATGAAACGGAATTCTTCTTTGATGCCCATGTGATGAAAGAGGTACCATTTTTACGGATTGAACTGACCAAGGTGTTCAGGCAAAAAGACGAGGATTTCATAGATTTTTTGAACAGGATCAGGGAAAACAGCATCACAGGTGAAGACCTGGAGTGGTTCAATCGACAAAACATGGCAAGATTTGAAGAGGGCAAGGAAACTGGAACCAATGATTATTTTGTCATTCTGACAAGTACCAATCATCAAGCCGATGAAATCAATCTAAGACATTTGGACAAACTGGGACAATTGCATCCAATATATAAAAGCAGTGCCGAAATTACGGGGAAAATCAGCAGGGAAATGTATTCTGCACCAGAGGAGCTCTTTTTTTGTCGTGAATGTCAGGTAATGATGCTGACCAATGATGGAATCAACCGGTTTGTTAATGGAACCCTTGGAATAATCCAGGGTTACGACAAGATCAAAGGGCTGGTGGAAATCAAATTACACAATGGAAAAATCATCAGTGTTGGAAAGCATAGGTGGGAAGTCAAATCATATGGACTCCATGAAGGCAAAATCGTTTCTGTTCCCGAAGGATCCTTCACACAATTTCCATTCAGATTGTGTTGGGCCATAACCATTCACAAGAGTCAGGGCAACACCTTCGAGAACCTTGGCTTGAAGTTGGGCAGGGCATTTGCCCCAGGTCAAACCTATGTGGCCCTGTCAAGGTGTACCACACTTGAAGGTATAAAATTGTTCACTGAAATCCAGTTGAGCGATATAATGACAGATCCCAGAATCGTACAGTACTTCAATAAGGATAACATCAACTTCGAACGCTAATAACCTCTTTCGAAATCAACAACATTCATCATCGGCGCACCCTTGAGATTCCTTGCAATGTTCCTTGCAATTGAAATGGCGGCAGTTGGCGGTCGGGTTTCTGATGATATGTGGGGCCAGATGGAAACTTTGTCATGATGCCAGAAGGGGTGATTGACTGGCAGTGGTTCAGTCTTGAAGACATCCAGGGTCGCATGGGAAACCTGGCCATTGTCTAGGGCTTTGAGAAGATCCTCTTCATTGATCAATCCACCTCGGCCGGAATTGATCAATACGGCACCCCGCTTGATGAATTTAAGTGTATCCCGATTGATCAGATCTGTGGTTTCCTTGGTTAAGGGCAGAATCATCGCAATGATATCGGATGCCCCAAGGACTTGATGCAGACCATCCTTGCCGTGAAAGGCCTGAACATCCGGCATTTCCCTACTCGTCCTGCTCCAGCCCATGACTTGAAAATCCAATGCGTGCACAGCCTTCAAACAGGCCAGACCCAAAACACCAAGTCCAAGGAATCCAACAACCCTTGATCGCGCCAATGGAGGGCTGGTTTCCTTCAGCCAGGCACCAGATCTGTTATTGATGTGGATATCCATTCCCAGATGATGCCTGAGAACCTGACCGGTTATCCATTCCCTCATGCCTTGAACCATCCCGGGATCATTCATTCGAACCAAAGGACAGGCAATTGACTTGTTGTTAATGATATCTTCAACACCTGCCCACAGTGTCATGATGGCCCTTAAATTGGTAAAGGGGGTAAAATCGTTCACCTGTCCGTCCGGTGAATGAAGAAGATAATCAATTTCTTCCGGCTTATCTGTATACGTGATCAAATCAAAATCCAGATCAAACTCACCAAAGGTTTGATTGAGAACTGGAATCCAGTCCTGATGATGCCTTTCAGCTGCAGAAAAAAAGATTTTGATTGTCATGCTATCTGTCCTTATTTCCGTGAATAATGGCACTTTGTATGAAGCCAAAGGAAATCATTAGGCTGAGAAGGGCGGAGCCACCGTAGGAAATTAAGGGCAAGGGTATGCCCACAACGGGAAAGAGACCTGTCACCATTGCCAGATTTACCGTAAAATACAAAAAGAATGTACCAGCCAGGCCTATGATCAGGAGGGAAGAAAATCGGTCTTGTGCCTTGAGTGCCTCATAGAGGCAAACGAGAACAATGCCAAAGAAAAGGATGAGGATGATCAGGCTCCAGAAAAGCCCGAATTCTTCGGCAAGTACAGGAAAAATGAAATCCGTATGCTTTTCGGGAAAAAAATTCAACTGGGTTTGGGTACCATTTAAAAAACCCTTTCCCGTCAGTCCTCCCGACCCAATCGCAATTTTGGATTGGATGATTTGATAACCACTTCCAAGGGGATCTGAATCAGGATTGAGAAAGGTATCAATTCTCCTGTATTGGTAATCCTGCAAAATTTGCCATGAAGTTCCCCGACTGATCAATATGGATGCAATCGCTCCAATAAACATGAACGCTACTCCCATGAAGTAGAAAAGACTTACGCCGCTGACAAAAAGAATAATCCCACCCCCCAAGAGCAATAAAATGGCCGTACCAAGATCGGGTTGGATAAATATCAATCCAACGGGAAGCATGATGAGACAAATGGGAAAAATGAGATAAAGGGGTCGGGAGACTTTGGTCGGATCTGTTTGGCTGTAATAATTGGCCACCGCAATAACCATGGCCACTTTCATGATTTCCGATGGTTGAATTTGAACAATCCCCAAATCAAGCCAACGTTGCGCCCCCATCAAGCGAACACCAATGATTTCAACCATCACGAGGAGAATCAAACCGATAAAATAGATGTGATAGGAACTGGTCTGCCAAAATGAAATGGGAATCAATGCTATTCCAACCATGATGACCAATCCAAAGGAGAATTTTTGCAATTGAGGGAGAACCCAGGGATAGAAGGAGCCCCCACCAACTGAATATAAATTGATGAACCCAATCAGGGAGAGGGTGATAATAAGGAACATCAGTATCCAGTTGATTCGAGCCACCTTTCCAAGAAGTGACAGTTTCGGGTCCAGTGTTTGGTGTAATTGTGTCATGCTCGGGAATTTGTCGAAGATTTGGGTGGTTCGGGATTGATTCCAAAATTCAATCGCATTTCAATGATTTGCGATCTTATTTCAGCCGGATAGGCTTTGAGGGGAGGCAAGGCATCGTAAAAAGTGCGCATGATCAGTTCTCTCCCTAAGGGAGCTGCAACCCTGGACCCCGATCCACCGTGTTCCACAATTAATGATGCAACATATCTGGGTTTCTGGATTGGGCCATAGCAACAGAATATGGCATGATCTCTCTGTTCCCACGGCAGGTCACTATTTTTGGTAACACCTGCTTCACGTTCCCGGGCAGTTATTCTCCTGACTTGACTTGTTCCTGTTTTGCCAGCTATCAAAAAATTACTGTCCGTGGTTCTTGCATCATAGGCAGTACCTTTTTGTTCATTCAATGCAGCCACCATGCCTTCCAATACCAAATTCAAGTTCTTTTCGGAGATTCCCATCGGCTCCCATTCATTAATTTTCTCTTCCTTGCCATCTTTGGAAATAACTATTCTGGGCATGATCTTCCTGTTGGTAATCAATCGGCCAAGCATTAATCCTATCTGGGCTGTGGAAGCCAGGACATAGCCCTGGCCAATCGCTGCGTTCATGGTATCTCCGATCACCCAGCTTTGACCTATGTTTGCTTCTTTCCATTTATGGTCCGGTACAAGACCACTGCTCAAATCTGGAATGGGGAGTTCCGGCTTGCTGCCAAAACCAAACCTCCGTGCCATCTCGGCGATTCGTTCTATTCCTATTATTTCAGCCAATCTGTAGTAGAAAACATCGCAGGATTCCTTGAGGGACTTTTTTATTCCTACAGTTCCATGCCCCTTGGGATTCCAGCAATGAAACACTCCTCCGGTAATTTCGTGGCTACCATTGCAATAGAATGTAAAATCCTCATCAATCAAACCGCTTTCCAAGGCAGCCAGAAGTGTTATCATCTTGAAAGTGGAGCCTGGAGCATACTGACCAGCCAATGGTCTGTTGAAAAAGGGAGAATAGATGTTTTCCAGATATCTTTGGTAATCACTTGATGAAATGCCGCCGGAAAACAGGTTGGGATCAAATGTGGGTTTTGATGCAGAAACAAGAACATCACCTTTTTCCAAATCCATGATAAATACTGATGCAACCTCATCACCCAGAACCAATTGTGTATATTCATGCAGTTTGGCATCGAGGGTGAGTTGAATGTTTTTTCCGGAAATCGGATCATTGCTGGCCAATACCTTTCCTTTCCTTCCCGAGGAATTAACTTCAAATTTCTTGTTGCCGGGTGTTCCACGCAATTCCCAATCCAAGGCCTTTTCAATTCCAACCTTGCCGATCTTGAAATTGGGATGGCTGAGCAGTGATTTGAGATCACTGTTTGTTTCAATTTCATCCAAAGAAGGGGAACCGACATATCCAATCAAATGACTTAGCGAATTTCCTTGCGGATAGTATCTGGCAAACCCAAAGCCTGAATATATGCCTGGCAAAGCAGGACCATTTACCGCCAGTTTGGTGATTTTGTCCCAGGAGACCTTTTCCTTGAGAAGTATGGGTATGAAAGAGGGTCTCTGATCAATCTTTTGCAGTATTTCCTCGATTTCCTGGTCTGACAGTGCGATGATTTGTGAAACCTTTTGCAGCGTTTCCCTTTTCTGGTGGGTTTCCTCCGGAACAAAGGTTACCCAGTATTCCTGTTCGTTCTGGGCAAGGAGAAGTCCTTTTCGATCTATAATCAAACCACGTTCTGGAGGAATCAAGCCAAAACCAATTCTGTTGGTTTCTGCCAATTCCTGAAAATCATCAGCATTCCAAGCCTGCAGTTGAACCAATCTGTAGCCGATCAAGCCACCCATTGCCAACTGCATTCCTCCCAAGAGAAATACCCTGCGGGTAAGTTTCCTCTTTCCTTTTGCAATTGGAGTATCAAGTCCGAACATGGTTAAATCTTTTGATCAAATATGGAAAATTGAGGAAAATTGACCTTCAAACATGAAGATGAGAAAAATACCATGACCGGATAACTCAGTAGGGTTGCGATAAATTGAAATATCAATGTACCAACAAGTGCCGGCCGGGAAAAGGTTATAATCAGCAGGGATTGATATAGAATTAGGAAAATCAGGTACCCCACGGCAATAAATCCACACTCGACAAGGAATGGTTGATATCTCACCAATTCAACTCTACTTCGATAAAATTCAAATATTGCCACCATTAGAACGGTCCCCAAACCAATCGGAAGTCCCAACAGTATATCCTGAAACAGAAAAATACCCAAGATCATTGGGGCAGAAACATAATCCGGTCTTCTGAAAATCCAGCTGGCTGTCAGACAATAAAGTAAATCGGGAAAAGTAAGAAAACCAATCGCAAAATTTACCGGTATGAGATTAATGACCAGGATCAGGAAACAGAGGCAGATAAACAATATCCTGTAAATCCAAACAGATAATTGTGATTCCATAATTGTTATATGTCTTCCAATGGATCTAGTGGTGGACTGGACAGAAGATCAACATCTGTTTCTTCCAGCAATTCCGGTTCGTATTTGATAATACTTATTATCTTCAGGTAATTGTATTCGGTTGCAAGTGTTATTTCGACCGCACCATCCGGTCCTTCGGAAACCGTTCCCACCAGCAGGTCAGGAGGGAAGATTCCTCCTTCACCAGTGGCCAATACCCTATCTCCCGGATTTATGCCATTAAGGTTGTCGAGCAGTTCAATATCCGGATTGGCAGTATTGTTTCCAACCACAAGGCCTTTTTTACCTGATGGTAATATTCTGACTGGAACCCTGCTTGAGGTGTCGGTCAATAAAATCAGTCTGGCCGACTTGCGTGAAGTATTGGTAATCCGGCCCACCAGACCCAAACCATCAGATGCGGGATAACCATTTTTCACACCCCTTTCGCTGCCTGCATTGATCAGGTATGAGTGTCTGAAGGGTGAAGAGGTATCGGCAAGCACGACAGCAGAAATTGTTTGAAAGTTGGAAGTTTCAGAGAAATTCACCAATTTCTTGAGTTTGGCATTTTCCTCCTCAAGGGAGTAGGCATAGTTTTTCCATTGATTCAGCTCATTTCGAATCTGTACAAGCTCATCCGGCGAAACCTGATTTTGAACAGCATTGACCAGGACATTAACAGTGTTTTCTGCATATTGGAATGGTTGCAGCCCCAATTCTATTGCTGGTATGAATAAATTGACAATCGAGGCTCTGACGCTTTCAACCCGGGTTCCTTCAATCCTCCATAAAAGGAAAATGCAAAACAGGGTAATGAGGGTAATTAAAAGTAACAGCCTCTTTATCGACCCTTTGTATAATTCGGAGGATCGTTGATTGTTTTCAGGTTGAAGCAACTGTTTTGCCTTGGGTCCTCTAGCTGTGATAATCGATTAACGGGTGGAGTGATTGTTCACTATTCAAGGCTATTCCCGTTCCCAGGGCCACACATTTAAGCGGCTCCTCGGCAACCGTTACGGCCAGATGGGTCCTTTCCCGAAGTACCTTGTCAAAATCTTGCAGCATGGCTCCGCCCCCCGTCATTATAATTCCCGTTTCAAAAAGGTCACTGGACAAATCGGGTGGGGTCATCTGGAGTGCAACAGCAACGGCCCTTCTGATTTGCTCGATGGGATTACGCAAGGCTTCTGCCACCATTCTCTGGCTGATATGGATTTCCTTGGGATGGCCACCTTCATTGGTCCTGCCATAGAATTTTGAGGTTTTGCCCTCACCATCCTTGGGCAACTTGGCAGTACCAATGGTCTTTTTTATTTTCTCGGCAGTTGAATAACCTATGTGAATGTTGCAATTTTCAAGTACATAACCAACCAGTGCATCATCCATGGCATCGCCACCGATCCTGATCGAGTTGGCATAAACGATATCACCTAGTGACAGCACGGCAACTTCGGTTGTTCCCCCACCGATATCAACGATCATTGTCCCATAGGGTGTGTTGTAATTTATCCCAACCCCCAATGCGGCAGCAATGGGTTCAGGGACAAGTCCGGCCGATCTGGCCCCGGCAGAGAGTACTGATTGTCGTATCGCCCTTTTTTCCACAGCCGTGGCACCATGCGGTACACAGACAAGAATTCTTGGCTTGGCAATGGTCCTGCGGTGGTGGACCTTGCGGATGAAATACTTGATCATATCCTCGGCGACCTGAAAATCTGCAATAACCCCGTATCTGAGAGGACGGATCACCTCGATTGACTTGGGTGTTCTTCCCTGCATCAGCTTGGCTTCATTGCCAACTGCAAGAACCTTGCGGCTTCCATCTGCGTTATTATAGGCAACGACAGAAGGCTCATCCACAACGATGCCCTCTCCCTTGACATGAACAAGGGTATTCGCCGTTCCCAGATCTATTGCCAGATCATAGGAAAACAAATTCAAGATACGATGGAGATAATTCACGACAAGCCTAATCCTCTGGTGGAAAAATTATAGTATAGATCAAATACATTGTTACACCAATTAGATGGTAAGGGGCTTTATCTGGTTAAAGTGTTTTTCAGAAAAAAACCGCAATCTTTACATTAAGGCGCCTCTTTCCAGCTTGTCTTGGTTTCTCGTCTTCTAAACAAGTTGTTGAGCGCTGAAACATATGCCTTGACTGAGGCATAAACGGTATCGGTGTCAGCTGATTGCCCCAGAACAAGATTGCCATTTTCCTCAAGTTTTACAGTGACCGTTGCCTGCGCGTCTGTACCCTGGGTTACAGCCTGAACCTGATAGAGTTTCAATTTGGCCTTGTGGGGAAACAACTTGGTTACAGCCTTGAATGAAGCATCAACCGGTCCATCACCCATGGCCCGTGAGGCCATTTCCTGCCCCTTGACATCCATGATCAATTCAGCACTCTGGGGTGAATCCGAACCACAGACAACCTTGAGGTACTTGACCCGCAGATTATCATCATCGGCCATACCGGTAGATTCACGCATCAAGGCGATGAGATCATCATCATAGACCTCTTTTTTCCGATCAGCCAAATTCTTGAATTTGATAAAAAAATCACTCAGGCGATTATCACCAATATCATAACCCAAATCTTCCAGTTTCTTTCTCACTGCAGCCCGGCCCGAGTGCTTGCCAAGTACAAGACTTGATTCCAAAAGCCCTATATCTTCAGGTTTCATGATTTCATAGGTGCCGGCATGCTTGAGCATACCATCCTGATGGATGCCAGCTTCGTGGGTAAATGCGTTTTTACCCACGATTGCCTTGTTGAATTGAATGGGGAATCCTGTTGCATCCGAAACCAATCTACTCAGGTGAGTGATCTTGGTGGTATCAATGTTGGTTTTGTAGGGCATGATGTCATTGCGGACCCTGGTGGCCATGACGATTTCCTCCAAAGCTGCATTGCCGGCCCGCTCACCAAGGCCATTGATAGTGCATTCCACCTGTCTTGCACCGGCATTGACTGCTGCCAGGGCATTCGCCACTGCCATGCCCAGGTCGTTATGACAATGGGTTGAAATGACAACATTGTCAATTTCGGGAATCCTTTCCCTCAGCATATTGATTATGTATGCGCTCTCACCCGGAGCGGTATAACCAACTGTATCGGGAATGTTTATCGTCTTGGCTCCGGCATCAAGAGCGGTCTTTACTGAAAGCGCCAGAAAGTCATGGTCCGTTCTGGTTCCGTCTTCGGGTGACCACTGAACATCATCAGTAAAGGACAACGCCCGTGTGATCGAGTTATAGATTGCTTCAAGCACTTGGTCACGGGACATTTGAAGTTTGTACTTCATATGGAGGTCAGATGTCGAAATGAATGTATGGATACGGGGCTTGCGAGCTTTTCTGAGAGCTTCGCCCGCCCGATCAATATCACCTGTTGAAGAACGTGCAAGACCGCATACGGTTGCATTTTTGATAATTTCAGAAATTCTGGAGACAGCGATAAAATCTCCCTCGGAAGCTATCGGGAATCCTGCTTCAATGATGTCAACACCCATTTCATCGAGTTGCTGCGCGATTTCGATTTTATTCTCCAGGGTCATTGCAGCGCCCGGAGATTGTTCTCCATCCCGCAATGTTGTATCAAATATGAGTAATTGGTCTTGCCCGCATTTTGTATCTTTTAACATTTTGATTAGTCCTGTTTGCTTATCTGGATTTGATGGTGCGGAATCTCCTCTGAACGATGCACCGGGAACGGTACGCTCAGAGGCTGGTTAGTAGCAGGAGGACTAGTCTGACTACTATCGAATTACAATTTAATTGCAAATTTTCCATGGCCAGTATGTAAATGATTTTCAAATAAAGTTCAAGAATGAATTAGTCCTATGGGGGTGTTTTTCCCATTGTGGTGGATTTTTTCATGTAATGACCGAATTTGTTTTTTTGACCTTTTCCGGTTTGCCTCGTCCACCTCCCATTACGATTCTGCCCAAGGGATCAAAACATACAGGGCAGCTTCTTTTTGGGTAAGGGTCGGGAACACCAAGACCACATTTTTCGAACACGAAGGAGAAGTATTCCCGACAGATGTAAATATAGGCCGGGGAAATGATTTTGACAAGAAGCAGGTGACGTTTCCCTCAAAGGTCCATGACGCCTTTTCCGGACTTGTGGAATTGTCCAGTAAATTCTGGAGGCTGGTCAATCCGGCGGCATTGCAGGGAATGCGTTCGGTCAAGTTAGGTCGTTTTGACCAATCGTGGGAATGTGTTGTGGAAGAACTGGAGAAGGCCTGCCAATGACAATTGGAATACATGGCATGGAAAAAGGAGGCCTCTCGAGAAAAAATGCCAATATGCCTCGCCACCGTTTGTCAACTTAAATATATAAATCTCTTAATAAAGAATCATTCGACAATCTGGATTATCAAAGGATTTTTTTTAGAAGATAAAATATTTTACCCAAATTCTCTTTTAAATTATATTTCAGCCATGATTCGGGATAAAAGTAATTTGTTTCAGTAGTGAAATACATCCAGAAGTTCAATGAATCACAAATCACTGGGGATTATATACTTGAATAGATTTTAAGTTTCGGGATTACATATTTGATCAAG
>JAPORQ010000061.1 GCA_026710155.1 Paracoccaceae bacterium
GTCAATCGGCGGCGACAGTCAACGCGACCGGGCCCTGCGGCCAACCGGCTTGCGGAGGGGGAAGCTGGTCGATGTCCGCCAATACATGTGGCAACTAGCCAACCATATCAAAACACACACAGGGCGGTCTTCGGGGCGCCCTTGTTCCTGTTTTTATTGACTCATGCCAGTTTTGCTTTTGAGAGGCATCAATCAGGCTACTGATTATGGTATGGTCCCTCTTCCCGGGACTAATCTATCCAAATTGAAAACTTAATTTTTCAAGCAGGAGATCAAAGATGCCAACATTGTAGGATATTATGAACATTAGGCACCTCCATTTAATAAGGTGAATCCAAAATCCAGGGCATTGAATTTCCCCAACCCATTTATTACCGGCAAGGAATGAATTCTTTCCATTCCCATAGGGGCTCTGACACTATCTTCGACGAAAATCGGAGATGTGGCAGATTTGATGAATTGCGGCTGGAAAACAATAAATAGAGGTGTCCATTACACAGTTAAAACAACAGGGATTGTCAAACATGGTGGAAAATTTTACTTTTCAGCAGCAGCCAACATTTTTATGATATGTTCAGAGTTCGGATATCAATTTGGATGAGATCGGAATATATCTACTGAACCAAGTCCTTGGTGGATGAAATCGGTTGGAAATATATATCGGTATTGACATTGTTTTCTGGCTATAATCCAAAATATTATGGTTAATCTGAAAATGGTTTCAGTGATTGGTATTTGTTGTTTGGATCATATCTGGAGATGCAAGAAAAAAGAAAGGTTGAATCATCAACCAAAAAAAATAAGAGGGAGGCTGTCCGCAAGGAAAGATTGAAATCCGCGCTGAAGAAAAACCTTTTGAGAAGAAAAGGGAAAAAGCAGGAAGATAAACAATAAATGCAAGGAAAATAATGAGTAGAACAGTCGAATGGATTCAATAATTATCGAAGGTGGGGTTCCATTATCAGGCAAGGTAAAAATCTCCGGTGCAAAAAACTCCTGTTTGGCCTTGATGGCATCGGCAATACTTACTGAAGAACCTATTAATCTCAATAATGTACCAAAACTTTCGGATATTACCACCATGTCTTCACTCCTTGCTTCACTTGGGTTGGAGGTACAAAACAACAAGGATAACCGAAGCCTCTGTTTGAAGGCCAGGGATATAAGCAACCACAGGGCCCATTATAACATAGTTAGAAAAATGAGGGCCTCGTTCCTGGTTCTCGGACCACTTCTTGCCCGTGAGGGATTTGCCAAGGTTTCACTACCCGGAGGTTGTGCGATTGGCGCAAGAGCGGTGGATCTCCACCTGGATGCGTTGCGGAGACTTGGTGCAAGACTCAAATTGGAAAATGGTTATGTCATTGCATCTGCCACGGGTGGGCTTGTTGGTACAGAAATTGATTTTCCCATAAAGTCGGTGGGTGCTACCGAGAATGCAATCATGGCAGCTACTCTGGCCAAGGGAAGAACCATTATCAGGAATGCAGCTAGAGAACCTGAAATAGGAGATCTGATCGATTGTCTGCAAAAGATGGGGGCTGAAATCAAGGGCAGGGGGAGTGCCACTATCGAAATCGAAGGTAAAAACAGATTGAATGGATCAACCCATGAAGTCATTTATGATCGGATCGAATTCGGGACATATCTTTTGGCTGCTGTCATTACCAAAGGAAAAGTTTCCTTGTCTGGAGGAAAGGAAATATTGAACAGGGAATTTCTGAATAAAATCGGCGAGATGGGTGTAACATACAAATCGACCTCTGAAGGTTTCATGGTTGATGCAACCAGCACGGATCTTCAACCAATCAAGGTGACCACCGAACCGTATCCTGGGTTTCCAACTGACCTACAAGCTCAGATGATGGCTACCCTTACCTTGGTGAAAGGTGAAAGTGAAATTAATGAAAAGATTTTTGAAAACAGGTTCATGCATGTACCCGAGTTGTCACGAATGGGTGCAAAAATCAAATTGGATGGGACCTGTGCCATGGTGGAAGGTGTGGATCAATTGGTTGGTGCCCCCGTCATGGCTACAGATTTGAGGGCTTCAGTGGCCCTAGTCATTGCAGGACTGGCTGCACAGGGAGAAACCAGGATCAACAGGGTATACCATCTGGACCGTGGTTATGAGTATATTGAAAATAAACTGGCACAATGTGGTGCACAAATTAAGCGAGTTCAAGCATGAATAAAACCGATGCACAATATGAGGATACCTTTGGCGATGAACCACTCAAGGTCAGGGCCGAAGATCAGGAAGACCTGACTGTTCTATCATCCTACCTGCAGGATGCGATTTTCCTGAAACAGGATATAAGCCATGACAAGACAAAAAGGGAATTGGCCATTCTATTAAACAGGGTTCGGTGGGAATTAATAAAGGATAAAGGTAAATCTAGGGAACCAGTGGAAAGGGTAAGATCCCTGTTGATCATTAAGGATGTACTGGAAATGAATCACTTTTTACCGGATGCCAAGGGATCAGACATACCCCTGTCACTTTTGGCACTCCAATTCAAACCGGGTGAGGATGGAACTGGAAGAATCTCGTGCCGATTGTCAGGTCATTGGGACATTCATGCTTCAGTTGAGTGTATCAATGCCTATCTGACCGACGTAACCAAACCTTATCTGGCCACATCAAGAAAATTACCCTCACATCCGGAGTGATCATTTGGCACAATTGTTTCATCTCAACCGCTCAGACGATTACTCACGATTCACAGAATTCCTGAAGGGGAATATTGCCCTTTCTGAATCAACCAGGGAAGCAGTAAACCAAATCATTACTGGTATTGTTTCTGAAAAAGATCGGGCCTTGATAGCTTTCACAAAAAAGTTTGACGGTGTCAGCCTCAAGCCCAACGAATTCCTTGTCTCCGAGGAAGAAATTGAGGCCTCAGTCAATACTCTGGAAGACAGCCAAAAAGACATGCTCAAGGCATCCTTTGAACGACTCTGGAAATTTCATGAAAAACAAATTCCAATCAGCCGGACTTGGAAAGACGAGGAAAGTGTAACCCTGGGATGGATTTGGCAACCGATACAATCCTGCGGGCTTTATGTCCCAGGTGGCACAGCCACCTATCCTTCATCGGTTCTAATGATGGGTATACCTGCCAGGATTGCCGGTGTCAAATCAATTGCTTTAGCCGTACCGCCTTCAAATGCCTTGGACCCTCATTTGCTTTATGCATCCAGGTTGGTTTCTGTTGACAGGATTTATCGGATAGGGGGAGCTCAGGCCATAGCTGCCCTGGCTTACGGAACAGAGACCATTTCTGCTGTAGACAAGATTGCTGGACCTGGCAACAGTTTTGTCAGTGAAGCAAAAAGACAGGTATTTGGTCAGGTCGGTATTGATATGGTGGCTGGACCTACCGAAGTAGTTGTGGTCAGCGACGATAATTCCCGCCCTGACTGGGTAGCCGCCGACTTGATTGCCCAAGCAGAGCATGACACGCTTTCTCGTTCAATATTGATCTCAGATTGTGAAAAATTCATATCGAAAGTGTTTTCTGAATTTGCCAGACAGGCTGAATTGCTACCCAGAAAAGACATTATCCTGCGAAGTTGGAATTCAAATGGTGCAGGAGTTATTGTGGATAATATTGAACAGGGAATTGAATTATCAAATGAAATTGCTCCAGAACACCTGCAGTTGAATCTCAACGAACCCGAACAATACCTCGACAAGATAACAAACGCGGGATCGGTATTTTTAGGTAACTGGACACCGGAGGTATTGGGAGATTATATTGGTGGCCCGAACCATGTCCTTCCCACGTCGGGTACTGCCAGATTTTTTTCCGGTCTTGCCGTCTGGGATTTTATGAAAAGAAGCACAATAATGGGAGTTCCCAAAGGAAGTTTTGGAAAATTGGGCCGAATTGCCGAAGGAATGGCCGTGAAGGAACATCTTGAGGGGCATGCAAATTCAATCAGGATCAGGATGAATGAAATCGAAGGTTCGGCCAATGAGTGATTTGAATTACCTTTCAAAGATTGAGATTGATCAAACCAACCTTCCTTTTGCATCACCGGAAATTGAGCAGGAAAGAAAGGTGGCGATATTTGATTTATTGGAAGAAAACTCGTTCAGGGTTGAGAAAAGAGGCAACAAATCTCCCCCGGAAGGGCCATATCAACTGTTCATAAGGGATCAGAATGGTCGGGTTGTCTTTAAACTCTGTGCAGATGAAGGAATAGAATTTACCGAGTTTCACCTGTCGTTAACCCCCTTGAAGGAAACCATCAAGGCGTACTTCAAGATATGCGATCTATACTTTGATGCCGTGAAACAGCATTCGAGGGCAAGAATCGAAACCATTGACATGGCTAGAAGGGGTGTTCATGACGAGGGTGCCGCTTTGCTGCAGGAAAGACTAGAAGGAAAAGTGACCATGGATAAAGCCACCTCGCGAAGGCTTTTCACGTTGGTATGTGTTCTCCAGGCACAAAGATAGTGGGTGGAAGGGATGGTACCTGAATTACCATCCTCGGTTCTATTTTGCTGTGACCAGAACTGCATAAGATCCCCCATGGCCGAGGGTATCATGAAGAAACTTTTTGGTACCAGTATCTATGTCCAGTCGGCAGGAGTCCTAGGTGATCAGCAAATTGACGGGTTTGCCATTGCTGTCTGCCAAGAGATTGGGGTTGAACTTAGCAATCACCGTTCCCGTTCAATGGAACAAATGGAGGATTGGGGTGATGACATGGCAAGTTTCGAATTGGTTATAGCTTTGACCCCTGCGGCCCAAAGGCTGGCTTTGGAACGAACCCGGTACATGGCCCTGGAAGTAGAATATTGGCCAACGCTGGATCCTGCCGGAATGGGAGAAAAAAGAAGTCAGAAACTGGAGTATTACCGCACTACCAGAGACCAGATATACAACCAAATCAAGAAAAGATTTTCAGCAGATTTCAATTGAATGCAAAATATCATATCTGAAGGATTTGTATAAGCGAAAAAAAGAGGAAGTATCCTTTATATATTTGCTAACATTGGAAATGATTATATGCTACCTACTTCAATCTATATATTGAAAAAATAAAGGTTAAGATGTTTTGTATGGTGAGAAAGACATTTGCAAGATGATCAGAACGAAAATTAGATTCGAGGAAACTGATCATGGTTCATATTAGCTATTTAAATCCACCAATTGAAGAAGCAATTTGTGAATTCCGCTTTACACCAAATGAGGAATGGGACCTAACAATTCCAGGGAAACTTTAAGTTGAGCTTGGTAATGAATACTCCGGGAAATCTCGAAGTCAAAATTATATGGATTTTGGTGGTCAACCCAATCAATCTATTAACTCGAAAACCAAAAAAGAATTAAACAGAGTTGAATTGGTTAACGATGGAGGAAATCGATTAATTGGTGTAGGTAAAGATAATTTAAGTATTCACATGCTTCGTCCTTACCTTGATCTTTCGAAATTCGAAATAGGTGGATGGGAAGAGTTTGATAAGCGGATTAAAAATGCTTTAGAAGCTTATAAAAAGTTATCCGAACGGGAGCAAATTAACAGGGTTAGTGTCCGATACATAAATAAAATAGTTATACCAGCGGAATTTGTTCGTCTTGAGGAATATCTCAAATGTACATTGCTTCAAATTGAAGGACTTCCACAAAATTATTCGGACTTTTTCAACAGTTCCGAATATAATTATGATGAAAATCATTCACTAATTTTAACTTATGCTTCTCTTCCTTCATCGACATCAAATCAAAAAGAATGTTTATTGGATTTGGATGTTATATGGCATCATGATACCAACCCTATTGACAAAAATGGGATATTAAAAATCATTACTAATCTCCATCATTACGCAGGAATAGCATTTGAATCAGTAGTTACAGATAAAGCTAGGGAGTTGTTTAATGCATGTTGAAGATATGAGTTCATCTGGTTGGATTGGAAGTAATAATTCATTTAGACATATGACGGATTGGTTACGTCGCCTAATCCAAGAACCAGCCAATCCTCATTCCCACAAGCTAAATGAAATAAATGTTAGAAATATCGTCCAGAATATTAAACCTATACCTGATATTTGTGATGTCGATCAGGAACTTGAATCATCATCTATTTCTACCATGTGGAATGCAAGTAATTTAGAATTGAGATTGGCAAATGCTTTTGAAGAAATTCCCCTTGAGGAAGGATTTTTCCATCCAGCCGAACAAATTTTGGATGAAGCCATTAATTCAAGCCATAAAGAGGAAGTATTGGATTGGCTTTTACAAACAATTACCAATAAAAAGGATTCTTTTTTCTCATTATCAGTTCTACGCTCTCTTGCCCATTTGCGACCAGCTACCCCAGAAAGGCGAGTTGAAATTATAAGTATTGCATTATCAAGTAAGGATATTGAAACTAGGGATGTAGCCGCTCAGTTAGCTGAATCTTGGGACGATATGGAGGTCAAGGATATTCTGAAAAAACATACAGAACCCATTCCGTGGCTACAGTCATACATAAATGAAGTAATAGATAATCTTGGCAAGTAATGGGATCATGTTCCTGGTGAGAAAAATTGGAAAAGCGAAATGGAATATTGGTAGGAATGTCAAGACAGATTTAGATTTTCATCAAATTCCTGCTGATGCAGGTAACTGCAGACTTACGAACATCAAAGAATTCCTTATCGTTTTGGCGTTCGGAAACTGAGGTTGATTTGGGTAATGCTGTACTTGCAATAGTTGCCAATCGCGAACGTATAGATCCAATAGATTTCATATGGCTGAAATACCAAGAATTAGAGGATGATGGGTATTCATTTGAGGAGTCTGAGCGACAAACACCTGTGATTGATCTTGTTGATCAGCATGTAGATATAACCAGTCTGAATTACCATCAGTTAGGCAGGACCGCTAAACGAGTTATGGATGCTATAGAAGAAAAAAGGTGGAAAAGACTGAATAAGAATAAAGTTAAAATTCTGCTACAAACAGCATTGGATGAGGGCAGAATTGATTATAAGCGTGTTAATGAAAAACTATGTCAATGCAAAGAATTGAAATTTATGTGAGCCAAAGCTTTTGAAAAATCTTCTTGTATTTGCTTCTACTGTTACTTTAGTGCTGTAAGCCAGTAATTACCAACCAATTAAAACTTGATTTGATGCGGAATAACCCTAATATGTTTTGTTTCCCAAGGGGAGAATTAATCAGGTTTAATTGACAATATGAGGTTAGATGCCAAAGGAAGAATTGTTGGAATTTCCCGGGGTGGTTACTGAGCTGTTGCCCAATGCTACATTCCGGGTTGAATTGGATAACGGGCACAAGATTATTGCCCATACTGCCGGAAAAATGAGAAAGAACCGGATAAGGGTCCTTGCCGGTGACAAGGTTCAGGTTGAGATGACACCTTATGATCTCACCAAAGGTAGGATTAACTACCGTTTCAAATAAGCAAAAACGGTTTATACTGGCTTCGGCCAGCCCACGCCGTTTGGAACTACTGAACAGACTGGGGTTTTTTCCACACAAAATCCTTTATCCGGATATCTGTGAGGTTTCCCGGAAGGGTGAATTACCAAGAAATTATGTCACACGCATGGCAAGTGAAAAGTCTTTAACCTTTTCACTTGGGGAGAATGATGTACTGTTGGCTGCCGACACAATCGTTGCAGTAGGCCGTAGAATTATTGGAAAACCTACTTCAGGCAGTCATGCCAGGGAAATTCTTCAATTGCTTTCCGGCAGAAGACACAGGGTTATTACAGGCTTGGTCGTAAGAAATGAAAATGGGAATAGCTCCAAGGTGGTGCAAACCGTTGTGAGAATGAAAAACCTCACGGCAGGTGAAATAGAGGAATATATTGCCACGGGTGATTGGCAGGGAAAAGCAGGTGGATACGGCATTCAGGGGAAGGCAGAACAGTTCATTCCCTGGATTCGGGGTTCATATTCCAATGTGGTTGGATTGCCCTTATACGAAGCAAGAAACCTTTTGCTTTCTCATGGGTTAAAGGCAAGCTCCGAAAATGCATGACCATCTCTATCATGCCCAAAACAAGAAAGGGATTGGGTTATCCGCTTGGGTGAGGAGGGGTAAACTGGAGGACTTGTTTCTTAGTGATACCACCATTGGCAATTTTATTCCCGAATCCATTTTTTGGGGCAAGGTTCAAAAGTCCCTGAAGGGAACCGGGGGGTATTTCATATCTCTTCCAGAGGGTAGGGTCGGTTTTCTCAGAAACTCTCCTCCTCTGCAGGAAGGTGAAATGATTCTTGTCCAAGTCAACGGTTATCCTCAGCAAAATAAACATGTTTCCCTTCAATCACGAATTATCATCAAGGGGAAGGGAATAATTCTAACCCAAGGGGTTCCTGGCATCAATATTTCCAAGACAATATCCAATCCAGAAAGAAGACAAGCACTGTTGACCAAAGTTGAAGAAGCCTTGGCCCATGCAGATTTCAAACAAGATGATACTGGTGTGATTATTCGCACTTCCTGTGGGAGAAGTGATCACAATATAAAACAGGAGATAGAGGGTTTATTGGTCACCTTGGAGAAAATTAGACAAATTCAAAAACCCTCGAAACCCATTCTCGTAGCTACAGGACCATCAGTTCATGAAAGAGCAGAAAGGGACTGGCTTCCAGACCAGCACTTCGTTGTCCAGGATGTTGGTGATCAAATTGATGATTTTGGACTATGGGACTTGATTTTTGACAATACGAAAGAGAAGGTGGAACTGGGAAATAACGCCAGTCTTTATATCGAAAAAACCCATGCTATGATCGTCATTGATGTGAACAGTGGAGGAATTAACTCAAAACAATCCGCCAAAAGAATTTCCATGGAGGCAGTTGAAATTATCCCCAGGGAATTAAGGTTACGTGGTTATGGGGGCAAGGTTACCATAGACTTTCCCTCCATGAACAAATCGGATATGAATGATGTTGAAAAAAGGCTGAACCTGGTATTTAAAAATGATAATGTACCCACCAAGTTGATAGGTTGGACCAAATCAGGCAATTATGAACTTCAAAGAAAAAGAGACCGCTTACCGGTTAATGAGATTTTCAATATATGAAATGTCCAATTTGCAAGAAAGTTTCCATCCCTGAATACCAACCTTTCTGTTCCAAAAGATGCGCAGATATTGATCTTGGCAATTGGCTGGACGGAAAATATGTTTTATCAGGAAATAAAGACTTGGAAAGTGAGAATGGAGCAATAAATATACCTCCACTTTCAGACAGTTGACCAAATCCTGTTTACTTGATGGACATTCTTGCTTGATTAGTTTACAAGGTTTGATTTTGAAGGATGCCTAGGTAGCTCAGGGGTAGAGCAGTGGACTGAAAATCCTCGTGTCGGTGGTTCAATTCCGCCCCTAGGCACCACTCTTCCTTGCCATCACCAAAGCTGATTGATTTTACATGGTGGATTTCCGACAGACCAAGGATTTTTTCCATCTTCCAGAGGGCTTGACCTATCTTTGTGGTAACTCCCTGGGCCCTCTTCCGAAGGAACTTCCTGCAACATTGGCTTCCCAATTGTCCGATGAATGGGGAGAAATGATCATAGGCGGGTGGAATAATGCGGGATGGATGAACCTATCGGCAATAATTGGAAACAAGATTGGCGGATTAATTGGAGCTCCCAAAGACACCACGATAATGGGAGATACTCTTTCAATCAAGATTTTTCAGGCCCTGGGCGCTGCCCTGCAGTTGAACCCGAAAAGAAAAATCATCCTTACGGATAACAGAAACTTTCCTTCAGACATCTACATAGCCAAGGGGCTAGCTGCTTTCCTGAATCAGGGATATAAGGTAAAATTGGTCAATCCAAATGAAATCATCAACGAAATGAATGACCAGGTAGCAACGATGCTGATTACCGAAGTTGATTATAAAACTGGTACTCGTCAGGATATGGTTGAGTTAACAACCAAGGCAAAATCAGAAGGAATTGTCACAATTTGGGATTTGGCTCATTCGATAGGTGCAATACCAGTGAATGTTCAAAAGGCTGATATCGATTTTGCGGTTGGGTGTACCTATAAATACCTGAATGGTGGTCCGGGTTCCCCTGCTTTCATATATACCAACCCAAAACTATTAACTCAAATCCAATCCCCGATTACAGGTTGGTTGGGTCATGCAAATCCATTTCAATTTTCTCTGGATTATGAACCTGCTTCAACAATCAACCGCCTCATTGTCGGTACACCTCCTGTAATCGGTCTTTCGGTTTTGGATTTTGCCCTTGGAATATGGGAAGGAATCGCCGTTGAGGATGTACATGACAAATCCATGCAATTGAGTGAAATTTTTATTGAGGGTATCAAAAACCACTGTCCAACGATCAAGGTCATATCTCCCGAAAACCCCTTTGATAGGGGAAGCCATTTAGCATTTGAACACCCGGAGGGTTATGCCATAGTCAAGTTTCTGATTGAGAATTCGGTGATTTGTGATTTCAGGGAACCAGACAATATCAGGTTCGGGATTGCTCCCCTCTATAACAATACTGATGATATCAACAAGGCTGTTGAAGTCCTGGCGATGGCCCTGGAATACCAACCTTGGAAATATGATCGCTATCAGTTCCGAAATTTCGTAACCTGATGCAAATTCAAAAAATCTCCTTTCATAAGTCAATCACTTCTGTTTGCCCGGATATTTAGATCTCTGACCTTGTTTTTTTCCCGTTTCGAAGGGTAAGCTGTAGTGGGAATTTTGAAAGGTAATTCGGATTCCTTGTATCCAAGTTTCAATAAATCAGATGAAAAGGCCTTGAAGTTGATTTCCTTAACTCCGTTCCTTGACAGCGGGGCTAAACTGACAGGCCCATAGGTGGTACGGATCAATCTGTTTACCTCCAGGCCTACATAATTCAGGGCTCGGCGGATTTCCCTGTTTTTTCCCTCCTTAAGGGTTATGGTCAACCAGGAGTTGGTTTTACTGGTTGCATCTATGGAAATGATCATGGGGGCAAAAACATCCTTGCCAATGGTAAGTCCCTTGGTTAGTGGCTTCAATCTTTTCTCGGTCGGTTTTCCCAGAATTCTGACCCGGTAGATTCGTTCAAACCCATTGGCGGGCAATTCGAGAAATCTTTTCAGGTCGCCATTGTTGGTCAGCAGCAACAGACCCTCAGAATTAATGTCCAGACGTCCAACGGATATGACTTTAGGCAAATTCTGGGGTAGGTTGGAAAAAACCGTTGGGCGGTTTTTTTCATCATGGGTGGATGTTATCAAGCCCACTGGCTTGTAATATTTCCAGATTCTGGGTTTCTGAATTTTGGGAACGGGATTGTCATCAAACAAAATCCTGTCATTCGGCGAAATTTGCAGGGCGAGATTGTTGACAATTGTGCCATTGACCTTGATCCTGCCTGCCAGGACAAGTTTTTCACTTTCACGACGGGAAGCTATGCCCGCACCAGCCAAATATTTGGCTATTCTCATCTTTTTTCCTTTAACCCAGAGCAAATGTATAATGTCCTGTGCTATTGCAATACCAGTATCGTTGAAGAGTTGGAAGAGAAACTCAAATGCCGAGTATGTGGTGCCATTGGTTGCAGTCCCTTATACAATGATAAAATTGATCACGATATCCACCCTGTCCATTTATTGTTTGCCTAGTCATGACCAATCCTTTCCCTCAGTGAATAATCTGCGTTGTCAGATAAGGAAATTCAGGATAAGCCTGTATCTCATTCGATGGATTTTCATTGCATAATCACGGGAGGGTGAATATATTGTTCTTAACCAGAAGAAAAATCTGGCAGCGGATCGATTTGAAAATCAGATTGCTTATGAAGTCCGGGCCGGTTCAGAAAAACATATTGGGGGATTCCGATTCCACCTGTTTTCAGGACACTCAAGATACCTGAATAGTTACGAAGAGTTTTTCAATTGTTCCAATCCTACATGAACAAAGCATTGGAAGCAGCCCATATGGCTTTTCATAACGATGAGGTTCCCGTGGGTGCGGTCATTGTTTCATCAGATGGCAAGGTACTTGCAACAACCTTCAACATGATCAGGAAATTGAATGATCCTACGGCGCATGCCGAAATTCTGGCCATCAGGAAGGCATGTGAGATCTTGGGTACTGATAGGCTTGAGGGGTGTTCAATCTATGTTACCCTTGAGCCCTGTTCAATGTGTGCAAGTGCGATATCACTGGCCAGAATTGCAAAATTGTATTTTGGGGCCGTTGACAATAAATCTGGAGGAGTGGAAAATGGTGCAAGAATCTTTACATTACCGCAAACGCATCACAAGCCGGAAATATTTGGTGGAATTATGGCCAGGGAGTGCGGAGAGATTCTAACAACCTTTTTTTCTCTCAAAAGGGATAATGACACGGGCACGACAGGCTGACAAGAAAAAACCACATGGAAAATTTAACCACCTACATTGATGGATACTGTGAAAGGATTTCACCAGGTTTATTTGATGAACCCTTGAATGCCATTTCCAATCTCGCCTTTATTTTTGCTGCCTTGCTTGTTTGGTATTACCTTAGATCAAGGAATCCACCAACAATTTCAATTGTTCTAACGGTCACATTGGCCATGATTGGGGTTGGTTCCGGCCTCTTGCATACCTTCGCTACGGTTTGGGGAGCAATTGCCGATGTCTTCTTTATCGCAGCTTTCGTGATAGTCTACATTTACGGAGCCAATCGGCATTTCTTCAAACTCAAGATTCTGTATTCGGTCATACTGACGATATTGGTTTTTGCTTTGCTGATACCGCTTGGTTATATGATTCAGAACCTGCTTCCCTTTATCGGTGGTTCGTCTATATATGCAAGTATTGCCACCATCATATTTATCTATGGTTTCCTGTTACTTAAATCTGACAAAGTTGTTGGTATCAAGTTGTTAATCGGTGGGGTAATCCTATCTATTTCAATTGGGTTTAGGATTATTGATCTGCCATATTGTGAGATTAATCATCATGGAACGCATTGGGTTTGGCATGTCTTGAATGCGGTTATGCTTTCCTGGATGATCCTGGCCATAAGTGAAAATATACTTCGTGACGAAAAAGAAACCAATTTGGACGAGACAAAATAATGGGATTGAGTTTGGATGAAGCCAGAAAGGTTGCCCACTTGGCCAGAATTCATGTTGAGGAAAGCGAACTGCCAGACATAGCAAATGAGCTATCTGTCATTCTGGATTTCATGGAACAGTTGAATGAAGTGGATATCGAGGGTATTGAGCCGATGACATCGGTTACTCCGATGAAACTCAGGCTCAGGAATGATATTGTTGTCACGGGCGGAGACAAGGACCTCATTTTATCGAATGCTCCCCTACCTGAACAGGGATTTTTTTCGGTACCCAAGGTGGTTGAATAAATGGGACTATCTGCCCTGACAATCTCAGAAGCAAGTACCCTTCTGCACAAGGGTGAAATTACTTCGGTCGAGTTGTCGCAAGCTTGCCTCAATGAAATCGAGGCTGCAAGGGAGTTGAATGCCTTCAGTTGGTTTGATCCCGACCTGGTAATGGAGCAGGCCAAATCAGCCGACAGACAGTTATCAAATGGTAATGCCCCATCGCTTTGTGGCATTCCCATTGGAATCAAGGACCTGTTTTGTGTCAAGGGAAGTCCCACCCAGGCTGCTTCCAAAATACTGGAAGGTTTCAAACCGGAATATGAATCAACGGTTACCCAGAAACTCAAGGACGCTGGATCGGTATTCTTGGGCAAGCTCAATATGGATGAGTTTGCCATGGGATCTTCAACGGAGCATACCGTCTATAAACCTGTTATAAGCCCCTGGCGATCAAAAGGGTCGGAGAAACCCCTGACTGCCGGCGGTTCGTCGGGAGGCTCAGCAGCAGCTGTTGCTGCCGATCTGTGTTTGGGAGCATTGGGTACAGATACGGGTGGATCGATAAGACAACCTGCCGCATTTACGGGAATTGTAGGCTTGAAACCCACATACGGCCGTTGTTCCCGGTGGGGTATAGTTGCCTTTGCCTCTTCGTTAGACCAGGCTGGACCTTTTGCCAGATCAGTTGAGGATATTGCCCTTTTGCTTGAGGTAATTGCCGGTTATGATCCCAAGGATTCCACTAGTTACAAGGGGGAGGTTCCCCACTACAGCAAGTACCTTACCGGTGATATCAGGGGCAAGAAAATTGGAATACCAAAGGAATATCGCTTGGATGGAATGCCTGGGGAAATCGAGGAAATTTGGGAAGGAGGAAAAGCCATCCTCAAGGATGCAGGTGCCACGATTGTAGATATTTCATTACCCCATACTAAGTTTGCCCTTCCGACCTATTACGTAATCGCACCAGCCGAGGCTTCTTCAAATTTGGCCAGATACGATGGTGTCAGATATGGCTACAGGGCGATCATGGATTCCAATATGAATATCGTGGACATGTATAAGCGGACCAGGGGAGAAGGATTTGGAGCTGAGGTAAAACGAAGAGTAATGATCGGTACCTATGTTCTTTCCCAAGGATTTTATGAAGCCTATTATCTACGGGCCCAAAAAATCAGAACATTGATCAAAAAGGATTTTGAGGATGTGTTCAATGGTGGTGTCGATGCCATTCTTACACCCGCGACTCCTAGTCCTGCCTTTGCCCTTGGAGAAATCAGTGATGATGACCCCATTAAAATGTATCTTAATGATGTATTTACGGTAACCGTAAATTTGGCAGGTCTTCCAGGAATTTCCATACCGGCAAGATTGGATTCCAAGGGGCTGCCCTTGGGATTGCAAATGATTGGCAGGCCATGGCAAGAAGGGGATCTGATGAATTTGGCCCAATCCATTGAAAGCAACGTACACTTTAATCACAAACCTCAAAGGTGGTGGTAATCAGGAGAATGAACTCATGAATGGCGTCAATATCAGGTTTTTTGCCACTATTTCCATGACCCTTTTTTTGCTTTCCTGTACGGAAGAAGTTCCTCAGAACCCCCCTCTCGTCGAACAGGCAGAAGCATCTGCCCAATCCTACGGTGATTTAACCTCTGATGGGACATCAGAGGAAATTTCTCAGCAAATAGTCAATGAAATTGAAGAAATACTGCAATCCGGGGATGAGGAAAACAATTCCTCGGCAGATACTCCCGAACCAGTCGTTGAAACGGTTTCAATACAAAATGAACTAGCTGATACAAATGCTGATTCCAACGAGAGCGAAGAAAACAAGCAAGGGTTGTTGGTAGCGGTTGATAACGATACTGAAGCAGATGAACAGCAACCGGAGCAGGTCGCCAGTGATCAAGATAACAATGACGAAAATGTTATGGATGGGGAATCCACAGGTACTGTTGAACTTGTACTCACGCCGAAGCCACGAGAGGTTGATGAATTTGGGCGAACGGTATCTGACGAACAGGATTTTGCTTCAGTGGTTCAGCGGGAATCGATAGAATCCGATAGCCAGAGAATCAAGGAGAATGAAGAAAACCTCCTGATTTATGACCCGATTGACCATCCTGACAAAGCCGGTCAATCAGATGTGGTTTCGTTTGCCTTGAATACAAAACACACACCGGGAACCGTACTATTCAGACGAAATACATTGTTTTTCAGTCGTGACCAATACTTGGAAAGATGTGATGCATATATTGATAGTGAAGCCGCACAGCAGGCATTTCTTGATGCAGGTGGGCCAGAGAAAGATGATTTGAAATTGGATCCCGATGGCGATGGTTTTGCCTGCTCCTGGAACCCGGTAAAATACCGTCTTGTACTTCAATGAGTATAAACCGGAAATTCAATCCGGTTTGGTTTCCCTCGCCAAATTACAGCCAAAGAAGAGACAATCGCAATCCAAGTTTAATTGTCATCCATTACACTGCCATGGCCACATATGAGTTGGCCCTAGAACGGTTATGTTCACCTATCCATGAGGTTTCCAGCCATTATTTGATAACCGAAAAAGGTAAGGTATACCAATTGGTTCAGGATGAAATGAGAGCCTGGCATGCAGGTGCTGGATCATGGAAGGAACAAGGTGATATCAATTCCATATCATTGGGAATTGAGTTGGCTAATTTGGGCAACCACCCGTATTCACTTCCACAAATCCTTTCCTTGGAGGCCACTCTTAGGCATTTGATCAACAAATGGGATATACCAATTCACAATATCCTTGGGCACTCTGATATGGCTGTTGGCAGGAAACTGGATCCAGGCAGGAAGTTTGATTGGCGAGGTTTGGCCTTGAGCAATCTCTCGATTTGGTCCGACTGCGAAGTATCAGCCAAGGGTGATAAATCTGAATTTATAACCTTGGCCGAATCCTTTGGTTATTCTTCATCGAAAGACATGTCTGAAGAAGAATCATCATATCATTTGCTGGATAGTTTCAGATCACGATTCAGGCCCTGGGCAAGTGGTGAATTGAGTGAACATGATATTGGCTGCCTTAGGGAACTAGCCTCTATTTCCGAACGATTTGAGGGTTCCAAACAGAGATAAATTGAAAACAGGTCAATTTGTTCTTATTATTAATCTGCGGAAAACCGGATAGCTGCATGATTGTATCATGAGGAAAGTCCGGACTCCACAAAGCATGGTGCCGGGTAACTCCCGGCTGGGGTAACCCAAGGGACAGCGCCACAGAGAATAGACCGCCAAAATGGCCTTATAGGTTATACGGCAAGGGTGAAACGGAGGTGTAAGAGACCCCCGCGTTTTTGGTAACAAAAATGGTAAGGCAAGCCCCACCAGGAGCAATGCCAAGTAGAACTGCAAGCTAATTTAGCAAGGGTGCTTTGACCTTGCAGTATGGTGGGCAGCAAAAAATGAAGGGTAATCTTTGTTTTAGATGAATGGCTATCGTAGAGTGACAACTCGGAACAGAATCCGGCTTACAGGTTTTCCGCATTATTGTCTTTGTCTTGTTGAATAGGTAAATTATTTACCTAAATCTAAACCTCCGCCATTTGGTGGATAAATTGATAAATGGGGAAGGAAGAAGTTCTGATGGCCAAACCTGCTACAATAAAAATTCGACTTAACTCTACTGCCGATACAGGTCATTTTTATGTAACCAAAAAGAATGCCCGTACCATGACCGAGAAAATGCGTGTCAAGAAATATGATCCTGTTGCACGCAAGCATGTGGAATATAAAGAAGGTAAAATCAAATAACTTAATCCCATCTAGTATCCCAACATCATTTTATTAATGATATAAACACACCAAGACTGCTACTTGCCTTTTACCTGCTTGACGATAAATTATCGACAATAAACTGGCGGTTCAGGGCAGAAAGGACGCACGTATCAAGCAGAAATACCTTTATCCATCAGTGCAATGATGTTGGGATACTTGTGATAAAATCCATATTGCCATTACTATGTTTGGGACTTTAGAAGTGGTCATCAGTGGTTCAGCTTTAAGAAAAGATGGTACTGTTTTCAGTCTTTTTTTACTTTCATAAACCTGCAGGGATTTAACTTACTACTGCTTCTTTCAACTGCAAGTTGAAGTGGTTTAGAATTAAGTTTTCTAAATTAAAATAATTCGCAATTATAAGTTATGGGCTTGACTTTTGATTTTTAATGATTATATTAGATTCA
>JAPORQ010000025.1 GCA_026710155.1 Paracoccaceae bacterium
CTGTCCGGCGATGTGGTCATCCTCCCCCGTCATTGCCATTGGGGCTTCATTCAACTGGCTTTCATCCCTTCACATTGGCGCGTTTCGGTGCCGGGGGCTTCCCTAGACCATCACTCGAAGGGGGATGTTGGTGCTCCTGCCATTCAGGCCGACACCGCGTTCAAGGCCGGATACCAACTCGGCCCGCCTGGCATTGACCTCAACCTGCAAGCGAAACCTCGCCGCAAATGCCAGGAACCCTTTCCCGTCCTCCCCAAGCCGGTTTTCCAACTCACGGATACAGTCATCCCCTGCTGCGGGAAGGGAACCGGATGACTTCACTGACCTGCATCAAAATCCAGACAGTGGATTGTCGGCCACATCCAATGCCCGCAATCCTTTCCGGCTTTGGACGGCTTGACTGCAGGACCTTGGTCGGGAAACGGCTCTCAAAATGACAACATCCACAAGGGAAATAATCCATGTGTTGAGTGTTTTTATGCCTGAATAGTTACCACACATTTAGATTTTTGATTGCGATTGACTATTTTAGGAGGTTGGTTTATGATATCAAGTATATTTCTGATAAAATCTATCGGGATTTATAAAAACATAGATATTATCGGCTCTTTCTAAAGTTACATTTAAAAGATAGATGTACGTTATAAAGAGGATTCAAGCCGTTCAGCTTCTTCATGCCCCATTGGTTTCTGTAATTTTCTGGATACGAATCTGGGTAATCCTGTTCCTGATTCTGTCAACAATTTCAAATCGGTAGCCTAATATGGCAAAATTCTCACCCTTGATAGGTATGTATTTTATCTCGTTTATAACCAACCCGGCAAGTGTAACTGCCTGATCATCCGGAAAATCCAGATTCAACATCTTGTTGAAATCCCTTACCGGCAAGGCCCCATCAACCAAATATACACCCTCTGATAACTCCTTGAATGGTTCCGATTGTTCCTGATCATATTCATCCTCAATCTCCCCTACGATTTCCTCGATGATATCTTCAAGAGTCACCAAACCCTGTAGGGCGCCATATTCGTCAACAACCAAAGCAAAATGAGTTCTTATTTCCAAGAATTCTTGCATCAAAATTCCCAGAGGAGTTGTCTCAATGACAAAATATGGTTCCTTCAGATTTGTATACCAATGCTTACCAAGAGGCATTGAATCTTCAATTTTTTCGTTTTGCCCCCAGTAATTACGATAAAGATCCTTGACATGGGCAATCTTGATTATGTTCTCGGTTTCATCCTTGTACACAGGCAGACGGGAATGAGGTGTTGTCATGCATTGGGCCAATATTTCCTCGATCGGGTCATCGGCATTCAGCATGTCGATCTCGGAACGATGCCGCATTACATCCTCGACCGACAGGCTTGAGATATCAAGCGCGCCCAGCACTCTTCTTTGATCCTCCTTGTCAAACATGCCTGTCGGTATTTCAAGTTCAATTCGACCCTTGATTTCATCCTGTACATCCTCTAGGCTTTCGGACTTGGGTGTCAAAAGGCCGAGTAGACGGAGAAAGGCTTTGACAAAGGCCTTGATGACAACGACTATGGGAGAAAAAATGAAAATAAACGGCAATATGAATCGCGAAGCTTTTTGAGAGGCTTCTTCAGGTCGGGCAATGGCATAGGTTTTTGGCAAGACTTCGGCAAAAATCAGGACAACCATTGTCATGACTATGGTTGTTATCAAGACACCGGAATCACCAAACAGCAGGGTAAACAGATTTGTTGCGAGGGCTGTGGCAAGAATATTGACCAGATTGTTACCAACCAGCACACTGCTGATCAGGGTTTCCCGATCATCGGTAATTTTCAAGGCCCGTTGAGCTGCCTTGTTTCCTTTTTCAGCCTGTGTCTTGAGCTTGCCCCTTGAGGCTGAAGTCAAGGCAGTTTCTGAACCCGAAAATAAACCTGAAAATATAATCAGTACAATTATGGCTCCTGCATTCAGCCAGATAAATGCCTGAAGGTCGCAGTTTGTACCAGCAAGCGTCTCAAGATGTGTCATTTGGATTTTGAAACCTTGTTTGAATGATTTGATTAGGATTTAGTTTGGACTTTGTTTTACTTCTGTGGATTTTGGATTTTTTGAAAGAGGGTGTTTGGTCAGCACGGTATTTTTCAGATTTTCATCAACAACATGGGTATAGATTTCGGTAGTTCCAATCCCTTCATGCCCGAGCAACTCCTGAATTACCTTGAGATTTGCACCATGGGTTAGCAGATGCGTGGCAAAGGTATGCCTCAAGGTATGTGGTGAAACCTTTTCTGGAGGTATTCCTGCTGATCGGGCCAAATCCTTCATGAGGTTAAATACACTAACTCTTGATAGATGGCCATTGCCCTTTGGTGAAGGAAAAAGAAAAGGGGAATTCGGCATTTTCCTTTTTCCCTTTTTGATTTCCTTGCGATTTCTTTCCTTGAGCCAATCTTGCAGTGCTATTTTTGCCTGCCGGGACAGGGGGACAATCCTTTCCTTTGAGCCCTTGCCCTTAATTAAAAAAAAGTCCGGTGTACCATTTACAATACTCACCGGCAACTCCACCAGCTCAGTAACCCTCATGCCAGAGGCATATAGAAGTTCGACGATGCATAGATTTCGGGCCCGTTCATAGTCATTGCGACCATGGGATTTCGAGGCCTGTAATATTTTGTTCACTTCCCCCTCAGTAAGGTTTTTGGGTAGCAATTTGTGCTTTTTGGGGCTTTTCAACTTCTGTCCGGGAATGTCCCTTGTTATTCCCTCATCATGCAAGAAGATATAGAATTGCCTGATAGCTGACAATTTACGTGCCTGGGTTGATTTGGATGCCTGGCCTTTCGCAAGCCTGTTCAGATATTTGGTTATATCCTCGGTATCTGCAGCTTCAAGTTCCTTTTTCTTTTTTTGCAGGTATTGGTCAAAAGCTGCAAGATCCCGTGCATAGGCCAAAGCAGTGTTTCGTGAAATCGACCGTTCGGCAATCAACATTTCAATGAAATTGCTGATGTGCAAATCACCAATTGAGTTTTTCATTTTCAATTACCAAAATTTGTATTGATATCTCCCTTGCCATTTCCTCCAGCCCCAGGGCAGTCAATCCAGCGAGTGCTCTCCTGATTTCATTGGGGCTGGTATGACTGGCATCCTCAAGTATGGACAGAATATCCAGAACAGCCTCACCAAATCTTCCCTGGTTTGCCATGACAACCAAATCATCCTCCAGATCTGTTTCGGTTAATCCGGAAATAATACCCTGCTGTAGTGGAGTGGAAGGTATTGCATTCGCCAGATCACCTCCTCGAAGGGAAAACAGGAAATTCTCCTCACGGTTGGAAGGGGACATTATTCCCAAGTCCTCGGGAAGGAAGGGAAACAGTATTGCCGGTGAATAATGGCCGGGTACAACTCGTCCAAATTCCACGATATGCGGAATTATTCTGGGAATGAAATATTCGGAATAATTGACACTCAACCCCTCCTGTTCCATCAGGAAATATCCTTTCAGGAACAATTCCTTTATTTCAATGGTATCCTGTGTGACAATTGCATTTTCCAGTGCTTGAATCAGCCTTACCCTTGTCCATAACCCATCAGTTGAAGAGGGCTTTGATTCATTATAGGCAACCAATAGCGATCCAAACGGTTTGGAATTTGATCGTACCAGTTTTTCCAGCGATTCAATTCTTGATTTCCATTCCGGGCTGGAGTCTTTCAGATGGTAAGCCAGGGATGGTTTGATATCTTGATCGTGAATATAGAATCCGCTATCCTTAAGCATTCTGAAAAGGAGGGGAGTTAGTTGTTCGAATTCCTGATTGGCAATGCTCAGAGCAAGTTCCGGGAATAGGAATATGGTAACAATTTGTTCTTCCTGGGAAGTAAAATCACCAATGGTTTTAGCTGCTTCAAATACCAGTTCAGCGTTTTTCCATTCCCCCAATCTTACAAAGCAATAGATTTGATGCATGTATGAAGGAACTTCAATTGTCTTGTTTCTGATACCTGAACAAGGGATGTGTTCGGTATTGGTCAACAAGGCTATATCGAATCTACGGATATCCAATTCCTTGCCCTTGCCACCGGACCTGTTCATCAATTCATTCGCCTGCTCAAGTGCTCCGAATTCAATCAATTTATCGACCCTGGCTAGAAACAACTCACCCTTGCCACTAGAATCCCAAGTTGGATTGGCTTCCGCTAGCAATAAAACATAGAACAATTCCAAGGCTGCAGGAACAAGACTGTTTTGAATATTAGAAATTTTGCTTTGAATCACGTCCAATCGCGATCTTCCCCAAAGGTTTTTGGGGAAACCGGAGACGCCACTTGGTATCAATCCTACAGCATCAATGTTTATGCCCAGAATCGGCTCCGATTCAATCTCAAATTGGAATTCCCCCTCCGAAGGTGTTTCGAAATTCAAAATATTCCCGTCAGATGTCAGTGAAACTTCCTCCTGGGCTACAAGAGAAGTACCAGCAAGGATGAAAAGGGGCAGGAAACAAAGTAAAAGGTATTTAGTCGACATTGACTTCAATGGGTAAAACCAGGCTTCCCTCGGGTGGGTCTATGTTGCCTAGGTAAGAATACCCAACTAATCCTCCGAAAAGTAATAGTAAAATAAGAATTAATATGAAAATCAGTCTTCTAAACAATTATTTGAATCCTCAGAAGTTAAGGGAATTCCAATAATGGGCATCACAACAATTTAATCAAATACATTTTGGTTTAAACTCCCAAGCAACCAAATTCGCGAGTTTGAATAAAGGAATCAAAACCGATGGAATACAAAAAATGCAATGCACATGAACTCTTGTACAGATATCTATAATATGGGAATTATATACCAGTTCGATTAGGGTATAACAAAACCATGACCCACAAATCATAAGATTGTTTTCTTGAAAGCCGTGTTTTGAAATCATCAGAACTTAATCAACCAATCGTTCTCGTCGGTATGATGGGCGTAGGAAAAACCTATTTAGGGTCAAGGCTTGCTACTGCCTTATCGGTTGAATTCATTGACACGGATAAAATTATCGAGGATGCCAAATCTATTCCAATAACCCAGATATTTGCTAATCAAGGAGAATCTTATTTTCGAAATCTTGAGCATCATACCATCAAAAACACTTTGAAAGGCATAGGAATGGTTGTGGCTGTTGGTGGAGGTGCCTATACTTTCAAGAGAAACAGAGAGATTATTGATGGTATTGGAATCTCGGTCTGGCTTGATGCTGAACCGGAAACCATATTGAGGCGAATTTCTGGTGAAGGTAATCGCCCCTTGTTGGAAGGTGGCAATAGATTGTTGAAAATCCGTGCATTGTTGGAACAGAGAAAAAATGAATACAATAAATCCATGTTGAGGTTTCAAACCGATACTGATCTTTCAACCGAAGACCTGGTTTGTCTAATGAAGGAGCAAATTTCCACATTTGCGGCAGTTAAGGTATAATGGAAGAATTGTGTTGAAATACGAGTTCAAGCGAGTTGGTGTCGACCTTGGTTCCAGGTCATACAACATAAACATCGGGCATGGCCTGCTGGATAATGCAAGTGATTTTATCAAGCCACTCCTGCCTCGTGCCAAAACCGTGATAGTAACTGACCGGTTTGTTCATGGTAATCATTACCCTCGTCTGAAAGAAAATCTTGAGTATCATAATATACATTGTGATTCCATCGTTCTTGATCGGGGGGAGGGAACCAAATCCTGGAAATACCTGGAATACATCGTCGAACAACTCCTTGCCAAGAAAATCGAAAGAAATGATCCCATCATTGGATTGGGAGGAGGGGTTATCGGAGATATAACCGGCTTTGCTGCGGCAGTAACCAGGCGTGGCATTCCATTCATTCAAATTCCGACAACCTTGTTGGCACAAGTTGACAGTTCGGTGGGTGGAAAAACAAGTATCAATTCAAGCCAGGGAAAAAATCTTGTTGGTGCCATTTATCAACCAAGTCTGGTTTTATCTGACCTTTCCGTGCTTGATACACTTTCCAAAAGGGATTTCATGGCTGGATATGGTGAAGTCCTGAAATACAGTTTACTGGGTGACAGGGATTTCTACGAATGGCTTGATGATCATGCCGACCAAATCAAGAAGCTTGATCAAGAAACTATGGGGACCATTGTAAAAAAATCCTGCGAGATAAAAGCATATTTTGTGTCAAATGATGAAAGAGAGCATGGAATCAGGGCAAAACTGAATTTGGGGCATACCTTTGGCCATGCTTTGGAAACCGCCACCGGATACAGTGATATGATCTTGCATGGTGAAGCCATTGCAATTGGTTGCAAGCTTGCTTTTGAACTTTCCTGCATGGCTGGTCATTGCCCGCCGGAAGATGTGATTCGAGTTGCTAACCACATGAATGAAATGGGAATGTTGGATGCCATGAAAAACCTGAAAGGAAATCTTCCCCCGGCTGATGATTTGATTGAAATCATGAAGCAGGACAAGAAAGCCCGGGGCGGAGTGCTCAATTTTATCCTCGTGAACGGTATTGGCAAGTCCTTCGCAACAAATCAGGTGGACATGGGCATGGTTCGTGAAGTCCTGGAGAAAAATCTCCCTTGAACATGGCAGATCGCTAACCTATTCCTCTTGACTTCAGGCATATTCCCTGCTTGTAAAAAATTGAATCCACATTTCAAAGGGAATTGCTCGATTTTGGTTTTTAAAATCTAGTGCCCTTGATCATATCTTTCTCATTGTTTTTTTCTTGGAATGACCTATTGTATTTTTTGGAGGCTTGGTTCTAGAACTTTTATGTTGTTGGGTTCTTTACCTCTTTATTTTAGGGTCTCTCTAAGAATCGTGTCAGAAGACACGCTAAGGATTTAATCTCCTGAAACCAAAAAACCGGGGCAGAAGACTTCTCTTGCCGTTTTTGAACCTATGTTGGGTTGAGGCCAATCTGGTGAAGTGTTTTACGGTGGTTGCGTCGGTTCCGGGCCCTTTGAGGGTTTGGTACCATCGGGCTGTTTGGGGGAAGGTCAGGAGGGTCCTCCATTGAAAAAAAAGGGTAACCATTCCAAGTAATTCCCATGGCATTTGAATGGGATCCCGACAAAAATACTGCAAATGAAGCAAAATGGTATTAACTTCAGGCAGGCCGAGGTGATTTGGGATGATCCTTGGCGAACGGTAATTGAAGCCAGTACAAGTCGGGGAACAACGGTTCCTGACAACAGGTATGATTGCCAACAGGCATTGGACAGCCATCTGGACCCCGCGTGGTGGCAATATCCGTATCATTTCAGTGCGCCGTGCCCGGAATGAGGAGATTGACAGATATGAAGACAACAATGACAACGGATGAATTCGACCGCCGTTTCGACGAGGGCCAGGACCTTGGTGATGCTGTTGACTGGTCCAGGGCCCGCCGTCCGGGCCTGGAAACAAAACGCGTGTATCTCACCCTTCCCCTGTGGGTGGTCGAGAAGCTTGACCGGCAGGCAAGGTTGCGTGGTATTTCCCGGTCATCCCTGATGAACGAATGGATTTCGCAAAAACTGGAGTCGGTATCCTGATTGCCGGAGTCCGGGTCTGGTTCCCCGGGCATTTCCAAAAAAAAACATGACTGGCCTATAGGGACTGGGGCGGAGTTGGCCTTGAACCGAATTTTGACCTTTCCACATTAAAAAATAACGCTCTTGGGGTTCATCCCAACAAAGGTATAAAAAGTCCCAAAGGATTTTGGATATCTCCAATCCTGAAAAGGAGTTCCCGCTGAGTTTGACCTCCCAAAATCCCGCCATCAATCTGTCCCTGATTTCGGGGGAAGAATGCCGAGGGCATCACGCCGTTTTTCCTCCGAGAAATCGTATTCGCCCAGCATGTTGACATGCTACCATTACATGGGCGATTGACTTCTCATTTCCTTGGGCAGTGCCGAGCGGGCTTGCGCCCCTCGGTCGTCGCCAATTGTCAAGTGAGCCAGGGATGGTTCCAGGCCACAATGCTGTTGCGGATCAGCCGGTTGCGGCCCTCGGCGATTTCCTGTCCCTCCTTCTCCCTTTGACGAAATCCGTGGGGGTGCCGACGGCGACAGCGCGTGCAAAATCGTTTGATTCCCCAATCCTATTGAGCTGCACCTCAATCGCATGACGCATCCCGAGGTCGTCGGTATGCCGCAGAATAAAGGGGCCATCCCGACAAAGGTGCAAAGTGTGACATGGGATTTTTCATTTTCCCCGTCATACTTGCGTCATCACCGTTTTGGCGACTCCCGATTTTCCGGGATAATCCCACGTAAGGATTTGGGAGGTTGGACGGCAAAAAGGCCAAGGGCAGGGCAAACTCAATCCGATTTGGCCTGCAGGCAAGGCCCTTCCTGCCAATGGCCCAACCCGGGTATTCATGGCCAAACGTTACAACACACCCCAAACCAATCCTGCGAACGGGATCAGGAAGAACACGATCAAGAAAGCCGGGGAACAAGAATCCCATTGCCGTTTTGGCACCCATGTTGGGTTTGGGGCCATGACCGGCGGCGACTACGTCATTGGCAATAATCTTAGACTCGGCACCATGTTCCAATCAAACGGGAGCTTCTTGATCAGCCCCTGAACCCCGCAAGATGTCCGCAATTGTTTATGTGGTCGGAGCACAACGGGAACCATGGATGTCAGTAGTTACGACCATACCCCACTTCGGAGTAGCTAGGGCTGTCGACAACAGACAATATCAGACACATCCCCCGGCGTCAAAAACCGTTTCACCACATGCGCCATCAAGGCCAATGCACAGGAAATTAGGACTGCCCAGGATGAATTGGCTGATGAATATAATCTACTTAGTAACCAACTGGAAAGCTTTATCAAAACAATTGATGAGGATATCCAAGGAAACTCAGCCAATATTGTAGCCAATAGAGGCAAATGGTGATACTCTTGAAGAACTAGGTGGTAAGATCGATACTTTGAACACTGAACTGCTGGTAACACTTAGCAAATTGTGTGGACTCAACAACAACGCCAAAGGTTGTATTACCCTGGTACCTGCCGAATTGGAATAGCAATTGAAACCAGAATTCAGTGCCAATCACAGAGTGGCCGGTTTCAAGGCTGCCAGACTTTCACGATGAGGAAATACGCCCAACCGGGAACGCTGGCGCGAGATCTGGGAGCTAAACGACATGGAGAAGGGGCAGTCCATAAAGGAAGGAGACTGTTTCCTGCTGCCGGACAAGTGACATCCCGGGCACCACACTTCTTTTTTTCATTTCACTGAATGGCGGGGAAACCCCGCACCCCATTCGTTGAAATAAAAAACAATCCTGGAAATACCACTTGCCAAATCGGTGCCGGGGATATATTGTCACTGTCATGCCGGAGCCTGATAAAACCATTGAACTTGATCGCAGGCTTTCGGTATTGGAGGAACGCATGAACACGATTACCGAGAGTTATGACCGGGGCTGGAAGCACCTGGAGGCCAAGATGGGGGAGGACAATGCCAGGCGGGATACAGAATTTGCCAAGCTCCGGGAAGACAATGCCCTGTTTCGAGAGGACATGGCCAAACGAGACACCGAGATGGCCAGGCGGGACACCGAGATGGCCAGGCGGGACACTGCCAACACCCGCTGGCTTATTGGCGTGATCATTGCCGCTTCAGCGATCGTAATCGCCGTTTTGTTGGCCACCTCCTGAATACCCCATGCCCCCATTCACTGAAATAAAAAACAATCCTGGAAATACCACTTGCCAAATCGGTGCCGGGGATATATTGTCACTGTCATGCCGGAGCCTGATAAAACCATTGATCTTGACCGCAGGCTTTCGGTGTTGGAGGAACGCATGAACACGATAACCGAAAGCTATGACCGGGGCTGGAAACTCCTTGAGGCCAAGATGGAGGAAGCAACCGCCGGCATGAGGGAGGACAGTGCCAAGTTGGAGGCCAAGATCGGCGAAGACAATGCCAGGCGGGACGCCGAATTTGCCAAGCTCCGTGAGGACAGTGCCAAGCGTGACCGGAACATGTCCATCCAGGTTTATGCCGTGGCGTTCGGAATCGTTGTCGTGATCCTGGGTATTGGTGGTAATCATCAGCCTCCTGGTTTGAACCTTCCAATCGACAATTTTCTGTAATGACCTGGCAACGACCCGACCGGAAGCTTGACCTCATGGACCTGCCGGGCCGGCGACTACCTGAAGGAGTTCGATGTCGAGTGGTGAGTGAATTTTCCTTACCAAACCGGATGGCAGGGCTTATACTCCATGGTTGAAACCGGGGATGACTTTCAGGAGAAGACCGAAAGATGACTTCAACTGCCGACGACCACCATGTTGTTGGGCCTCTTGGATCCGACTTCTGGCGGATCAGGATTGATCCGGAATTTGTTCCGGCGTTGGCCCGTTAATTTGACTGGAACCGCATGGGACGGTGTGTGATGATCGATGCCGGGGAAGGTATCATCTCGTGGATGAAACCATCGAGTTTGCATACGGATCTTGCAACAGCCGGTGACAAGGTCATACCCTCGGCTGCTGCCATCCTGAAGATGAACATCAGGGAAAAACATGATAACCGCTGGCAGGGACCGAATGACTCTGAGAATGTAGGTCTGGAAGCCGATGCCGCCTACTATATCGGTATAAATGCCGAGGGCTTCCCCAGGCCATCGCTCGACGGGGACTTGCTGCCGTTCATGACAAGATGACATTCGAGCCCGGATATCAACTCGGCCTGCCTGGCCATGGTCTGTTCCAATTCCACGCAGACATCCCTCAATTACTGTAATTGATGTCCCTGGCAGCAAATTCCTCCAACTAGGCTGTTACGTCTTTTGTTTGTGAAAAGGGGAGATGTAAAGTCATGTGTCTGTATTGAATTATTTGCCTCAATGGTTTTGGACCTGTGGCTCGTGCTGTCTCATCATGGGCAACAAACAGGCTTAACTTTCAGGAGGTCAAGAGGAACAATTAAATTGTTCAGGACATTGAATGATTTGGTACCTGAATAGTTACTAATGGAGTTATAAAACCAGCCAAAACAATCGTCGAACTGTTCTTAGTAAATTTACTTATCTTTGTGATTGGCCAGGTGAACATCCCCCGCTTCTTTACAAAGATCAACCACATAAGAATATTTCCGATCCGTAAGAGGTCTTTTGGCTGGATACTTACACAAGGTTCTTCGCAAGAAGTATCGGCAAGCAAACCAAACTACAAGAAGAAAAGGAAAACCAATAATTCCTATAACCACCAAAAAGGACTATGAATTCTTCACTCATAACAAACCTTGTTTATGAACCTTCTCCAAGTTTCACAAGTAACCCCAAAATTGGTCTTCCTGAACTCGGAATGACCTTTGGACAAACCAACCTCATATTATGACCTAGTCTTGGTCTTGTATCCGCACGTAGGATTGTCTCGGAGAATTGAGAGCCGCCAAAACGGTGATGAGGCAGGTATTAAGGGGAAAAAAGAAAAATTCTATGTCACAGTTTGTACCTTTGTTGGGTTATATCCATCCCTTTATGTCTTCACGACTACAGCCAAATCCCTTACATCTTGAACAAAATCCCATAGTTTACTTACATGAATTGCAAAACCACCTCGAACTTCATAAGGCGCTTCACCGTGGTCATGGCCACTCTCATCCATAAATAACAGTTGGGTCATTTCCTGAATCTTTCCCGGCTGATGATTTGATTGAAATCATGAAGCAGGACAAGAAAGCCCGGGGCGGAGTGCTCAATTTTATCCTCGTGAACGGTATTGGCAAGTCCTTCGCAACAAATCAGGTGGACATGGGCATGGTTCGTGAAGTCCTGGAGAAAAATCTCCCTTGAACATGGCCGATCACCAACCTATTCCTTGGGTTTGCAGGAAGCCCCGCCAAGTACACAAAATTGTGAACAGAACTTATGGTTGAGGAAAACGGGTTTTTCAGCTTCGGCCAGGGTTGTTCCCATTTCAAATTCTTCGGAATAGGGCAATAATGTGCATGAAACGACCACTGGATTTTCAGCATTGCGCCGTTTGATCACCATTCTGGATGAAGAACACATAACATCAGTGGGGTTCTTGTTCAAAATCTTCCAGCATGAAGTTGTGATTTCCGTTGCATCCCTTGTTACATCCATTTCAGGAAACAGGACCAATTGATTGGGATCATGGGGATCAACCTTCAGATCATGTTTACCGATAAAGCGTTCGAATCCCTTTCTGGTTTGTTCTTCATTCTCGCCCCAATACATTCGGCTGGCCAGTGCAATCTGAAAACCGTTCCGGGAAAGCCACCCTAGACCTTTGATCGCTATCTGGAATGATCCCTTGCCCCTTATGAAATCATGCTTTCTTTCATCATAATGATCAAGTGAAACCCGTAAAATAAGCCGTTCTCCATATTTTCTTTGAATTTCAAGCAAACTAGCCATGATCCGGGATCTCATCATGGGACGCATGGCATTTGTCAGGACCATCAACTGGTATCCACGTGAAAGTATGTTGGTGACAATCTCGATAATATCAAAATTCATAAAAGGTTCACCACCCGTCAACCCGATCGTTTCAATCGGCCATTTGCGGGTTTCGATCTGGTCAAGAAAGGAATTGACCTCGTCGGCCGATATATAAACTAACCGGTCATTTTGGGGGGAACTTTCTATGTAACAATTCTTGCAGGTAATATTGCACAAGGTGCCGGTGTTGAACCAAAGGGTATCCGGCCTGACCAATGGAACAAAGGCTCGTTGTGCACCATCAACTGTATGGTACCTGTCTGTAAACTTGGGAATCCGCTTTGGGGAAGTGGTTTTTGCTACTTCCTCATAAGCAAATTCATTAAAATGATCCATCATTGACACCACACAGTAGCCTTAATGTAACCCAGGAAAATTCGCTCGAACAATGAAAATGCCAATTTAAACATCGTCAGGCAAATTACAATGGAGGTATTCCTTTCACCTTTGTACTATTTCATTGTTTAATTGTATTTTAGCCTATCTTTTACAACTATACCCTTGGAATTATGGTTCCAATAATTCGCAGGCAATTACCAACAATCTTTGATATATTCGAGAAGTACACACTTTACTAATTCCAATAATTAAAAAACGGGCATAAACTTTGTACAAAATCATTCCTGTCGACCCTTTTCACCTGGTTCTTTTTGGCGGTACAGGCGACCTGGCTCGAAGAGAAATTCTCCCCGGCCTCTACAGAAGGTTTCATGTTGGTCAAATACCCTTGTCCTCAAAAATCATTTGCGTTGCCAGAAAAAGTTATGGCAAGCAGGAATTTTCAGATTTTGTACGCAAGGCAATTACCGAAAACCTTGACCAGGGCCTGATCGATGATGACACACTCGCCCAATTTCTCGGCCTGGTAACTTACACCTCTCTTGATGCAAACAACACTGCGAATTGGGAATCCCTTAAGCAATCCATGGATTTGTCTCTTATTTCTGCATTCTACCTATCAGTGGGTCCAAGTTTATTCAGCAAGATAATCAACAATCTGGCTAAATTTGATTTTATCCGGCCAAATTCGAGAATCGTTGTCGAAAAACCGTTTGGCCATGATTTTGATTCTTCCCGTGAGTTGAACAACATTTTGAGCAAGGTGTTCAGCGAAAACCAAATCTATCGAATAGACCATTATCTGGGTAAGGAAACGGTTCAAAATCTAATGGTCCTACGATTCGGCAACATGCTTTTTGAACCGTTGTGGAACTCACAATACATCGATCACATACAAATTACGGTGGCTGAAAAAGGAGGAATCGGAGGTAGGGGAGAATACTATGACAATTCTGGAGCGATGAGGGACATGGTTCAAAATCATTTGATGCAACTGCTGTGTCTTGTTGCCATGGAACCACCCTCCATTTTTTCACCTGATGCGGTAAGGGATGAAAAACTCAAGGTAATCAGGTCGCTTGAACCACTGCATCACACTGATATTGTCCTTGGTCAATATGGTTCAATTGGCTCCGAACCCAGTTACAAGGAAGACGCAGGCAATCCAGGAAGTACAACGGAAAGCTATATTGCCTTGAAGTGTAAAATATCGAACTGGCGTTGGGCCAATACGGCATTTTATCTCAGAACAGGCAAACGTCTCCGACAAAGGGTTTCAGAAATAGCGGTTGTATTCAAGGATTTGCCACACTCGATTTTTCAGGATCACCCTCAGATCAATGGCAATGTTTTGGCCATCAGGTTACAACCGAATGAGGGGATCAACATGACAGTAACCATCAAGGAACCAGGTCCTGGGGGAATGCGCTTGATTGAAGTTCCACTGGATGTAAGTTTTGCCAAATCCCTCAATCAGGAAGTTGGTAACTTGACCAATGCTTATGAACGATTAATCATGGATGTGATAAGGGGCAACCAAACCCTCTTCATGCGGGGCGACGAGGTTGAAGAAGCATGGCAATGGACAGACAGGGTGATTGCCTGCTGGCAGAAACACAGAAAAATTCCACAAATATATGATCCTTACACAAGCGGTCCCGAAGAATCTTACATGCTTACCAACAAAGACCAAAGAAGATGGCGGGAAATAGAAATTTGAAACTTGTCAGTTACAAGAACGAAAACGAATGGAAAAGAGGAATAACCTCCCAAATCGTTAACGCATTGAAGGAGGATGAAAGGATTTCCGATTTGCAAGCACTGGTTGTTCCCGGTGGAACCACACCAGGACCAATATTTGATGATTTATCGAGCAGTGATGTGAATTGGTCCAAGGTTGTCGTTGTACCCTCTGACGAAAGGTGTGTTCCCCTAAATACTCCAAGATCAAATTACTTCCTGATCCAGCAAACCCTGATAAAGAATCAGGCAGTTGATGCTCGTACCATTCCTCTCTACAATGAGAATGAAGAATCCTTGGAGTTGGTGGAAACAAATAGAAGGATCAGTTCCGTCTTGCCCGTTTCTGTGTGCGTTCTGGGAATGGGTGAGGATCTTCACACCGCTTCACTATTTCCAGACTCTCCTGAATTGACTGCTGCCGTTGCACCAGATGCTCCTTGTGCAATCAAGGTTTCCGTTCCAACCCAACCTGAAGACAGAATTACTCTTACACTCAGGATCTTGAAGGAAGCAAGGCATATTCATGTCATTTTCAAGGGAAGGGCAAAAAAGCAGAAATTAATGGAAAGTTACAATGTTCTGGAACCAAGCAAAGCCCCAATTCTTCATTTTGCTTCCAAGGCAACCTTCCATCACGTGAATAGCACCCAATGATCTGGTCAGCATTGAAACAGAGATGCAAGGATGCATCCAACACCAGGATCAAATCACTCTTTGACAGTGATACCGACCGACTAGCTAGTTTCTCAATTGAATGTGATGGATTGTATTTGGATTATTCCAAAACCAACATTGATTTATCCACAAGAAACCTTTTGATTCATTTGGTCAGTTCAAAAAACGTTGGTCAGTATCGTGAAACCATGTTTACCGGTAAGCGGATAAATTTTACCGAAGACAGGCCAGTCCTTCATACTCTTGAACGAAACACCGAAGGACCTGAAGTAATGATTGACGGCAAGGCAATTAATAAAGAGGTTCAACGAGCCCAAGACAAGTTCCTTTCCTTTGCCGAAGCAATCAGGGAAGGGCGGGTACTGACATGCAATGGGACTAAATTCACCGATGTCATAAATATCGGGATAGGGGGTTCTGATTTAGGCCCCAAAATGGTAACCAAAGCTCTTACTCCCTATGCTGATGGTCCAAGGATACATTTTCTTTCAAACATTGATGGTGCCCAGATCTTTGATCTGACAAGAGGCCTGGATCCACAAACAACACTGGTCATTGTTGCCTCCAAGACCTTCACGACTTTGGAAACCATGACTAATGCCCTTCAGGTCAAGCATTGGTTGACCGGTTACCTTGGAACTGAAGCGGGTAAACACATGTGTGCCATTTCAAACGCTAGGGAAAAATGCTTGGAGTGGGACATTCCCGAAGAACGGATATTTACTTTTGGGGAATCAATCGGTGGCAGATATTCAATTTGGTCTGCCATCGGAATGAGTGCTGTAATAGCCCTTGGCAGGAATAATTTTGAGCATTTTCATAATGGTGGCAAGAGTATGGATTGCCATTTTCGAACAGCTCCGGCCCATGCCAATCTTCCCATTATGCTAGCCTTGGTTGGCATATGGCATAATCAGATCTGTGGGTATTCGACCAGATCCGTCATTCCATATGAAGAAAGAATGGAATATTTTCCAGACTATCTCCAGCAGCTTGAAATGGAATCCAATGGCAAGGTTGTCAAATTTGACCAAACCGAAATCCAACTGCCCTCGGGTCCCGTAATCTGGGGTGGAACCGGCACCAATGGACAACATGCCTATTTCCAGCACCTTCATCAAAGCAATATCATTACCCCGTGTGAATTTCTGGTTGGGGCAATGGGGCATGAGAAAGACTTTCAAATCCACCATGATTACCTAGTTGCCAATTGTCTTGCACAATCCGAAGCACTGATGTGCGGAACTTTATCGGAAGTCAGTCAAAACCTTCCGAACTATCGGAATTTCAAAGGTAATCGCCCTTCAATTACCCTCCTGTACAAAATGCTAACCCCTCATGTTTTGGGTCAGCTGATTGCTTTGTACGAGCATCGTGTTTTTGTTGAAGGTGTGGTATTGGGGATAAACAGTTTTGATCAATGGGGAGTAGAGTTAGGCAAAGGTCTGGCTCAAAAGATTTATCCCTTGATAAAAGATGAAAATCAAAGAGAAGAGGGATTCAGCAAATCTCTGGAAGAACTAATTTCGAAAGCCCATAGTTTTCGAAAGAATAGCGTTTGAATTCACAACCCCAAAATCTCCCTACAGCTGATTTTGATAACATCATACCGTTTTGAATGGAAATGAGGTCAAAAATTCAATTCAAATCTATCATGAATTTTCAATTGGTTTGCTGAGTACTGATAAATTTAACCATAAGGGAATATTTGTTCATGTGTGATTTAGGAAAAATTGATTACTACTTTATGTAATGGATATTGTTCAGGAATTAGTATGAAATCTATAATTTTATGTACTTTCATCCTCCTCCTCCGGTACAAGTTTCCAAATCCTTTTAAGAGGTAACTCGGTACGTATTTTTTCAGGTAGCTTGTCATACACATTGAAAATAGCATCTATCAATTCAGAACGCCCCCAGAAAAGTACTTGAAAATACTGCTTATTTATTTCACTTAGAACTTTACGCCTAAATCCACCCCAACTAACAATTAGACTTGGAGATGTTGCGGAATTCAAAGTAGGGGACACCGGTTACAGGAAAACATGCAGTATTCGAAGTGTCTTGTGAATGTCAAGTGCATAAAAGGGGCCCAGGCGATAGGCACTGCCAGGCATGCGGCTGCACTGCCTTACGGTGAGGTCCATGAAATTCGTCGGTG
>JAPORQ010000053.1 GCA_026710155.1 Paracoccaceae bacterium
CCGTGAAGCCGGATGCTTTTCAGGAATTGGGGGAACAGGCTATGCAACCACCCGATAAAAGATGTGTGGATACGGTAGTGTTTGCAAGACTTTGGTTTAATCTGTTCATAAAGAGGAATAAAACTGATTACACCTGATCAAGATCAGAAATGTGATGGTTTCGGGGCTAATAACTTAACCGTAGGTTGGTTTGGTGTTATGATTCAATATTTAGTGGCATTGGTACAAGTACTTGTTTGATGTGGTTTGCAATCAGTTCTGAATTTATCTCCAGATCCAGACCTTGTTGTGCGTTGGAGAGCAATTCATCCGGGACAATCCCCTTGCCACGCAATTCAATTAATCCGTTTATGTAGTCATTGGGAAATTCGGGGTGAGGTTGCAGGCTGAAGATATTTGGCCCGTAGCTCAAAAAGGCATATTTGCAAAAATTATTGGAACCCAAAACTGTTACCCCTGAAGGTAGGGAAACAACCTGGTCCTGATGCCAGGCATTCAAATGGATTTGTTTTCCATTGAAGGTGTAACCCGTTCTGCCCACACACCAGCCACCACTATACTTTTCAACCTTTCCACCCAAAGCCTGGGCCAGGGCCTGATGACCAAAACACACACCCACCAAGGGCATTTTGGCTGAATAGCATCTTCGAATGAAATCCATTAGTGTGGGAATCCAGGGATGTTCCTCATACACACCATATCTGGAACCGGAAATCAACCACGCATCACATTGATCAATGGATTCGGGAAAACAGGATTCGAAAATATTCCAGCTTTCAATTGCATGGCTTCCCAGTCCAAGCAGTTGTTCAAAGGAAGAAGCATAATCGCCATATTTTTCGAACAACTCAGGAGATACTGGACCGGCTTTCAAGATTCCCAATTTCAAGATATTATCCACCTGTCTGGAGAGCAAAGGTTCTGAAAAAAATCATCACAAGGAGATTATAATTTTCCTATTTCAAATGGTAAAATATATTATCACACATTCAGGTTGATTATGTTTTTGTGAGATAATCAACAAACAGTTTTTTGATTTGAGAGTAGAGGATTTCCGGTGGTGCAATTCACAGGTCTGATGGATACCTTGCCCGAAACGGTCCCTTTTGTGGGTCCAGAAGCACTGGAGAGAACAAGAGGCAGGCCATTCAAGGCCAGAATAGGAGCCAACGAAAATGTATTTGGCCCTTCAACAAAAGCAATTGAGGCGATGCAGAAAACCGTTTCCGAGGGTTGGCAATATGGTGATCCGGAAAATCATGACCTTCGACATGCCATTGCTGATTTCTACCACATCAAACCTTCCAATGTCATGGTCGGTGAAGGAATCGATGGTTTGCTGGGGTATTTGGTCAGAATGGTTGTTGAACCCGGAAAAAGGGTTGTTACCTCGCTTGGGGCCTACCCAACGTTCAACTATCATGTTGTCGGTTATGGCGGCGATCTCATAACGGTTCCCTATGTCAACGACAGGGAGGACCTACAATCTCTTGTTGAAATGGCCCATAAGGTAAAACCATCCCTCGTATATCTGGCCAATCCAGACAATCCGATGGGAACCTGGAGCAGTGGGCAGGAAATTGCAGTAATGCTGGATGAACTGCCAAAAGGGACGCTACTGGTTCTGGATGAAGCGTATATTGAATTTGCTCCTTCCGAAGCGGCATTGACCTTGGATGTAGATGACCCCAGGGTAGTACGGTTCCGAACCTTTTCGAAAGCCTATGGCATGGCTGGCATGAGGGTAGGATATGCCCTTGGTGAAGAAAGGATGATTTCAGCCTTCAATCGTGTTCGAAATCACTTCGGGATGTGTCGAGTGTCCCAGGCAGGTGCCTTGACATCACTGCATGATCAGAAAAATCTGGTGCAAGTCATTAAAATGGTGGAGGAGGCAAGGGATAGAATTGCTGACATTGCCATGAAAAATGGCTTGCATTCCTTGCCATCAGGGGCAAATTTTGTTGCTATTGATGCCGGTCGGGATGGAGATTTTGCCAGGATACTGCTATCAGAATTGGTAAATAGAGATATCTTTGTGCGTATGCCCTTGGCTGTACCTCAGGATAGGTGTGTTCGAATATCGGCCGGAACCACAACCGATCTGGATTATCTGGAAGAAGCCTTCCCAAGGGCACTTGAAATGAGCAACCAGATTTATTCCGAAAAAAATTAATTTTTTCCAATCCTTTCCATTGCCCTTTGACGGGCCAATGCACTATCTCGGTCAGTAACTCCCAACAGGTTTGCTATCAATCGGAGAAAACCATCTTCACCATAACTTCTTTCACCATCCGACAAGACTATTTCCCATAGTATTTCCAGAATTTCCTCCCTTTGATCAAAAGGAATTTTTTGCTTGATTATACGGGTAAATTGAACGGAGTCCTGGGTTCGGGATTCGATTTCCTCCGCCTCCAGCCGCAAATCATTGGCTTCGTTGATGGCAATTTGAAAACAACCAGCTATCAATTCCGAGATATGTTTTTTTTCTTCATTCGAATAATCCCTGTCGGCTCGGGCAACCCGTACCAGCAAAACGGTGAGGGCAAGCCTGAAATCTTCAACCGTCAAGGGTACGGGTTCAGGTTTAGAGTATTTTTCAAAGAAGGATTTGAACATTGTCCAGTTGTTTGAAATCTAGCATGAATTGTCGTCGGGATCTTCCTTGCCCACCCCTTTGGCAATGATTTTCATCGGAAGTATCCATATCAGGCCAAAGAAGATATAAAGCAACAATTCGGGTAAAAATGGTAACCTATCACCAAAGCTTATCATGAGGGAAACAACCAGGCCAATGTAGATGGGAAGAACAACCAGAAGGTAAAAAACGGTTAATTTTCTCCGCAGTTTATAGGTCAGGGAAATCATTTTGGCAAATTATAGAAGTAATCGTTCATTTGTTGCGAGTAAATAATCGTATCTTCCCTCAGTGGGGAATTGGACACCAACATTATGGGGCATCCAATCAAGTATTCCAACCTTTTTATGTAGTTGACGGCATTGATCGGCAAATCGTCCTTGTTTCTTATACCTGAAGTTGATTGTTTCCAACCGGGATGTGTTTCGTAAATTGGCTCTAGAATCTCCTGTTGGCTTACCTGATACGGCAAATGGTCCAATGGCCTATCACCAAGACGATACCCTATTCCAATTTTCACCTCATCAAACTCGTCCAACACATCCATTTTCATAAGGGCAATGCCATCAACTCCAGAAAGGTTGCAGGCCATTTTAACCATGGGGGTATCAATCCAGCCACATCTTCTCGGCCGGCCGGTAACGGTCCCGAATTCATGTCCATTGGCAGCAAGGATTGCACCATCATCATCAAGGAGTTCGGTTGGAAATGGACCCTCACCCACTCTTGTTTGATATGCTTTGCAGATTCCCAGTACAAAACCAAGATCCCTGGGCCCAACCGCCGAACCGGTAGCAGCATTCCCTGCAACTGTTGAGGATGAAGTAACAAATGGATAGGTTCCGTGATCTATATCAAGAAAAGTACCTTGTGCCCCCTCAAACAGGACCATTTTACCTGTCTTTGTCAGGTTTTGATTGATCCACCAGGTGGATTTGGCATAACTCGAAATCAGTGGTGCGATCTTTTTCAACTGTCGAAACAATTCTTCTGTTCCGGTTTCGGAAACCCCTAATCCCCGACGCAGAATGTTATGGTGATTGACCAGTTTATCAAGGGCTTTTGACAAGTCATTGGCATCGTTCAAATCACCTACCTTTACTGCTCTTCTACCCACCCTGTCCTCATAGGCTGGACCTATACCCTTGCCGGTTGTTCCAATTTTGCCCTTGCCCAATCTTTCTTCACGAATCCTGTCCATTTCAATATGAATGGGCAAAAGCAGTGAGGTGTTCTCGGCTATGACAAGATTTTCTGGTGAGATAACAATTCCTTTCCCTCCAATATTTTCAATTTCCCTGATTAAACTGAAGGGATCCAAAACGACACCGCTTCCGATTACACCAATCTTGCCTGGCCTCAGTATGCCCGAAGGCAATTGTGAAAGCTTGAAGGTCTGGTTTGAAGTTTTAATGGTATGTCCTGCATTCTGCCCGCCCTGAAACCGAACCACGAAATCCGCCTTCTCAGCCAGCCAGTCAACGATCTTACCCTTGCCTTCATCTCCCCATTGAAGACCCACAACCACGATATTGCGCAATAATTATCTCCTTTTTTTTTGGAAACTCACCGTATGTGAGAACTGTCGATTTTAATTTGGGGTTGATATACTTACTGTTACCATTGATTTGGCAATTTTAAGAATTCCAAGAAAGAATAACAGAATCTGTATTGCCTTTATCATCCATAGTCATATACTGTAAAAAATCACATCCCAAAAGAGCTTGATGTGGTTGACCACCCACAATAGGATATACTCCGAAAAAAGTTTCATATAAGGTAAAAACCAGTGCTGGAATATAAATTTGTACTAAATGAACACTAACTTTGCCGGCCCGATGAGCACCCGCCATAGATTGTTCGTTTATAATTGGTAGTTTTAAGGTAATTGCAACCGTAGAATCAATACAACTGCCGCTAGCACCAGTATCTATTAATGCTTTATTATTGATAGTAGGTAAATCAGGTATGCTTGGATTTATCTGATTGTATTTGGGGTCAAATCCAACATAAACATATATGGTAGGGCCGAAACGAATTAAATGATCAGGGGTATTAAAACCAATTTCAACCATGACTTACCACGGGGTTATAAAGAACAGCGTCAGGAAGTGTTACCGGTCCAGCCCCAAACCGATCTAGAGCTTCATTAGCCGCATCTTGAAATTTTTCATAAAAGCCAACGATTTTCTTGTCTCGAACTATTACCCATCTGCCAAAATGGTCTCTCTCAAGTTGACGCCTTTTTTCTTCGCAAACTTTAATTTCTTCAGTCAGCTTAGATATGATTTTTCCTCCAAAAGCTTATAAAGAAAAGACCCTTTAAGTAACAATTTCAAGATTGCAACTTGACATTTTGTTCTGTCAAGGGTTTCAAGATAGGCGTTGGTGCTCAGGTCACACCACCTATTCATGGTGGGGGGGGGTAGGATAAAAGTCCCGTTGTGTTAATGCAACTAATCAGGCATATTCCCTTGGGGTGTCATGGACCTAATTTCATGAAATTGTCACTTAAAATACATTATCCCCTTTTGACTATATACCCCAATGAAAACATTTACCCCAGAATTGGGATGGTTCACCTTGAAAATGCGATAAGTCTGATTACTTTCCAACTGTCCATTAACACTATTTCCAATAGGTTGATCGTAAATGAGTAACATCGTTCTGGTAGTTCACCTTATTCTGGCACTTATTCTGATTGGAATTGTCCTCCTTCAAAGATCCGAAGGTGGCGGTCTTGGAATAGGTGGGGGTGGCAACATGCTTTCAGGTCGGGGCACAATTACGGGACTCGGAAAATTGACTTGGTTGTTTGCCGTCCTGTTTCTGGTGACTTCTCTTTCGTTGACCATACTTACGGCCAGTGATCAATCAAGGGAATCGGTTGTTGAAAGGCTGGGAATTGAATCGGGTGAAGGAGGTCAGACCTTGCAATTGGATCCTGATGAGTTGATTCCACCTTCGAGCACGGACGAACCGGCACTTCCTCCCAAGACCGAATAATTTCTTAAATCGATATAAGTGTTTTGGGTCAGGCTCCATAAGAGTTTCAATTCCAGAGTTAGTCTGCTTGTGATCTTGCAGGAAAAACCTCTCGGCAGTTAGAACCTTTGCATGGTGGGTGCCTAGGGTTGCTGTGGATACGGCAAATATCTCACAGAAATAGCTTGGATAATCCACTATACAGATCTGTATCGCAATATATCCAAATCTTTGAGTGACAATTTTATTGAGAAACAAATTCATTAATAGATGGTTTTTTACAAACAGGATAAATCCTTTCCGGGTTGCTTCCAGATATTCATTTTAACAAAAGGATATGGTAAACATGGGAGGGAATGGTTTGGAACTCAAAAGGTGGGCATTGTTAAATGTTCCAAACTATCGTAAATTGAGTTAATAATTCTATTGATTGAAACACTTGGTTATTCAACAAGTAAACGATATGGGACTTAAATGTGCTTTGTTCGTTAACTTTGTGGATTCATCCATCGGAAAAACAAAAATCTGGATAAAAATGGTGAGCTATATGGATAAAACAAATCGGGGTGATTTATGAATTGGTGGCATGGTTTCTGTCACCAAAAGAACAAATTGATGTACCAGTAAACAATTTGAATTACCCATAATCCATCAAGTATAAATTATAAGTTTGCAATGTTTATAGATTAGGACTGTGAATGCCCCGAACAGTTGAAAAAGCATTCAATTTCGAGTTGGCCAAACAATTGAGGCTAAAACATCCTCGCTGGCGAGAGGAGCCTTATGGTACAGACATTATTGCCGCGGAACAAACCGGAGTATTGGATGGGCAGAGAAGAAAACAACCAGATATTGTCATTCGTCATGTTGGCGGCCAACCAGTAGTTGTTGAAACCGAATATTTCCCTGCCAATACGGTGGAAAAAGAAGCCATTGATAGATTGGGGAGTAATATTGACGGTCGTGCCGTTGAAGGAACCATTGCCGTCAGAATACCGGATGCACTCGGTCGAAAATCTCAAAGCGCCCTTGGTTCAGAAATCAGGAAAGCATTTTTTGAATATTGTCTACTGTACGGCGATTCCGACAAAATCAATCGATGGCCAGAGCAAGGCTGGCTGTCTGGTAATCTCGACAATCTTGCTGAGGCCATAGAAAGTGTCGCCCTTTCAGTAACTCTAACAAAAGCCACTGACATCTTGCAGAACGGTATTGATACAGGAACGTACATGCTTCGTTCATTTCGTTTGGAAAGAGCTGACATGCTACCGCAAATGGCCGAATTCCTATTCCAATCTGACAGCCAACAGACCACACGTATGGCCGTGGCAATAATAACCAATGCTTTTGTTTTTCAGGCAGCAATTGCAGGAAATCATAATATCCCTTCCCCAGAATCACTTCTTGGACAAAATTCAGGATCCCTGAAACTGGTTGTAAGCATGTGTTGGCAGAAAATAATGGAAACAAATTATTGGCCAATTTTCAATATCTCCAATGAACTAATGAGGCCAGTTCCAGGACCAGTCGCAAGACCTTTTCTTGAATACATGATTAAATTGGCCGGAGATCTGACAGATCTTGGAACTGCAAGTATGCATGATTTGTCTGGTCAGATGTTCCAGCGTTTGATCTCTGATAGAAAATTCCTTGCAACCTTCTATACATTACCCTCAAGTGCAACGATGCTTGCCAACCTTGCTACCAGCAGGTTATCGATTGATTGGACCAATCAGGAGGACATCAAGAAACTTCGTATTGCTGATTTTGCTTGTGGTACGGGAACATTGATCAGTGCAGCACAGCATGCCGTGTCAGTTCGTTTTCGCCGTACGGGGGGTGACGATAGAGTTCTCCACAAGGCAATGATGGAACAAATCCTTGTTGCAACGGATATCATGCCAGCAGCTACCCACCTCACTGCTTCAACTCTTTCGAGTGCCCACCCGAACGTTTGTTTTGATGAAACCAATATATTTACTTTGCCATACGGTGCCGATACTGGTGAAGTCAGAATTGGCGCTCTCGATCTGATAGATGATAAAAAAGTAAGAAATTTGTTTGGTACAAGTGCAGCAAGAAGACCGGGAGGTCGAAGTGAAAGAGTTGAACAAACGGCTGTAATCGAGCACGAGAGTTGTGATTTGGTTATAATGAATCCACCATTTACCAACCCGACCAACCATGAGAGCACAGAAGTTCCAGTTCCTTCATTTGCAGGTTTTGGTACAAGTGAAGACGAACAAAAAGCAATGTCTGATCGCCTGAAGCATATTCGCGAATCACTCAAGCGACGACGTGAAAGAGAAGGTGCCTATGATTATTGGCCGGAACCAGCTGGACATGGGAATGCCGGCTTGGCTTCGAACTTCATGGACATAGCCCATGCCAAACTCCGGCCTGGTGGCTGTCTTGCATTGGTTGTGCCAGCTTCATTTTCACAAGGTGCGGCAACAAAAAATGCAAGAAAGATGCTGGAAGACTTTTATGATGATGTCATCATCGTAGCCATCGCTACAGATGGAAAAACTGACAGAGCCTTTTCCTCAGATACAGGCATGGGCGAAATTCTGCTATTGGGTACACGTCGCGAGCGGAAACGACAGACGGGAGAAGAAGGCACAGAAGGTCGGAATGTTCTCTCAATCAATCTTCGTGGTCGTCCAAGCACTCAACTTGAGGGCTCCTTGTTGGCTGAAGCGATTGAAAACATACGACTTGGCAAAAGGATTTCAGGAAATATCACACTAGGTGACAATCTCATACCCGCGGGTTCTTTTAGGTTCGCTCCATTCAATGTTGCTTTCCGATCAGCTGGTATAAGAGAGTGTGGTCTAATTGATGCGCTCGTCAATCTCACCGATGGAAAAGTGGTGCATCCTCAAACGAATGCTTCGTTCAAGGTACCAATAACCCATCTTGGTAACCTTGGTGACACCGGCAAGGGTAGCCGTGATATCAACGGAGCCAATGGTCGTGGACCTTTTGATGTCGTTGCAGTAATGCAAGGTGAGTACCCAACTTATCCTATTCTTTGGGCGCATCATGCTGGCCAAGATGACGGAGATAGGGAAAGATGCTTGGTCGTAGAGCCTGACAGAAAAGGCATGATCCGTACTGATTGCAATGTGACTGAATGCAAGGGAACAAACTGCGAAGTTGTAAATTGCAATACGGCTAAGGCACAATTGCTATGGAACAATTATGTTTCCAGACTTCATTTCAATCTCAACTTCCGAATCAATTCCCAGTCCTTAACAGCCTGCTTAACAGAAAGACCTGCAATCGGGGGCGAAGCATGGCCAAATTTTTTGGTCAAGCAACCTGAATGGGAGCTTCCGATTTTGCTTTGGGCAAATACCACATTGGGATTGATGTTATTTTGGTGGTATGGAACTCGGCAACAGGAAGGACGCAGCAGATTATCCCTCTCCCGGCACCACGAACTTTTATCACTTGATGCTCGAACTTTGAGAGATCAACAATTCACGCAAGCAGAGAATATTTTTGAGCGCTTCAGGGAAAGGCCCTTCCTACCGGCAAATGAGGCTTGGAGGGATGAGGTCAGAAAGGAATTGGATTCAGCGGTATTGATTGAACTTCTTGAACTGGATCCATCTATTCTTGAAGGAATAGAAATCCTGCGGGAACAATGGTGTCGTGAACCAAGTGTTCATGGTGGACAGGATACACAACCATAAACACACAGGAAAATGTCCATATATATTGAAAAGCTGGAAATTAATCTGGGCTTGACAACAAAATGGATTTGAAAAAAAGACAGTACCTTATTTGTGATCTTTAGGGAGTTTATCCATAAAAGTGATATTCAAGAAAGTAATAAAATACGTATTGCAGTAGTCCGAAATTACATTTGATTATTCCCCCTAATCCCAGATTATTTGGGAAAAGTCAAAGCTTTTCTTGGTCCAATTCCCCAAGAAAAAATAAATCGTTCAATTTACTTGATTTTATTTTTGTAAAATCGTTAGATAATATACCCGTGACTATTTGGGATTTATCAGGAATAGAATAATGGTTTACGGGAGAATTTCCTCATTTGACTAGATATATATTTATCACTGGAGGGGTGGTTTCCTCACTCGGAAAAGGATTGACCTCTGCCGCATTGGGAGCGTTGCTTCAAGCCAGGGGTTATGGTGTGAGGCTAAGAAAACTTGACCCCTATCTAAATGTGGATCCAGGCACATTGAGCCCCTTTGAACATGGTGAGGTGTTTGTTACAGATGATGGTGCCGAAACAGATCTTGACATCGGACACTATGAAAGATTTACCGGGGTTGCGGCCAGTTCGCTTGATTCGACATCTTCAGGAAGAATTTACCAAACTGTTCTGGACAGGGAAAGACAGGGAGAGTATCTTGGTGAAACCATTCAGGTGATTCCCCATGTGACTGATGAAATAAAGCGCTTCATTTCTCAGGATTTCAAAGATACCGATTTCATGCTTTGTGAGATCGGGGGGACCGTTGGCGATATCGAGGGATTGCCCTTTTTTGAAGCCATAAGGCAGTTTGCCCAGGAAAAGGGTTCCAGAGATTGCATTTTTATTCACGTAACTCTTATTCCCTATCTGAATGTGTGCAATGAAATAAAAACCAAGCCCACCCAGCATTCGGTCAAGGAATTGCGTTCAATCGGGATTGCCCCTGACATACTTGTATGTCGCTCCAATCTACCGATTCCAGATAAGGAGAGAAAGAAAATTGCCCTGTTTTGCAATGTGGACCAAGATGCGGTCATTTCATCGCCGGATATGAATTCGATTTACGAGGCACCAACGCTGTATCATGAGCAGGGTTTGGATTCGGCTGTATTGAAGGCCTTTGGTATGAAGTCATTTCCCAAATCCAATCTGAGAAAATGGTATGAAGTCAAGGAAAGAATTGACAACCCTGAAGGGAAAGTGCGTGTAGCCATCGTTGGCAAATATACAGGTCTTGATGATGCTTACAAATCAATCAATGAAGCCTTAACCCACGGAGGAATTGCCAATCGGGTCGAGGTCGAGACCAAATGGATTCAGGCAGAAGTTTTTGAGGAAGAGGATCCAGCACCTTATTTGACGGGTTGCCATGCAATCTTGATTCCCGGAGGGTTTGGTAAAAGAGGTTCGGAGGGAAAGATCAAGGCAGCCGGTTTTGCCAGGAAAAATCAGGTTCCCTATTTTGGTATATGCCTAGGCATGCAAATGGCGGTAATCGAACTGGTTCGTGACCTTTTGGGTATCGACAGTGCTGGATCGGAAGAATTCAGTATGGAAGAACAGGAAAATTCAAGCAGGGATTTGACTCCCGTGATCTTCTATTTGAAGAAATGGATGCACGAGGGCAAGAAAATAACCCGATCCGAACAGGACGATAAGGGCGCCACCATGAGATTGGGCAGTTATCCTGCCAAATTGATAAAGGGAAGCATTGTTGAAAAAATCTATGGTTCGTGTGAGATTTTCGAAAGGCATCGCCACAGATACGAGGTGGACATCAAATACAAGGACAGGCTGGAATCAGAAGGGGTCCTGTTTTCAGGCATGTCACCTGATGGAAATTTGCCGGAAATCATGGAGCTTAAAAAGCATCCCTGGTTCATTGGTGTACAGTTTCACCCGGAATTGAAATCACAACCTTTCAATCCACATCCATTGTTTGCCGGTTTCATCAAAGCTGCAATCAAAAGGTCCCGATTGGTTTGACGAAAGAATTATGGTAATCTGAAATTTACAAGAATCAAGTTGGAGGAATTATGCTGAGAAATATTTTCATCTCCCTATTTATTGGGCTGGGTCTGGCAGTTGCAGGGGCCAATGCTTCCCAGCCACCAGTATATGCTGAAGATGGGGTGGCTATCAACGGCTATGACCCGGTTGCCTACTTGGAACATATAACAGCCGTTGAAGGTGAAGATGAATTTACATTTGAATGGATGGGGGCAACCTGGAAATTTTCCACTCAGGAAAATCTTGACAAATTCATTGCTTCTCCCGATGATTATGCACCCCAGTATGGAGGATATTGTGCCTACGCGGTTGCCAATGGTTATACCGCAACGACCGACCCCGATGCGTTTACCGTGCATGAAGGGAAATTATACCTGAATTACAACCAGTGGGTATCCAGGCTTTGGCGTTTGAAAATGAACAGATTTATTGAGCAGGGTGATGAAAACTGGCCAGGAGTATTGGAATAATTGTCCATTGACCCATCACAAGTTAATTTTGAAAATGGTGTTGCATTAGTCGGAGGGGGTACGTGTACCCCGACTGAATTCCATTCTGTAATCAAACATACCTCAAACCTTGTAGGAATTGACGGTGGTGCACAGACCATCATAGATTATGGTTTTGAACCTGACATGATCGTCGGGGATCTTGATTCGCTTTCTGGGGAATACGCGAAAAAATACCGGCACAAGACCATTCAAATTCTTGATCAGGACAGAACCGACCTAGACAAGGCCATTGATTATGTAAATGCACCATTCCTACTGACGGTGGGTGTATTGGGAGACAGGGTTGATCATGGATTGGGGGCATGCAACATTCTCCTCAAATATCCGCGAAAAAATCTCCTGATTCTGAACAATTCCGATTTATGCTTTCTGGCCCCTCCCAAACTAAGTCTGACCCTTCCCCTTAATGAAAGAATTTCACTCTTCCCATTCAAGAAAATGAGGGGAAAATCGGTGGGGCTGAATTGGGAAATTGATGAAATTGATTTCGATCCTGCAGGGATGACAGGGATTTCAAACTATTGTATAGACACAAATATCCATATGGAGTTCAGTACTCCGGACATGATCGTGATAATACCCAATTCAAATCTGCCAACAGTCATTGGTGAATTACAGGAAACCGCTTTCTGGTAGGTATACCAATTCAAGTCATCAGGGGCCCAAAGGCCAAGGAAAATCAATCGGAAACCAAGGTGACCATTTCAGCAATTGGGTACATTTACAGCCAGTCCACCGAGGGATGTCTCCTTGTATTTTTCATTCATGTCAAGGCCGGTTTGATACATGGTTTGAATGCATGAATCGAGGGGTACGATATGTTGGCCAGTACCTCTCAAACTCAGTGATGCAGCCGAAACGGCCTTGATGGCGCCCAAACCGTTTCTTTCTATGCAAGGAACCTGAACCAAGCCCTTAATCGGATCACAAATCATGCCCAGATGATGCTCCAGGGCAATTTCAGACGCGTTTTCCACCTGACTGGGTGTGCCGCCAAGCACGGCACATAATCCGGCTGCTGCCATTGCAGCTGCTGATCCCACCTCTGCCTGACATCCGCATTCAGCACCCGAAATTGATGCATTTGATTTGATGATACCACCAATTGCAGCAGCTGTGAATAAGAATTCCGGTATCTTGTCGCCGGATGCATAGGGAACATGTTCCAGATAGTATTTCAGTGTCGCGGGAATAACCCCGGCGGCACCATTGGTGGGGGCAGTGACCACCTGACCAATATTGGCGTTTTCTTCATTTACAGCCATGGCGTAAACTGAAATCCAGTCATTTATTGTATGGGGTGGAGTCTGATTGGTAAGACTTTTTTCCCTCAACAGCTGTTCATGAATCTCCCCCGCCCGTCTTTTGACTTTCAACCCGCCAGGTAATATGCCCCTTGCATTCAACCCCATTTCGATGCAATGATTCATGACCATCCATATTTCTATGATCAGGTCGTGAACTTCTTCTGGGGACCTTAGTGCCTCCTCATTTTCCAGAACAATTTCATAAATGGATTTTTGTTTTTCTTCAGTAATTTCCAGTAATTCCTTCACCGAGGAATATTCATTGGGTACGGGTTCTTGAACCACTGAAACCGGGTTGGTCATTTCATCTTCAGTAAGGACAAACCCACCACCAATGGAATAGTATTTTTCCTCGAAAAGTGTCTTTTCATCCTTGTTCATCAGACAAATGGACAAACCGTTGGTATGTAACGGCAATTTGGTCCTGTAATCAAAAACCAGATGAAGGCTTGGATTGAACTCAAGCCTGATTCCCTTATCCATCTTGATAAAATGATTATTGTTGATGCTGGCCAGAATTTGTTCAGCCCGTTCCTCGTGGTAGTATTGTGGCAACATCCCTGCAAGTCCCAATATCAGTGCCCTGTCAGTAGCATGGCCTTTCCCGGTATAGGCAAGTGAACCGTGAAGGGTAGCTCGCAATCCCAGCTGATGTTTTGTGTAATTGCTTATGGAATCGCGGAATCTGTTGCCAGCGACCATAGGGCCCATGGTATGGGAACTTGATGGGCCTACACCAATTTTGAAAATATCAAAGGCACTGATATACATATTATGGCCATTCCACCTACATAAGACTTTTTAAAATTGTATCTTATTCAGTATTTTACCGTACAACTACAAATGGAGATTAATCACATGGGAATTCAAGCCAAAGATCAGGATTTATCCAGAAGTTCAGCAGCATTATATTCATTGAAATATTTTGAAAATAAAATGAAGGTTGGTTTGGGTACCGGTTCAACGGCAGAAGCACTTGTCCGGGAAATTGCGGCCAGAAACCTCCAGAATGAGCTTGATCTTACCTTTGTTTCAACTTCAACAAGGACAACGAAATTGGCCGAATCCCTTGGCTTGAGTATTTCCGAATTGTCCGATGTTAAGTATCTTGACCTTGTGCTTGATGGTACTGACGAATTTGATTCTGAATTAAACCTGATCAAGGGGGGCGGTGGGGCCCTTCTGCAGGAGAAGATTGTTGCTTCCTCGGCTGACTCCATGAAAGTCATTGCCAGCATATCCAAAAAAGTTGATGACTTGGGGAAGTTTCCCCTGCCGATAGAAATCATATGTTTTGGCTGGGCATCTACGCTGCAAAGGCTGGATAACCTCTTTGCTTCCTCTGGTGTCATTTTCAATTCGAAGTCAATGCGGACAGAGAATAACAAGTTTTTTGTTACCGATGAAGGTCATTTTATTGTGGATTATTCTTTCGAGAAAATTCATGATCCCTCGGCTCTAGAGCAAGCAATAAATCAAATTGTAGGTGTAGTTGAATGTGGTCTTTTTGTTGGGTTGTGTGATCAGGCGGTTACCGGTACCAGGGATGGAATAATCGAAGTCTTTGATTGTAATGATTGAATGAGATGTTTAGAGGATTATATCTATAAGTTGACAAAACGCTTTTCTTGTGTTTTTATCCAATTCGATTCAGACAAGGAATTGAAAAATGACACAAGCGGCCCTTGGCAAACACTTTAGGTCAAGGCCGGCATATGTCTGGCTCACAGTCGGATTCCGCTCCGCAAGTGGGTGTTGGCAGTTTATTTGTTCGTTACTTCACTCAAAGGTGTTTCCAGCATGAAACTCCACCGCAACCTCAAATCGGTCAAAAAGCAGCATGGTTCATGCTTCACCGCTAGCGAATCGCATGTGATGTATCGGGGCTGGAGAAGATGAAGCCTCCAGCCGAAGACGATGAGACTTACATGGGTGGCAAGCGCAAGAACATCTACATTACGCAGTGCAGTGCTTAAAAGGGGTGCGGGATCGCAGGCAAGTCAGCCGTTGCCGGTATCAATGACCGCACGATTAAGAAGGCTGTGGAGAAATCTGTTCAAACCACCGATAATGATACCCTGCAAGGCTTCATTCGGGATAATGTGACCGAAGGGTCAGACATCTACACGGATGAGCACCGATCCTATGTAGATATTGAGGGTTTTAATCACACAGCGCTCAGCCAAACAATATGTCGATGGTAAGGCATACATCAACGGCATTGAATCCTTCTGGTCATGTTTAAGCAGGCGCAAAAAGGCACCTATCACAAAATGTCACCGAAACACTTACAGAGATATGGTGATGAATTTGCTGGCCGCCACAATGTCCGTGAAAGAGACACCATAGAACAGATACGCCACCTTGTGGCGATGACGATCGGCAGGGCGTTACTCTACAAAGACCTTATTTCAGACAATGGACTAGAATCAGGTGCCCGCTGCTGATTGGGTGATTTTGCCAGTTTTCCTCGTTGGAGATTTTCGTTGCATTTTCTTGTCAACAATGTTGGCAATGATTTCTACTTGTTTGGCCATGTACGAGTGAAAATCCCGGGTTGTCTGCTTAAGGGTTTCATTGATCTCTTTTATCAGGTCATCTTTCATGTCGGCAATTATTTGCGTTGATACGACGATCAGCCCCTCAATGTCATCCCGAACGCTCTGCATGGACTCCTTCAAAACTTGTTGTATCGCTTTCGAAAGCAGTTCTGCACTTCCCTTGAGTTCTTGATTCTCCTTCCTTTGGGTTATACAGTTTTTTGGTTTTAGCATACAGGTGCGGGGATCCTGCAATCAAGCACTGATTTGTATTGGTCATGACAGGGGCTTGGATGGGGCGTCCCATTCCGTGATGCGGGCCTTACATTCGATTCTGTCTCCGCTCTCATCTTGCAATGTCACCGACAGCCAAACCTTGTATGCAAGGGTATTACCAAGGTCCGCAGGGCGACTCTTGCGTTCAAAATACGGAATCCCGAGTGACCTTCCCTCCTCCCCCATATGCGCGAACCATCTGTCGAGAACAACCCCAGCCTGTTTGCGCGGATCCCATATATCTGTCGAGGTCCGTAAACCAGGATTATTGGGGCTGAGGCCTTCAATGTCATCAGGTTGGACCGGAAGCCACAGCACACTGTGGAGAATTAGTTTCCGAAAATAATTGCAGGTGTCATGGGTGGCCGGCCAGTCGCCGGGATCATCGGTCGGGAGGTTATCGCTGGGGTCAAAATAAATACGCCATGAGAAATTGATCTCATCGTGATGCCAAAAGTAGATTTCATTCGGGAAGAACCAACCTTCGGGGTAGATCTCCTCCAATCGGTTTGCCACCATGCTCATGCGCTTTCCAGCCCTGTACATCCCCCAGTCAAAGAGCGTCAGTGGCTCTTTCATCAGCCAAGTGCTGATTGGGCCAGGTTCCGCCTGAGCTGGAGTACTATTGATAGCAGTTGCCAGCAACAGTGCGGACAGCAGGGAACGCAGCGTGTGGGTACATGAGGTTATGGGTCAGTTCCTTGCCATGGCGATAAAAACTAGTGAATAATTTAGGAATTATAACCTTGTCTATTTATAGATATAATCCCCAATGTTTACCTGTCAAATACTCTAAGGTATTTATTTGATTCCAAGCATTTTATAACAATTTTTTCCTTCAAAGTAAATTTTGGTGCTTATATACCTGGCTAGCCATAATCGGTTATTTCCCCTTGAACAGGGATTCCACAATCGCTTTTGCCCCTCGGTGAATTTCTTCGGCAATTGCCTTTTTTTCGTTGTTTGAAGGTGTCTCCTTCTCCCGATTTTCCACACTTTTTGGTGTTTTGGCTAGCCAGGTATATAAGCACCTAAATTTTGGTCGTTACGGCTTGATAAGATCCAGTCCAATATTTATAATTTTTAATGGAGTTTACATGGCATGAGGAAAAGGAGCATGAAGTTCTGGCCAAACGGGGATTTGAAAATGACAAACATGTATTTGATGATCGGCAGCTGGTTTTTGAACCAGCACACGTTTTGAATATGAAGAAGATTGTTTCCGTGTTTGCGGAATGATTGAAGGCCGGGTTTAAGTTGTTGTCTATAATGTCTTTGGACTAAGCAAGCCAATATATCATTATGGCATAGAAGGCTAACGGGAGAGAGGTGAGATACTATGATTTTAATCAGAATCAAGGTTGATCCCAATGATCCATCAACCCATACCAAGGGCAGGATTGATTATGCAAAGGTAGATGCGATCACCGAACAGGATATTGCCCGCCACGAAAAGAAGGATGAGGCTGAAGCCTTGCAGGAAATGGCAAGGGTATATACGCCAGTTGCGTTGCCGGATGAATTTCAGCAGGAAGGAGTTTGCTCAACATCTCCGGATTTCTCCCAATACCGTCAGACAATGGGAAGGAGGCAAGCGTTTCCCGAACAGGACATCTTGTTCCTTTTTCCGTATTCTGAACAAGGAAACCGATAGATAGTGTATTGCGTATTCTTGCCTGAAGCCTTTATCAGTCTAACTTTATCGACTCTTCACCAATTATGGTGGGTAAATAACAATTCATCAAATCATTCCACCTCCCGAAGTTCTTCAATGAGCCTTGTACAAGGCACTTCATGATCGTTTGCAACACAGTCCATAAAATCTTTCATTCATTACAATGAACCCGAAGGGCCAAAGGATTTGAAGCATGATGAATTGGTCGGTTGCATTTCAGCTTCACCATCATCCTTGGAGTCAATTCAGCCATATCAATACAAATCCAACCCACGAAAAAAGGGGAGGACCCACTTTATCTTTATTTCAACAAATCATGTTGAAAGGAAAATAGCCAAAATCTGGAAGAATAGAGGAACAAAAGTCCTGAAATGGCAGGAGATTGCCTTCGAGTTATCATAATGCCTTCGAACACGGCTTTTTCAGTGGTTCTGGAGCCAATTTACAATTTTACAAAATGAGGAGCGGGCAAGCATGTAACTATCTCTTTTAGCTTACTGCCGTGCCTCAATGAAATCAAAAAAAAGCAAAAAGGTTCTCCCCATATATATGTTTCACAATGGGAAATGCTTTATTCTGGACACCATTCAAAACCGACCCTTTTCGGAATACCCAACCGACCGGTACACTTTCCCTGCAATGACCATCTAATAACAACTCGGTTTCAGGGATAATTGAAAACGTCAAATATTCAGGCATAGCAGGGATTTGCCAAATTTCCATTTGGACTTTTCACACTATTTTTACGACAAGTCCCATTTCGAACTTTTCATCAAATTGTTTCTGTCGACATCAGACGGATATATTCTTTTGGACATAGGATTTTATCCTCTCAGAGATGCTGGAGATGGTTATGCAGTGTAATTGGTTGGATTTTGTCGACATTTTTGGCATTTTTGAGAACTTTCACTAAAAATGGGATTGAGAGTGAACGTTTTGTTAGAAAAATTTCCAGATTCCAATTGGCAGGATTCTAGAATTTAGCTAAAACATAGAATTGCCCATAGGTTTATGTTGGTATGAATTGGTAGTTACCAAAAATTGGTTTCAGGTTTTTGATGTTTGATTTTGATTTGTTTGTAATTGGTGGTGGTTCAGGTGGTGTCAGGGCTGCAAGAGTAGCTTCCGAAAAAGGATTCAAGGTAGGATTGGCCGAGGAATACAGGCTTGGGGGAACCTGTGTAATCCGAGGATGTGTTCCCAAAAAGATGATGGTTTTTGCTGCCGATTATGGGGATTATTTTGCCGATGCTGAGGGTTTTGGCTGGAATGTCGGCACTTCTACATTCGGCTTCGAATGGTTTCAGGCAAGGAAGGACAGGGAGATTGATCGCCTGGAAATCATCTACAGATCATTGCTTGACAGTGCCAAGGTCAATTTTTTCCCTTCCAGGGCAACTCTGAAAGATCCACACACCATCAAACTGTGTGATGGAAAAACATACAAATCCAGAATAATTTTGATTGCAACCGGAGGAAGCCCCTATGTTCCTGACTTCGAGGGATCGGATCTAGTCAGTACATCCAATGATGTATTTAAGTTGAAGGAATTGCCCGAGCGAGTACTGATTTGCGGTGGAGGCTATATCGCTTGTGAATTTGCGGGAATTTTCAATGGTATGGGCAGCAGTGTAACGCAGGTTTACAGGGGGGCGCAAATACTCCGGGGGTTTGATAATGACATTCGGGACCATCTATCGGCTTCCATGACCGTCAGGGGAATCGATATAAGGTTCAATCATACTGTCGAAAAAATAAAGAAGGTTGATGGGGGATTGAGGGCATTTTATCAGGATGGGGATTCGCAGGAATTTGATTTCATCCTTTATGCAACCGGACGCAAGCCCAATACCAATGGGTTAAACCTTGAAAAACTGCATGTCCCAATTGATTCCTCCGGTGCAGTCGTAGTTGATGAATATTCACAGACGGTTATCCCCTCGATATATGCAATTGGTGATGCCACGGACCGATTGAATTTAACCCCTGTTGCAATCAGGGAAGCCATGAGTTTTGTTGCAACGGTATTTGAGGGAGAGCCAACTCCTGTTGATCATGTAAATGTTCCCACGGCTGTGTTTACCCGTCCAGAAATCGGTACCGTGGGATACAGCGAGGAAATGGCAAGAAAGGAATTTGATGTCGAGATTTACCGTACAAAATTCAAATCAATGCTTAATGTAATCGCCAATCGGGATGAAAGGAACCTCATGAAAATGGTGGTTGACAAGACCACAAGACGAGTCTTGGGCGTACATCTGATTTGTTCCGGGGCGGCAGAAATGATCCAAATGGTTGGAATTGCCATAAAAATGGGTGCTACAAAAGAGGATTTTGACAGAACCTGTGCGGTTCATCCCACTGCTGCCGAAGAGTTGGTTACCTTGCATAATCCAACTCATAGTTCTTGAAATTCAAGACTCAAGCAACAACTTTAGAGATGGGTTGCCAATAAGGTATCCCTAATGGATTGGAGTATATATTGAAATGACAAACAACTCGAATGGACCTTGGGGGAATGGAAACCAGAAAGGTCCCAACATGCCGGAAGTTGATGACTTGATTAACTTGGGTCGTGACCGCCTGAAAGGTGTCTTCAAAGATAGAGGAGGAAGTGGTGGCGGTCGTCCAGGCGGCGATCGCAACAAAATCCCCAAGAGTTTTTACTTTATAGCAGTTTTGGCAATAATCGGATTCTGGGGCTACAGCTCCTTTTACTCTGTCAAGCCGGAACAAAGATCCGTGGAATTGTTTCTTGGGGCCTATTCATCGACTGGAACTCCCGGATTGAATTTTGCACCTTGGCCGTTGATAACACGGGAAATAGTCGAGGTAACCCGTGAAAGAACCGTTGAGATCGGTGCCAATGAAGGTTCTCGTTCAGATGCAGGCTTGATGCTTACTGGAGATGAAAACATTGTTGATGTCGGTTTTCAGGTTGTCTGGAATATTTCCGACCCGGCCAACTACCTTTTCAATCTGAGAGATCAGGAAGTAACAATCTCAGCTGTCGCCGAATCAGCCATGAGGGAAATCATGGCCAGATCGGAACTTGCTCCCATACTCAACCGGGACAGGGGTGTTGTTGCTGCAAACCTCAGGGAATTGATACAAACCAATCTTGACAATTATGATTCAGGGATGAACGTGGTTCGTGTCAACTTTGACAAGGCTGACCCGCCAGGTGCAGTCATCAACAGTTTCCGGGAGGTTCAGGCAGCCGAACAGGAAAGGGACCGGTTGGAAAAACAGGCAGATGCCTATTCAAACCGGGTTTTGGCCAGTGCCAGAGGTGAAGCGGCCCAGTTGCTGGAGGAAGCCGAGGGGTACCGTGCACAGGTTGTCAACCAGGCCGAAGGTGAAGCCAGCAGGTTTCTGGCAGTTTTGGAAGAATATCAAAAGGCACCGGAGGTAACCCGAAAAAGATTGCATATTGAAACCACCGAGAAAATTTACGGTTCGGTCGGTAAACTGATCATGGACGGAAATTCCAATTTCCTGCCCATTCTTTCACTTGATGAAATCGTGAAGAAAACCACAATTCCACAACTCGACCAGGAGCAGAACCAATGAATAGAAATACGATAATCTTAGGTGTGCTGGCACTCATCGTTGTAAGTGCCCTTTCGGCCCTTTTCATTGTTGATGAACGTGAAAAGGCTCTGGTACTGCAATTTGGTCAGGTCAAACAGGTCAAGGAAACACCTGGTCTGGCCTTCAAGATACCGTTGATTCAGGAAGTTGTCAGGTATGAAGACAGAATTCTCTCACTCGAAACGCAATCCCTTGAGGTAACTCCATTGGATGATCGGCGTTTGGTGGTGGATGCATTTGCCAGATACAGGATCGAAGATGTTGTTCAGTTCAGGGAAGCCGTAGGTATTGAAGGTTCGGCTGAAAGCAGATTGAGGAACGTTCTCAATGCTGCCACCCGGGAAGTGCTGGGTTCGGTTACATCCGGTACGATTCTTTCGGCCGACCGGGCTGCCCTGATGTCCAGAATCAGGGATACAGCCAAGATCGAGGCTACCAACCTTGGCCTTGAAATCGTGGATGTCCGATTGAAAAGAACGGATTTGCCTTCACAAAACCTTGAAGCGACCTTTGCAAGGATGAGGGCTGAACGCGAAAGGGAGGCTGCCGATGAGATCGCACGAGGTGAGGAAGCGGCTCAGAAGGTTCGGGCCCAAGCTGACAGAACACAAGTGGAAATTGTTTCCGAGGCCCAGAAGGAAGCCGAGATTACACGTGGTTTGGCTGATGCCGAAAGAAACAGGATTTATGCCGATGCCTTTAACCAGGATCAAGAATTTTTCCAGTTCTATCGAACCTTGCGAGCCTATGAAGTGTCCTTCCAGCCTGACAATACCACTTTACTGATTGATCCCGAAGGTGAATTCTTCAATTACTTCAAGGGATCAACACAAGAAAGTGATTGATGAGATAGTTCTGGCCTTGGGGCTGGTTGCTGTACTTGAAGGTTTGGTGCTTGCCCTTATTCCAAAGAGGCTGGAGGACGCCCTTAAAATACTGGCCAGCCTGCCAGTCGAGAAACGAAAGACCATAGGTCTCTGCATTGTTGGTTTCGGTGTTCTGGTGGTCTGGATCTCCACTCTTATCGGAACCTGACTTAAGTGTAACCGATTTTTGAATTCACTTTTGTGAATCTGCAAATTATTTCTAATTCCGAGGCTTGGCACTTCGCTGTGAAGTGCTCAGGCCTTGGGATGAAAACAGGTTGATTGAACATGCTTCTGAATCAAAGGGTATGCCAATCAAACTGACCATCCCTGAATATTTTTGGCATAGGTTTTTGGTTGATAAAATGATCAATACAATAGGTATGAAAATGAAAATCAAGTTGTTTGAATTGCCACAGATTAGACTATCCCTGGCAGGTTTGGCACCCCTGTTTTGTTTGATTGTGTTTCAAGGTGGCCCGGTCCAATCACATGAGGATTTCAGTTCTCTGGTTGAAAAGGTCTTGCCGGCTGTTGTCTCACTCGAGATCATGCAGGGTTCTCAAAATCAGAGTGATGGTCAGCCCGAGGGAAACCCTGAAGAATGGATGGATCAATTCAGGAATCATCCTTTCATGTATGATTTTTTCCGACGATTTTTTGACGAGGAGTTTAATAACCAGAATCAGGGTGGGACTTCAGAACAAGTTGAGGAATTCGAAATACAATCAGCACAGTATCCAAGAATGGGTTTTGGTTCAGGTTTCATTATTTCCAAGGATGGCAAGTTGGTCACCAATTACCATGTGATCGAGAATGCATCTGAAATCAAGGTCAGGATGGCCGATGAGGACACGGTATACAAAGCCGAGGTTATCGGCAGCGATCCTGAAACGGATATATCGGTTTTGCAGATTGTCGATGGTGAGGAATTTGATTTCATCAAATTTGGTGACAGCAAGACGGTTAGAGTTGGTGATCCCGTATTGGCAATAGGCAATCCGCTGGGTGTTGGCATATCGGCATCAAAGGGCATTATATCTGCCACCTTTCGAACATTGAATGGGCCTTATGACAATTTTTTCCAGACCGATGCTTCCATTAATCTTGGAAATTCTGGCGGCCCATTGATAAACCTTGATGGTGATGTCATAGGTGTTAACACAGCGATCAAGACCAGCGGTTTCAGCAGGGGTTCGATCGGTGTTGGGTTTTCCATGTCATCGGCTGTTGTATCCCGGGTTGTAGAGGATATTCTTCAGGATGGAAAAGTCAGCAGGGGGTGGCTCGGGGTATATATCTCAACATCGATGGACGAACAAAACAATGAACGGATACTTGTTGATGGTGTGTTCAAGGATGGACCGGCAAGGGAGGCAGGAATTTTACCTGGGGACTTGATCATATCGGTAGATGGTACCGAAATTTCAGAAATCCGGGAGTTTGTCTCATTTGTGGGAAGTATCGAGCCCGGTAAAGAAATAACCATGGAAATTCTACGCGGGAGTGAGCCATTGACTTTAACGGCAACCCTTGGAGACAGACCCCAAAATCCGGGTAAAATAATGTCGAGCGAGGAAGAGTCCGAGGAGGGTGAATCAATTCTGGGCATGAATTTCGGCCATACCCCTGATCTTGAAGGAAATGGTTTTGCCAATCCCGATACCGTTGTCAATGAAGTCTTGGAAAATTCACCTGCTGCAGAGGCCGGTATCCAGGTACTGGATCAGGTTGAAATGGTCAATTCCCAAAAAGTTGTTTCAACCAGTGACATCCAAAGAATAGTGGACCAAGCCATTCGGAACGATGATGAAGAGGTCGCTTTTTTCATTATTCGGGAAGGGGTGCTGATCAAGGTGGCAATTCAATTGCCCAATTAAAATTTTGAGCGTAGGGTATCCGTTCCCTACCTCATCAACAAATCAACATTCAATTCAACACCAGAATGGAGTTTGGATTCCATCCAATTTCCACGTCATCTCCGATGTTAATATCAAAGGAAATGTCGGAATTTCGCATGGAAATTGTTACAACCCTATCGGTCCCTTCCAAATTGGCATCAAAATAGGTCATGTCACCAAAATACTGGGTTTCGGCAATTCTCCCTTTTGCAATCATGGGTTTTGCCTGGCCTTGGTTGGTGATTATGGTGAACATTTCAGGTCTTATCCCCGCCATGGAGTTACTTTGATACCCTAATGGTGCCTGATCAATGGTCAAGGTGGTTTTGCCCAATCCCTCAATCTCGACAACGAGGTCGCCACCTTCCTGGGCCAAAAGGTCCAGATTCAGGAAATTCATGGTACCAACAAAATTTGCCACCTGGATGTTCGTTGGTCGCCTGTATAATTCCTTGGGAGAGGCAAGTTGAGCTATCTTGCCATCAAACATGACCGCAATACGGTCCGACATTGTCAAGGCTTCTTCCTGATCATGGGTTACCAAAATGAAGGTTATGCCCACCGACCGCTGCAATTGTCTCAACTCGGACTGCATTTGTTCCCTGAGTCTTTTGTCGAGGGCGGAAAGCGGTTCGTCAAGCAAGAGCACCTTTGGTTTCAGGATCAAGGCCCTGGCCAGCGCCACCCGTTGTCTCTGACCGCCTGAAAGCGCTGTCGATGGCCGGTCATTGAAGCCTTCCATTCCAACCATTGCCAGTGCCTTGTTTACCTCTTCGGAAATGGTCTGCCTGTCTGCTTTCCTTGCCCTCAACCCATAGGCAACATTTTTCCCAACTGTCATATGGGGGAAAACGGCATAACTTTGAAAAACCATATTGGTAGGTCGCTGGTTGGCTGGAATTCCTTCCATATTGTTGCCGTCAATTTCAACCAGGCCAGCATTGGGTATTTCAAAGCCGGCGATGACCCTGAGAAGTGTGGTCTTGCCACAACCGGAAGGACCAAGGAGGGTTAAAAACTCACCCTGGTTTATATTGAAGGAAATGGATTTAAGTGCTTCAATGACACCATAGTTTTTCTGTATGCTTTCGATCCTGATGATGGGCTTGGCTTCGGAATTGGTTTCCTGCTTCAAAATAGACCTCCCTTGATTTCGTTACCTGTCTTGCGGGCACCGATTCGTCGAAAATATTCTGCAATGATGAGTAATGTCAGGGAAACCAATAGCAGCACGGTTCCCAGGGCAAGGATTATTGGAATTCGGGTGGGGAATCGCAACTGTCCCCAGATGTAGACCGGCAGGGTAGCATCGGTTCCGGACAGAAAGAAGGCAATGATGAATTCATCCAGTGAAATGGTAAAGGAAATGAGGAGGCTGGAAATGATGGCCGGCATGACGAGGGGCAGGGTGATATACCAGAAGGTTTCCAGACGGCTCCTGCCCAAATCCTGGGAGGCCTCCTCGAAGCTCCTGTCCAGACCCTGAAAGCCTGCACTGAGAATTGCCGTGCAGAAAGGGAGGCAAAGCAGGATATGACCAAGGATGATGGTCGTCAGGGAAAGATTGAATCCCAATTGCAGGACCACGACCAAAAGGGAAACCCCAATGATGATTTCAGGCAACACCATGGGAACCATGATCAGTCCCATGATTCCCCTTTTTCCGGTAAATTGATACCGGGTGGAAGCCCTGGCGGCAAAAATCCCGAATATGGTTGCAAATACAGATGTAATGACAGCTACCAGCAGACTATTGAGCGCAGCGGCCAACAATGGTTCGGTTTTGAATACTTCAATGAACCAGGCCAATGTAAATCCACCAAGCGGGAAAGCTACAATGGTGCTGTCATTGAAGGAAAATATGGGAAGCAACAATGCAGGGGAATAAAGAAAAACAAGAAATATCCCGATATAAACCATCAGGTATCGTGATTGCTTGGCTTTGGCCATCATTGCCCCTGCTTCAAATATTTTCGGTTGAACCACAAAAACACCATTGCCATGGTGGAGACAACAAACATGGCTGATAATGCCAGGGCGGCACCCAGAGGTGCATTGTTTGCCTTTTTAAATTGGACCTCAATCATATTGGCGATGAGCAATCCATTCGGCCCCCCGACCAATTTGGGTGTGACATAATCACCAATGGTTGGAATGAATACGATAAGCGTGGCTGCAATTATTCCGGGCATGGCAAGGGGAAGTGTTACCCTGATAAATCGTCTGACAGGTCCATCGCCAAGATCTTCGGACGCTTCCAAAAGGGAACGGTCAATTTTTTCAAGGGCAACATAAATGGGAAGAATGGCGAATGGAATCCACGCATGGCTTAGGGTGACCACAATGGCTCCCTGATTGAACAGAAGGAATTTCAATGGTTCATCGATAAGCCCGATGCCGATAAGCGACCCGTTGATAACGCCATTGAATCCCAGTATGACCTTCCACAGGAAAATCCTGATCAGATAGCTTGTCCAGAATGGAATGGTAATCAGGAAAATCCAAAGAGGTTTTTTCTTCGGTGGCACATGAAAGGAAATGAAATAGGCAACCGGAAAGGCCAGAACCACGGTCAGGAGGGTCACCAAAATTGAAATCTTGAGGGATCTCAACATCAATGCCTGGTAAATTGCTCCCGTCCAGGCTTCCCTGTAATTGTCAAGGGTAAAGCCCCTGTTCAGTTCAAGGTAATCCTGGGTCCAGAAACTTAATGCCAAGACACCCATCAAGGGGAATGCCAGCAACAGCAATGCATAGAAAAACGGGGGGCTGACCAGAATTAAACCTGCCTGCCCCCTGATTTTTTGGATCAATGAAAAATTCATTTCACATGGCTTGGTCTAATCCTGGTGGACAAGACTTCTTTATCTCTTCGAATTCAATAATTCCCAATCCGTTTACCAGAAGCAGGTCGTGCTTCCGGTAAAATTCGGGAGGAATCAGAATCCTGCCTTGATCAATTCGAATTCGGCAATCATTTGTTCACGAATCGTATGATTCATGGGCTTTTGGGCCAAGACAGGCACATCGATTGGTCCCAATCCCATTTCGACCAGGATTTCGGAACCCAACTTGTCCATTTCTGCCTGATTGCCATGACCATAACCCCATTCATTGACAATGTATTCCACTGACCTTGGTTCAAACCAGGCATTGAAAAAATCGTAGACCTTGGAATCGTCATTGGGACTGTTGGCCAAATCAACATATCCACAAAACCAGGTTGACGAACCTTCCTCTGTCAGTCGGTTCATTCTCACATCATGACCTTCCGATTGCATGACCACAGGGATTTCGTTCCAAGCCCAGGCAATAAGCACTTCTCCACTGGCCATGAGCTGTGACAGCCCCGCACCATCCTGCCAATAATCCCTGATATTCTTGTGGGCTTCCCTCAACCAGGCCGAGGCCTTTTCCAGATCCGACTCGGTAACCAATGTCCAGTCAGATACGCCGGTTGCCAGATAAGCCAGGGCATAGGCATCGTCAACATTATCTGCGATGGAGATTTTTCCGGCATATTTGGGATCGACAAAAACCTGAAGACTTTGTACATCCTCTTCGGGAACGAGGTCAGCACGATAGGCCAAAGCAGTTGTTCCCCAGTCGGCTGGCAGCAGGTAATACTCCCCATCAATCTTGAAGGCCTCCTTCATGGTTTCATTGACCTGACCCCAACGTTCGATCCTGTCAATCTGCAATGGATCAAGCAAGCCTGCCTCATGCCATTTTGACACCGATTGGGAACAGGGGTGGGAGATATCCGCTTCAAACCCTACTCTAAGCTTTTGAAAGGCTTCCTCTTCTTCACCAAAAAACGAAAAGGTTGGTTCGTCTCCATGTTGCTCGATGTAGCCCTGATAAAACCCAGGATCATTGTAAGCCGACCAGTCTAGTATAATCAGTTCCTCGTCAGCAGCATGGGTTGAAGTGGCCCCAAGCCAAAATCCTCCAAACAAACCAACTGAAACCAAAAACAGAGTTCGCATTATTCATCTCCTTGAAATCCAAATAAAAACTAAAGGGATAGTTTACTTAATAAACAATAAAAACAAATTGATTCTTTTATCCATACTGACAAATTTGATCATTTAACCATTGTGGTTATAGCCTCCCAGGGCAATTATTTTCTGTCCGGACTACCCCAAAAAGGGGCATTGTTGACATGAATATCCCTGCAAGATTTCAATAGCGACAGCCCTGATAGTCTCCAATATTGGATGTTGTATTGACAAACTTGCAAGGGTCATTTCAATGAGGTTTTCAAGAGGGCAAACAAAAGGGGGTGGTAAAACGGTTGGCATGCAGGTGTTACACATTCAAGGTTGGAGATTCAACAAGCGTGGCAATGCTCGGCATTTTACTGCTTACGGCCTGTTGCATGGGGCTTGAAGGATGAAATTTATTTTTGCTAGAAATATGTGATTGAAAGAATGCCATTGGCCAGGTCGGGATTTCCTGCGCGAGGGTGAATGGCACCGATAACACCAAGAACATCCGGCTTGGGTATCGCATCAAGCACACTGGCATTGAGGTGAATCCATCAAGGGGCAACCGGACACACCTGAACCATGTCTTACCTGAACACGGTGTGTCCTGTACTAAGGGTGGTTAGCGATACTGATTGTGAATTTACACCATAATGTTTAGTCTGCCCTAAATTATTGGTACTATGGTTCTGGAAACTATACCCTAACTGTGCCATCTACTAACAACAATTTTCGTATTATATTTCCATTTTTCTACATGAGGCTGTATGGCAAGAATTACCTATATTGAATACAACGGAAAACCACATGTTATCGAGGTAAAGGAAGGCCTGACAGTAATGGAGGGGGCAAGAGACAATAACATACCTGGTATTGAGGCGGATTGTGGTGGTGCTTGCGCCTGTTCAACCTGCCATGTATATGTTGATGATGAATGGGTAGACAAACTGCCGGAAAAGGAAGCCATGGAAGAGGACATGCTGGATTTTGCTTGGGAACCGGATCCGGTAAAATCAAGACTAACATGCCAACTGCGGGTCACATCCGATTTTGACGGTTTGGTTGTACGCATGCCCGAAAAACAAATTTAAATGAAACAGACCATTCCACATGAAATAAAGATCGCTTGATCAATGCAGAACTGGACCAATAACAAAACATCAAATATGGTCGATGGATCGAAGGTCCATGAATATACTGTCTCTGAAATTTCCCGGGAAATAAACCGGACTATGGAACGGGGATTTCCAATGGTGCGTGTCAAGGGTGAGGTATCCGACCTGTACCGTTCACCAGGAGGTCATCTGTATTTTACCCTCAAGGAACATAATCACGCCCTGTCCGCAATCATGTGGTCCTCTACGTCCAACAGGCTGGGCAACAAACTGGGAAGTATCCTCAAGGAGGGAAGTGAAATCAGTGTCCTGGGAAAGGTAACGACCTTTTCGGGGACTTCCCGCTATCAAATTATGGTCAATGACCTCGATTTTGCGGGTGAGGGTGCCATTCTTGCCAAAATCGAGGAATTGCGCAACAGATTGACCCAGGAGGGTGTTTTTGCACGGCAGAATGAGAAGGAACTGCCTTTATTCCCCAGGACCATAGGTGTGGTCACTTCGCCAACGGGTTCTGTCATCAGGGATATTCTCCATCGATTGAATGAGAGGTTTCCACGTCAAGTTATTGTCTGGCCGGTTGCCGTGCAAGGTGATAATTGTCCTCCCGAGGTGGTGCAAGCAGTCAATGGTTTCAATGCCCTCCTGCCAAATGGTGAAATACCCCGACCAGATTTGATCATTGTTGCAAGGGGAGGTGGTTCGTTTTCGGATTTGGTTGGATTCAACGATGAAAATGTTGTTCGGGCCGTAGCTCTAAGCGAGATTCCGGTGATTTCGGCAGTGGGTCATGAAACAGATCATACCCTCATTGATTTGGCAGCCAACAAAAGAGCCCCAACCCCTACTGCAGCAGCAGAATTCGCTGTCCGGGTCAGGGTCGAATTGGCAGGGGGGATCAAAAACCTGGAAAACAGGATATCGGAAGGATCAAGGATTGCTTTTCAAAATAAAAGGCAAAGAATCTCCGATGTTGCAAAGAGGCTTCCGGTCAAGGAGAATCTATTTCAATTTCGTGACCAGCAATTGGATGGCATGTACCTGCGATTACCCCGTGCCTTGAGATCGAATATTCAGCATAAGGCAACGAATCTGTCGGAATGTGGCGCCAGACTTGCGGTTCCAAGGGTCTTATTCGAATCCAAATACAAATTTCAAGCATTGGACAGGGGACTTTCATCTACTGATCTTAATTCAAGAGTCGCCTTTTCCGAAAAGCGTCTTGCAGCAGCGGGATTGCAGCTGGAAAAATACATCAAGGCATACATGAAGGGCAGGAAACTTGGTGTAAAATCCTTGAAGCGAATCATTGAGGGGGTTGGATACAAGAATACTCTCAAACGCGGATTTGCCGTCGTCAGGCAAAACAACATTGCAATAACCAGCAAGGAAGATTTTCAAATGGGTAAGGATGTCGAGGTTGAGTGGAGTGATGGAAAAGTTAAATTACCTTCCTAGACGATTGTTCTTTTTGATTAATCTGAAAAAATGTTCATCGGTAAATTGTTTTTATAGTCGGTAATTATATGGCAGAACATCCAAAGGGCGTATGGAAATCAGGCAAGGGCAAGGGTAGAAAAACCCCAAAAGGCCGTCAGGTTAAGGATGAAGCCCTGAATGAAATCCAGGAGTTGTTGGAAACTGCTTCCTTGGAGAAGTCAATGTTGATTGAGTATCTCCACATCATTCAGGATCGATACGGTTATTTGTCTGCTGCGCATCTGAGGGCCTTGGCATCATTGATGAATCTCGCCCAGGTTGAAGTATATGAAGTTGCCACCTTTTATGCCCATCTGGATATCGTCAAGGAAGGTGATGAACCACCGCCGGAAATTACAGTTCGAGTTTGTGATTCCCTTTCTTGCGAGCTGGCTGGTGCCCAGACCTTGATGCAGTATCTGAAAGAGGGAACTGATCCAAAAAGGGTAAGGGTAATAAGAGCACCCTGCATGGGGCGTTGTGATACGGCACCTGTACTTGAAGTGGGGCACAAACATGTTGACGAGGCTACGTTGGAAAAGACCAGAAAGGTTATTGACGAAAGGGATTTTCATCCCGAGATTCCAGATTATCCGGATTTGAAAAGTTACCTGAATGAAGGAGGATATCAAACCCTTGAATCATGCCATCGGGATTTGCTTACCAGAGATGAAGTTGAGGAATTGGTCTTGTCTTCAGGCCTTAGGGGCTTTGGGGGAGCCGGATTTCCATCGGGTCGAAAATGGTCCTTTGTCAGAAAGGAAAACAAACCACGATTAATGGCGGTCAATGCTGACGAAGGTGAGCCGGGAACATTCAAGGATCGGTATTATCTTGAAAGGTATCCTCATCACTTTCTGGAGGGGATGTTGATAGCTGCCTGGGTCGTCGAGGCAGCAAAGGTCTATATCTACCTTCGTGACGAATATCCTGCATCAAGGGAAATTTTGCTGAAGGAAATAGGCAAACTGGAAAACAAGGGTATTGTGCCGGAAGGATATATTGAACTTCGTAGAGGTGCCGGTGCCTATATCTGTGGTGAAGAAAGTGCCATGATTGAAAGTATCGAGGGGAAGAGGGGATTGCCGAGACACCGACCTCCCTATGTCGCCCAGGTAGGCTTGTTCAACAAGCCAACACTTGTTCATAATGTAGAGACGCTTTACTGGGTTCAAAGGATTTGCAAGGAGGGTCCAGAGATTTTCACATCCATTGAGCGGAATGGTCGCAAGGGCCTAAGAAGCTATTCCGTATCAGGGCGTGTTGCCCAACCGGGTGTATACATTTTACCTGCAGGTTCGACCATAGCTGACATTATCGAGGCTGCAGGTGGCATGGCCGAGGGGCATGAATTCAAGGCCTATCAACCAGGAGGACCTTCATCAGGTGTCCTACCAGCATCCCTGGACAAAATACCATTGGATTTTGATACCTTGCAACCTTACGGAACCTTTATCGGCTCAGCTGCAGTTGTGGTTCTTTCCCAGAACGATAGGGCAAGGGATGCTGCTTTGAACATGCTTAGATTCTTTGAAGATGAAAGTTGTGGTCAATGTACACCTTGCAGGGTTGGCTGTGAGAAAGCAGTAAAGTTGATGCAGGACAGTAAATGGGATTTTCCACTACTTGAAGATTTATGTGAAGTTATGGCCGATGCTTCAATTTGTGGTTTGGGTCAGGCTGCGCCCAATCCCATTCTATTGACGATGAAACACTTTCCCGAGGAGGTTTCCTGAATCAACAGTATATTGCTGATCGGATTTCTCTTGATGAAAGGGAAATGAACCATTCCATGACAATTTAATGGTCAACAAAGATTAAGATTATTGGAATCCAAATGTCCTTTTTCTCGAAGTTAAAATCAAGATTGACTAAATCCACTTCCAAGTTGGAACAGGGATTGGAGGATTTGATAGAAGAGGGCGAGGAAGAAAATTTTTCAACTTTAGATTCAAGCAATCCCTTGGACAGGGAGAATGGTGACAAGCAACAATCTGGATTGTTTGGTAAAATTTTCAGTGGTGGTGGCGATGGAGTCCCCCGACGGCGACTGGATGATGAAATGCTCGAAAGTCTGGAGGAACTGTTGATTGTATCGGATATGGGCTACGATACATCAATTCGCATTTCTTCCAGCATCGCTCAGAACCATATGGGACAGAGACTATCCACACAACGACTAAAAACCCTGTTGTCCGGTGAAATCACCAGCATTCTCGAACCTGTTGCCAAACCTATCCCCCTATTTTCAGCCAAACCTCAGGTCATATTGATTGCCGGTGTCAATGGGTCGGGCAAGACCACCACCATTGGCAAGCTTTCCAGCCAGTTCAAGGAAGCTGGCAAGGATATTGTCATTGCGGCTTGTGATACCTTTCGCGCAGCTGCTGTGGAGCAACTTGAAATTTGGGGAAAAAGGGTTGGGGTTCCTGTTCTAAAGGCCTCCAACAATTCAGATCCGGCTGCACTAGCGTACAAGGCCTATACTCTTGCCAAGGAGGAAGCCAAGGATTTACTGATCATTGATACGGCCGGCAGATTACAAAACAGGACGGACTTGATGGAGGAACTTGCAAAGATTGTCAGAGTGATCAAGAAAATTGACAGTGAAGCACCCCACAACACGCTTCTGGTACTCGATGCCACAACAGGACAAAACGCCATATCCCAAGTTGAGGTATTCAGGAAGATGGTTGATATATCCGGTTTGGTCATGACCAAGCTAGATGGTACTGCCAAGGGAGGTATACTTGTTGCTCTCGCCTCCAAATTCGGTTTACCAATTCATGCCATAGGAATAGGTGAAGGCATTGACGACCTTTCACCCTTTGACCCAGAAGATTTTGCAAGCGTACTGACCGGTTTAGATAGGTAAAAGGGCTTTTCGCTTTATTTTCCATAGTGCGAATATCTTAACCTTCCACATAATTTTTGGGTCCATAGGTTTTAGGATTCATCATTCTTATCAGGTATTGCAATAGTTTTGGTAAGCATAAAAAAATCTCCAGTACTGTAGGTTGTCTCCTAACAAATCATCCCTTGGATTACCCGTTTTTTTAATGATAAAGTTGTTGTCGACTGGCTTAGTCCCGTCACGGAATCCTGTCTCTTTCGTCACTGATCAAAGCTTGATTATCAATCAGACCGATGCCACCCCTTCCAAAAAAGATTTGGAATAAAATAGAAAATTTGCATTACACTGCCTATCCGAACAGTTCGCTATGTGACCCAAGGCGAACGAGGATTAAGGTGTCGTCATCAGTTTTTAGATAAATTAACAAAAGATCAGGTTTAATACGACATTCGCGGTAGCCCTTCGCTCACCTGTCAAGGCATGATCTCGATAACAAGGATTAAGCAAACGGTCTGCAACAAGTGCATCAAAAATGGTCAACAAATCGTTATTAAGTGTACTGCGATGTCGGCCTTTGGCTTCGCGTTTATAATCATGTCTGAATGATGCGGGACATTTAATTCTCCGCATTCAGATCAGCCATCAAATCATCCACAGAATCAAAAGCATCAATATTTCCAGCTTCAATTTCTACCAATGCAATTCGGCTACTATGGCTGGGCACCTTGATTTCAAAAGGCATCCGATGTTCGTCAGCAATGCGCAGCATAAGCAAACGAATTGCATCAGATAAGGTTAGTCCCATCGCGTTAAGTGCTTCGCTTGCACGCTGTTTTGTCACTTTATCTATAACGGGCGCGAACATAGGTATCAGCTATAGACATTGTCGAACTCCAGAAAATATCTGCTAAATATGTAGTCGCAAATTGACTACAAATCAGGTAAGAAAATCCAAAGAGCATTGATACCTTCATCTCTATGGAATAATCAACCAAGTAAAAAAAACATTCTGTCACTTGCAGAAAAAGCTAGTGTTCTTCCTGCTATTGTTGCAGGTTGTATCCGCCATGAAAAAAGATTATAAACTCATCACGCAATTCATGGAAAAGGTGAATCCAGAGATTTTCTATTGGCATTTTGTTGAGACCAAAACACGGACCATCCAAAGACAATTATCCATGATCCCAATTATTTTTTGTGCTTGATTGAAATCTTGTTCGTTTGAATTTGCAATCAGGGCAATTAGATTATGATCTGATAAAACTCATTGCTATTCATTAAGTATTGTAATCCTGGTTTGAGATCACATTGAATTTCTGCTTTGGAAATAGAGCCAGTTGAGATCAATTATCTTCACAAGACCTTGATCAAGATTGGGAAATAAAAGATAGATTAGGGAAAATATGGCTGAACAGAACAGTAAACAGGGCTTGAAAATGGTTTTGGAAATTGGCCCGTTGATTCTCTTTTTTGTGGGGTATTTCCTGCTTCGGGATAAATCTATCCTTATCGGGGGAACCGAGTACGGTGGCTTCATTATGATTACCGCCTTGTTTGTACCCATTCTCATTGCCAGTACAGTTCTACTCTGGAAACTGACCGGTGAACTATCCAGAATGCAAATCATAACCGTATTTCTGGTTATAGTATTTGGCGGCTTGACCGTCTTTCTCAATGACGAAAAATTTATCAAGATGAAACCCACAATCATCTATTTGCTCTTTACTGTAACTTTGGGCTTTGGCCTCTTGCGAAAAAAATCCTACCTGCAATCCTTGATGGGCCAAGCCTTGCCATTCACCGACAGGGGATGGGTGGTATTAACCCAAAGAACCACACTGTTTTTTCTTTTCCTAGCCATTACCAACGAGATTATTTGGCGTTTCATGTCAACTGATGCCTGGGTTACATTTAAAACCTTTGGCTTGACAGGACTCAGTTTGGTGTTTTTTGGCAGTCAGATGTATTTTCTGAGAAAACACCTCAATATGGAAATGATTGAAGATAAATAACTCTTAATCATAAGTCCCGATGGACGTACTTGCAGCAAAGTAGTGATCGAATAGATTATTTTTGCTTGAATAGCATTTTCTGGGCCTTCTTATCGTTCTGAATATTGGACCTCAATTCTGCAGCTACAGCCCTTCCGGCAATAACCGCTTCACGTGAACCGACCCTCTCAAGCCATTTGGCCATGTTGGGAAAAGAAGCAATATCCTGTTCCTGACCTTCCCAGAGTGAAGCCCAGGGCCAAATGGCCATATCGGCAATTGAATAATCTCCGGCAACGTAATCCCTGTCAGACAGACGTCGGTCAAGAACACCATAAAGCCTGCTTACCTCGTTTTTATACCTGCTTTTGGGGTAAGGCAAATCCTGGGGTGGTTCCATTGTTGGTGCATATTTGAGAAAATGATGGGCCTGTCCAGCCATGGGACCGACCCCTCCCATCTGCCACATCAACCATTGTTCCACCTCAACCTGCTCTCGTTCATTGGAACCGATGAAACGATTATGCTTTCTTCCCAGGTATTGTAGAATCGCCCCCGATTCAAAAATACTGATTTCCTTGCCTTCAGGACCATCAGGGTCAATTATTGCAGGCATTCGATTGTTCGGGGCTATTCTGAGGAAGGAAGGTTCAAACTGATCTCCCTTGCCAATATTGATCAGGTTAACGTTATATGGTAGTCCAAACTCCTCAAGGGCGATTGTTATTTTCCACCCGTTTGGAGTCGGCCAGTAGAATAATTCAATTGTGTTCGTCATTTCATACTCTGCATTGGATCAAGTTGTGTGCTATGAATTTTTTCATTGGGAAATGAAATCACCAATTTTCCAACTATATTAACCACCTCAATGCAAATTTAAAACCGGTCTTTGTCAATGGCAAAACAACCCTTAAAGAAACAAACACAAGCTGTCCATGGAGGCGGTGTACGCAGCCAGTTTGGTGAAACCTCCGAAGCGATTTTCCTGACCCAGGGTTTTGTATACGACAGTCCCGAACAAGCTGAAGAACGTTTTGTCGAGTCCAAGGAAAATGAATTTATCTATTCAAGGTATGGCAATCCGACCGTACGCATGTTTGAAAACCGAATGGCGCTCGTTGAAGGTCTTGAAGATGCTTTTGCCACGGCCTCGGGAATGGCTGGAGTGAATGGTGCATTGTGTTCCATCCTGTCAGCAGGAGACAAGGTGGTTTCATCAAGAGCCCTGTTTGGTTCCTGTCTTTTCATACTGGAGAATGTTCTTCCCAGGTTTGGTGTAAACGTCGAGTTTGTTGATGGAACGGATAATTCACAATGGGAGAGCAAAGTAACTCCGGATACAAAAGCCGTATTTATTGAAACTGTTTCAAATCCAACCCTTGAGGTAATTGATTTGGACTTTGTCAGTAAACTTGCTGCAGAAAATGATTCGATTCTGATAGCTGACAATGCACTGGCATCACCCCAGTTTTTACAGGCAGGTGTAAAAGGCGCAGACATCGTGGTTTATTCTGCAACCAAGCATATTGATGGTCAGGGAAGGTCTCTTGGGGGAATTGTAATCGGCTCAAGGGATTATATTCGCGGGCCATTCGAAGCATATCTGAAACACACGGGTGGAGCCATCAGCCCCTTCAATGCATGGATCATGCTCAAGGGATTGGAAACACTGGAATTGCGAACGAACCGACAAGCAGATTCGTCATTGAGAATCTGTCAGGAATTGGAAGGTCATCAAAACCTTTCCAAAGTTATTTATCCACATTTGCCCAACCATCCCCAATATGCTGTGGCAAAAGGGCTTATGACCAAGGGTGGTACGGTTTTTGCAATGGATTTTGATGGCAACAAGGATGCTTCCTTCAAATTCATGAACAATCTCGAAATCGTCAGAATTTCCAACAATTTTGGCGACTCCAAGAGTTTGGTGACTCATCCGGCAACCACAACCCATCAGAGATTGTCCGAAGAACAACGTGCAAGATTGGGTATTACGGATGGCTTGGTTCGGGTTTCGGTTGGATTGGAAAATCCCGATGACTTGCTGGAGGACCTGGTTTCTGCTGTCAATTCCTTATAATCGGGCGCATTTGACCATTTGGTGATATTTTCAAACAATCATGAAGGGAAATAGGCCAGGTTCGCGGTAGAGAAGTATATACCTTCTCAACTCAGCCAACCACCGAGATTTTCCAAAATGATCCGATAGATCAGATCACTGTGATCATCCGTGTCATTCAAGGCGGGTATGTAGGCAAAATTCTCACCTCCGTGGGTTTCAAACTCCTCACGGACCTCCATCTGAATTTCTTCAAGGGTTTCAATGCAATCCGATGAAAATCCGGGACAGATGATGGCCAGATTCTTCACACCATCTTGAGCCAGACGCTTTACTTCATCAATGGTATACGGCTGCAGCCAGATTTCTCTTCCGAATATGGACTGGAAGGTCGTATGAATGGGATTGAAATCGTTTCCCATTAGGTCTCTGAGCAATCTCGTGGTTTTCTGGCATTGACAGTGGTATGGATCTCCTTCAAGTAAATATCTCTTTGGTAATCCATGATAGGAGGTAAGGAGCACCTCGGGTTCGAAGGATAATTCGCTGTATTTGGTCTTGATCGATTTGGCAAGTGCTGAAATATAATCCCCATTTTCAAAATATGGTTCGACAATCCGTACACTGGGCTGCCAGTTATGATGTTTAAGCGCATCAAACAAGGAATCGCAGGCCGTGGCTGTGGTTGTGGCCGAATATTGTGGATATAGCGGAAAGAACACAATTCTGTTACATCCCTGTTTGATCAAACCGTTTAAAACCGACCCAACTGACGGGTTGCCATAACGCATGGCGAAGTCAATGAGATGATTTGATCCGATTTCTGATGCCAAATGTGATCTGACCTTGTCCGTAAGTTGCCTTGATATGGTCAACAAAGGGCTTTCATCAAGTTTGTGATTCCAGATTTTCTTGTAGTTTTTTCCTGAAGTGAAAGGTCTTTTCGAGAGAATGATTGATTGGAGTAACGGCTGCCATTTCCACTTGGGATAATCAATGACTCGTTTGTCGGAAAGAAACTGGTTCAGGTATTTGCGCACGGAAAAATAATCATACCCGTCGGGAGTCCCAAGGTTTGCAAGTATGATACCGGTTTTGCCAAATTCTATTTCAGGATGGTCTTCGGGTAGAAAGCTCTTTTCATTATTCGGTTTCGGCATTTCAATCTCTCTTGCACGCAATGATGAATTCATACATTTTTTGGAGCCCAACCGGTAAGAAAGATCAATTCAAAAGTCGCATAAATCTTTCCCGAGGAAAGTGAAAAATGTTGAACATATTTTTTTTCGGCTTCCTGGAATATATTACGTCCTGTAAAATTCTTGGTTCTATTCACAAGTGCATTCGTTTCACCCATCAATCTCAGATGCTTCATCAAGTCTGATAGGGATTCATACTCAAGCCTGAACTCAAGGCGGTCGGAAATGGGATTTGTAAAATTTGCCCGGACCATCAGATTTCCCAAGTCCAGAATGTCACCCATTGGTGCTACGCGGGGCGTTGCCCCATTTTTTATTCTGGTTTCACCTGAAATCAATGCAGTTCTCAGTTCCGCGAGGTTCTGCCCACCGAACAATACGGCCATTATCATACCACCTGGGTTGCAGGATTGCTTGCACTGAATGAGTTGACCAACCGGATCATTTGACCAATGTAGACAAAGACTGTGAAGAATCAGGTCATATTGATTGCCTGGAAAATTCAGTACATCCGTATCAGGCAAAACATCAGCGTCAGGAAAATGTTTTGTCCACAATTCCGGCATTCCAGTAACAATTGCCAATTTTGGAGGAGTATCAAAGGAATCATCCAGCCTTTCATTGAATTCAGCAATCATCTTATTGTGGAAGTAAATACTTGAATCATGGCCTGGATCAATTCTCTTTCGATGTTTGCACACACATCCATAATCAAATAGTTTTGCTACTTTCATCGAAAAAAAATATAATTCATTTTGAGGCTGATATTTATATGCCATTTCAGATACAATTATATAGGTCGTAAATTTATTACCCCAATTGAAAAATGTTGACGATTTCCTTTTTGAAATTCATCCGGCACTTTTTTTGTTCAAAATAATACGAATAAAATTATCATTAGGTAAATCACCTTGTCAGAAAGCAGTTTAGGCAATGATTGACTCTCGACCCGTCGGGTACGTAATTGGGTGGTTGATCATTGGATTGGGATTAACGATGTTGATTCCAATGCTGTTTGATGTAATTTTCATGAATGGCCAGTGGACCACATTCGCAATCTCTTCCGCTTTTACGATATTTGTTGGTTTGGTTCTTGTACTCGCCACTTCTTCGACAAGACTGACAACCCAAGGTACAAGTCTGAGAGAGACCATCCTCATTACAGTATGCTTGTATACGGTAATACCTGTCTTTGCAGCCATCCCCTTTGTATTGGGAGAACCGAATTTCCGTATCATTGATGCCTATTTCGAGTCTGTTTCAGGACTTACCACAACTGGAGCAACCGTATTTTCAGATATTGAGAATTTACCTGAGGGTTATCTCTTGTGGCGAGGAATCCTGCAATGGATCGGTGGTATTCTGATCATCATAATTGCAATGACTGTTTTTCCAAGATTGAGAATCGGTGGAATGCAGTATTTCATGAAAAGCAATTTTGAAACCATCACAACTGTCATTCCCCAGGCCATATCAACGGCCAGGGGAATTTCAATAACCTACCTTATTGTGTCGTTTCTGTGTTTTCTGTCCTATAACGTTGCTGGCTTATCAATGTTTGATTCATTGGTGCATTCGATGACTACGGTTGCCACTGGTGGCTTTGCAAATTATGACAGCTCCTTTCAGTACCTTGGATATAAGGCGGAATATGTGGCAATTGTTTTCATGATCATGGCTTCGATACCGTTCATAAGATACCTGACAATATTCAATGATTCAGGAAAGTCACTCATCCTTGACCGCCAGGTTCAGGGATTCATTGGAATTATCTTGTTTGTTGGCACAGCCCTGACCTTGTGGCAAATACTGGTTAATGGCCAAGGTTCCGAAATTGCCATAAGAAAGGCTCTGTTCAACAGTATTTCCATCATGACGGGTACAGGATATGTCAGTGCCGATTATAATGGCTGGGGCAGTTTCCCGGTTGCAATCTTCTTTTTGATTGGTCTTATCGGAGGTTGTGCCGGCTCGACAAGTTGTTCGGTCAAGGTATTCAGGTATCAGGTCCTTTATGCCAGCCTTGTTGCGCAAATCAAGAAAATCTATTCCCCACATGCCATAATCAAGCCAAGATATCAGGGTAAGAACATACCCAACGAGATCATGATTTCAGTTATCATGTTCATTGTAATGTTTTTGTTTACCCTGTTGGTTTCTGCACTTCTTTTGGCAATGACCGGACTGGATTTCATGACTTCCATTTCAGGTGGTGCCGCAGCCCTGGCAAATATCGGGCCGGGTTTGGGTGAAGTAATTGGTCCAACCGGAAATTATCAAAGCCTTGGGGATGGTGCCAAGTTGATACTTACCATTACAATGGCCACGGGAAGGCTGGAGTTATTGGTCGTGTATGTCATTCTGACCTTTAAATTCTGGCAATCCTGACCCAAGGCCAAATGGCCGGGAATTATATGTCCAATGGAACCCTATCCGGTTCAATTATTCAACCAATAAAGAACTCTTGGTACAACGTACACACTTCCTTCTGCCTTGTATTTAAACCTGAATGACAAATTCAAGGGATTAGACTCACATTCCCTTGAAATAGCTGAAAGAGGTTGAAAACAGGGCTATCGCTTTTGAAATTGCTGGGATGATATAATTTGTCGTTTGGGTGAATCCGTCGTTTAAAGACCTGATAGCCAGTAGAAAATGGAAGGTTCATCGCCGCCCTGCTTGAAATATTTGTATCACGTGCAATCTTTTTTTTGTCTGAACTGTGTCCAGAAAAGGCGCATTATTGGTATGAATATCCTTGCAGGATTTCAAAAATGATAGCCCAGGGTTAAAAAGAAGTCAAAATGGATATGCCTGAAAGACAAACGATCAGTTAGGGGAAGTGTTCATGCGGCCTTTCAAAGTTAAGGAAGAAAACTGATTCAAGGAAATCTGATTGTCACATATAAACCACATTTTTGGCTAACAGTACGGGCAAATCAATCCTTGCAATATCAGAAAAAAACAATACTATCGGCCTTGTTGTCGTGACTCGTAAAAATCATCTTGCTGGACAATCTATAATCACCTTACTTTATATTGAAATGGATTTGTGATTAGTTAAATTTTCTTGATATACTAGGATGTACAATCGGATATACTCTCATGCTTGTTGAATTCTCGGTCCAAAATCACCGTTCCTTCCGAAATAAACAAAGCTTTCTGATGACAGCATTTAAAGATAGTGAAAACGCTGTAGCCACAGGTAACTCTGGCGCCCCATTTGTACTTCAACAAGCTTGCCTTTTTGGTGCAAATGGATCTGGAAAGTCCGGTCTCATCATGAGCATGGACACTTTATTCAGGATAATCAGTGACTCGTTCAAAGATGAACAATCTCTAAAAAAAAATTATGAACCCCATCTTTTTCATTCCAGGTGGCATAACAAACCAACAGAATTCGAAGTAACCTTTTTACATGATGGCAGTTTGTTCCAGTACGGTTTCATTTACAACGCAGAACGAGTCATGGAGGAATGGCTCTTTGAGCGTCCTTCTTCTACGGGCAGCCAGCGTCAGATATTTACCAGAGAATATAATGGCTACGACTATGAATGGGATATTATAAAGGCTAATCTCAAAGGTGAACGTGAAAGTTGGAAAGCACAGACACGTCACAATGCCCTTTTTGTAAGCACCGCTATACATCTCAATGCCGAACCCCTGAAGCGACCTTTTAAATGGCTTACCAGAGGGTTAAGAACGATTTCAGATATTGGATTTATCGGGCAGTATACCGCCAGTCGCTTTGATGAAGATGCTTGGAAGGGGCGTGTGATAGAATTTCTGTCAGATATAGACTTGCAGTTGGAAGATGTGGAAGTAATTGAGAAGAGCTATTTTGAAACTGAAAATTTCCAAAAACTCCCTACGGAAGATCAGGACCAATCAAAGCCCATTTTGCCAGAGCATAAGGTGTTTGAGATATATACCTATCGTAAAGACGAGAAAGGTGTGAAACAACTCCTCGAATTCAAAGATGAATCAAGAGGAACCCGCGCATTTTTTAAACTGATAGGCCCGATTCTTTACACGCTGGATAAAGGCTACACACTTGTTGTTGATGAACTCAACACACATCTTCACCCTCTCGCCTTTCGCTACATAATACGCATGTTTTGCTCTTCCAAAACCAACAAAAACAATGCCCAGCTAATCTTCACCAGCCCTGATCCAACGGTAACAGAAGGAGATTGCATCGGACGTGACCAGATATGGTTAGTGGACAAAGGCGATGACCTTGCCTCCTGCATCATTCCTCTATCAGATTACAAGACAAATGATGAACGACCCTTCCGTAAAGGTTATCTACACGGTCGTTATGGTGCAGTACCTCGCCTTGCAGGGTAGCAGTCATTGGAAAGGGCAAGAAGCACCGGGAAACTCAGCGGAGGAAAGAGCAATTCAATGAACAGGAACGGGTACTCATTTTCACTGAAGGTAGCAAAACCGAACCCAATTATTTCAATTGCCTGATAAAGGAATAGGGATTAATAAATAGAGTCATAGTTGACGGAAAAGGGGATCCGGCACCGATCAGTGTTGTTGAATACGCTGAAACAGTGCTTAAGAAAGATTCTGATTTTGACATGTATTTCTTGTTTTCGACCACGACAGACATGATTCCTATGACAACGCCCCTCGAAACCGGACTGTAAAGGCCATTACATCCATCCCATGCTTTGAAATCAGGTATTTGTTTCACATTAAGGATAGCGGAAAACCTTATCCAATTGGTCCAGGAAGCGGATCACCTGCTGATGAGCTGATATCTGACCTCAAATCCTCACATCCATGTTTCGCTGATTACAAAAAAGGGGAATGTGAAAAGTTTTACAACAAGATCAAAGATATGAGGAAAGATGCATGTAAACGTGCAGAAAAATTTATAATTGAAGGTCAAAAGGTACAATCCAGATGTCATTTTGAAAACCCCTCAACGCGTTTACATCTTGTGATCAGTACGTTGCAAGAAATGGCTCAGATTAAATCAAAGAGGAATTAATCCTCTGCTGCTTACAGGCCCTCTTGGCTTCAGTAACACTTCTTTGTTGAATACCTCCCCATAAGCCATTTCACTAACAGTTTATCAAATAATTGCGGATTGGATTCAACACATTATTTCGTGACTTCAGGTTTTCAAAAAACCTGAAGGTGCATGGACTCATCAATAAAAAGAGAGAGTATATCTTTCCCCACGGTCTGTTCTAGATATTAAAACTTATCGGTTCATAAATTATTTCAGGCAAAACCACTTCCCAATTTTCCGACTGGAGACCGCTTTGAAATTCAGGTTTGGACAATTCCTTGCTCCAGCCCACTATTGCGAAAACACGAGCTGATTTAATTCTCATGCCATTTCTCGGTTGAAAAGCCCCTGCCATCTTACCGACAAGTTGATTATTAGCATCCATGACAAACCATTTGTTATCTTTCCCGAGTTTTATTTTGAGAGAATCGCCGATAACCAAATCAGCTATTGCCTTATGGATCCTATTATTTGGGTTCTTAAATCCGGCAAAACTGATATTGACATTTTTAAGTGATGAACGGTCATACTTGAAATAAAACTGTTTAGAGCAAGGCAAGAGTTCAACTGGGGAGCGGTATATAATTGAATCAACATGTTGCAATGATTTAAATCGTTTGAATCTTGCAGGTGCAAGTGTAAGTGTTTTTTGTGCTCGCGTCATGGCAACATAATACAGGCGAAGATGTGCATCAGAATCTTCATTTTCACCACGGTTCCAATTGCCATTCAAGATAGCCACATGATCAAATTCGAGTCCCTTTGCCCGATGGGCAGTGAGCAATAGTAGATTTTTTTGACGACAACGAATTTCCCTACCCCACTCGGCCAACCATTCGATAACCTGATCAACAGGATACTCCTCACCTCCAACTTCAAGGGCGTGTTCGTCAATTGCTTGGACCAGAAGTTCTTGCCAGTTATCGGGAACCTGGGTTTGCAGCCACATTTTCATTTCTTCGCCTTTGACCAATCTTGATCCCCTCCTCCTAAGCCAATCAACGAAAGATCGTGTTTGCCTTAGCCGCCAAAAGTTAGGAATTTCATCACGAGCCATTTCAACAGGGATGTTTCGAGCTTCACAAAATGACTGCACTGGAGAAAGAGTTTCCCAATTTCTGGCAATAACAGCACAACGAGACCAGTCCCAGTCGGGATCAAGCCTGGACATTCGAAGGAGTTCTTCCATAACCACCCTGGCTTGGAAAACCTGATCATCCCGCTCCAATTTTAAGACTTGTACCCGTCCTCTGGAAACCACATCCAAATCGGTCCAAACTCCTCCCGGCGCATCTTTTGCACGTGCTTTATTCACTTGAATTGAATGGTTTTCCTTCATGCGTTCACGAGCATTTTGAATTATCGTGTTTGATGCATCCACTATGTTATGGGTAGACCGATAATTTGCAGTCAGGTATTTGAGTTGAGCCTTGTAGTCAGTTTCAAATTTTCTTATGAACTCGACTGATGCACCTTGGAAGGAGTAGATATTCTGGTCATCGTCTCCTACCGCAAACAAGGTGAGTTTGTTTTCATTGTCCTGAAGTGATCTACCGGCAAGGGCAGAAATCAATTCGTACTGCTCCTTGTTGATATCCTGGTATTCGTCTACCAATATCCAACGAAAACCCCTCAGCAACCTATCCCTTTGATCATCAGCGTCATCAGCATCCAACTCCTTTCCGTTGAGCAAGTCAGTTGCCAGACTCAGTGATTTTCTGAATAAATCCTCATTACCTTTTTCATCCTGACCGTCAAAACTGATTCCGGCCAAACGCATCGCAAGGGAATGACAAGTTAGAACAGTTACACCTTGGGCATCCTCTCCTATCAACTCCCTAAGTCTTTGACGAATCTCAATGGATGCATGCCGATTGTAAGTCAAAGCGATAATTCCTCTTGGATTTTCCCTTCTTACACGAATGAGATATGCAATGCGATGGACCAAAACCCGGGTTTTACCTGAGCCAGGGCCTGCAAGTACAAGTACATTGGTATCTTCACGGTCATCTGCAACAATTTCCTGTTGGAAGGGGTTCTTTAGATCTTCAACGATTGCCTTCCAGGATTCGGGCGTGGTCTGTCGATAAATCTCCTTGTACCGCCCAGGAAGCCAACAAGACAGGAACCGATCCTCACGCAGCGCAAAATAATCTTTTGCCAATTGCAATGCGACCCTCATTTCCTCCAAGCCCTTGGTTGCAAATTCCTTGATGACATGGATTTGTAAAACCTGGCCTTTGTAGTGAAGGTCCAAAGCTGTAAAATCAGCCTTGACAAAGCGTCTTCGATCGTCTTTTTTCATTCGGATTGTCATGGCTGGGCGAAATATGGCCAACCCTTTGTTGAGGCGGATCACTTCCATTTCGTGTAGCCACAATAGGGAGCTGTCCAACAACTTGTTAAGGTCTTTGACATGTGACGCAAGAACCAAGTCCGATTTGATTGCCCCCAACAGGTTTCCGATTGTAGTTTCAGCCAACAAATCTTTTCCACGGGTTCCTTTGGGCAAACGATCAATGAGGTGCCTCAATAAAATTTTGGCACCTTCACGGCGATACTGTGCATTTCTTTCCAACTGTTCCCAATTGCATTCCAGCTTGATGTTTATCATTTCCGAATTTAACTTTCGCGTAGTCAGGCTGCGAACAGTTTCATCACCATGGGAAGGAACATCATCGCGTATTCTTCTGATAATTCGCCATAAGCGATCAGGGAGTGGATTTTGCAGGTTTTGCTTTCGAAGAGATGATGAGGCATGTCTTAAATGGAGTGATGTACTGTCCCCCCGACCAAGATCCGGTGCCGCTTCACGCATTTGAGATATTAGCGCTTTTTCAAGTTGCAGGACTTCATCAAGGCGATCTTCCGATCGACCTTTGATACCTACATGTACAAAAGCTGTAATGACCGTATCGTTGCTGGCGATCCCAAAACTTTCCAAGTCATACAACGCTTTTCGTACCTGCTCTGGATTCAGGCCAGAAACAACCATCAATTCATCAGTGGTAATCCCTTGGGATGAATCTGCCTCGATCAACACTTCTACAATTTTCTCCAACTGTTTTTTATAGTCTTTCCTGATTTTTTGCTTTAAGATGATTTTCTTTGCTTCCCTGATCGTTGGAATTTGAAGTGCTGAGGGGAAAATCCTGACAGCATTCTCTTCCCTTGTCAGGAATTCTGCCTCTTCCAGCCAGGATAATGCCGTACGGATACGACTGTCATCAGTAGCGAAATCCCGATCAAAAACACCTTCTTTATCTTCGGTGAGAATTTCTCCTGCAGTAGCGATCAACTCATCTTGGGAATGCTGCTTTCGATCAAGCTTGCGTAGTGCTTTCAAAACTGCTTGGATATCCTTCAAGGTAAGCCGGCAGAAAGCTGATAGGCTGAATTGACGTTCAACATCCTTTGATTCGTAAAGCAGTACACAATGTGCGTCTTTCCGGTCTCGTCCAGCCCTGCCGGCCTCTTGAAGGTAGTTTTCCAGTGAACTGGGAATATCGGCATGTATGACAAGCCGGACATCAGGCTTGTCAATACCCATTCCAAAGGCATTGGTGGCAACAATCACCCTCAACTCGCCCTGAAGAAATTGTTGTTGTGTTTCTTTCTTGGCTTCTGGTGACAAACCGGCATGAAAAAAATTGGCAGAAAGATTCTTAAAACCCAGATATTCAGCTACAATTTCGGTTTGCTTTCGAGTGGCACAATAGACAATGGCACCACCTTTTTCAGGAAGATACTGCTCCAATACAAGGTAAATATCCTCATACTTTTTATCACCATTGGTTGGGATGACTTCAAAGCTTAAATTGGTTCGTTCAGAACCACCATTGAAAACAACAAGTTCAATACCAAGCTCTCCATGGAAGTAATTGGTAATATCCTCAACAACATCCGGCTTGGCAGTCGCAGTAAGACACATCACCGAGGGCAAGGATGTTGACTTCAATCTTTCACGAATGAATCTGCCAACATATCGATAATCAGGTCTGAAATCATGCCCCCAGCGAGATAGGCAATGAGCCTCATCGATGACCCAAGTACCTATTTCCCTTATTTCAAGCGCTTGCCTAATGGAATTGGAACGCAATTGCTCTGGGGAGATGAGAAGGATGCTTATTTCCCCCATACGGAGACGGTTTAATGCGTCAGCCCTTTCGGGCATCGACAACATACCATTGATGGTGGCACTGGAGTTGATTCCCAATTTCTCCATGCCATCCACCTGGTCTTTCATTAGCGCAACCAAAGGAGAAATAACAACTGTCAAGGCTCCGGTCTTGTCATATTGCGACAGAGCCGGCAATTGGTAACACAGGGACTTGCCGGTGCCTGTTGGAAGAATGCCCAGCACGCTTTTTCCGGTCATGGCCGTTTCGACAATAGCCTGTTGCAGTGGCTTGCCCTTTCCGTCATCTGGTTCGGGCCTGAAACCCTGAAACCCAAACCAGCGTTTCAACTCTTTGCTTACGTCATGGTGCTCGCTACACCAAACACAGGCAACATCTCCACAGGATTGATTTCGAAGTCGATTGACCAGTTCCGCAGTTTTTGGAAATTGCATTCTAACCCAGGGTGGCATGACTGAATTGCCACCAGCAACAGACAGCCAAGCCAAAGTGTAAGCCAATTCCCAGCGATATTGTTTTGCGGATGTAAAAACTTCATCGCTGTAGAATTTACACGTTATGTTTTTCAACAAACTTTTAATGGCAATTGTGGCGTCATCTTGAGTAGGTCTTTGGACTTGTCTAATATGGCAAAACATCTCGTCAAGCGCATAATCCGATCCTTCCGGTTGAGGGGTACAAAGCCAATGCCAGGCTTTAAGTAAATCAGGTAGTGCCTTTCTAAATTCCTCCAACTGGTCATCAAAGACCTTTAGTGCAAGGCGGGAATCCAATTCAGGGTCGTTGAGTTGTCCCTGCGTGATTTTGCCATCTTTATAGTGTTTGACCAAACTGTGATAAGGGTTTCTGGGAAACGCCAAAGGGCTGAGTTTCAATGTATCTACAACAGGAAGATTGAGTAATCTAAGATCTGGTTTTGTTGCTTCGAGGAAGGGCAGATCAAACGAGAGTAAATTGTGTCCCAGTATGAATGGTATACCTTTGGCATACTCATCAAGCAGGTTGAGACCACGAACAATGTCTTTGCTGGAATATGTAAATCCCTTATCGCGGCCATAACATACACCACCGATGGCTTTTATAACATTCTCTTTGTTCACTTCCAGATCCAACGAAAGGCAGACTGGCTTGAGAGATGCACCCTCCATCGCAAAGCAAAGGGGATTGGCAAGTTTGTCCATATTCAAATCATTGATAGGCTTTGATGGTAGAACTCAAGTACAAGTTTATTTTATTAATTGACCATTAATTTTTTTCACAATTCCCTCCTTAGGACTTTTTCCATCTTGTTCTTACATTAGTAGACGACAATAGATTTTCCTTCATCTTTTTGGAATTGAGAGAAAGTAGAATAAATTTGTGCTTGGATACTTGATACGCATCACGTACCATGTTATTTTGAATAGAGTAAATATGATTGCTACCTTCAAGAATAAAGAGTCCGAAAAACTATGGTTGGGAGAATCATCTTGCAAGTACCCTCCGGAGATTCAGCAAAGGGCACTTCGCAAACTTCGTCAACTTGATGCCGCCATGACAATGGAAGACCTAAAAAACCCACCTGGGAATCAACTGGAGCAATTAGAAAGAAATAGAAAAGGATTCATGAGTATCAGAATTAATAAACAGTGGCGATTATGCTTTGAGTTTACCAATGGTAAAGCGTTTGAAGTACATATTGTTGATTATCATAAATAGTGGAAAATTATGGAAGGATTAAATGAAAATGGCCATGTTAAAGAATCCACATCCTGGTGATATATTAAAACATGAGTTTATAAACGAAATCGGGATGAGCCAGAATAAACTTGCTGATTGTCTTGGAGTACCACCTAATAGAATCCATTCAATCGTAAAGGGCTCGCGTAGGATAACAGCTGATACCGATCTTAGGTTATGCAAGTTTTTTGGGCTTTCCGAAGGTTACTTCCTGCGTCTACAAAATACATATGATACAATGGAAGCAAAACGCTCAATGGCTAAGCAGGTTGAAGGTATAGTGCCTTATACCCTCATAACTGGTGAAAAGGAATTTGCTTGACTAAAGCAATTATAGTTACCCTTTTTATCCAAGAATCGTGATGAAGTTCTTGAAAGATATATGATCTTTTCCCAAGGATATGCTTTCACCACAAATGTATAATTTGGGACACGGGTGAGATCAGTGGGTAAGCCATCGAGCCGAACAAGGTTTTGGCTCAAAGAAATCAAGGGGCAATATCGGGATTAAATTATCTTGTTATTGGCGTACAAGAATCCCACAAATCCTTCCTAATAATCACCTGTATTGAAGAAAGATTGTTCAATGGCTTCGAGAAACGATTGGGCTGAGGAACTTGGAGACAGTAGTAGAAAACCTTCCTCGGATTCTCGAACCAGAACCGAACTGAGATGTTCCATCACGGTTCTGGCACATTTTCCTACTGGGAAGTTATTTAAATCAAGGGGACAAATTCTTTCCATAGCCTGAAAAATGTCCGGTCCAGACAATCTGATCTGGCACCAATTGTCGGTTTGATCGGTAATATAGCCTGTATTGCCCAATTTTTCCTGAACCGTTAACTCCGGATAAAGTCCATCCCGCTCAAAGAGGGCAAAAATCTGGTCAGGACTCATCCACAGAAACAAAAAATCCCTGTTTTGGGAAAAAACAGAATGCCCGGGTTCAGGTGGGCAGGGGCCAAAGGCATTGGTGAAATCACTGGCAAATACATCCTCGTTGTCTCTTGGAATTGCAATAGAAACGATGGCCTGGGTAGAAACAATATCCAGATAATTGTCACCAAAATAGCGTTCTTTACCCCAGAGGAATGGGAATGGTTCCAGTTGATAATCAGCCACGCTGTCTTTCTCCGTCAGGATCATAAAAATGTGGAGAACAGATTTTCACATCGGTGTTTTTGCCTCGCAGAGGGTCAACAGCGTGGACAATTTCGTCAAACCGGTTCAAACCATTCTTGATGAATCCCAATCCAATGGTGTGTCCCATTGTAGGAGAATGGGCAACCGAGGTCATCCATCCCTCATCATTTTCGAGCTTTTTTTCCTTCCCCCTAGATATAAAATGAGCTCCGGCATTGAATTGCTGGTTTCTGTCCACGGGAACAAATCCAACCAGCCGGATTCCATCAGGCTGGTTCAGTCCAGACCGTTCCGACAATTTGTTGCCAATGGAATCCTTTTTCTTTGAGACCATATGCTCCAAACCGAGGTTAAATGCAGTCGTCTGACCGGTAAGTTCATTCCCGGCAAAATGGCCCTTTTCAATTCTCATGACACCAAGTGCTTCGGTACCGTAAGGTACGACATCAAACTCTTGACCTGCCTTGATCAATGTTTTCATCATGGAATTGCCATAGCGAGATGGTACTGCAATTTCGTAGGCGAGTTCACCCGAAAAGGAAATTCTGAACAAACGGGCCTTCCGTCCTCCACATACCGTGAGATTGGCACATGCCATAAAGGGGAAGGCTTGATTTGAAAGATCAAAATCATCGACAATCTTGGCAAGCAGGCTCCTTGAATTTGGTCCTGCAACTGAAAATTGTGCCCAGCCATCGGTAGTGGAAATCAAATGCACATCCAGTTGTGGCCACAGGCATTGCCTGGCAAACTCCAGTTGCCGGAATACCAAAACGGCATTGGCCGTGGTTGTGGTAATGACATAATGGTTATCAGCCAATCTGGCAACTGTACCATCATCATAGACAATTCCGTCTTCCCGCATCATGAGACCGTACCGAACCTTGCCAACCGGCAGTTTCAGGAAGGGATTGGAATAGACCCTGTTGAGAAACTCAGCAGTATCCCTGCCCTGGCAATCTATTTTACCTAGGGTGGAAACATCACAAACACCCACCGATTCTCGTGTGGACAAGACCTCCCGATCAACGCTTTGACGCCAATGTGTTTCTCCCTCAAGTGGGTACCATTGTGCCCTGAGCCAATTGCCGGTTTCAACAAAAACAGCACCCTGCTTCTCGGCCCACCGGTGACTTGGAGTAAATCTGGTCGGGCGGAAATGCTTGCCTCGGGACCTGCCTGCAAGTGCTCCTATGGGAATGGGGATATAAGGGGGTCGGAAAATTGTGATACCGGTTTCGGATATGGATTTACCCGTACGTTCAGACATGATGGCCAAAGCTGATACATTCGAAGTCCTGCCCTGATCGGTTGCCATGCCTAGGGTTGTATACCTTTTGAGGTGTTCAACATCCTGAAATCCCTCATTATGGGCTTGAGCAATATCCTTGGTGGTCACATCATTCTGCAAATCAATCCATGATCTTGATCGGGCTTCCTTCACATGCCAGAAGGGCGTTATATCAGTTGGTTCAGCCGATGTTTCAAAGTTGGGATACTGACTCGTTGGGAATCCAAGATCCTCAAGTGTCAGATTGGCTGTGGAAATACTGGAAAGAAGGGTTGAAGACAGATCAAACAGGCCACTGGCCGAGCCCGCCACTCTCATGCCATCTGTCAAATTCTTGCCTGGTACGAACGCTTGGATTTTCTCATTCCACACAGGTTTTGTACGTTTATGACAAGTCAGGTGAACATTGGGATTCCACCCACCGGCAACAGCCAACGAATCGACCTTGATGCTTTTGCCATCAGTCAGGATTATGGAGTTTATCGCTTTCTTACCCCTGACATCTGCAACCCTTCCACCAGCAATATAGTCATGATATTTATTGTCGGTATTTTGATCCTGATTCGGTCGTGTATCAATGACAGTTACAGCAATATCCCTATCGGCAAGGTCATTGGCCGTTTTCAACCCCGAATCATTATTGGTGAATAATGCAACCTGATCTCCAGGCTTGACGGCAAATCGATTGAGATAGGTCCTCATTGCACCTGCCAGCAGAATTCCCGGCCTGTCATTATTGCCAAAACCAATGGAGCGCTCGGTAGCACCGGTACAAATGATGGAACGCTTGGAATAGATTCTCCAGAGAACCGTTTTAGGCTTTTTGTTGATGCCCGGCAAAGCATCAGGTCTTTGTTCCAGGGCTCCAAAAATGCCATGATCATAATTGCCGAAAACCACTGTTCTAGGCAGCAACCTTACATTATCCAGGGATTTTAATTCTGCTATCGTTTGGGTTGTCCATTCCCGACCTGATTGGTTGTTGATTTCTTCCCTGTCGGAATTCAACCTGCCCCCCAAACGAAAATCCTCATCAGCCAAAATGACCCTTGCTCCTGCCCGTCCAGCCACAAGGGCAGAAAACAAGCCGCTTGGACCACCTCCAACAACCAGTATATCACAATGAAGAAAGCCCTTGTCATAATTGTCAGGGTCTGGATATCCAGACAGTTTGCCCAATCCGGCCGAACTTCGAATTATGGGTTCATAGAGCTTTTCCCAGAACAGCTTGGGCCACATGAAGGTTTTGTAATAAAAGCCCGCCGACAGGAAAGGTGAAAGCTTGTCATTGATTCCCAAAAGGTCAAACTGAAGGGAGAGTTTGTAGTTCTGGCTTTTGGCATTGAGGTTGTCATGCAATTCAATGTTGGTTGTCTTGGTATTCGGCTCCGAAAAACTCCCACGCCCGAGTTGGACAAGTGCGTTGGGTTCTTCCGAACCGGCTGAAAACACTCCCCTTGGGCGATGGTATTTGAAAGATCGCGCAATGAACAGCTGATTGTTTGCCAGTAGAGCGGAAGCAAGGGTATCTCCCTTGTATCCAATCCTCTTTTTGTTGTTGAAGGTAAAGGAAAAGGAATGTTCCCTGTCAATCAACCCGCCTTCTGGAAGTCTGGAAAACATGACTCTCAACGCCCCATTGCCAGTGCGATCTGCCTGGCCAATTCCACATTCAGGATTTCATGGGTAAGCGTGTTTCTGGTGACCACCAGCCAGGACCTGTCACCCTGCTCGTGATACCAAAGTTCCCGGTGCATGCCTTCGGGGTTGTCCCTGAGGTAGAGATATTCAAAAAACTCCTTACCGGCATCTGGATTCTCCCAGTCGGGACGAGCGATCAGACTTGCATCCCCCAGATAAACGAATTCCGCTGCATCTCTTGGGCCCAGAAGTGGATGTTCGATAATCATTGATCTCTAATCCTAATGAAGATTGGGTTGGGCCCCAACACCTTTTTCATCGATCATCAGCCCCTTGCTGAAGCGGTCAAGGCGAAATGCGTTTGCAGTATGATGGGGTTCATCCGTGGCAAGCAAATGAGCCATGCAATATCCCGAAGCCGGGGTAGCCTTGAATCCTCCATAACACCAGCCGCCATTGAAATACAATCCGGAAATATGGGTTTTGTCAATTATGGGCGACCCGTCCATGGACATATCCATCAGACCTCCCCACATCCTCAACAACCTGGCCTTTCCTATCATCGGCATGATCGCCATGCCTCCTTCGCAAACATCTTCTACGGTTGGCAAATTACCCCTTTGGGCATAGGAGTTGTAACCATCAAGATCACCACCGAAAACCAACCCTCCCTTGTCTGATTGGCTGACATAGAAATGCCCTGCACCAAAGGTAATGACACCGGGAAGGCAAGGCTTCAACCCTTCTGAAACAAAGGCTTGCAAAACATGGGATTCAATTGGCAGACGCATTCCCGCCTGTGCCATTACCTTGCTGGAGGAGCCGGCAACACTTACACCAACCTTATTGGCTTTTATCGCTCCTTTGGTTGTTTCGACTCCCCGACAGATACCATCCATGATATCAAATCCGGTCACTTCACAATTTTGAATGATATCGACTCCCAAACGATCTGCTCCCCTGGCATAACCCCAGACCACGGCATCGTGTCGTACCGTACCCCCACGTGGCTGCCAAAGAGCCCCCTTGACAGGGAAACGGGCGTTTTCGTAATCCAGGAACGGACACATTTTACGGATGAGATTTTCGTCCAGCAGAACGGCATCAGCCCCTGCCAGCAGCATCGAGTTGCCTCTTCTGGCAAAGGCATCCCGTTGAGGGTCGGAGTGAAACAGATTCAGTATGCCCCGTTGTGAAACCATGGCGTTGAAGTTGAAATCCTGTTCCAGCCCCTCCCACAGTTTCATTGAAAATTCATAAAAGGGTTCATTATCCGGCAGAAGATAGTTTGATCTGATTATGGTTGTGTTGCGTCCGGTATTGCCCGAACCAAGCCATCCTTTCTCCAAAACCGCAACCTTTCTTATGCCATATACCTTGGCCAGGTAGTAGGCAGCGGCCATTCCATGTCCAGCGCCAATAATGATGACATCATAGTGCTGCTGAGGTTCCGGATCACGCCACATCACCGGCCAATCCTTATTGCCTCGCAGACCTTGTCTAAATATGTTCCAGAGTGAATACTTCATTGATTGCCAAACTCACAATTAATGCATGATATTGCTATCCATGCTAAATGTATATTGCAAAACAGGACAGAAACTTAACAAATTCGGACATGTATTTTGCGGGGTAAAAAAATCAAAATCGGCTTTCTATTGATCGATGGCTTTCCACTTTTGTCGTATTCGAGTGCCATTGAACCATTGCGGGCTGGAAACCTCCTTTCGGCGGAGAACCTGTTTGAAATAAGTCATTTTTCGACAAAAGGCAATCGTATCAAGAGCTCCTCCGAGGCGGAGTTTGTGACCCGTTGTTATGATGAAGCCCTGGGTTTGGATTTCCTGTTTCTTGTAGCAGGTGGTGATCCCTTCAAAGTTGACCATCCGGAATTGTTCGAGTGGCTCGCTGAAGTATCCGAAACCGATACTGTGTTGGGGGGTATTTCCGGTGGTCCGGTAATTCTTGCCAAAGTCGGTTTGATGAAGGATTACCGCATGACGGTTCATTGGGAACACGTTTCATTGCTTGAACAAATGTATCCGAATCTGATCTTGGAGAGATCGTTATTTGTCATTGACCGCAATCGAATAACCTGTTCAGGTGGAACCGCACCGCTGGATCTGATGCATCTTTTGATTGCAAGGGAGTTTGGAACAAAATTTGCCAGGGATGTTTCCGACTGGTTTATTCATACTGATGTACGCAAACCGGGTGAAGCACAGAAGTCGGGTCTGGAGGAACGGTTTGGAACACAGGTCGGACCTGTCCTCAGTTCCATAGAACTGATCGAAAACCACATAGCTGACCCGCTGACTTTGGAGCAAATAGCCAGGTTGGTCGGGATGAGTTCCCGCCATCTGAACAGATTATTCCAGCAGGAAATAGGAACATCTGTCATGAAGTTCTGCCGAAATACCAGACTGGAGGTTGCCAGAAAATTGATTGAAAGTTCATCCTTGACAAACAACGAAATATTGCAGGCCACCGGTTTTTCATCTACGGTTCATTTCTCAAAAGCATTCAGTGAACAATTCGGTTTGCCGCCAACAACATATAGAAAAGGGAAAAAATCCTGAAATGTATTTTTTGACCGCGGGAATGGAATAGGTTAAATGTTTTTGTCAGGACGTGTCCGATTACAAAATTTTTGCAATTGTCTAATGGAAGAAAATTAACTGGAAGAATCGAAGTCATTTTGGCTGAATGACAAAAACGATTAATCGTGCTTGGTATTGGAGGATGTATGACTAAAGATGGAATCAGGTATTATCTGGTAAGTTTCACAGACCTGTTTGGGGTTGTCCGCTCGAAACTTGTACCTGCAACAGCAATTGACGATATGCGGGAAGAGGGTGCTGGCTTTGCCGGTTTTGCTGCACATCTGGATATGACGCCAGCCCATCCTGACATGTTGGCCATGCCATCTGACAATATTTATCCCTTGCCCTGGAAGCCGGAGGTTGCCTGGATTCCATGTGATCTTCATATGGATAATCAAAAAGTTGATCATGCACCTAGATTGGTTTTGAAGAGACTCATAACGAGAGCCAGCAACATGGGCTTCAAGGTTATGACAGGGGTTGAGCCAGAGTTCTTTTTACTTTCTTCTACAGGTGACAAGCTCTCTGATGATTCGGATACCAGAAGCAAACCCTGTTATGATCAGCAAGCATTGATGCGAAGGTATGATGTGATTTCCAAAATCAGTGATGCGATGATTTCCATGGGGTGGGAGCCTTATCAAAATGACCATGAGGACGCAAATGGTCAATTTGAAATGAACTGGGGTTTTTCAGATCCTCTTACCACGGCTGATCGTCATACATTTTTCAAGGTCATGGCCAAATCACTGGCTGAAATCCATGGTTTCAAGGCAACGTTTATGCCCAAACCAATGCCCAATCTCACCGGCAACGGTTGTCATGTACATTTGTCAATCTGGGATGCAGAAAGTGGTAAGAAGAATCTGATGAAGGGAGATGGTGAATTGGGGCTATCAAAATTGGCCTACAATGTGATTGGCGGCATGCTTGAAAATGCAAGGAGTCTTGCGCTGATCACCAATCCTGTGGTTAATTCCTACAAGAGAATCAATGCACCTAGAACCACATCGGGAGCTACTTGGTCTCCTAATACAGTAACCTATGGTGGAAATAATCGTACCCACATGATTAGGATTCCTGGTGATAACCGAGTTGAAGTTCGGCTGGCTGACGGTGCAACCAATCCATACCTATTGCAAGCCGCCATGGTTGCATCAGCTCTGGATGGGATTGAACGCAATTTGGATCCAGGTGAACGAATTGATTTGGATATGTATGCTGAGGGGTACAAGGTAAAAAATGCTCCAAAGCTTCCCCTGAACATGCTTGATTCCCTCCGGTTATTCGAAAGTTCGGATTTTGTGGGAAAATATTTTGGAAAAGAATTCCACACTGCCTATGCCAAACTTAAGGGAGAGGAATGGGATGAGTATATGAGGTATTTTTCAGCATGGGAGAAAGCAAACGCCCTGGACGTTTAGGATCTTACCATTCATGAATGAAATGCCCATTAGAAGTCAAGCCAAATCTCAAGGGAGAAAAGTTAATGCATATTCTGGTACTTCAACATGCCAAAGTCGAACATCCTGGTTCCTTCAGGAAAATGCTACGAGATGATGGACATACCTGGGACCCTATTGAACTTGATGAAGGTCAGCAATTGCCTAGTCTGGATGGTTATGATGCTCTTTGGGTCCTTGGAGGGCCAATGGATGTCTGGGAAGAGGATATTCACCCCTGGTTGAAACCTGAGAAGGAATTCATCAGAGAAGCAGTCAAGGAAAGGGGGTTGCCCTTTTTGGGGTTATGCCTTGGACATCAATTACTTGCCGAAGCACTGGGCGGAAGATGTGGCAAGTCCGAATCCCCCGAAGTCGGAGTCATGGGTGTGGATCTTACGGAAGAGGGAAGTGAAAGTATTTTCTTCGATGGTATACCTGACACATTCAACTGTTTGCAGTGGCATGGTGCCGAGGTCCAGCAGATGCCAGAAGGTGCGGTTTGTCTGGCAAGTTCCCCCCTTTGTAAAATTCAGGCCATGAATTGGTATACCCGCGCATTCTCGGTACAGTTTCACTTGGAGATTGAGCCGAATACCGTTGATAACTGGGCTGAAATACCTGCCTACGAATCAGCCTTGAACAAGGTGTTTGGCAAGGGAGGTGTTTCCCGCTTACGTGGTAATTGCAATAGCGAAATGAAGAATTTTGAATCAATGGCTGAAAGAGTCTATATCAATTGGTTACATGCAGCATCCAAATAATGGGTTAAAGGTTGTCGAAACACTGGATAGGTGTTGACCCTGGCGATAATAAATAGTGTCTGTCCGAAAAATATATAAACTTTTTTTGCTCCCTTGACAAAAGGGGTTTGGAATCGAGATGTCAACATGAAGATTGGTTCCGTCACTGGCATTTACCCGTTTCAGTGCCTTTTTTCCTCCATTTTTCATGAATCTTCGCAGGTTTTGCCCTATGGGACAAGTCATCAAGCTCCATCCTGAACTCGGTGACATTGACATTGCCGGCATTGACCTCAATCACAGGTGTTGCAATGACATGCCGCATCTCTTGATCGGCCTGCAGGAGATTTATCGTGACCATGGTCTGGGAACCCGCCTGTTTGCCCTCCTTGAGGAGCACCTTCTTCCCCATGTCAGCCATGGCCCCGGCTGTCCGGGTATGGCGTTGTAGCAGATACCGGTGATGGGCGTGGTGATACAGGGGCTGAACTGTGACCTTGACCGTTTGCATGACCTGGTCAACGAGCACCAGACCCTCCGCAGGTTTCTCGGTCATGCCGACATCCTTGATTGCCGGCACCAATTAATGCCAGTCGTTGGTGGACAATGTAGGCCTGCTGACTCCGGAGTTGCTGGGCAGGGTCAGCCGGCTGGTCGTGGCGAGTGGTCACGGAGTCTCGAGAAAAAAGGTCTGGCGACATGTTGCATGGACGGTGTGATTCGTTTGTAGCCGCGACGGATGTCCATCAATCGGTGGATGCCGACCTGTTGTGGGATGCGCTACCTAATACGCGAGAGTGCCCGTGCGGCGAGGGGGTGTGGCCTTGACGGCTGGCGGCAAAAGAGCAAGTTGACCGATTCCGTCGCATCCGCCTCGTCCATCGCCCGGCAGTGGACGTTAATCAGCCTACCAGATTCACGCATTTCCTGCCAGGTCATATCCAAGCCGGATGGCCCGGAAACGGCACCCCCCCCTTCAGAGCCTTCTCATTGTTCTTCCAGAAATCGGCCATCGTCCTGCAGCCCGGCCTGAGCCTTCCGGCACAGCCACATCACTTCGGTGTTGAGGCGGTTCGCGGCTTCCAGCTGGCATGAACTACGGATCCGGTTCCGGTGGCCCTGAATGCAGGACTTCTGCAGGATCGTCGGATCATGAGTGGGATGAACCGAACCCGGACAGGCATTAATCGCACGGACCGGATCGTCGGAAGCCATATGACCGTCCAGACTCGGTGGAAACAGGTGCACCACATTGCAGGACTGAACCTCCTTGCAGCGTCAATTGGACATTGTGAAACCTTCATCTGAAAAGATTGGAAATATCCCCTTTCCAAGGAAAACAGGGTAGATTTTACAGGGTGATTCCAGGTAAGGCAAGATCCTGGAAGGGGAAATCAGGCCCAGTTGGAAAAATATTTTTAAAAGGGGGATATAACCGGGATAAATGGACAACGAAAGGGACATGAAATCATGTCATGAAAAAGGGGCTTTTGAAGAATTTCACAACTTCCAAGGTGTTCACATCGTTTGTGAAATTGAAGAGACCTTTGTGGCAATGCTCAAGAGACATCCGGCGGTTGAATCGGTGGCTCACGATCTGGAGCACCGTGGGCTTGACCGCGTGAGGGCCCATGGTTTCAAGCGTATCGTCGGCTTGTTGATCCGCCGCCGGCGAGAACATCTGCCCATGGCAGCCTGACCACCTGTTTCCGTCAACAAGTTGTGACCGTTCGGCAGGGCAAGGACGGGGGAGGTGTGTCACGGTGGTCGGAAATGGGCTGTTTCCTGTGGAAAAACCATTTCCGTTCAGCCGTTTTTGTTAAATCGGGAGTGATTTGGCTGCCTGGATTTTGCTGATTCTTCAAAAACAGGATGCTTTCTGGGCAGGCACTAATTACCACTGTAGCAAATCTTGCAATTCAAGATAAGGAAGGTATAGCTTCTCCTGCAATTCAAAACGCAGTAGACAGACTATATGAATATAACAAAACAATGATTGGCTTGAGTAGAAAACCCATAACTGGTTTGGCAGTACCATATACCGAATTCCTGATGGCGAATTATGAAGGTGCAAAATTTCACAATGTGGATATGGAGAATGTTGATTTTGTTTGCATTGATCTGGAAGTAGATGAAATCGAAGAAAAGAAAGAAAATGATTCACTTGTTTCCTTTTGTACACAATTGAAGGATGTCGTTTTCAATATAGCTTCTCTCAGGCGGTCCCGTTTTGAATTTGCGGACCTAAGAAATGTGAAGTTCAGTTCGACATTCCTAACGGAATCCACGATCAATGGTTCCGATTTATCAGATGCAGAATTTCTGGAAGATGTTGATCTAAGGGGTATCAGAATAGAAGACTCAAATCTATCGGGTGCAAAGTTTGGTTCTAAAGCAGAATTTCGTTGCACGGTGAATTCAGAAAAATGTCCTGAATTGGATCGTGTAGACTTGTCAAAGGCAAATATGGAAGATGTTCTTTTCAGGGGAGCGGAACTCGAACATGTTGATTTTACCGGTACCAATTTGAAAGAAACAACTTTCGATTGTAAAACAAACGGACCATGCACAATCCTGGAAAACATCTGTTTTCAGGATACCGATCTTTCCCGAGCCGAATTCGAGGGTGTGACAATCAGCAATTCTAATTTTACAGGAGCTGATCTGGAAAAAGCCAAATTTGAAAATGTCGTTTTCAAAGGAGGGATCGTTTTCTCTGAAGAACAGGAAATGGAAGCACGTTTTTCAGATGAGGAAAGTAGAGATGGTTTGCATCAGGCCCGGGTGGATAAACTTGATTTGGAAGATGAAATACCATGCAGTGAGGAATGGCGAAAGGATTTTTGGATTCATTCCAGTCAACCCGGTGGGGATTATTGATTTGGCAATCATGGTTCGGGCTGGAGGTTCAATACCCCTAGATCACAGATAAGGACGAATGTGGCCTGGGGTCATCGTTTCAACGTAACCAAGCTATTTCCAGCAATGGGAAAAGTATTCACCTATTTCAGCACCTTCAATCAAGAACTTCCAATTGGTCCAACCTTTCAGGAATGGGGCCGACGTATCTATCAGGGTGACCTTCAAATGAATACCGCCACGATTGGAATCCGTCGGGTGAAACAAGTAAACCACTGTTTCCGTCTCGGAACTGAAGAAATATGCCAAAGGAAGATCCATTCCAAAAACCTCGTATCTCCCACACCCTTTTTCCTCGATGAGGGAAACCACCTGTTGTGGAATTGAATTTTTGGTCCAAAAATACATCCCAATCTGGCTGGCGATCACCAGAACGAGAATCCACTTGATCCACCTGCCCATCCCGTCCTCACAGGTCAGAGCTTTCAGATATCGTGTTCATGCGTTCCTCTGGAAGGATTTGCTGATTTCACTGAATGGGTGTGTGTGAAGGTGCTCAGGAGGTGGCCAACAAAACGGCGATTACGATCGCTGAAGCGGCAATGATCACGCCAATGAGCCAGCGGGTGTTGGCGGTGTCCCGCTTGGCCATCTCGGTGTCCCGTTTGGCACTGTCCTCCCGGAGCTTGGCAAATTCGGTGTCCCGCCTGGCATTGTCTTCGCCGATCTTGGCCTCAAGCTTGGCATTGTCCTCCCTCATGCCGGCGGTTGCTTCGCCCATCTTGGCCTCAAGGAGTTTCCAGCCCCTGTCATAACTCTCAGATATCGTGTTCATGCGTTCCTCCAACACCGAAAGCCTGCGATCAAGTTCAATGGTTTTATCAGGCTCCGGCATAACCGTTACAATATATGACCGGCACCGATTTGGCAAGTGGTATTTCCAGGATTGTTTTTGTATCACCGAATGGGGTGCGGGGTTCCCCCGCCATTCATGAAAAACAACAAATCCTTGACTTTGGATTATCTGGAAACGGTTTCTCTCCTGTCAGTGAATATTTCCACTCCACGTCGAACAACTTAAGGCAGTCGCCGGCCCGGTGGGGATTGTCCTTCGTGATGCCGTTCAACTCTGTCAGCTCCGGCCAGCAACCGGATCGCCATGGACCTTCCAGGCCATGAGGCCGAGCTTCCTGCCGGTCCTTTGCCAGGTCCTTGCAGGGAATTGTCGATGGAAAGGGTCAGACCAGCAGGCTGATGATCGTTCCACCAATACCCAGGATCACGACAACGATTCCGAACGCCACGGCATAAACCTGGATGGACATGTTCC
>JAPORQ010000024.1 GCA_026710155.1 Paracoccaceae bacterium
TTCCATCAGGTGGGACCATTCAGGTCGGGAGGTGAATTGCAAGACCTGTGGATTCAAATATGTAATCCCTAAACGAATTCGTGACCATCATCCGGAACTGGCCGGTAGAATTCACGACACCCGGCAAGATGGCACGGAACATGACCATCGGATCCCGGGAAGGTTTACTTTGTTCATGGCCAATTCCCCCGGCTGCCTTTCTTGAACAGAATGATTTGATCCTCTGGTCAATGGAATCACAAGGCACTCAAAAGTACCAGGAAAAATGGCTTGTTCGATAAAAAATTGTCATGAAGTGTTTGGGGATGAATAAATAGACATGCCCTTAAATCAATACAGAATTATTTGGTTTGGTTAGTACCCCCTTCCATTCGATAATCCTGAAGGGAAATGCTCTGGTAAACCTCTCTGGTGACTGTATCCCTTTGGAGTATGAAAAACTCACCACAAGGTATGTGAACCCAGATTTCATTGGTTTTGCCACGAGGTGACTTATGGAGATAAAGGTATTCGGCCCAACGAGAGTCTGATACTTCTTCGGCTGGTTCAGGACGCTCTTTGCCGGCCTCGGTAAGGAAATGAAACTCTGTTTCGTTCCGCTTTCCACAAAATGGGCATTCAAATATCTGCATAAGGATTCCTAATGTGCAATTCCTGAACCTGTGGCTTCATCAATTAACCTTCCTGTATTAAATCGGTTAAGGTCAAAGGGTTCACTGATAAAGTGATGTTCGTCTTTGGCAATTAAATGAGCAAGTAACCAACCACCTGCCGGGATGGCCTTGAAACCACCTGTTCCCCATCCACAATTGATATACACTCCTGGTGTATCAATGGGGCCAATCACGGGTGAACTGTCCGGAACGACATCGACCACACCCGCCCATTGCCGTAACAATTTCAACTGACCTAAGGAAGGAAACATTTCCAATAAACCTGATACAACTGTTTCCTGAGTGGGTAAATTACCCCTTTGGGTATGGGTGGGTACCCTGTCCAGACCACCGCCAAAGACTATTTCCCCTTTATCGGATTGCAGAACATAAGTACCGGTTCCCAAGGAAAGGACAACTAAATCGAGACAGGGTTTGATGGGTTCGGTTACAAATGCCTGCAGGGCATAATCTAGAATTGGAAGGTTCTGACTAAGTTTTGCAACAAGGTATGGTGTACCTCCGGCAGCAGCAATTCCAATTCTATCAGCCCTTATTTCCCCTTTGGAAGTGGCTACTCCCTTAACCCGGCCAGCCTCAAGTAGAAAATCTTCAACCATGCAGTTTTCAATGATGTCCACTCCAAATCCATCGGCTGCTCTTGCGTATCCCCAGGCTACAGCATCATGTCTGGCAACACCACCCCTTTTTTGCAGGATTCCGCCATGGCATTTGTATCTTGCATCCTTCTTTTTGTTCCACAATGGTATTCTTTCCATTACCTGTCGGGCCGAAAGCAATTCACCATCAACCCCATTAATGACCATTGCGTTGGCAATGCGGTTGCAAATTTCCATTTGAGTGGGGGTATGAGCCACCATCATCAAACCCCGTTGGCTGAACATTATGTTGAAGTTGAGTTCCTTGGAGAGGTTTTCGTAAAGTCTCAGCGATAGATCATAGAGGGCCACGGATTCCGGGTAGAAGTAGTTGGACCTTATGGTTGTGGTGTTTCTGCCGGTATTGCCAAGACCAATTGGGCCTTTTTCAAGTATTGCCACATTCCTAATGCCATGATTCTTGGCAAGATAATATGCTGTTGCCAGACCATGTCCACCGCCTCCAATGATAATAACATCGTAAGAAGGTTTAGCCTTGGCTTTTCTCCATGCAGGTTTCCAGGAAGGCTTTTTTTTCAGACCCTGGGTTATAAGGGAACCAATATGATAATTGTCCATTTTATTTTCAGCTGACCGGGAAGGCTCCTCCCTCTGCCGTTCGCTTGGCAATGAACTCCTCCATTTCGGCTTTTCGATCCTCATTGATTTTTGGGGGTTCGAAATTGGCAATTATATCCTGCCATTTTGTCAAGGCTCTTTGGCTGGCATCCTGTTCACCATTTTCTGTCCAGGTTCCAAAGTTTGACCAATCGGCGATCAAGGGATCATAAAATGCTGACTGGTATCTGTCCATTGTATGTTGACAGCCAAAAAAGTGTCCGCCGGGATCAACTTCCCGCAATGCCCTCATGGCTAGGTCATCTTCAGATTCAGGTGTCGGCGCACAAAGTTCGGCAATGATTTGGACAACTTCCATATCGGTAATGAGTTTTTCAAATGACACGGTCAATCCACCTTCAATCCAGCCGGCTGAATGAACGAGTATGGTAGATCCTGCCATTATGCAGCTCCATAGGCCCATTTGGGTTTCATTGGCTGCCTGGGCATCATTTACATTGGCCGATGAACCTGCAGCACATCGCCAGGGAAGTCCGACTTTCCTCGCCAACTGCCCGGAACCCAGGTTTGCCTGGAATTGTTCGGGAGTGCCAAAGGCAGGTGCTCCAGATTTCATATCCACATTGGAGGCGAAGGCGCCATAACAAACGGGTGCTCCCGGATTGTTGATCTGGGCCAGAGTCAATCCTGCCAGACATTCGGCATGGCTGAGGATCAGGGCACCGGCAACCGATGCTGGAGCCATCGCACCCATCATGCAAAAGGGGGTTACAACAGTCATTTGGCCATGGCAGGAAAAATCGATGATTCCCTGTGCCATAGGAATGTCAAGGACTCGGGGTGAATTGGTGTTGATGATGGTGTAACACCAGGGTTCAGCCTGAAACTCATCGTCAGAAAGCCCTCTGAAATTCTTGATTATCTCAAAGGTTTCCAAGGTTTGTGGAGAACCACGCGCATAGGCACTTGGAAACTTGTTGGAAAGGGTCAATTGGGTTTCAATTACACTGTAATGCCTCAGGTTGTTGGGTATATCCTGGGCCTCAACAAGGGGGTTGACCATGTGAAGAGCATCAAAACATTGGGTCAACATTACCAATTCCCGGTAATCGGACAGGCTTGAAGGTCTGCGTCCCCTTTTAAGGTCAGTGGCATAAGGTGCTCCTGCACCTGGCAGGAAAGTCAATGTCCCGAGTTTCATTTCGAGATCCCTTTCACGGGTTCCGGCCCTCAACATGAATTCCGGCGGAGCCGTTTTGAGTGCCTCGGCAATGATTTCCCTGCCTATCCTTACCATTTCGGTGTCTTCATCAACCAGGGCACCACCCTGCCTGAATATTTTCCTTGCTTCCGGCAGGAGGACCCTAATGCCCATCTCCTCAAGTACCACAAAGGCATTGTTGTGGATATCATCTATGCGATCTTCCGAAAATGCGCTGACAGGGGGAAAGGGATTGATTAGTTTCCAATAGTTTGGAGTTCTTGGTCCGCCTCCCAGAGTGGGAGTTCTTGGCCGTCTCTTTCGGGTGGATGCCGTTCTTGCCATCTAAGTCCTCATTGCTTTTCCCGATGGATCATATGGTGATGCAGGAATAACCCTGGCAGGTTGTTCAATCCCAACGACATGTACGGCAAGTTCTGTTCCCAGAGTGGAGAATTCAGGTTTTACCAATGCCATGGCCAAAGATTTATTGACCGTATGTCCATATCCTCCAGAAGTTACGAATCCCACTCTTTTAGTGTCCTTCCAAATAGGTTCATATCCACTTGCATCCGCATCAAGGGCATCAATCTCCAAGGTAACCAGGACCATTGACGGTGATTGGGCATCTTTTTCCTCAAGTGCCTTGCCCCGTCCCATAAATTCTGTCTTGCTCCAATCAATCCATTGGTCCATGCCAGTCATGCCGGGAGTGTAGGCTTGAGTAAATTCGGTACTCCAAATCCCGAAACTTTTCTCAAGCCTCAGGGAAAGGAGTGCATTATAACCATATTCCATCATGCCTTCAGGTTTTCCTGCATCAAGCAAGGTATTTCGCAAGGTTTCGTGTGAGGCAACCGGGCAATTGATTTCAAACCCCAATTCACCCGCAACGGATATGCGGGCTACCTTGGCCCTGATCAATCCCAAATCCATTTCCTGACAGGACATGAACGGGAATGATTGATTGGACAGGTCACTGCTGGTGATTTTTTGAACAATTTTTCTGGTGTTGGGACCCGAAACGGAAAATCCCAGAATTTCATCGGAAACATCCCTGATTGAAACACCATCATCGAGATAATTGTCAAACCATCTCATATGCCAGGCACGAAGGTAATAACTTCCCATTATCCACCATGTTCCATCTCCCCAGTTGAAAAGTGTCAGATCCCCCTTCAACTTACCTTGCGGTGAAAGCATCGGTGCAAGTTTGACACGCCCTGGTGAAGGTAATTTCGAAGCCATCATCCGATCAAGCCATTGTTCGGCATTTGCTCCGGTTACTTCAAACCTGGAAAAACCGCTGATATCCAACAATCCCGCATTGGCACGAACGGCATGACATTCCTTCTCGATGATTGGATAGGCGTTTGATCGCTTCAATGTAGGTAGTTCCTCAAAATCACGAGGGGCAAAATAGAGGGGAATTTCAAGCCCATAACTTACTCCCCATCTGGCTCCTGCTTCTGTCATGCCACTGTAGGAAGGAGTTTTGGTGAGCGGCCTGCCTGCCGGTAGTTGCTCGTTGGGATAGGTCATGACAAATCGGCGGGTATAAAACTGTCCTGTCGTTTGCTTTATATACTCCCTGTTTTCTGCATATTTGCCATATCTGGCAATATCCATGCCGAAAACATCTGCTTCGGGCTCACCATGTATTATCCATTCCGCAAGGGATTTGCCAACTCCACCTCCCTGCAGGAATCCGGCCATCACGGCACAAGCACTCCAGTAGCCCCTGACTCCTCGTATGGGACCAACCAACGGATTACCATCCGGGGAGAAAGTGAAGGCGCCACAAACCCAGTTTTTCACACCGGCATTTTTTAAAACAGGGTATCGTTCAAACCCCAATTCCAACTCGTGTTCTATTCGATCAAGGTTTTCCTCCAGAAGTTCCATACCATAGTCCCACGGTGCACCGTCCATCATCCAGTGCTCATGGTTGATCTCGTAAATCCCCAGAAGCATCCCCTTTTGATCCTGTCGCATGTAGGTAAAACCTTCCAGGTCGACCACCAGTGGCAATTCCCTGTCCAATGCTGCAATTTCAGGAATGGTTTCGGTAAGCAGATAATGATGAGCCAAAGGAGAAACAGGAAGTTCTATCCCTGCCATTCTACCAATTTGCTTGGCCCATAATCCTGCGGCATTGACAACATGTTCACAGGATGTGGTCCCCTTTTCGGTAACAACCTGCCATCCTTCCGAAACAGGGTTCAACTCAAGAACTCTGTTACCTTCAATTACTTCAGCACCATGCAATTTTGCTGCCTTGGCATAGGCCTGGACTGTTCCTGTCGTATCAATATATCCTTCGCGATCAGCCCAAAGACCACCCAAAATGCCTTCACCCGACATGATGGGACAGAGTGAGACTGCTTCCTCGGGAGTAACCAATCTCACATCCTCAATTCCCATGGTTTGGAATATTCTATATGCACTTTGCAACCATTCCCACCTGTCCTGGGTTCCGGCCAATGTCAAACCGCCAGTCATGTGCATACCGACAGATTGTCCGGATTCCCTTTCGATTGTAGAAAGGAGATCGATGGTATAGGCTTGCAGGGATGCAATGTTCGGATCTGCATTCAAGGCATGAAATCCACCGGCAGCATGCCAACTGGAGCCGGCAGCAAGAACTGATCTTTCCAGAATGGCAACATCCTTCCAGCCAAACTTTGCCAGATGGTAGAGGACCGAACAGCCTACTACGCCTCCACCAATGACAACGGCCCTGTAATGTGATTTCATTCAAATCCCCGTTGATTTAATTTGAACTCATGTCCAAATGCAAAAAAAACCTACATACTAAAATACTTCAATTGATAGTAGTTATAAACTGCCAGGACCACAATAACCAAAGACCCACCTGCGATGGCAAGTCTGGTAGGTTCCTCTCCCAGTACTGCCCAGACCAGCAACGGCGCCAGTATTGCTTCCAATAAAATGATCAAAGCCACTTCGGGTGCTGGAAGATACCTTGGTCCCAAGGCCATGAGACTGGTGGCAACCGGAATGAAAAGCGATCCCAGGATAACAACATAGATCATATCCCTTGTACTGAGAAAACTGACATCCGTGAAGATGAATAATGATAAAGCCAGAACCAGGTGAGCCATACCAGCTGCCGGAACCATGGAAAATGCCTTGGCCTTACGGGCCACGGTATGCTTGATTGCAATCATTATTGCTACCAATAATGCAGCAAGATCACCTTTGATGGCATCAGTCCTGATCGTAAGCGAACCGCTGGTAATCAGCCCAATACCCACCATTGAGAGAGCAATCGCCCATATCAGCCGACTATTCAAGGGTTCTTTCAGCAATATTCTGCTGGCAATTGCTGCAAACATTGGAGACGTACTGATTATGAAAAGGGTATTTGCAACAGATGTGGTTCTGATGGCATAGACGAACAAAAGGGATGAAAACGCCAAAAGAAGGATATAGGCATACCCAGCCCATCCTGCTTTGGCAACCTCCTTTATTGGGTTGTCCCGCTGGATCACTGTCAAAACAAGGATTATGCAAGAACCTGCGAGGAACGAACGCCAAAAGGTCAGATTGAAGGTGGAAGTCTGGATGATTTTAATAAACAGGCTGTCTGGTACAAAGGAGATTACCGCAATCAGGATTATGATTAATCCCTTTGACCTTTCAGTCAATGCCATTTTCCACACATGACCGCAATTGACCTGGTAACATCAGGGGAATTCAGTTAATTGGATGATGATGGTTGAACACGTCCAATGATATTGACCAATCTGTCAGTTGCTTCTTTCGACCTCATTGCCGGTGGAGTGAGGATGGAATAATCAAGGACCCTGTCGCAACCAAATGGGCATGGCGCGCGCTCCACGCCAACCAATTCCGGAATTTTCAGAATCAATTCACTTGCCATCTGGGTGTTTTTTTTCAGCACCCCAAGTAATTTCTCAATATCGATTTCACCGTGGCTTGGGTGCCAGCAATCATAATCGGTAACCATGGCGATGGTTGCGTAGCAAATTTCTGCTTCCCGTGCCAATTTTGCTTCAGGCATGTTGGTCATGCCAATGACGTCACAATGCCAAACATCCCTGTATAATCTGGATTCACTCAAGGTCGAGAATTGTGGTCCTTCCATGGCAAGATAGGTTCCCTTGGGATGTGTCTTTACACCTATCGATTCAGAAGCCTTCTGGCAGATTGAGGCCAGTCTCTGACAAACCGGGTAAGCCATTGAGACATGTGCAACACAACCTGGACCAAAAAATGATTTTTCCCTGTTGACAGTCCGGTCGATAAATTGGTCTACGATGACAAAATCCCCTGGTTCCATTTCTTCACGAAAAGAACCACACGCCGATATGGAAATGATGTCAGTCACTCCCAATTGCTTCAAGGCATCAATATTTGACCGGTAGGGAACACTTGTGGGTGAATGAACATGACCCCTGCCATGGCGGGGCAGGAATTTAAATTCGATGCCGTTGATTTCCCCAGTCAGAATCTCATCCGAAGGAGTTCCCCATGGAGTATCAATTCCAATCCATTTCCGATTTTCCAGAATATCAATTTCATAAAGACCGGACCCACCGATAACTCCTATAATCGGTTTATTCATAATGACACCTTTTTTGAATGCTTTGCTTTTGATACCACAACAGGATTTAGGGCACCTCAATTAAATTATTTTACCATAAAATCCATACACTTTTTTCATATTGGAGCACAAGCCATGGAATTTTGATTTGCTTTTGATACACAGGGAATAAAAACTTAATGGATTTTAGTCATTTTAGATAAAAACGAATAGTGACGGTAAGCAAATTACCACTTGAGGAAGAGGATCCAAAACATAAAAATTTGGACGAATACAACAATCGGAATTGTAGAAAGAACGGGTCAAATAGGATTTCCATATACTGGTTTTTGATGAGGTTTTTTGGTTTGTGGTTAGTTTATCTAGCCCCTTTTTTCTCCAGGTTGGAGGTCACGAAACTCAATGCCATTACAAGGGAGAATCTCTATTGGGCATGAGACTACTTGAAGATATTTGACCTCCACAGGGGAAGGTTATACGTTCCCCCAAACACCTGATTTTACATGATCCGAGTTCTTGACTATAGGCCATCACTCTTGCCCTGATGCTTATGTCCAGTCCTGGCACGCTGGGAACTGGTTCTTGACAATTCTGCCGATCAGGCGGGTGTGATGGAGCAGCCGGTCAAGGAAAATCAGGGCAGTCAGGTCCCAAAATCAGTTGCCACCCACGATACCGTCACTCAACCCGAACACCGGGACCTGGCAACAGCCATCAGGGAAGTCAGGGCCGCCCAGGAAAATGAAAGGAAGGGTGACAATATTGTTGCCGATTCATCCAATGCCGAAAGCCGGAATGCCGCCCCGTCGGTTACAAAACCGGAAAGTGTTGGCATTCCCGATCATTCAGTTGAAATGGAGGAGGATGTGGTGTCCCCCTCCGAGGCGGTTCATCCCCGTATATACGGGGAACATCCCAACACGGAGGTCGAGCTAAGGGCCGGGGGCGGTTCATCCCCGTATATACGGGGAACATCACCAACGGTAAACATTTCAAATATTTCCATACGGTTCATCCCCGTATATACGGGGAACATTATGCCCTTTTGCCACAAATCCCTTTCCATTGCGGTTCATCCCCGTATATACGGGGAACATGTATCGATGGAAAAAAACCATCACCCAGTGGACGGTTCATCCCCGTATATACGGGGAACATGATTAGTCCCAGGTGCAAACCCACCATAGTAACGGTTCATCCCCGTATATACGGGGAACATGATTAAGGTTATATAAATTGATAAATTAGGGGCGGTTCATCCCCGTATATACGGGGAACATTAATCAACTGCGTTTATATTTGATTGTAAATCCGGTTCATCCCCGTATATACGGGGAACATTCTTAAAAAAGATCGGTCAAATCACAACAAGGCGGTTCATCCCCGTATATACGGGGAACATCCTGCCCGCGGGGCATTGTATGCAAGGCATGCCGGTTCATCCCCGTATATACGGGGAACATTACAATGTTAAGCAGTTTGATATTAAGTTTGACGGTTCATCCCCGTATATACGGGGAACATATAGCGGTTGGTTTGCGACTTCTAATACTTTGCGGTTCATCCCCGTATATACGGGGAACATACTTTTCGTAGGGCTATGTGGAATAGGGATTACGGTTCATCCCCGTATATACGGGGAACATACCCCAAAATATGCTTATTTGTTCCAATTCTACGGTTCATCCCCGTATATACGGGGAACATGAGTATTTGTATTTCCCCTTGCCCTTTCTTTTCGGTTCATCCCCGTATATACGGGGAACATACCATCGGCGTCAAGTTCCACTATAAAATTGCCGGTTCATCCCCGTATATACGGGGAACATCCTCACATCCCGGTAGCAGACCAGTTTAAACCCGGTTCATCCCCGTATATACGGGGAACATTCCGCGGCATCAAGAATCACCCATCTGCACTGCGGTTCATCCCCGTATATACGGGGAACATTCGAATGGATCGATTTGATTTGTCATTTTTTCCGGTTCATCCCCGTATATACGGGGAACATTTTTTCGCTGTTCTCCTGAATTGCGCATAAGTCGGTTCATCCCCGTATATACGGGGAACATACGATCGCCGGCACCGATGGGCAATGTTCCCCCGGTTCATCCCCGTATATACGGGGAACATACGATCGCCGGCACCGATGGGCAATGTTCCCCCGGTTCATCCCCGTATATACGGGGAACATTTCTTGACCGATCCAATCGGATTTTCATATGTCGGTTCATCCCCGTATATACGGGGAACATCATAAACCTTTTCAAATCCGGAATCCTGCGACCGGTTCATCCCCGTATATACGGGGAACATGACTGGGGCGGTGCGGCGCCTAATCTATTGGCCGGTTCATCCCCGTATATACGGGGAACATTGCATCGAGTTTTGTTATTGTTTCCCTCGGGAGGGTTCATCCCCGTATATACGGGGAACATTCCATCGTTTGCAACCCTAAAACATAGCCGTCCGGTTCATCCCCGTATATACGGGGAACATTCACTCTCGGCGTCCACGTCCGCATTTAAGGCCGGTTCATCCCCGTATATACGGGGAACATTATGTCAACTTCAAGTCATCTATTCCCTAGTGCGGTTCATCCCCGTATATACGGGGAACATTTCAATTTTATCCTGGCCTTTTACCTGGTCAACGGTTCATCCCCGTATATACGGGGAACATACTCCAGATGGAAACAGGGTTGTTTTAAACGACGGTTCATCCCCGTATATACGGGGAACATTATGTCAACTTCAAGTCATCTATTCCCTAGTGCGGTTCATCCCCGTATATACGGGGAACATGATATTTGTCTAACCCTACCCGCCTCAGTATACGGTTCATCCCCGTATATACGGGGAACATGCATCATGGCGTTCCAACCAGGCGTCAATATCCGGTTCATCCCCGTATATACGGGGAACATAAGATACTCCTGATGTTCCTGCGGCTGAAATTCGGTTCATCCCCGTATATACGGGGAACATCTGTTCTTCAGTTGCTCCAGGATTGCCAAAGTCGGTTCATCCCCGTATATACGGGGAACATGGGGGGAGTCCGGAGCTGGACGAGTGCGGTTGCGGTTCATCCCCGTATATACGGGGAACATGGACGGTGCCTGTGCGGTTCGCGGTTAATTTCTGGTTCATCCCCGTATATACGGGGAACATACTTCCTGTAACTTCCGAAAATTCAAGAAAAAAAATTATAGAAAATTTATTACCAATAAATTATGGGATTTCTCTACATTGAATGTAATCATTATTTTTCTAATCAATCGAAGAAAATTGTACAAGTTTATAACCATCAAATTCTACTGGCATACGACGATTGGTACCAATAGTTTCAAAGTCAAAACCTTGATCGGAAGGAATGTTCCAAGACATTACAGCATCTCCATCTCCAATAAGTTTCTCAACATCGCTCCAAATACGCTTCCTAACTTTATTTGAGTAACTGCCAACATAAACTCCTGCACGAATTTCCAATAACCAAACTGCAAGACGTCCCCGTAATCTTGGCGGGGCATTATTAACCACGATGACCAGCATCCATTTCCTCATTTTCAGTTTCAAAAACGGGTTTTTGAGCTTCGGTTGGTGCTTCAGGAAGTGGCAGATTACCTGCCATAAGAATATCCTCAATTTGAGGTATTATTTTTGATAACAACCCCGATTTTCTAAAACTATTCCTACAGGCAAGTCTTACGGCTTGTTCTACAGGCTTATCCAACTTTTTCTTTTCAGCTAATCCAGCAATTCTAAAGGCTTCAGGTACAACGGTTTTCATTTTCCAAATGTCAGCAATATCATACACAAATGAAAGTGGTCTTCCTGAGTGCAAAAATCCAATTGCAGGTGCATAACCAGCTGCAAGTACCGCTGCTTCAGTCAACCCGTATAAACATGCTGTAGCAGATGACAAGCAGCGATTTGGTAAATCTCCTGAGTCCCATTCGTTGGGGTTGTATTTTCTGCTTTTCCATTTCACTCCAAAGTGTTTCGCAAGAAGTTTATAACTTTCTCGAACACGAGCCCCTTCAATCCCACGTAATTGTTCAATAGATCGTTTTGATGGAGCTGATTCATCAAATCTCAATCGATACATTTCCTTCACAACTCTCAATCGTGCAACGGGATCTAAGGCTAAAGAAACTTGCCAAAGCAATTTGTCTGATCTAGCTCCACCTGGTTGACCTGCCGAATACATTCGAACGCCAGCTTCACCAATCCATACAACTAAAGTTCCGACTCTTCCAGCAAGTGAAACCGCAGCATGAGAAATTCTTGCACCTGGCTCCAACATCAAGCAAGCAACCCCTCCGACAGGAACGTGAGTTCTATTTCCATTGGCATCAATAGCTACAAAGGCGCCATCCTTAACATCTACCCTGGCACGTTCAATAAAAACGAGTGAAGCTCGTTCCTTTAATGGAATAGGTTTAGGTGGATATGCTCCCGGAAAATTCAATTATGCTCGCCTAACTAACATCAAGCCACAACCATAAGCTTTCGCGCGACCAAATCCTTTACCTAAAGATTCTAGAAATAGCTTTGGGTCTGAAATGGTTATGATTCCTGAAATATCCAGAATTCCAAAAGTAACCTTATTTAGTTTGCCTCTGGCAAATTGCCTTACAGAATAATCATTACATAATATAGATTCTGAAACAGGAGAAAAGCCTGAATTTTTTCCTTTTTTATGAATCCAATCCTTGGCCACTTCCGAGGCTATTTCAAAACGCTTGTTTGCTCTTTCACTTTTTTCTCCATCAACCAGACTGTTTTGCCCCGGAATACGAATAAGCTTATCCATTACTAGATCGACTCTTTGGCTCTTTTTGGAAACTCCTTCTCCAAGGGATTGTGGTTTGTCTTTTGTTGCATTAGCTCGTAAAATAAATTTCAATTTGTCTCCAACATTCAGGTTTGGAGTAAATTCCTTTGTGGAAAAACCTATGCTATCAAACAAACCTGTATTCTTGGGAATCCTATTCGATAAAATATAAAAACAATTGCTTTTTTCAGATCGCCAAAGAAAATCCCTCGGTTTGTCTTTACCGGGGAAAAGTGTCCATATCAATTTGTGGTGTGCATCTAATTTCCTATTTGGGTCTTCAGGGTTTAGTAATGAATTTATTGCTGAAACTGGGGCAGTTTTATTTAAGTAGGCTCTTGTTAGGTAAAGGTTCATTTATCAGCCCCTTCAAAGAAACGCCATTGTTCCTTTTGCTCAAAGTGCCATCGGACACGATCAATTGGTTCAGAAGGAATAAATTCCGTTAGATCTGGTTCTCCTTCTGGAAAAGGATCAGTAATTATTGGTCCCGAAGAAAGTCTTTCTTCATTAATGGTGTCTGTTCGGTAGACAGTCGATAAGGAATCTATTGGATTATTTGCACTTACAATTTTGGGGTTAAGGGGTGCTGACAAAGGACATGATTTTCTACCAACATAAAGTAAGAATTTTGGAAATTTTAATGCTTCAGTGATATCCTCCAACGACCAATTACCACCTTGGTTCCAAACAGAAATTGCTACAGCTATATCTGTACGATAATCTCGTTTGGTAATTGTAGTTTTTATATTTTTCCCTGACGCTGCCAAAAAGGCGCTCTTTCGAGAATTTGGCCTTTTAATAGTTGAATTGATTGATTGAACTGTATGGAAGTCCCTAAGAAAACTAGTTTCGGCCAGTGGTCTGGATGCAATTCCATATTTCAACAAAGATATTTGTCCTTTGGAATCAGATCTTTTTATACCTAATGCTGCTCCAATTAACCCTAAAATCGCAGATCTATAGGGCATGTTTCCCGAATTTCTTCTTTCGTGCCCGGAATACCCCCCGAAGGAACCCATCGAAGCACAGAGACAAAAGACTAGAAATTTATCCATTTTTTAATTGCTTTGTCACAAAGGATTTAATTTCCTTGATGCTGCCAGTTCCTTTTTCAACATCCATGGTTTGATATGAATCAACTAATTTCCCATAACATTTATCAAATTTTTCTGATTGTTCTTCCAATTTAGTAATGGAATGGAGCATCAAGTTCTCTCCCTTCACAGGATGAAGAAAAGCAGAAGTAAGGCTTCTTGGTTGAGCTTTTCCAATTTCAGCCCTAATGTAGCTTGCAAGAGTATGGTGACTATAACTGTTTCGCTTTCCTGAGGGGGTTGAAACTGCAAGTGCTTCTATAAGAGCAGAAATTGCCTTTGATGCAAGTTCTTTATCTCCATCTAGGTTTGAAACAAGCAAATCATAATTTATACAGGCGTACAAATAAAACACACCAGAACCGAACCCCGATTCACTAACGAAACCAGCACCCATATCATCCCCTTCTGATGGAAGTTTTAAATCGTCAGCAGCAGTAAAATAATCGTCTTCAACTATTGCTTTGTGAGTAGTAATGGCATGGGACACCTGAACTGATGAATCCCGATTATATTCTGGTTGATCAGCCAGCATTCTTCCAAACATGGCAATATCAATAGCACCATCAGCTTTTCTTAATATTTTACTATCTAAATTATTAATCTCTTCATCACCCTGATAAATCTTCTTGGCCATTTCAAAACAAACCTTCTTCTCTTCGGGTGAAATAAACGCTAGTTGGCGAATCCTTATCTTCTTGCCTTTCTTCTCATCTTTTTTGGCCTTTTCATCAATCTTACCAAAGACTTCAGATACTTTTTCAGCGATCTTGAAAGCTTGATCATTATCAGAGCCGAGTTGCTTGAGATGTTCAATTATCAAATCACCAACTTTGCGTGTTCTATCACCCAAATTACCCTCAAGTGAAGTTCTCATCACATCAGAAAACCTAACTGCACGTTTCAATGATTGTGAAGAAATACGTAATCTTGGTACCCCGCCATAAACAGCAGTTTTGGGGTGACCCTGATCATCTCTGTTTGGATTTGAAGGGGGGTAAGTGGTCAAATAATGTAATTGAATAAATTGTGTCATAGGGAATGCTCCTTTTTGCTTTTTGATTTCAATTGACTGGATGCTCCAAAATACTGAAAACACCAATCATGTCTTACTTTTTCGTTCCACCAGAACACATCTTCAGACAATGCATAAACATTAATGGGCTTATTCTTATTATGTACCAAAGAAATTGCCCTACGAATTGGTCTAATTAGTTCCACCTTACTTCTAATTTTAATTAATGATTGAAACCTAAGTTCTGAAAGTACTCTTGGACCGTCTTTAATCTCACGATTTCCAAATAACTCTGCTAGCTTTTTACCACTAATTCCTTTCACATGAGATAAACAAATGGCAACCAGTGCCAGAGTATCGGAATTAATTTTTTTAACCCCTTCTTGTTCCAACCTAAACTTAAGGTCGTGCACCTCTTCAACAAGGGCGGCTTCAATTGGTGTAGTACAACGTCTTAATCGGGCACACGCTTTTCTTGAAGAACCATCATCGCTTCTAAGGCTATCTTTCCACCATTTTGTACAGACAATACCGATGCTATGTGATTTTTTTTCCAATTCATTAACTCCATTAATCAGAATCATTAAGATCCAAAATCTCACTTATTGCTTTGTTTTTCGAATGGAGTGAAAACAATCTTGTTCGGGCCTCAATGATTTTCTCAATATCAGAAATTGCCAACTCAGAAAAAACAGGGGTAGTCAATTTATCAAATTTGCCAAGAGCTACTTTTCGAAGATAATCCAACCAATTCTTTTCAACATTGTCATCCGAATCTGACTTATCAACCAATGCTTGAACCATATATTTAAAGGTAATCTCGGTTTCAAAATAAAAATTTTCTCTTATGGCAAGAGAACTTTCACCACGTAAAGATGGTGTGGCATTATTCTTTTTCCTGGCCCGGAATGAATCTTTGAGTGCCTTAATTAATCCCGAAACAGATTTTTCTGCTGCCTCAATTAATTTTGCAATTCTATCCTCCTCTTCTTTTTCAGTTTTCCAAGATGGGTAAAAACCAATATTAAAATCCAAGGGGGTCATATTGCTCATGGCCCACCCTCCCAAAAGCAACTCCCCTTTAGGGCGAATTCCAAAAGCAATATTGTTAAACCTTCTTACAGTACCAGCAACCCGCTTTTTCTTATCATTGTTTCTATGTTCCATTATCAAACCCAACCAGTTCTGATAGCTTATTTTTCCTGGCTTTGGATGAACTGGTAAAAATTCTTCTTCCGGTTTGTTTCGATAATATGGCGATAGGAAGTGTATCCAGTTTGAATAGTTTGTACCATAGTTTTTCTGGACTACCCCAACTATTCTTCCTTCCTTTTCAATTAATCTCAAACGGCGTGGCATACCAAAAAACATCTCACCCTTGTGGGATTGATCCAAAATTACGGCTTTATTGTTTTCCGATGTTCTAGTCTTTCTTAACCAAGGTAAAGCCTCGCTTGCTTGATCTGGAGAAAGTGGTTTGCCTGCAGGAACATTCAGCCAAATTGTTCTCCAAAGATGTGAGGATTCACAATCTAATGGCTGAATCAAGGAAACCAAGGGGCCTCCTCCACGCATCGATGTCCTGTTACCAGAACCACCAGCGGGTGCAAAAGCCTGCAAGGTATACAATGCCATAGCTGCTTCTGGTAACGAAAGCGATTTATAACGATCTCTATGCACAATAAGATCTGAATTATGTTTTTCTGTTTGTTCGCCAGCTGAATCTATGAACAACATATCAACCGACTTATGTTTTGTTTGATTCACTTCGAAATTTTCTAAGTCCTGTAAGAATCTTGTACCGTTACCCATCAATTCAAAATGAGATTCAAACGGTTCTAAAGCTTTCTTCAAACGATCCGCATTTGGATTATGATATCGTTCGATCAAATCCGAATCGTCGTTTGGTGGATCAGCAAGAAATATCATTCCGATTAGTAATTCCATACAAGCAAGATTAAAGTCCGGTCGAAACCAAGCCAGTCGCTCAACATTATTTTCAGCGATCTGATAGGGCCGAATGAGAACCCTTTCTCCATCTTTGAATACAGGAATCCATTCATCTGTGATTAAATTCAAGGGCATTAAATTACTAATTAATTCATGTGGATTTTTTGAGATTCGGACTAACGTTTGGGAAATTTATCGTAAGAAAATTCAAATTCAGTAAGACAGTTTGAAAACTATTATTTATTTGACAAACTGCAACCCATATTTTTTGTCATACTTTAATCCCTCACAAATGATTCCATCTTTATCAATCGGACATAAAATTTGGTGGTCTCTTTTACCTTTGGACCATTTTTCTTTAACTGATTGAATTTCTGGTATATCTTGGTCAGGTAATTTGATCTCAAAATACTTTAATCGATTTATTGATACCCCCACCTCGGAAAGAGACCAAGATCTTGATTCTTCATCTACTTCATTCCAAGGAACCAAACGATTTCCACACCATCGTGATAATATCAAGGTTTTTGTTTCATCACCTAATCTGGTAGGGTATTTCTCATCACTCCATACATTGTCTTTTGTTCCCAAAAGATATCCATCAAAGACATCAACTACATTATTGATTGCTCTTCCCCGATGAGCTAAGTTTCTCCCTAAATTATCATAATGCTTATTCATGAATATTTCAGGTAAATCTTGAGTATTTTCTCCATGAACAAAAGCAATTAATGTTCTTAAATCATGCGGAATTCTAATTTCCCCTTGATCAAATATACATTTAGCAGTAAGCCATTGATCTCCAATTTGATATACCCAAGCACCTACTCCAATTACGTTCTTTAACCAGTTTTCATCTTTAACTTCACCAGGATCGGGTGACAACACATTTAAGGTTGGACCTGGAACTGGGCGATTTACTTTAGGCCTAATATCCATATGCCTCCATAGTCTTCCAGATCTTTGGATTAACGAACCGATTGGAGCAAGGTCAGAAACCATAACGTCAAAATCCAGATCCATTGAAGATTCAATAACTTGAGTAGCAACAAGAATTTTTTCCGATCTATTACGCCCGTTCTTACCAAATCTAGCAACCAGATCATTTTCCAGTGTTATCCTGTCACCTGTGGTAAATCTTGCATGAAGCAATATTGTCTTAACACCAAGGGAATTTAGCTCATTTGCTGATGTAATTGCTTCATCGACAGAATTACGTATCCAAACACAGGCTGCACCTGAATTATACCCGTCAATTAATATTTTGTTCACACCTTGGGGATTAGATTTTCGGTTAATGTTTATAGTTCTGTTTGTCTTAGGTATTGAGGGTACCTCATGGGAAGTAACTACTGAAGTCACCATGGTAAAACCAGGAAAATGGTCATGGTGCAGGGTAGGAGGAGAAAATTCTTTTCCCTGGCAGTAAGCATTCACAAACTTTTCTCGAACCCCGACAGGTAAAGTAGCAGTCATTAGTATAGCCGAACCACCATTCAAAGCATGCATTGTTAAAAGTGTTTCCAATTGTTGTTGCGTATATGGATCATAAGAATGTGCTTCATCAACGATTAGAATTCCCTTTGAAACCCCAAATATCCTTAGGGTTGCAAACCTAGTTGGTAAAATTCCCAGTAGTGCTTGGTCAATCGTTCCAACTCCTACATCTGCAAGTAAAGACCTCCGGCGGTCATCTGCCAACCATTTAGAACAATTGGCTTCAGCTGTATTATCACTATTCTTTCCAATTATAGATTTAAATCCTTCATGGTTAATCGATTTGCTATGTGACAAGGTTAGAGTAGGGCTAGAGGTAAACAAATTTGGAGCTATTTTTGCCATTCTATCAAACATGGAATTTGAAGTGGCAGTTGTGGGAAGGGCAAAAAACAAACCATTTCCAAAACCAGATAACATCATTCGATATGCAAGTATTAGTGCAGCCTCAGTTTTCCCAGCACCAGTGATATCTTCAATTATCCCTAAAAAGGGTTCTTTTGGTAATTCCACTTCCTCTACGATTTTCTGCATAGGACGAAGATTATTGAACCCAGTTAGGGCCATACCATTGAATTTTTCGTTAATTGAAGTCGGTTCTAAGCGAGCTTTTTCAACAGCGAATTTTGCTATTTTTCTTGCATGCTTAAGATACTCCATTGGAGAAATTGGGTTCAGAAAACCCTCGAACCATTCCTCATTAGAACCTACCCAATCTGAGGCAACTACAAGACCGGATAAATTCCAAGATATTTTTCTAGCGCCCCATTGATCTATCCCTTCTAATGAAGCATTCGGAAACAAATCCAAAAGGGTATAAACCCACTTTTTCGAGAAAGCAATTGCATCCGGTCCAATAGCTTTTTGTCTTTTTCTTATTTCTCTCGGATTGTTTGAACTTTGAGGGGGACCACCATGGTGTCCAGAAACAGCAGCATAAAACTCACGCATTACAGTGGGGACATTATTCAAAGACTGTGAAAGAATTTCATCCAAGAAATTTACTAAAAAGGTATCTGAAAGTTGCCAATGTCTATAACGTCCTTTTCCACCATTTATAACTTTTTGAAATTCAAGAGAAATTTTTCCAATGTCATGAAGTGCTATCAGAATCAACAAAGCTTTTTTTTGGGCAGTAGAGAGAGGTTGAAAAAAATTATGAGTTCCCATTATTATTTCAGCACATGCAGCTACATCGAGCATATGCCAAATGGCTGGATGGCCATTTGATTTACCTTTCCATTCATTGGAATGGATTATTATGTATTCAGAATTTTTCAATGTGAGTTCAGTTCAAACTTAAATGTGGATTCGGTAGAAAAAGATTTTATTTCCCTCAATTATACAAGCAATTGTGTAGCGTGTAGCAGTTTTTATTGAAAATAATTTCTTTTTTGTTATACTATAAATTCTCATATTTCCCTTTGATTTTAGGGATGAACCGTTTAGAAGATTCTAATCGACAAAGTTCCCCGTGATAGCGGGGTATATTATATATATGTTTAGAAGATTATATTCAACAGGAAACTAATTTACTGATGGATTTATTGATATGCATTCATTTGATATCCCAGAAACTGCAGGGATTTATGCAATTGGTTTGGTAAACCGGACTGGCAGTGAAATTGAACCCATAGCTGAAATTGACCAGATGGAGGATTTTAACCAACTCTTTGAAAAAAAGTCTATTTTCCTAAATGGATTACCAACAGATATACTCTACATTGGTAGGTCAACCAACCTTCAGGGACGCATTAGTCAATTAGTTCGATTCGGGAACGGGGGATCACAATGGTGGTAGGTGGATATGGTACATCAGAGGGATCTGGGATGCTAATTTGTACATTTGGGAATGCCATAACAAAAGAACCATTCCACCCAAGTTATTATTACTAGCAAAATTCAGGCATGAACATGGATCATTGCCATTTGGGAACCGACGCTTTGAAATGTAAAATGTATTTTATGACAATCGGTTTAAAACACCTGAATAGCAACATTCTGTTGTTTGTATCAAGAGGATTGGAATTTTGAGGTTCGAAAAAGAAAGGTCTGAAGATTATACCGAAATTGAAGTATTGCTTGATAATGCATTTGGTTTGGGCCGAACCAATCTTTCATCCTACCAGTTGAGGATTGGGAATCAGCCTATTGAAGCATTATCGATGGTTGCCAGAGAAGAACATGGTTTGATAGTAGGATCCATTAGATTCTGGCCAGTCAGGGTTGGGCAAAATGAATTTAAGGTTCTTCTATTGGGCCCAATAGCAGTTCATCATACGCATCAGGGAGAAGGTATTGGCTCATACCTTATCAGTGAGGGGATATCCAAAGCCAGAGAAATGGATTGGGAAGCAATACTGCTTGTTGGAGACGAACCGTATTATTCCAAATTTGGCTTTTCGGTAATTAAAACCGTTGAGTTTCCACCACCAACCGATCCAAGCAGGATATTGTGTCTTGAGCTAACTGAAGGCACAAGGGAGTTGCTAAAAGGGAGGGTAAGAATACCATCCGCAAAGGATTGTTAATCAACCAATTATCATGTAACTGAACTTTCACACCTGTCCATAAACTGCTTGATGTCATCCTTGAAAGTGGTTTTACCTTCGCTTCTTGCTCTATCAATCAACCCTTTTATTTTTTCCAAATCCACCTGCCTGAGGTAATGCTTTACCCGACCCAGGCTGGCAGATCTTATTGAGAAGGATGCAACCCCCATGGCAGCAAGGCAAATGGCAATTTCAGGGTTCCCTGCATCCTCACCACAATAACTGACTTTGGTTTTGTTCGCCTTGCAGCGGTTGCAAATGAATTCTATGAAATAAAGATAACTCAAATGCAAGGAATGGTATCGACCGCGAACCCTTTCATTTTGCCTGTCTGCTGCGAAGAAAAACTGCTTAAGGTCATTGCCACCGATGGAAATGAAATCAGTTGATTTATAGAAATCATCCGGTGCAAAAGCAAGAGAAGGCGTTTCCAGCATTGCACCGATTTCAAAACTCTCGGGGATTACCTTACCCAATTTTTTGAATCTCTCCAATTGTTTCAAACAGATGTGCTTGGCTTGGGTGAATTCGTCATAACTTGTAACCATGGGGAACATTATGCTCAAAGGACGCCCCTTTGCCCCATTGAACAATGCCTGGCATTGCATTCGCAAAAATCCGGGTTTGTCAAGTGAAATTCTGATGGCCCGCCAACCCATTGCCGGGTTTGGTTCCTCTTCCCTGTTCATGTAGGGTACCATCTTGTCCGAACCTATGTCAACCGTTCGAAAAATGACCCTTTTGCCTCCAGCTGAGTCCAGTACCTGGGAGTATTGTTTGGCCAACTCTTCCCTGGTCGGGATATTGTTCGAATTTAGAAATCTCAATTCAGTCCTGAATAGTCCAACACCTTCTGCTCCAGAACGTTCCAGATTCGGAAGCTCGGCCATCAATCCGGCATTGATGTAAAGTCCGATATTTTTACCATCCCTGGTAAGGGCAGGCAGGTTCCTGATTTTGGCATAAGTCGCCTTGACAGATTCGGCCATTTCAATCCTGTTATGGATTGCCGAAGCCACGACATCATCAGGTCTCAGATGAACGGATTTATTTTCACTATCAATGAAAATGACATCGTCATTCAATGCCTCGGTTGTTATGCCCTTGACATGAATGATCAGCGGAATGGCCATGGCCCTTGCGACAATGGTTGCATGTGAACCGACCGAACCTTCTTCCAGTACTATTCCCCTTAGGTTTTTACCATATTCAAGAAGCTCGCCGGGGCCTATGTTTCTGGCAATCAGGATAGGGCTATCCGGCATTTCATCCTTGATGCTTCTTCCCTGACCGGTCAGAATCCTGAGGAGGCGATTGAAGAGGTCATCAAGATCATGAAACCGATCCCTGAGATAGGGATCAGGTGATTTCTCCATGCGGGCTCGGGCTTCCGATTGCTCTTTTTCAACCGAGGCCTCGGCCGACAAACCGGTAGCAATGTTGCCTTCCATTCTGGTCAACCATCCGGATGAATTTGCGAACATCCTGTAGGTTTCCAGAATTTCCCTTTGCTCAATGGAAAGGGTATGTTGCATTTGTGATTCCAGCAGGTAATCGACGGTACCCCTAAGTTCAGCAATCGCATTTTTCAGTCGAGCCAATTCCTTTTTTGGGTTGGCTGATACGGGATTCGTGATGACCACCCTGGGTTCATGCAAAAGCACTCGACCTTCGGCAAAGCCATCATGTGCAACCAGTCCATTATATGTTACCGGTTGGGTATGAAGGGCAGAAAGCGCCTTTCCCTCACCGGTGATTATGCCTGTTTCCCTCATTTCCGCCAAAACCGTGGCAACAACAGCAAGGGTGTTGACTTCACTATTGAGGAAACTTCTGGATTCTTTGGTTTGTACAACCAGAACACCAAGCATTTGGCCCAACCTTTGGATAGGCACCCCCAAAAACGAGGAATATCGTTCTTCCCCGGTTTCTGCCATGTAGCGGAACCCCTTTTCTGATGGGGCATCAGCAGCATTCACCGGTTCCGAAAGTCTGGAAACCTTACCAACAAGACCCTCATTGACCCTTAAACGGGTTACATGTACGGCTTCAGGATTCAGGCCCTTGGTAGCACAGAGTTCAAGGGTTTTGGGATCTCTGTGGAGGTATATCGAGCATACATCCACACCCATGGAATCAGCAACGATTTCAGCAATCTGGTTTAATCGTTCCTGACCGTCTCCCTGGCTGGCTAAAGCGTCATTTAGACTGATCAGCAGTTCCTGGGAAGATATTTCTAACGCTTGGTCGTTCATTGTTCCGATGATATTCTATTGATATGAAGTTCGAATTTATCATGAAGGGCCTGAACGGCCAGTTCCATGTATTTGCGTTCCACCAGGACTGATATTTTTATCTCGGAAGTCGAAATGATCTTGATATTTATTCCTTCATTGGCCAAAATGGAGAACATTTTGGCTGCAACACCCGATTGTGAACGCATGCCTATACCCACGACAGAAACCTTGCAAACTTCCAGATCCTGCAAGATCTCATGAAAATTCACCAGATTCTTTTCCTTGGCCTCCAACAAGGCTTTTTCAGCCAGAGCTGATTGTTCCAAGGGACAGGAAAAAGTAATATCCGTTCGACCACTTTCAGAGATATTCTGGACAATCATGTCCACGATTACACCATGATCTGACAAGGCACCAAATATCGTTGCGGCTATGCCCGGGCGATCGGCAACCGATATTATTGATATTTTTGCTTCATCCCGTGAATGGGCAATTCCTGAAATTGTTCTGTTTTCCATTTTCTCGTCCTCACTACAGACCAAAGTTCCTGGCTTTCCCGTAAAACTGGATCGTACATAAACCGGTACTTGATGTGCCATTGCCATTTGAACCGATCTGGTCTGCAAGACCTTGGCCCCTAGAGATGCCAGCTCCAGCATCTCATCGTAGGAAATCCTGTTAAGTTTTCTCGCTTTGAATACAATTCTGGGATCAGCAGTATAAACTCCATCGACATCAGTGAATATATCACATCGCTCACAGTCAAATTTGGCGGCAAAAGCAACAGCCGTCAGGTCGGAACCACCCCGTCCCAAAGTGGTAATTCGGTTTTCTTCACTCATACCCTGGAATCCGGCCACCACAGCGACTTTGAGCCCTTCGTCAAACTTGGCTCTCACGTTTTGCGTACAAATATCCTTGATACGGGCCGAACTATGAGTGGACGATGTTGTGATCGGTACTTGCCACCCTTGCCAGCTACGGGCTGGAATGTTCATGTCTTGCAAAATCAGGGCCATGATTCCCGAGGTTACATTTTCACCTGAAGAAACCACAGCATCATATTCCCTGGCATCAAAAAATGAGGATGCAGAGTTGACGGTTTCCACCAACTTGTTGGTTTCTCCTGCCATGGCTGAAACAATAACGATGACCTCATTGCCTTTGTCAACTTCTTCCTTGATGTAGAAAGCCGCAATACGCATACGCTCAATATCAGCAACGGAGGTACCACCAAATTTCATTACAATTCTGGCCACAGCCTATCCCCGGAATTTCAGCCAATGGGCATATACAAATCGATCTACTGGATTAATATTCATTGTTGTTTGTCAAAAATCTTGCTGGTTGTTGTAAGCAAATCAATCTTTGTTGATGAAAGGGTAAGTGAAATTACCAAACAACCAAGTTGTTTGGAAAAATCTGAAAGTTTAATTGGTGTTGGTTATAGAAGGCCACGGAAGTGGCATTACTGGAACGCCTTCTTCCACAAGTTCCTTGGCCTCCTTGATGGAAGCTTCGCCGTGAATTGACCGTTTTTTGGTTTCGCTCTGGAACATCATTCGTGCTTGATCAACGAAATCCTTGCCCACATACTCGGAATTCTTTTCCACTTCCTGTTTAAGAGTCTGGAGGGCTTCCTCATATTTTGAAAGAGGCTTTTGAAGGTCGATTTTCTCGTCATTTTCTTGTGGCTTGCTTTCTTCTTTGGAGGGATTGAGCTTGCCAACAATATTGGGTGACATGATATTTTTGCCGACCTGTGTCGAGTTGCAGATTGGGCATGTCAGCAACCCCTTGGAATACAATGTATCGAAAGCGTTGTTGGATTCGAACCAGCTTTCAAAAATGTGGCTATTCTCACAGGACAATGAAAACTTGATCATTTAATTATCCTCTCCAAACAATTCAGACCTTTAAAAGGGATACAATTCCTGAAATATCCAATAACCAATTCAGTTTATCAAACAATTCTGGATGCTTGAAAGGAAATAGTAACATTTGGAATTTTTTTCAACTGAGGTTACTTCATTATAAAATTATTCGGTCTAGATTATTTTGATGTTATGAGCCCATATAATCGAGGGTAATGGCATATATCGCATTAACCATGGTTTACTATCATTCTCTACCAGTCAGACCTGAAGCAAAATCAAGAAAAATGTGAATTAAGACTAATATCCCAATACACACCTTTGGTTGTTGAATTGTGGAGGATTGGAATTCTTTCAGCCTGTTGCTGGATCAGTTGAGGCTGGAATGGTTTTTCCAGCGATTTCAAAAGGGTCGATCATTCCGGCTTGCTTCAAGCACCAGGTTCAAAGCGATGGTATGGGACAGGTATAATTGTTTTGCATATCAGGTTGGATAAATCCCTGATGCAACAAATGATTCAATATTACTTCCGCAGGTTGCTTCGCCATTTTTCTGTCCCCCAGCAATGCCGCCTTCTTTTGGACATTCAGGATGTGCTCACCAATCTTGTGGGCAGCTATGGAAATGCCCGTGGGTGGATCAGTTAGAAACAGCCCGAGAAATCGTATGGATTTATTGAAAAAGGTTCCCTTCCCTTTATGCATAATAGTTTTCACGATAAGTTCGGGCCAGTTCCAAACCCTTCTTTATATTGGTTTCCTGAAGATTGCCCTTGGTCTGAAGAAGTTCCACAGAGAGCCCTTTTAGGGCATTGTGCATGTGCGAGGGCCAATCACCAGACCAGAAATGGAGTTGCTTGATGGTTTGTTCACGGCACCTAGTATTACCTTGGATACGATAAGTATCAAAATAGTTGGTACACAATTCCCTGACTTCATTTTCTGTAATCTGGTTTCGGTATTTCCCAACCCCAACAAAAGTGGAAAAATTGGCAGCTCATGTGTGCCCTCTTACATCTACTTTAGTAGTTTAAAACCACCGTGTTCCAGCGTCTGTGCCTCATCAATCAGTAGACAGACGGCCTGTCCCATTCTTGGTTACCAATGCATGGCAGAGATCAATCCATTCAGTAGCCGGCTCATGAAGCTCCTGTCGGACTGAGTGACGCTCATACTCGGCCTTGATGATCTGATCAAAACCTCCCGCGGCAGTATGTTGAATGGACTGGGTGGTCTTGAGTTTTTCAAGAGCCTTCGGGTTTACAATCTCGCAGATTATCTTGAACACGGCCAGAGGGTTGGTCGGAGTATCGATAGATAATCTTGCCACCAAAGGCGTATGCTTTTTCTCTTTTCCCCATTGTGCTCTCAAATGATTGCCAATTGAAGTCTTACCGGCGCCTGGCGCATCCTGAACAACCCGGGTAGCCGAACTGAATGCCGCTACTTCCCCATTTTTTCTTCCGGGATTCCCAAGCATAAGTAACACTATCCAATACATCCACTCTCCCGACAAAGAAACGGGCCGAATCACGGTCAGAACTTTAGGCAAAATCCTTCAGGCCTTCCATATCCGGTTTGTGCATGTAAAATTCCTCTTCAACCGATTTTGGTTGTGACCATAACAATCCTTGCACCGCACTTTGGCAAAGAGAAGCTTCAAGGTGACAACCTTAAAGGTTTTTCGGGAAAACATGGCCGGTTCTTCATCCTGATAATTGCTGAAAATCTACTATAACCTTTAGAGCAAATCTTTGGGGGTGTTTTTCTGGTCTCTCAGAAAATGGTTTCATTACAATTTTCAGCTGGACATACTCACTGTGAATGGTGTTTCCACTTCAAGGTCAGAATGTGACCGGCAAAGTGATCAGAGGGGATATCACAATTTTGAAATTTTGAATTGTGTTTTTTTGTTCGGCTGTCCTGAATCATATCCATCGAATGATTCCCAACGGTAAATCATTGCCCCACCCGCTGGTTTATCTATGAATTAGTTCTGTTTTTTTATCAAGCAACTGATATATCTGTGATGCTCAATGAATTTCAGCAATAACAAAATACCATGACATGACAAGAAGATCATTGGACATAATTGATGAATAAATGAAAAAAAAATTAATAGTGCTATCGTGTCATGTAAATTTTCGACCGAAAACATTATGTAATGCTTGAATTTGCATCTGGTTTTTTGTATACCAGAAAAAAATTTACTGTTAGATAGCCTTATCATGGATGCTTCGATCAACTTGGAACCTTTGCGACAAACGTTCACCTTGAAGGAACGTATTTATCAGGTGTTGCGGGAAGCCATCCTTGAGATGGATGTATACAGCAAGAATACCGATTTGCGTCTGGATGAGAGGAAAATTGCCCAGCAACTGGGAATATCCAGAACCCCTGTCAGGGAAGCTCTTGTCCGGCTTGAAAATGAAAGCCTTATCGAAATCAAGGCCCGTATTGGTGTTTTTATCAAAAAACGAAGCATCGAGGAGGTGGCTGAGTTGGTCGTGGTATGGGCTGCGATTGAAAGCATGGCTGCAAGATTGGCTTGTGGGCAAGTTAGCCAGGGGGAAGTGGAAGAACTTGAGTTGATAGGCGTGAAGGGTTCATCCGAAAATCAGGATGTTTACTCCGAAGCCAACATCATGTTTCACCGAAAAATTCTGGAACTGTCGAAATGCAAGATGCTCAAGAAAATCGGTGAAGACATTTTTGCCCAGATTGAGCCGGCACGAAGACATGCCATGCGTGATCCGGCACGAACAGAACAATCCATTTCCGATCATGCGAAAATAGTAAATGCAATTCAGTCAAATCAACCGGAGAAGGCAGCCAATCTGGTAAGGGAACATACCTTGCGATTGGAAAAATATATCAGAAAGACCTGGAAGAATTTAGATACCTCAAAATAGAAAGTAGAAGACAGAAATGAATACAAGTTCCAAAACAGCACACGATACATTAGCACAAAAAAGCACTGATGCAGATATAGTATCAGGGGGGCGTTTGGTTGCCAAAGCACTCCGAAATGAGGGTGTGGATACCATTTTCACCCTCTGTGGAGGTCATATAATCGATATTTATGATGGTTGTATTGATGAAGGCATCAAGATTGTGGATGTCAGACATGAGCAGACAGCAGCACATGCAGCCGATGGTTATGCTAGGCAAACCGGCAAGTTGGGGTGTGTTGTAACGACCGCCGGACCGGGTTGTACAAATGCCGTGACGGGAGTTGCCACGGCCTTCAGGTCTGAAAGCCCGATTCTTCATATTGGTGGGCAATCATCCCTGACGCAACACAAAATGGGTTCATTGCAGGATTTGCCCCATGTGGATATGATGACCCCCATTACCAAATTTGCCTCGGGTGTATTTTCCACCGAACGGATTGCCGACATGATCTCCATGGCTGCAAGGGAATGCTTTACAGGTGCTTATGGCCCAAGTTATCTGGAAATTCCCAGGGATATACTTGATGCCGAAATTCCCTTGGGTCAGGCCAGAATACCGGAACCGGGAAGTTATCGCGCCTCTGTAAGGTCAATAGGTGATCCGGATGATATTGAAAGAATGGCCGACATTCTGGTCAATGCCGAAAGGCCGGCAGTATTGTTCGGACAACAGGTATGGGCTTCGAATTCCCATCAGGAGTGCATAGATTTCGTCAAGGCTCTCGAAATTCCGGCCTACATGAATGGGGCAGCCCGTGGAATGATGAAACAAGGTGATCCCCATTGCTTTGACAGAACGCGATCAGATGCCTTCAAGGGTGCTGATGTCATACTGATTGTGGGCACACCATTTGATTTTCGTATGGGTTATGGCAAAAGAATTACTGCCCCAACACTTCTTCAAATTGATCTTGATTACCGGACCGTTGGCAAAAACAGGGACATATCCCTGGGGATAGCGGGACATCCAGGTGCCATTCTCAAGGCTGTTGCGAATGCTGCATCGGGTCGAATGAAAGCAGACCAAAAAAAGCAACGAAAGCAATGGTTGACAAGCCTGAGGGAAATTGAAAAGACCAAATTGGAAAGGCTGATGCCTCTGTTCCTTTCGGACCAATCCCCGATACATCCCTATCGGCTGGCTTGGGAAATCAACGAGTTTCTTGACGAAAACTCCATCTATATCGGTGATGGGGGAGATGTGGTTACCATCTCGGCACAGGCTGTCAGACCAAGAAACCCGGGACAGTGGATGGATCCCGGTGCACTGGGATCCCTGGGTGTTGGCACTGGATTTTCAATGGCTGCAAAACTGGCACATCCGGAAAAGGAAGTGGTTTGTCTATATGGTGATGGATCATTTGGCATGACCTCTTTTGACATGGAAACCTCTCAGCGGTTTGGAGCTCCATTCCTGGCAATAGTCGGGAACAATTCAGCCATGAACCAAATCAGATACGGTCAGATAACCAAATATGGTCAAAACAGGGGTGACATAGGAAACAAGCTGGGAGATGTTCCATTTGGCAAGTTTGGTGAAATGATCGGTGGTTATGGTGAAGAGGTATCAGAAGCCTCGGAGCTCCAACCAGCCTTGCGAAGAGCCAGGGAAGCCATTCAAAAAACCGGAAAATGTGCCGTGGTTAATGTTTGGATAGATCCCAACGAATACGCCCCGGGTACCAAAGCACAGACTATGTACAAATAATTACAGTCTTGTTGGTTGAGGAGATAGTGATTCATGAAAGCGCTTGAGGGAATTAAGATACTGGATTTTACCCATGTACAGTCGGGACCGACTTGTACCCAGTTACTTGCCTGGTTTGGAGCAGATGTAATCAAGGTGGAACGACCGGGAGTGGGTGATGCCACCAGAAAACAATTGGTCGATGTTCCAGGGGCAGATAGCCTGTATTTTACCATGTTGAACCACAACAAGCGTTCCATAGCCTTGAATACCAAGAACGAGGTTGGCAAAGAAGTTTTGACGAAGTTGATCAAGGAATGTGATGTTCTGGTTGAAAATTTTGCACCTGGTGCTTTGGATCGAATGGGTTTTGGCTGGGAAACCATCCAGCGATTGAATCCCACAATGATCATGGCTTCAGTCAAGGGATTTGGACCGGGCAAGTTCGAGGATTGCAAGGTTTATGAAAATGTTGCCCAATGTGCCGGAGGTTCTGCTTCGACAACGGGATTTAATGATGATGTACCATTGGTGACTGGCGCACAAATCGGTGATTCCGGCACCGGTCTGCATCTGGCACTTGGAATTTGTGTTGCCCTGATCCAGAGGCAAACAACCGGAAAAGGACAGAAGATACTTGCTCCAATGCAGGATGGGGTACTAAACCTTTGTCGGGTAAAATTAAGGGACCAGCAGAGGTTGGACAAGGGTCCCTTGACAGAATATTCCCAGCATGGGAAAGGAATTCCATTCGGTGATTCAACACCCCGTGCCGGTAATGATTCTGGAGGCGGGCAACCAGGGAGAATACTTAAATGCAAGGGATGGGAAAATGATCCCAATGCCTATACCTACTTTATTACCCAAGCGGCTGTTTGGCCCAGGATATGTGATCTCATTGGCAAGCCCGAATGGAAGGAAGATCCCGAATTTGCCACTCCCCCCGCAAGACTGCCCAGGCTGGATTTGATTTTCGATACAATCGAGCAATGGACCATGACCAAGACAAAGTTTGAGGTCATGGACGAATGTAACCCGCTTGACATTCCCGTTGGTCCAATTCTTTCGATGAAAGAGCTGGCTGAGGATGAGGGATTGAAAAAAACCGGGACAATAGTCGAAGTTGATCATCCAGAAAGAGGAAAATACTTGTCAGTTGGATGCCCGATCAAGCTATCCGATAGCCCGGTCGAGGTGGTACGTTCCCCCTTGCTCGGTGAGCATACCAGTGAAATATTAACCGAGATGTTGGGCTACACAGGGGACGAGTTAAACCGGATTCAGGAATCAGGAGCTGTCGGATAATAAATATTTAGGAATTGTAGTGTGAAAAGATTGGGATGGATTTAATGAAATTAATTGTAATGGGACAACAGGCTTTCGGGAAAGCCGCCTTGGAGAAAATACTGGCTGATGGAGTCGATGAGGTTGTCGCAGTTTACTGTGCTCCGGATAAGCCAAATCGCCCCATGGATCCGTTGAAAGAAACGGCCTTGGAGAAAGGCATTGCGGTTTGTCAACCAGCAAATTACAGGGATAGTGATACCCTGGATCAAATGAGAAGCCTGAATGCCGACTTGATGATCATGGCGTATGTAACCCTGTTTGTTCCCGAGGAGGCAAGGGATATTCCGGAAAAGGGCTCGATATGTTTCCATCCCTCTCTTCTTCCCTTGCATCGAGGACCGAGTTCCATCAATTGGCCAATAATCTGGGGTTCTGAAAAAACCGGATTTTCCTGGTTCTATCCCACCGATGGGTTGGATGAGGGAGATATTCTCATGCAATGGGAATGTCCCATTGGTCCGGATGATACTTTGGGAGATGTTTATTTCAAAAAGATTTTCCCGGCAGCAATAGATTCCGTCTCAAATGTTTGCAACCTTTTCCGAGAGGGGAATCCTCCAAGGAGCACCCAGGATGAATCCAAAGCCACCTACGAATCCTGGTGCAAAAAAAATGATGCCGAAATTGATTGGAATGAATCCGTACAAATTGTTTATAATTTGATCAGGGGGACCAATCCCCAACCTGGGGCTTGGACAACCCGTGATGGTAAGGAGTTGAAGATTTTTGATGCTGAATTGGTCGAAAATGCTAAAGGTGAAATTGGAGAAATCGTCGAAATCAACAATAATGGTTTTATTGTCATGGCCAATGGTGGTGGTATTCTGATCAAGCGGGTACGCCCTGATGGCAACAGGAAGATATCAGCAGGAGACTGGTTGAAGGATTCCGGTGTGTCGGTAGGTGCCATTTTGGGAAATTAACAGGGAAAGATATATGAACACAGATATAGATATTGCTCGACAGGCCAGAAAAAAACCAATTCAGGAAATAGGGGCAAAACTTGGAATTCCATCGCAAAGTTTGATTCCATTCGGGCATGACAAAGCCAAGGTATCAGCGGATTACCTTGATACAATCAAGAATAACGGGGATGGTAAACTCATCCTGGTTACCGCTATAAATCCCACGCCCGCTGGTGAAGGAAAAACCACCACTACCGTTGGACTGGGAGATGGCCTGAATAAAATTGGCAAAAAGGCAGCAATATGTATTCGCGAAGCTTCGCTCGGACCATGTTTCGGGATGAAAGGGGGGGCTGCTGGTGGAGGGTATGCCCAAGTTGTTCCCATGGAGGACATGAATCTCCACTTTACGGGTGATTTCCATGCCATCACTTCTGCCCACAACCTGCTTTCGGCAATGATTGACAACCATATTTACTGGGGCAACAAGGAAGGAATTGATATTCGAAGGGTAGCCTGGAGAAGGGTACTTGACATGAATGATCGGGCTCTCAGGCAGATAACCTGCAGTCTGGGAGGGGTTGCCAACGGCTTCCCGAGGGAAGCGGGCTTTGATATCACCGTTGCTTCCGAAGTTATGGCGGTTCTTTGCCTGGCCACAAGTCTGGAAGATTTGCAGAGCAGGCTGGGTCGGATGATTGTTGCTTACCGGCGAGACCGTTCACCCGTATATTGCCGGGATATCAAGGCCGATGGAGCAATGACAGTACTTTTGCAACAGGCTGTACAACCCAATCTGGTCCAGACCCTGGAAAACAATCCTGCCTTTGTACACGGCGGGCCATTTGCCAACATTGCCCATGGCTGCAATTCTGTTATTGCAACCACAGCGGCATTGAAAATCGCTGATTATGTTGTAACCGAAGCCGGCTTCGGGGCAGATCTTGGGGCTGAAAAATTCATGGATATCAAATGCCGGCAGGCCGGACTGTCTCCACAGGCGGTGGTTATCGTTGCAACCATCAGGGCATTGAAAATGAATGGTGGGGTGGCAAAGAACGATTTGGGTCCGGAAAATGTTGAAGCAGTCAGAAAGGGATGTGCAAATCTGGGAAGGCATATTGAAAATATGCGTAAATTTGGAGTTCCTGCCGTCGTGGCCATTAACCATTTTGTAACCGATACTGATGCAGAGGTAAATGTCGTCAAGGATTATGTGACGTCGATGGGTTCGGAAGCTGTGCTTTGTCAGCATTGGGCAAAGGGTTCGGAAGGTACAACCGACCTGGCAGAAAAGGTGGTGGAAATCATCGAGGGAGGTAAGGCTGCCTACAAACCGCTTTATCCTGATGACATGGGTCTTTTGGAAAAAATTGACACAATTGCCAAGGAAATTTATCGGGCTGATGGGGTTTCGGCTGGCAAGAAGATTGTTGATCAGTTAAATCAATGGGAAGAGGCCGGATACGGCAATCTCCCGATCTGCATGGCTAAAACCCAATACAGTTTCACCACCGACCCAAATGAAAGGGGCGCTCCAACCGGCCATGAAATTCCCATCAGGGAAGTCAGGCTTTCAGCAGGTGCAGGATTTATCGTGGCAATATGTGGTGAAATCATGACCATGCCCGGTTTGCCCAGCGTACCAGCCGCAGAAGCCATTCACGTTGATGATGCGGGACAGGTTCAGGGGTTGTTTTAGGGATATGCCAGAAACAAAGTTATGTTAGAGGATTTGGTATTGGAGAATGTTTTCAGGTATTATCTAGGTCGATTGAGACAGAGATGATTCATGAATTGTGGAAATAAATGTCTAGAACAGCTATTTCCATATTTATTCAGGCTCTGAAGTTCAGGGACTGATTGAACCGCGGTGAGGAAAATTCTTTATCGCATGCTAATAGGAGAGAAAAATGTCGTGTGTTAAAAAATTTACTTTGGGAATGATTGCCCTTTTTGCTTCTTTGGCTGTTGGTGTTGCCCATGCTGAATTTGAACCTACCAAGCCGATCGATTTTGTCATCATGGCCGGTAAAGGCGGTGGGGCAGACAAAATGGCCCGTCTGATGCAGTCGATTGTTGAAAAGGAGGAACTGGCATCTAGACCACTTGTACCAGTGAACAAGTCAGGTGGTTCCGGTGCCGAGGCATTGGTTTCCCTTAACTCAGCCACCGATCCGGATCATACCATAATGGTTACCCTGAATTCCTTCTTTACAACACCGCTTCGTCAGCCAGGTCTTGAAATTGATATCATGTCGTTTGCACCGATAGGCCGCATGGCAGAGGATACCTTCGTTCTGTGGGTCCACAAAAATGAAGGTGTAAATTCCTTTGAAGAGTTTCTGGCCGAAGCCAAGGCCCGGGGTTCAGACTGGATCATGGGAGGAACCGGTTCAGCCCAGGAAGACCAGATCATTACGGATTTTCTGAATGATACCTTTGGGCTGGAAATCAAATACATTCCCTACAAGGGTGGGGGTGCAGTAGCCAAGGATCTCGCCGGTGAACAGATTGATTCATCAGTAAACAATCCTTCGGAAGCCCTTGGTTTCTATGAATCCGGTGATGTCATCCCCTTGGTGGCATTCACTTCGGAAAGATTGCCCATGTTCCCTGATGTTCCCACCCTTGCTGAAACCGGTGAAGATTTTGCCTATTACATGCAGCGCGCTGTCGTTGGGGCACCGGGTATGTCCGATGAAGCACTGGCCTATTACACGGATCTTTTTGCCAAGGTTTATGATTCTGCCGAATGGCAACAATACAAATCTGACAAGTCATTGCTGGGTGATTATACATCGGGTGATGACCTATCCAATTACTGGCAGGTTCAGCGTGAACGACACGAAGTCATTCTGAAGGCTTCTGGTGCAATAAACTAATTCCTCAGGGAATATGGTTTGAAATAGTTGGGGGAAGAGTGCGGATAGCCGAGCTTGTTACCGCTTTTGCTATAGCTGTCTTCTCCCTCTATCTAATGTGGGAAAGCGGTGAGGGTCCTTCCTGGGACCCAACCGCGGTTAGGTTTGCCAACATTGGAATCAATCTAAACAACGAAGGACCCGGTAGCGGGTTTTGGCCGTTTTGGCTTTCCTTGGTCATGTTTGTTTGCTCCATAATGGTCGGCATAAACTGGTTCCGCCGCAAGTCCCCACCTTCACGATCGAAGGACAGGTTTCTTGATACCTATGGGGTTAAAATGTTTGCCCTTGTTGGCGGCGGATTGGTTGCCTTCCTTCTCCTGATTGGTCTGCTGGGATTTTACGGTGCAATTCCAATTTTCCTGTTTTACTACATCTATGTTTTGGGAAAGCATCCCTGGTGGTTGGCTGCCCTGATAGGCGTTGGTGCAACCGTCTTCTGCTTCTTTTTCTTTGATGTTGCCATGCGGATTGTCCTCCCCAAGGGAGCGCTGGAACCAATTTTCATACCGCTTTATGATATTTTTCTTTGATTTCTTCGATGGTCCGTCCGAGATGAAAAACTTCCGAATGATACAGTAAGATATTTCGATGGAAATTGTTACGCTTTTGCTGGATGGAGTTTGGGCTGCTCTCCAACCCACAAACCTTGGCCTGGCCTTTCTTGGTGTAATCATAGGTCTATTTGTAGGCGCCATGCCCGGATTGGGATCAGTCAATGGGGTGGCCATCCTGCTTCCGTTCACCTTTGTCATTCAGGAGATCACGGGAACAATTTCCTCTCCCATGATCTTTTTGGCTGCCATTTACTACGGGGCCATGTACGGGGGAGCAATATCATCCATCACCTTGGGAATTCCGGGTGCATCCACGGCTGTTGCAACAACCTTTGATGGTCGTCCCATGGCCCTTTCCGGCAATGCTGAGAAAGCACTGGTCATTGCGGCCATTGCTTCCTTTGCCGGAGGCACGGTTTCCAATTTAATCCTGACTGGTACGGCACCATTGCTGGCTTCTGTTGCGTTGAAATTCGGCAATCCAGAAATCTTTGCCCTGATGCTTCTGGCCTTTGCCACCTTTATCGGTTTGAGTGGTGATGATATTCCGAAAACCATTATTTCCATATGTTTCGGGCTGGTCATGTCTGCGGTCGGATTTGATATAATTTCTGGGGCACCCAGACTATTGCTGTTTGATTCCACCCAATGGTTCAGCAGGGGCATTCAATTCCTGGTTCTGGCGATTGGGGTTTATGGCATAGGTGAAATGCTTTGGACCATCAATTCAAGTCGGGATTCTCTCAAGATGACTGAAGCCAATATTACCTTGGACAGGGTATGGAATGCCATAAAATCCTTTCCCGAGGCCTGGCGGGGCACAACGATTGGTTCATTTCTGGGTTTCTTCGTGGGTATTTTACCTGCGGCAGGTGCCACTCCTGGTTCCCTGATGGCCTATGGGGTTACGAAAATGGTTTCGAAAAATCAGGAGGAATTCGGCAAGGGCAGAGCCGATGGTGTTGCTGCGCCGGAAGCTGCCAACAATTCGGCTTCGACTGGCGCGATGCTTCCCATGATGACCCTTGGTATTCCAGGTTCTCCAACCACGGCCGTATTGCTTGCCGGAATGGTGATCTGGGGTTTGCAACCAGGACCCTTGTTGTTTACAAATCAACCGGAGTTTGTCTGGCCTCTCATTGGTTCATTCTATATTTCAAATGTCATTGCGGTGACCGTCAATCTAGCTTGCATCCCATTGTTTCTGAAAGTGCTGAGGATGCCATTTTCCATATTGGCTCCCCTGATTTTTGTTCTGTCCGTTGTCGGTACTTATGCAGCCTATCAAAATATTTACGATGTATGGCTGATGTTGATTTTTGGAATTGGTGCTTTTCTGCTGAGGATTCTCGATTATCCCTTGGCACCAGCGGTTTTGGCAATAGTCTTGGGACCGATTGCTGAACCCAAGTTGCGTCAATCACTCCTACTGTCGGATGGCAGTTGGATGATTTTCCTGGAAAGGCCCATTGCCGGCCCGATTACGATTGCCGCAATCATATTGTTATTGTTACCCCTTTACGGATTTATAAGAAAGAGAATGAGATCAGGAAAAACCTCCTAAAATTCAGAACCATTGAAAGTTATCCACAAAAAACATCAAGGATAAAGAACCAATCCCTTTGAAGTTTCTCCAACTTCCCTGATTATGGGGAGAAGGAGGTATTCATGAAGTATAGTAAACCAGCAAGATCAGGATTTTGGATAATTCTTTCGCTTTTGTTCGTCGTATTTCCGCGAGGTGGAATACTGGGAATGGATTCCACAAATGTTTCAGGTACTGATGAAATTCCGGTTCCACCGGGATTGTCAATCCTTGGGAATGTAGAGAACAACAAACTTTGCAAATTCAAGTCAATTGACAGCAAGATCCATTGTCAAAGCGATCTTGGAGGAATGGTAGAATACAAGGTTGATGAAATAATCAATCCCAGTTTTCCAAGGTTTCAATCACGCAAAATCGGAAATATCCTTGTCAATAATGACAAGATATATGGTTTCACATCGCCCATATCCCATCAAAAGGAAGGTCAGGACACTTCAATTTGCAAGTTGGCATTGGAATTTGTTGAAACCGGCAAGCCTGCAGTCTGGATCTGGTTCGATGAGATCAGATTTGTTGGTCAAATGCATCGGGCATTCATTGATACCAATGGTGATGGCTTTATTGACAGGACCTTGAAAGGAAGATGGAGTGGTAAACTTTATGGTAGCAAAAAATGGTGGACTCCCGACCCATTTGACGGGAAGTACACAGCAGTTCAAAGAGAGCACACCATCAGGCCTGAATTTGCGCAAATAGGAGGTAAGTTAAGGGGATGTGACATTGACAATGTCAAGGTGGTATCATTGACGGCAATCAACTAGTCAGTGCCATGAGAGAAAAATTTCATACTACTTCAAAACCAATCCCAAAATTGTTTTTACACCCATATAATAGGAATATTGCCTAAATGGAATTATTCATTAGGGGATTGGGCAGCATATATGGTCAACAGGAGCTCACTATCATCAATCAATCGATATTCAGGAATTCGACCTGAAAGTTTTTGGCTTTCAGTCAGTATGATTGGAACTCCTTCACCACGCTTATCCATGAAATAATGACGAAAATTGTTTGAGGCATCCATTGGTAATGGGCAACGTGCAAGCAGGCTCGCGAGCAATTCATTTCTGCTTGATTGCCTAAACGGTAGGCTATCAATGGTCATTGAATTGGGAATTGTGCCGGGTGAAAATAGTTCCAGACGGTCCGAAAACAGGTGAAGTCGAATTTTAGAGCCATAAATGGAGTAATCCCTGTGAGTCACTGCATTGACAATAGCTTCAAATACTGCTTGTTGGGAGTATTGCGGGATATCCCTTCTCTCCGGTTCCTTGACTGCACAGATTTTCATGTTTCTTTCGACGAACCTGCAGGCCCCCAATATCTGAGAATCCAAGGGGCCATCTATATTCCTGGCATCTAGCTGATAGGCGGCATTCCGCTCAGTACCTCGATATGATATAGCCTGAATGAAGGCATTATTAAGAAATTGTCGGGGTTTCTTATTAGCCATTAATACACCGCTTACACTAGCATGAATCTTTCCTTCCTCATCCTTTGTCAGAAGTTTAAGTTTAAGCAAAAACTCTTCGTCATAATCAGGTGAAAGTTCTGATTTGAATTTCTCATACAAATCTTTATCAAGACAATTGCTAGTTGTGAATGGTACCGGAAGTTCATCAAATCGTATTAGTCTTGTCTGGCTTAGCTGTTGAAATAATCTTGCCAGAGCCTCTGGTTCCATTAACCTTTTCGAACTTCCAACTCTATGGAAATAACTACCATTTGCCATATGGACTTGAAGACTTTTTGGCACATCTACACGAATAATAACTCTCTCCAAACTTTCATCAAGCGTGACTATGATTTTTCTAATATGGCACAAAAGAGGTGGTTTAATTAGGCCATCGCAAATTTCTCTAATCCAAGTTTCGACCGCTTGAAGTTTATTTTCAGGGATTCCGGTTATGGTTTTGGATTTATCGTCCACACCCAATACAAGTACACCATTGGCAGTATTTGCCATTGCAGCCAGCTCTTCTGCTATACAATTCCCGCGAGGGTTTAGGACTTTTTCTCCCTTAAACTTAAGATCCTTGCATTCAAGTGAGATATCCTCGTCCACTCGAATTTGTCTTAACAATTCATTCGTTGTCGTAAACATATTTATACTTTCAAGGTGATTCTTTTTTAGCGTTTTAAATGCTTGATGATTACCTTCAATCATAATACAGATTTCCTATCTTGTTCTTGATTTTTCAAGATCACCCTGTTTATCAATTCGAACAAGACCATTTTCAATTACCAACTTAATTCCAATCTATATCCCAACATTCTTGATATGAATATTAACTGATAGATTTGGTTGAAATGATTTGTAATAGGATTATGACGATTGTACTTTTACCTGTTAGTGTAGATAGAAGACAATTTAATCAGTTGAAAATTCAACTACATGGTTCCAAGCCACCACCATGGCGACGTTTTATTGTTCCTTCCTGCATTACCCTACATGACCTGCACCTTGTCATAAAGCACATTATGGGGTGGTCATGACTGCCATTTGTACGAATTTAATATTGGTATATATTCCTGTGAAGGTGATCCAGATACACTTGAAAACGAGGTAAAATCAGAAAGTTTTTGCCTTGATGAATTTGTAAATGAAGAAGGGAGTAAATTCTCTTACGAGTATGATTTTGGAGACGGTTGGTACCATGTTTGTTACTAGAGGATAGCAACTATATCAACCCAAAAGTAAAATCTGATGTGTACTGTCAAAAGGAAGAATAACTTGTCCACCTGAAGATATAAGTGACTGGTCCGGTTATGAAGATTATTGTGAAATTTTAAGTGATCCTGAAAGAAAGCCAAAAGAAGAAGAATATCTGGGGCGAAGTATTGACTTTGACCCCAAGCATTTTGATTTAGAGGAAGTAAACTCAAGGCTGAGATAAGATTTGTTTGTACCGCCATATTTCTACCAGCAGCTTTCAGATACATTAAGAGTACCCAAGAAGACCAATTTCCAGTTGGAATTTTTTCTAGAGGCGTTTGGATAAGCACGACTTCAAAAATTGTATATACCAGTTAATTGAAACTTAGTTCTAACTGGAGAAACAAATTTGAAAGGGTTGTCTCAACTGTAAAACCTAGAATAATTATCGCTTTCGAACAATGGGGATTTTAACCGGTCGATTATCACTTGTTTTCTCTGGATTAGGAGGTTTGCCGTCGGTTACATGCCAAAACTTGGTTCCTCCCAATCTAATCCAGAGTGGAAAAATTAGTAACAGTCCACAGAAAAAACCTCCCAAATGGGCAAATGTTGCGACATTGCTCGTCAAAAAGGAACCTGTATACACATCCCATAGTTCCAGTAAAACCCAGACACCAAATGCAAACCATGCGCTAAGGGGAAGTACCCAGAAAAAAATGATTATCCAAATGAGAAAATCAATTTTGGCCTTGGGGAATAAAAGAAAGTAACCTCCAACCACCCCACTGATTGCACCTGATGCCCCGATAACCGGGTTATGCAAACCACCAAATAGTATACAGGAAAATATATGTATCATGCCGGCACCAATCATGCATAAAAGATAGAATCCCAGATAGCGGAAATGACCCAGCCTGTCCTCCAGGTTATCACCAAAAAGATACAGGAAGAGCATATTGAAAAACAGATGCTTGAGGTCGGCATGCAGAAATCCAGATGTGATCAATGTTTCAAATCTGCTGAGATTTATGACTTCGATGGGATAAAGTGCAAAAACAAGGGCAATATCCAGATTCTCCTGTCCGCCATGGGAAGCGAATACAATTATATTCAAGGCAATGAGTGAGTAATTTATGTAAGGAACCTTTCTGGAGGGGTTATGGTCCCTAAATGGCAAGGCTAGAAACATTCTGTAATCGAGTTAAATGATAAATTTCTAAAAGTCATGATGGAATTAATATGTATAGCCGTTTAATGGATGATGATATCAATTACTTGAATAGGTAAAAAGAAAAAAGGGTGTGAATATATGAGTTTCCTGAAATCAATTGAGGTTTGCTTTGTAAATTATTTTACCTTCTCTGGACGAGCCTCGAAAAGAGAGTATTGGTGGTTTGCCTTGTTTTCATTTGTCCTGGCAGCAATTGGCAATGAAACCGGAATAGGTCTCATTTTTATAATTCCCCAGTTGGCTGCGGGAAGTCGTAGACTTCACGACACCGGAAAAAGTGGATGGTGGCAATTGATTTTGCTTATACCACTGATTGGTTGGATAATATTGATTATCCTGCTTCTTGCCGATTCGGAGGATGGTTCAAACAATTATGGACCTCCCCTGAATCAAGAAGGTGAGGTTGTTGATGAAAATGGTATATCAGAAGATGGTATTGCATAATTTCGCCTTAATGAACATGAAAACTGCTTTCAACAGCTAGGAAAAATCCGTTATTTCAGCAGCGAGATACGATTGCAGCCTGTTGTGAAAATATTGTATTTCTGGACGGAATTGGTCATTCCTCCTGCACCATATTACGATGTCCCGTCTTGGTAGTTCCATGCTTACCCTGACCAGATGTGTATTTTTCAAAATGGGGGATAGTTGACCAAGTTTTTGAGGCATTATGCACAGGGTTTTGGTTCGCTGAAGGATTTCGGAGGCCATCAGGATATCTCCTGTGAAGTTGATTTTTGCAGTAATGCCTTTCAAACCTATGTTGGCAAAGATTTCCTTGCTAGATCCAAAGATGCCAGACAAGGCACCGATGGCGATCCATTCCTGACCTTGCAGTTCTAAGGGTACAACCTTTTCACCTGACTTGCCGATATTGTTTTCAGGTCCGGCAAAAATTGCCAGTTGATCCTCAAAAATCTTGTGCTGGACAAGATCATCCTGAAAATGATTGATTTGCTCGGGAGCAAGTACGATGTCCAGATTATCCTCGTTCAATTGATCGATTAACCACGAGGCAGTGGCTGAAACCACCCGCATGGCGTATTTGGTTTTTTCGTTGAGCATACATGAAAAAAATCCACCCATGAAGGATGCGGCAAGCATTGGCCCAACCCCCAAGCGCACTTCCCGGTGCAGACCAGTGCGCCAAAGATCAACGGCATTTTCCGCATCAACACGAAAAGCTGCAATATTGCGGCCCGCTTCCGCTAGGCGCAAACCTATTCCAATGGGCCTTACCCCATAACGTTTCCGCTCAAGCACACGGCTCCCGACCTGCGATTCAATTACCTGAACTGCCCGGCTGAGAGTCGGTTGGGTGACATTGAGTTTCTGTGCTGCATGGCTGAATGATCCCAGATCAACGATCTCGGAAAGCCAGTAAAGATGTTTGGGATCAAGCATAGTTTTGAGGTATGCGTAAATGTATGGGAAAGTCAATAAAATAATTTTACATATGGATGAAGATATGAAAAAGTGACCAGATTTACGATCCAAACGGGGAGAAACCAAATGAAAAAGTTCATTGCCATTTTGGCCGGGGTATTTTTTGCCCTGATTTCCACCATGCCAACCTCGGCAGAAACATTGAAAGCTGAAGGAGGTTCAGCCGCCGGCTTAAGTGCCTTGGTACCGCAACTTCTTTCAAAGTATGCAGCCGGTCAGCACGAAATCAGGGTAAATGTTGATCAAACACTAACACGTTCAGCACTTAAGGTTGCAACTGGTGCGATTGACCTTGCTAGTACTCCGGCCGGAGCTTTTGCCCGTATGGAAAAGGGTGTCGGTCCCTACAAGCAACTGGGAGAAGAGGCAATTGAAGCCTCGAAGAATGTCCGTTCACTGTTTGCATTTCTTGGTGGTCATGTCCACGTAATTACGGCCGAAGACAGTGGTATAAATACTTGGGATGATATTCGAGGCAAAAGGGTTTTCGTGGGTCCTCCAGCGGGTTCCTTCTCGGCCCAGACAATTGGATTGATTAAAACCATAACCGGGATGGAGGCAAACGAGGACTATGAAGCCATCAAATTGGCTTGGGGTGCAGCGAATCAGGCATTTGAAGATGGCAAATTTGACGTATTCATGCGCTCAGGCACGATGGGTTCGGCAGCGGTTGATCAATTCGGCTCGGCAAAGAAGTTTCGCATCCTGGGTATTCCCAATGATATAATTGGTACTTCTGCCTGGAAAAAATATCTCAGCACACCCGGGTATGCGGCCGATGTACTTCCTTCAGGAACATACTCAAATCAGGTCAATAATGATCAGGATTTGCTTGCTTCTGCCTATGTCATGTTCGTAAGTGTACATAAGGACATGAGTGATGATATTGCCTATGAACTCACCAAGGCAATGTTTGAAAACCTTGATGATGCACACTCTGTGAATGCCGGATTAACACCCCTGACCCTGGAAAATGCTTTTGTATCACTGGGTGCACCCCTGCATCCCGGGGCAATTCGCTATTATGAGGAAGTTGGTGTTGCAATTCCCGAAGGTTTGCATGCATCTCAATAATAAAGGATCAAAGGGCACTCCTTCATTACATTGAAATCGAACAAGGGTAGCAGGCAAGTTGACTTCAGCACATGATCATTCTCTTTCATTGAAGCAACCTGTCCTGCTGATCATTGGTTTTATCTTTGCTTTACTCGGGTATCTTAATGCTGTACCTGATTTCAAATGGCTACCTTCAATAGGCGTTATTCGTGCCGTAGACCTGCATCCAACCGTGCTTGCTGCAGGATTGGGCATTTCCTTTCTTTTCGTTTCTCGGTTCACCCGCCGGCCTTCGGATATTGTTATTACATGCCTTAATGCCCTTCTGGTAATTGTCGGATTCTATGCCTTATGGTCTTTCAACGTAGAGGTTACCGTAGTGGAAGAGATTGGGCTCTTTTTCTTTGACGAATTCCATGCATGGATGACCATTATTGCCTGTGTCATCATTCTATATTTCTGCTGGCGAATATGGGGCATTCCACTAGCGACAGTAGGTGGTTTGGCCATGCTCTACTTCTTTTTCGGCGAACATTTACCGGGTATTTTTGGTCACGCTGGCATGGATTTCACCCAGGATACACCTGCCGAGCTATGGTACAACACCGGTGATGGTGTGATGGGCAATATTCTTGCCATTCTGATCAATACGGTTTTTCCATTTATTATCATGGGTGCCGTACTTGAGGGAACTGGTGGCGGAGGATCAATGATAAAGCTGAGTGTACATGCAATGAGTCGCTTTAGGGGAGGACCAGCACATGCCGCAATATTGGCATCATCACTTTTTGGTACGATTTCAGGTTCGGCAGTATCCAATGTGGTTGGTACTGGTGTCATAACCATACCAATGATAAAAAGGCGGGGGTTTCGTCCTGCCTTTGCCGGAGGGGTTGAGGCAACTGCATCTACCGGTGGCCAAATCATGCCTCCAATCATGGGGGCGGCAGCATTGGTGATGGCGGATTTTATATCCGTGGATTATCTGGTCATCATTATTGCCGCTATTGTACCTGCACTTGCCTATTATGCATCCCTGTTTACAACGGTTATTTTCGAATCCCGTTCCCTAGGTGTCAAAACCAGGAAGGATGAGAAAATCGAACCCATTAAGATGCAGGATTGGATTAACCTGATTCTGGTCGTTGTGCCAATTTCGATTGTGGTAATTGCCTTGATAGCAGGTTTTTCGGCAGCCGGCTCTGCCATGATAGCACTGACCTGTCTTTTGATGTTGAGTTTTTTGAATCCGGAAATGCGGAAGCAACCCATGAAAGTAGTCAAAAGCTTTGCCAAGGGGGGTATTACTTTCGGTCGGTTATTGATGGCTATAAGTACTGTTGGAATTATCATTGCGGTGCTGGGTGCCACCGGACTGCCCTTGGAATTTGCGAAGGTCATCAACAGCAGTGCAGTCAATAATCTGCTGATCGCCCTGATTTTTGCCAGCCTGGCGGCCTTGGTTCTCGGGATGGGCATGCCCACACTTCCAGCCTATCTGACAATTGTCATTATTCTGGGGCCTTCCTTGACCAGTCTAGGGCTCAGTGACCTGACTGCACACTTCTTTGTATTTTATTTTGGAGTAGCTTCAGCCATCACTCCTCCTGTGGCGATGGCGGCATTTGCAGCGGCATCCATCTCGGGTGGAGGTCCTATTGGAACGGCAGTTCAGGCCACTCGTATTGGTATAGTCATTTTTGCGGTGCCTTTCCTCTTTGCCTTCAATCCGGTCATGCTTATTGTGCCAGAGGCCGGTGGAGAATGGAGTCTATCTGCCTTCCTCTACCTAATCGTTCGACTTGGCGCACTGATTTACATGCTGGCTACGGCAACGAGTAGATTTGACCACAGCAGGATACAAATTTGGGAGGCGGTATTACGAATCATTGCCGGACTGGTACTTATCCACCCAGACATCCTGGTCAGTGGTTCAGCACTCATTGTCTCCGCAGGACTTGTTATCGCTCATCATTTCATTCATGCACGTCTCCAAAGAACCACATGACCAAGCAGCCCAATATTATCTACTTCATGACGGATCAGCATCGGGCCGACTGGTTGGGATGTTCTGGTCATCCCGTGGTCAAAACACCAAATATTGACAGTCTTGCCAACAGGGGTTCAAGGTTTACCAATTTCTATGTAACAACGCCTGTCTGCATGCCCAATCGTGCAGCGATTTTTACCGGAAGATATCCCTCGGTCAACGGATTGAGACATAATGGACTGCCACTGACCGAATCGGCGATCACTTTTGTGGATTTGCTTAGAGATGCCGGTTATCACACCGCTTCAATAGGTAAGAGTCACCTGCAGCCCTTTACCGACAGACCGGTTGGACCAGAAGGCCGTACCAATGAAATCAACCATAATTTTCCGGAAGCCTTGAAACCCAATGGTTCAATCTATGACATGGAACATCCTGGGACCTATGAGGGTGACCAATTTTACGAAGTGCCGACGCCTTATTACGGGTTTGATCATGTTCGAATGGTTACCAATCACGGGGACACTTGCGGTGGTCATTATCTTCAATGGTTGAAAAAACAAACCGATGACTGGTTCGAAATTCGGGATAGAGCCAGTCAGTATTCCCACGATTTTGAAAACCCGCAGGCTTTTCGAACTCGTATTCCCGAAGAACTATATCCAACATCCTATATACGGGAGGAAGCAAAAAAATATCTGAACGGTCGAAAGGATAGCACGGACCCATTTTTTGCCTTTGTTTCCTTTCCTGATCCACACCATCCATTTACACCACCTGGCAAGTACTGGGATATGTATGACCCTAGCGATTTCGAGGTTGATTTACCTTATGAGGCTCATCAAAACCCTCCAATTCAACTTCGTTGCTGGAAACGGTTGATGGATCAGGGAATACATCCGGAAAATCCACAACAGGCATTTATGTCACCACATCGCCAGATCAGGGAAGCAATGGCTCTGACTGCCGGCATGATCACCATGATTGACGAGGCAATAGGTGATATACTGGATTTGCTTGATGAGACAGGGCAATCAGATAATACAATCATTATATTCAACTCTGATCACGGCGATTACATGGGATCGTTTTCCTTGTTGCTGAAGGGCCCATTTCCTCATGTATCAGTTAACAAGGTACCGTTTATTTGGGTTGAGCCGCGACAACAAGTTCCAAAACTGATTGAAGGTCTTGCTGCTTCCATGGATATTGGATCCAGTATACTGGATCGTTGTAGGATATTACCCTTTTTCGGTATGCAGGGACTATCTTTCATGCCACAAATCCATTCAGAGGTAACTGTTAGAAATTCGGTATTGATTGAACATGAAGAAAACAAGATATATCCCGGTTTGCCAGGCAGACCAAACATTCGAAATTTGATTACCGATTCCCATCGGTTGACAATCTACAAGGGACTTGATACCGGAGAGTTATATGATTTGAATAATGACTTCAATGAAACAACAAATCTTTGGGATGAATCTGATTGCAAATTGTTGAAATCGGAATTGATGTTCAGGCTTAATCAAACAATGCTGGAGGCTATTGAACCAGGTCCGAGACCTTTGCGATATGCATGAACCGGATGAAGATTAAGAACAAAAAACATCTTTTTCAGAAATACAAGACCAACTACCAAATTCTCCAAACAATTGAGTTGTAATCAGTGGAACCCCAATGGTCAGGAATATTCCTTCCATTCACCTCAAACTAAATTATTGCCCACCTCGGAATCCCCATTTTTTCGGTAATGCTATCATAGGAACAAAGATAGGGTGATGTTAAATTCCCAACCGATATTGCAAGAAAGTTACAATAAACTCAACTTTTAACCCAATGGTTTGATAAATAGTCCTCAGCCAATTCTGCAGAATCTTGGGCAAAAAACGGAGCCAATTTCTTGGGTTCGTCTGAATCCATATGACTCCCCACCCAAGCCAGCAATGCCAATCTCCGCAGCATGACAAAACTGTCAATCAAACACTCATCATTTATAGATAGATGTTCAATACCACGATACCCCTCCATCCACTCTTGTTCCAACTCTTTCAGATCTGCACGAGTCTCCATAAATGAAACCGAAGCGGCAAAGTCATAAAGATACCAACCAAATCCGCAATCATCAAAATCGATAAGGGTCAAGTGATCATTGTTTCTCAGGATATTGGCTAACCGCATATCCGCATGGATCAGCCCGTAATTCTGGTTGGACTGGCCGAAGGCCATTATTTTATTGCAAAGGTGTTTTTCTGTTCTGGATAGTATTGAGGAAATTTCTCCGGTAATCCCTGGCGCATCCTGCCATTTTCCCCATAATGGTTTATCCCCGATAATGGCCTCAAGATTCCAATGTTGACGAAGAAAATCACCGGGCCTTTTCCATTGTCTAGCCTGCTTGTGGAGAATGGCAGCCATTTCACCCAAAGAGCGAAATAATTCAGATTGATCATCATCCGCTTCGGGATTGCCTCCCTCAACAAATTCAAACATTACCAGATTAACCATTCTACTAGTGTTAGGAGATTTGATATTCTGAATTCTTGCTCCATCCTTGCCCCTGAATACTGTGGGGGTGGCAATCAGGTTTCCCGACTGGATCCGGTCTAGCCACATCAATTCACTCTCGATTTCCTGTTGAGAACGATAATCCGGTCTGTGAACCCTCAGGATTGACTGTGGAATGCAATTTGCCGTTACCAGGTATGTTAGGTTTTCCGATACATTGATCAATCTGATTTTGCTTTTTGTGGGTAAGTCCCACAACGATAGGGCAGAGTTAAGAATTGTTTCTTCAAGAAAATCAAAGGACATTCTGGATATAATACCATTTCTCAAAAGTAACCATCAATAGGCATTTCCAAATTATCAGGGCTATCGCACTTGAAATCCGAGATGTTTTTTCATGTAACAAACACCCCCATCAATGGAGTTTCAGATCCAGAATCATTGCCTTTGATGCAAAATTTTCAAAAAAATGATTGTGGAACCCTCCATTTTCCAATCCCGATCAGGTCCATGTGAATGAAAAGACGAACAATGTCATCTTGCCAATTCCAAGTGCGATAGCCCTGCCAAATTATTCTTCCAATGTGCTTGGCTTCTACAGTATCAACATACCTTTATTAGCGACCTAAAGATGTTGTTTTTGAGGTGGATGCCTCGAAGATTTTTTATAATCTGCCATGAGACATTACTTTTGAGAAATGGTATAATTGGTTCCCTGGGTTCCGACTTCTGGTGGATCAGGGTGTCACCTGAACTTGTCCCGGCGATGGCCCGTGAATTTGACTGGAACCGCTTGGGACGGTGTATGATGATCGATATCAGGGAGGGCATTATTACCTGGATATCGCCATCCAGTTTGCATGAGATATTCGGCTTCTCCTCCGATGAAATTGTCAAGGAAGCCGGTTTGGTTTTGCAAAAGCGTGTCGGGGATGCGGGGAACCCGCTGGAAGGTTCCTGACGAGCCGGTTAATGTGGGGTTTGAGGCCGATTCCGCCTTCTATATCGGTGACTATGCCATGGCCTGGTATGCCGTCGACCGGGAGGGCAGTGAGGAAGATGTCCAGGCTTTCGGGGCAAGGACGCCGCCCGATCTCGTGGTTGAGGTGGAAGTGATGCATTTCGACGGGAAGAAATCGCACCGTCATGCCGGATTGGGAGTCTGGGAGATGTGGCGGGTTGATGCCGGGAAGGGGAGAAAACTGATTCAGGTTGAAATCCTTGATCTTCAGGATACCAAGAACCCACGACCAATGGGGGAATCCCTGATACTGGACGGCCTTGCCCTTTCGGACCTGCTGAAGGCTTCCCATTTGACCTACCGTATCCACACATCCTTTTTGGTGGATTACATGCCTGTTTCCCCATTTTCTTAAAAGCATCCAGATCCACGGTGGTCCGCACACGGTTCCACAGGGGGGGGGTCCAACGCCGGCGACTCTCCCTGAAGACTGTGAAAGCATTCAGATAGACTGAATGGCAAAAGCAGTTTTTGAACATTTATCCCGGAATTGGCAGCATGGAATGCCAATTTCCTGAACAATATTATCTATTTGCAGCCGATTAATTCCTCACTTGATGCCCAAAGAGAATACTTTCACAGCCTTCCCGGAACGATGCCATGACCATGGTGAAGTACCTGCCAGGAGGAATCGACGGGTGACGGAAAGGACGGGAGCCGGCTGGAATCCACGTCCCGGGAAGCAGGCATGCCATTCCCTGAGCAGTCGGTGGCACCCCTTGGCAGGCACACAGGGGAGGTGGCCTGCACGGCCTTTCCCCGTTTTTTCCTTGACTTGCACGGATTCCCGTGCTATGTGACCGTAATGGAAAGGCATCCGCAAACATACATTAGGAGAACCGACTCATGAAACGACTGTTGAATACCCCCCCCCACTTTTAATCTGATCGCCGCCCTGCTGGTAATGGCGTTCGCCGGTCCAGCAGAAGCTCAGACCATCACCGCCCCGGGGCTGGTCGGCCAGCCTGCCTGTGTAGGGCCAGGCGAGACTGACAACCCTTTAAGCGGGTCCGTTTCGAGTATAACGGCCAGTTCCACAACCCTGATCGGCGATGCCTATGACAACCTCTATAGCGCACTCAGGGCGCAGGCAGGGGATGGCGGACCGACGAGTTTTGCCATTCGATACCATGTCAGGAACGCCAGGACGAATGCTCAAGCCGCTTCTGCTAGTGCCGGGCAAATAACTTCGGGCGCTCCCAATTTAAACGGTGGTCTTTTACCGATTTCTGGTTTGTCTTCCAACACGCCCTATGTCTTTACGATCGAGACGACGGCATCGGGCTTTGGCGCGGCGAGGCCCTTGCTGAGGCGCTGCTTCATGACGGGTGGCACCTACACGCCGTCGAACGAGAGCGGCCAGCCCGGCTACGTGGCCAACACCACAAGCGGCTGCTTCTCGATCAGCCCCCGGACCTTCCAGGACATTCGCAACTGCCTGTGCGGACGGTCGCGCATCTGGACCAACGACGCGCAAAACACCGCCCAACGGAGGACCTTGGGCTGCGCCAACGCCAACTGACTTTATGGGACATGATACACAGGGGCAGTCCGCGGCCCCTTCTTCCTCCTCCCAGCCACCTTTCCACATCGTCCATGGAGTCGGGTGATTTCACCAGTTTCGGGATATGTGTGGTCATACATGTGATTCCCGAAAGCCCCCCCCTAGAAGGGAATGCATCTCAACATGGAACACCACACCCCCTTCAGAAATCTTGCCATCTCAGGAACCGCCACCCCTGCCTTTGAGGGTCTTTAGTTCGTCTGGCCGCAATTCATCGGTTTCCGACATGTAGTCGTGGAGAGTTGGAACGGATGTTCCCAGTTCATTGGACCGATTACAACCGGCGGCCTGCCGATGCGCCGGATTGACCCTGAAAAGGGGTGGGTAACATGAAATAAAATAAGTGGATGATTCTGCCAATTTTGGGGTTTGAGAAGTTATGTGTATAATTTCCAAAATTGTTATATTTATGACTTGTGATTTAAGTCCTAAGTCAGAAATGACAGTATTTCCTTTGGTTTGTCAGTTGAACGCAGAAACTGTTGTGTTTCCTCCTCCCTGAGTTTTCTGGCAACCCCACTAAGGGATTTCAAATATTCTATGCTCGAATTGTTGGGGGCAAACATTCCGAACACAAGATCAACTGGCTTGCGATCAATGGAATCAAATTCGATCGGGGTTTCAAGCCTGATAAATATTCCCACGATTTGTTCGAAATCATCAGACCTTGCATGTGGCAAAGCTATACCCTGCCCCATGCCGGTTGAGGATGCCATTTCCCGTGCTTCAAGTGCTGCAAAGGAACTTTCCGGGTCCAAACCATAAACATTACTGGCAGTTTCGGCAACCAACCAAAGCAAATCCTGTTTTGAAAGTATGTTTTCCTTCGGTATAAATACCACGGCTTCAGGTAAAAGAAATTCCTTAATTTCCATTTACCATCTCGTCACTTTTTCCAACTTTTGAAAAAAACATAAATTTCCAAACGTTAAATGCGACATCAAAGTATGTCGCTGTTATTCATCAAGCGAAAATATGTGGCCCTTTGGAAGGAATTGGGGTTTATCCCATCCAATTTGCAGTGATACAAGCGTGAAGGATATATTGCAATTCCATCCCAATAACAACCACAAATTCCGACTTCCTGATCTCGGACAGGCAATTCAGGAGGATAATTCATGGCCTGTCCCATCAACAAGGGGTTTAAAGGGATGAACCAAACGGAGTCGATCACCATGTTTGCATGCAATCATTGTCCCTCACCCGAAAAACTTCAAATTTTTTGCCAACTACTGCTTACCCTCATGATAATGGGGCCATGGTGTTTTCGAACATGGTAACACCAACTGCGACATTGGATTCTTTCATGTCAAGATCATTGCATCCATGTTGGACAGAAACCTCGAGGTCAGGAAGTCTGAAGTTATTGTTTAGTGATGGTCTTTCAATTTTCTCTTATATCTTCGAAGCTGTTTTTCCATTTTCGCATAGGATTTATTGAATGAAGCATAAACATCATGCGATTCAGCTCTTGCCAAGGTCGATACGCCTGTCGACAAATGCATTTTCACCTCACATTCATAATTACTTCCATTTCTGGTGAAAGTAACCTTTGCTTCCGTCGGACGTTCTGCGTATTTGGCTTCTGCATTGTTGATATACTCGTTTACATATTCGGTTAAGGCAACACCAACATCAAGGTGACGTCCACTAATCAATATTTGCATAATTTTTCCTACTCGAACTAAGAATCAAACAACTCCCATTAATTCAGGTACAAGTCATGGTAAGACAGGATTTCCCTATCTGGGTTAATCCAATCAAATAACTTGGATTTGTCGGAAGTTATTCATAGTTATGTTCAATCACTTTAACGAATTTCAAATCAAATTTAAAATGATTTTAGATCATTTGGTAACCATACCCAAATTTGAATAACCTCAACCCGGTTTAAGTGCCAGTCAATAAATAAAAACCAATACCACATTCTCCATTGCCATAAGATTCTGGAATGGAGAATGATCAGACAATCTTCTGTCGTGCAGATTGTTGTTCTGTATTTAATGAGTTTCAAACAACGGTGATCGGATGTTTATCTCTGCTGTAATTATGGTTAAGCCCCCAATCACTCTTGTTGCCTTTCAATCTCTGTTTAGAGACATGTCAATATCAAGTATGAAGGGGTGGAAAAAATTAATGCAGATCCCAACAATTGTGAGAACTGCTCATGTCTTCCGAAATTTGGGAGGCGCATACATACTGCTTATGCCCCGTTTTTGACTATCCAGTACTGGTTAGTTCAGGGATTTGGGCGATCCAAGCCAGTCATTTCATGGGATAGTTCAAGCAGCCGGATGGCTTTTTTTGTGTCCAGAACTTCTGCGTTTGGGGTGGCAATTATATCCTCGTAAATATACTCTCCAGACACGCCTTCATACTTTTTATCCAGCGCAACTGAAACAATACGTTCACCCCCTACCCAAGTTGGGGCCGCGAGTTTGCTGATCAGAGTGTATACAATTTTCTCCCATCCCTTTATTTCGTGTGTCAAGTTGCTTCGGATATAACCCGGATTCAAGCAATTGATGGTGACACCACTGGACTTGAGTCTCTCGGCCACATCGCGTGAATGGATAATCATGCAAAGTTTGGCCTGCGCATAGGTTGAAAAAAGCGACCACTTTTTCTCACGGTGCAAATCTTCAAAATCCAGATGTCCCCGCGCCTGGGTAGCAGACGTTAAGTTGACGATGCGCCCCGAAGGTGATTTTATTATACGCTTGAGCAAGAGTTCTGTCAGCAGGAACGGTCCCAAATAATTCACGGTAAAATTCATTTCATAACCTTCAACTGTAAGCCTTCGGTCAGTGATATTGGCCCCTGCGCAGTTAATTAGAAGATCAATCTGTTGACATTTCTTGAGAATATCAGTGGCCGCTTGTCGAACATTGTCCAGTGATCCTAGATCACACTCAACAATTTGGAATTGCCCCTTATGCCTAGCCTCTTTCAACTCCGCCTCAACGCGCTGTGTCTTGGTCATATTCCGTCCCACGAGGCAGATATTTGCACCCATAGATGCCAACCGTTCGACTGCCACGCGTCCCATGCCATCTGTACCACCGGTGAAGACAATCATTTTTCCGGCCAAATCCTGCGTGGTTACCCGATCGGCCGACTGGCGCGGGAATAATGTATCAAGAAATGGGTTTTGTGTGGGCCTTTTCATCGAAATCTCATTTGCAAGGACAATCTTGATCAAAGCAAAGCATTAATCAATACGACAGTTGAAGGATATGACTTCTAACAGAGTAAATAGTATAACTTTATACCTAATCCAAGACATATTTTCAGTGATTTTTGATAATTTATTTAAGTGGACAGTATAAGGGCCTGTTCCAAAGTCCAAAAATGTAGCAAATTCAATACATTTTCAGAAAAGAAACCATTTTTTGTTCGGGACTTCCATATTTGTTTCCCCATTTTTGCAACCGGTCTCTTGACACCGGGGAGCGATACTTGTAATTGGCACTGTCAGTGTCCGGCCTTCTGCGTCTGCCAGTCCGTGGTGGGTCGGTTTGAAATAATGCCGCGGTGGCAGTGGCCAGCACAGGGAGAGACCCATGAAAACAATCATCAACTACCCCCCCCCAATTTTTTATTAAATCAACAATCCTTTTACTGCTTGCGGTGCTGGCCGGGCCGGCATGGGCGCAGACAAGCGTGACCAGCAGCGGGCGGGAAGGCCCGACGGCCTGCGTCGGCTCCGCTGAGATCGATGCCGCGAACATGCCCATCACGGCCCTGTCCACATCCAGCGTGACCGTCACGGTCCCGGAAGTCACATGGAGCCAGGTGCTCGCACCGCTCGGCGACGGGCAGGCGCCCGTCAATGCTGTTGTTTACGCCGAGGTCATCAACGCCCAGACAGGTGTCAGGGCAGGAAGCTTGGATCTGCTTGGAATCATAAGCAGTACATCGCCGACCTATGCCGGCGGTAGCCAAGCCCTCTCCGGTTTGGCGGCAAGGTCCCTCTATCACGTAGAGATATATGCGTCTCCGGCAGGAAGGCCCGTCCAGTATTTGGCCCGGCGCTGCTTCATGACGGGTGGCAGCTACACGATGGCCGTCAATCCCGCGTCCGGCCAGACGAGCGGCTGCTTCTCGATCAGTCCCCGGACCATCCAGGATGTCAGGAACTGCTTGTGTGGTCGAGGAAACAACAGCCCAAGGGTTTTGGGATTGTTCACCGATGAAACCCAGAACCAGGCCTTGCGCGATTCCCTGGGCTGCCGGTGACGGACAGTATCAATCAGGCGCGCACGGGGCGGTCACGGAATCCGCCGGCATGTCCCCTTTGGCTGGCCCGGAAACCCGCTGGCCGATTCCCCGGGCGGACACGGCAGGGCCGGATGCGCATTCACTGTGCAGTGATGGCTTTCACCCTGCCGGAAGGTGGACGGGGAATTTTCAAGCCGACCCACCATCAGGAATCGCATGGGCTTTCAATCCCGGGCAAAAAACCGTGTGTCAGCCATAAAAGGAGTTGGGTAAACAGGTATATAATCCCCTTTTGTTCCAAGTCAGTTCTGAATTTCAGGGTGAACAGTATCATTTTTATTGTTTTTGTGACTTATGATTCAGGCTCTAACTTTCATGTCCATTTCACACTTCAACAGCATGGCTTCAGATGTTCGCACTACCACGATCCACTTACCGGAATTTAACCCGGCTGACAATGTCTTTCAGTTACACAAGGCCAACCAGGTGTTTGAATCCGCCGAGGATGTGAAAACCAGGGCTTCATCAGTTTGGGAAACCTTTACAGTTCAGTCCGAACGGATTCAATCAATTGGACACCATTCATGGGATAAAAGCCAATAGGAAGGAGTATCGACAAACTGTATGATTTGGATTGGTTTATTGGTAAAAACTGTTGATAAAAACCATTAGGTTCCATGATATCCCTGATACTGGATTTGGTAGTCCAATTTGAAATCTGTACCGAGATAATGTTCCCTAACAATCTGATTGGAACTTACTTGATCAGGAGTGCCATGGGTAATTATTTTCCCGTCCAGAAGGACATATACATGGTCAACCACAGCCAAGGTTGCCAGGATATTATGATCAATGATCATTATTCCCACACCGAAATCAACAAGTGTACGAATATTTTTGGTGATTTCCTTTATGATAATTGGGTCAAGGCCAGCAAAAGGCTCATCCAGTAGGATATATTTTGGCTTACCAGCGAAGCATCTGGCAAATTCAACCCTTCTTCTCTGCCCCCCTGACAAATTGGAACCTTTGGATGTACGGATTTCCTCGATGGCAAATGTTGCCAGAAGGTTTTCCAGATTTTGTTGGCACAATGATTTTTCCTTGTACTTTACCTCAAGGGCTGCCATGATGTTTTGTTCTACCGTCAACCCCTGAAAAATCGAAGATTCCTGAGGCAACAACCCCAAACCGTGTTGCGCCCTAAGATAAAGGGGAAAATTTGAAACGTCAGTTCCATCTATGAGTACATTGCCCTTGGTGGGGAATTTCAACCCGGATATGGTATTGAACAGGGTAGATTTTCCGGCTCCATTGGGACCTAACAAACCAACTATTTCACCTGGATAAACCGTTAGTGAAACGTCCCTGACAATCTCTCTTTTGTGAACTCTTGAGGTGAGATTGTTAACCGAAAGACATTGTGAATTATTTTGTTCTCTCTGTAAGGCTTCTTCCACCGTAATTTGTTTTCCCAGCAAAGGAATTCAAAATTATTCTGAATTCCAGTTATATTCTAGCCGGTCACGACCGGAAAATTGGTTGGGACCATAAAACCCTGAAACGTTATTTAAAAGCACCATGGTTTTTGTATCAAAATCATATTCCGCAATATCGGAATTTATCTCGGTTTGTTGATTCGGGTCCTTGTTGATCATTTTAACCTGATTGGAGAATATTATTGAATTATCTTTTGTGGAATAGTCTGCCTGTACTGATCCAATCTCCACTGTATCGACTTCAAGAATTACATTGCCCACCAAGGTAAAATTATCAGTTGAAAGAAAATATTCCCCTTCATCCGCATTGATGATTTCGTTACTCCCCTGATAAAAATTGGTTATTTCCAAATCCCCACCTAAAAAGAACTTATTTGTTGCCTCAAAAAACTTACCTCCATTTGCACTGATTTGGGTTTGTTCATCTTTGGCCAGGGTCAGGTTGAATGGCCCAAGGATTTCAAATTCATCTATTTCGGATGGGTTATTCTCATCAGTCATCATGGTGACCTTACTATCGGTTGAGAAACAAAAGTCCTCATTGGTGACATAAATGTCGCCATCCAATTCAAAGGTCATGGTTTTTTGGTCTAGGTTGATATTGTCTGAAGTTACATTCAATTCTTCACTTCCCTCACATCTTCCCAAACCATTTTGAATAGAAGTTTCCTCGGCGAACCCCAAGGTGTAAATAAGCAAAAATACTAAAAGGCTAACCAGGCGATAAGTATACGAAAACAATTGGTACTCCTCATTTATGCAAACCATGAGAGGGCTGAATAATATAACGAACCTAATGATTAGAGATTAAATTAGAGTCAAAACAATATCCAAATGGTTGTTACAATAGTTTGAAATAACAAATGCGATCAGAACTGGAATTAAAATTTCTGTTACCAAATAAATATTTCCAACAACGTAACTATCAGGTATCTAATTATTCAATATCCTGAACAATTTGATTGTTCCTGTTGATATCTTGAAAGTCAAGCCTAATTATTGCCAATCAGTAATTCCCGCTAATTTTTTCCGTTGGCTTTTTGCACTACCCTCAAACAAATTGGCAAGTGGCATCGAAGGGCCTTGCCCCTCCATGGTTCCTGTTCCTGCATTTTTTCCTGACACTGAAAAACTGGCCACGGGTACATCCGACGCATGGTTATTAGGCCAGGATTCGGCAAGCAATCGGTAGTGTTTCCAGTCGCTGATTTAGACGGGCGCGAACAGCATCCGTATCTTCTCACACATGCACTTCCCACGCACCTGTCTCTCCAGGACTTTCCGGCAGGCAGGGCATTGGTTTCCATGGCCATGACCGTGCCCGGGATTGCAGCCGGACATGTTTTCCGGGGCAGAAAAATTCTCATCTTCCAGCGGGTATGGCCCGCACGCATCATTGGAAGCCTGGGCATCCCCGGCGGTGATCGTCCCAGGTGCCAGGGGAATGACAATTTTGGAATCGGGATGAACAAGCGCACCACCCATCATCCGGTGCCAGTAGTTACTGAACAGCAGGAGTGGCAATGGTTTTTTTGGTACTACACTTGTTTGAGGTTTCATTTCCCATTAAAACCAAATTGTCTCCAAATAATACCCCTGACTAGACCACACCCAATCTGAGACAATCATGAACATGGAGAATTCCAACAACCTTTGAATTGCTTTTTTGATCGATAACAAACAAGCAGGTCACCCCATTTTCATTCATCAGTGCCAATGCTTCTTCTGCCAGGGAGTCCGGTGAAATTGTTATGGGATTTGGAGTCATGACATCGCCAGCAGTATGACCCAGCAACCCATTCATGTGCCTGCGCAAGTCACCGTCAGTAATTATTCCCTTCAAATTTCCACCTGAAGAAACAATGCCGGCTACTCCAAACCCCTTTTTTGTCATTGTTAATAGTGTTTCATCCATGGGAGTCGTCATTTCAACCAGTGGGATTTCTGATCCGTTATGCATGATTGTCTCAACTTTGGTTAGCCTCGCCCCCAGTTTTCCTCCCGGGTGAAACTCACGAAAGGTATCCACCGAGAAGTGCTCGGATTTCATTAGGGTTATGGCCAGTGCATCGCCCAGGGCAAGCAGCATGGTGGTGGAATTGGATGGTACAATTCCCGTGCCACAAGCCTCACCGGCTTTGGGCAGGATGATACCAACGGTTGAATTCTGGATCAGGGTGCTGTTGGAGACACTCGCAACGCCAATGGTCGGTATGGAAAACCTTTTGATATGGGATATCAAATGGGCGAGTTCGGGGGTTTCACCGGAATTGGATAGAATTAAGACGGTATCTCCCTTGGCCAAAACACCCAAATCACCATGACTGGCTTCTGCCGGATGAACAAAGTGTGCCGGATTTCCCGTCGACGAAAGGGTGGCTGCGATTTTCCTTCCTATATGACCGGACTTTCCCATGCCAGATACAATAATTTTGCCTTCGGTATTGATGAGAAGTTCAACTGCCTTGGAAAATTCCTCACCAAGATGGTCAAGCAATTGCGTCAGTGCCCGAATTTCACTTTTGATTACCAATCTGCCTTGCTCAAGGAATTTCAGCCCTGCAGATTTCCTTTCACCTGTCATGAAATCAGCTTACCCTGGCAATCTAAAAGGTTAGTGTGCAAATATGTCACCTTTCCACCCCTCGATATCCATGGCGGTGATCGTGGGAAGAAATTCGAAACAACTTTCTGCAAGGTGTGTTCTTCCATCCCGCTTTAGCCTTTGATCAAGAATTTCCTTGAGTGAATGTAGATAAAGGACATCGGAAGCCGCATATTCTAACTGCTCCTGGGAAAGCTCTTCCACCCCCCAATCCGAGACCTGTTTTTCTTTTGACAATTCAATTCCCAATAAATCCTCAACCAGGTATTTCAAACCGTGGGATTGGGTATTCGTACGGCACAGACGGGAAGCAATCTTCGTACAGTAGACAGGAGCAACATCAACCCCGAGGTTGAATTTCAACATTGCCATGTCGGCACGGGCAAAATGAAAAATCTTTAAAACGTTCGGATCTGATAACATGTTGGTCAAATTGGGTGCCTCACTCTGGCCCATGTGTATTTGCACCATGACTATCTGGCCAGTTTCGTTTCTCATTTGTATCAGGCACAAACGGTCTCTATGGATAGTCAGCCCCATGGTTTCAGTATCAATGGCCAATATGGAGCCGGGATCAAAACTGTCAGGGAGATCCTTTTGGTATAGTTCAAATTCCAATTTGTTTTTTCCAGTCGTTCGAAAAGGACAAGTCACAGAATGGCAATTCCGAATTACCACCCATGGTTGGTGCCCAGAAGAGGACTCGAACCTCCACACCCTCTCGAGTACTAGTACCTGAAACTAGTGCGTCTACCAATTCCGCCATCTGGGCAATAAGAGTATGCAATAATTGATTGGGGAATAATTTCCAAGTATATAATTGAAAAAAACCACAATTTAACTTCGGTAGTCTGAATTCAGGAATTTAAACTTAAATATTTCCAGAATATTGCAACATAAATGATTCTGGATAAATCTTTATCAAGCATATAATATGATATGATTCTGGATAAGTAATTCTTTTCCTGCAGCATGAATAATTTTAGAGGAAAGATGACCAACGTTGCTACGATTTTTGGTGGTTCCGGATTTTTGGGTAGGTACATTACCCAGAGATTGGCAGCAAGGGGTTTTCGGATCAGAGTTGCCGTCAGAAGACCAAATGAAGCCGGTTTCGTCAGGGTTTATGGTTCACCGGGGCAGATTGAACCTTATTTGACCAATGTCAGGTATGACAATTCGGTCCGGGAAGCCATTCAGGGTTCGGATACGGTTATCAATTGTGTGGGAATTCTAAATCAGGTCGGCAAACAGAAATTCAATAACATCCATGTGGATGCGGTCGAAAGAATTGCCCGATTTGCCACTGAATTGGGTGTTTCACACCTTGTCCATATTTCTTCATTGGGTTCAGCCCATGGGAGTGAAAGTCTCTATGCCAGAACCAAGGCTCTTGGAGAGGAAGCGATTTTGAGGAATTATCCCGATTGCACGATTTTCCGCCCCTCGGTTGTTTTTGGCAACGAGGATGAGTTTTTCAACAAGTTCGCCTCGATGGCAAGACTTTTTCCTGTTCTTCCTCTTCCTGGCGCCAATGCCCGTTTTCAGCCCATATATGTCGATGATATTGCCAAGGCCGTGGAACAGGCTGTGTTGACCAAGGATATAAGGGGTATTTATGAGTTGGGTGGGGATGAGATACTGACCCTCAAGGAGCTGATTGACCTGATGCTTAAGGTAATACGCAGAAAAAGACTAGTCATCCCCTTGCCACCTGAAATTTGTTCCCCATTGGGATGGACATTGGACATGGTTCAGATATTCAGTGGTGGTTTGGTGAAAAACAACCTTCTCACAAGGGATCAACTCATCCAGTTGGGAAGTGACAATGTCGTTTCAGGTGATTATCCCAGATTGCAGGATTTGAAGATTGCACCAACTTCGCTGGAAAGTGTTTTGGAAGATTATCTCTACAGTTATCGACCTGCAGGCCAATTCACGGCAATTCATGAATCATCAGGTGGGTCTGGAAGAAATCAGGACATCTAGAAGACTTTTGGTCAATCATTTGAGGCTTATAATATCGAAGCAACAAATTAAAGACACATGACCTTTAACCAACTACCGACAAAATTTGGAGCCCCGGTATCATCACAATTGGATGCTGTTAATGGGCTAAACTCAAACAAGGAAAGGGTATCAAAAAACCATATGATTATGATTGGCCTATCGGTTATTAATTAGTTGCTTTGGTATAATCATTATTATACAACATTATTGTTGTATTAATGATTGGGCTTATAAAGATAGGTTGACCACGAATCAATCCACCAGCCTGTCAAGGCAGCCTTCAAACCGGCCCCGCCCCAATCCATGCCAGGCGTCCAGTCCACCCACGCCACCTCCCGGCGTTCCTCGGCGCAGGGGGTGCCGGCCCCAAGGCTCTCAGACCTCCATTTTGCCATTGGGGCCTCATTCAACCGGGAGGAAAATCGTACATCTGCCAACCCATCCTTGTAAGCCTCAATCATTTCATCCAAAGGCCAGGTACAGCAAAACTAAACCAAGAATAATGCGATAGACCACATAAGGTGTAAAACTTACAAAGTTCAACAACCGCATCATTATTCCGAGTGCTCCTAGGGCTGAAACAAACGAAATAAAAACAACAATCAAACTATCGGTTAGTTTCCCGGGATTCGAATTGCCAATCAAATCAAGACCTGTCAAGGTTCCTGCTGCAATAATTGTTGGTATGGACATTAGCATGGCAATTCTTGCAGCTTCCTTGCGTGAATAACCCAAAAGTCTGGCACCGGAAATCACAATACCCGATCTTGAAGTTCCAGGTACCAGCGACAGGATTTGAAAGAGACCAAGGATGAAGGCATGCCTGACTAAAAAGTTGTCAACTGTAAGATTGTTTTTTTTCATGCGGTCACACGCATACAACACCAACCCGAAAAACAGGGTGGTTGATCCGATTACCGCCAGACTTCGGAAAAGAATGCTCAGATCCAGCAGGAATATCATGAAACCGACTATGGTTACAGGTATGGTTGCTATGACTAGACCCAAGAACAGCATGGAATCTGGTGTCTGGAATCGGCCCTCGAAAACATCAACCACTCCCCGAAGAAGTCTAACAACTTCTTTTCGGAAGTAGACAATAACAGCCAAGAGGGTTCCTATATGCGCTGCAACATCGATGACCAGACTTTGATCTTCCCAATCTGTGAATAGGGGTATCAGGACGAGATGACCCGAGGAAGAAACGGGTAAAAACTCGGTTATTCCCTGGATGATGGCAACAAGGATTATGTGAAAAACCAACATGCTAGGTATGTTCTCCTGAATTAGAATTATGGGCACTTGGACCAGGCCAGTTGCCAAAAGGAACTGACCAAAAACATTCTTTCCTTTTCTCAATAATTGTTTTTCTTGAAAGTATCTATTGGAATTTTCTTTGTTCATTCTATGATACCTTCTAAGCTCAAACCTCCAAATTAGGAGTGCGCCATGCATTTCAAACCACCCTTTTTCTCGCTCAGTCTGGATCTGGATGGAGCTGGCCGGATTTTCTGGGTTTTCCTGTTCGGTTTGATGGGGCCATTGACCCTGACCTATTTTGCAATGATTGCCGACATCATATTCTGGTCACTTTTTTTCTTTGTAATTGGTTGCCGATTTATTTGGGCCCAGAAGGGAGTCCTGAAAGGAACATGAAATATCCAACACCCGAGGTCGGCCGGGTTTTCTACGATTCGGCCCAGGCAGCAGCCCAGGACCATCCCATCATGC
>JAPORQ010000022.1 GCA_026710155.1 Paracoccaceae bacterium
TGCCCCAATTCGTTCCCCCGTCAATTCCTGCCGGCAATCCGGTTTTCCAGCAATCCCCACCTGTTCCTCGATGGGGGTATGGGAATGGTTGGCAGGCCTCCAATGCCTGCATGCGGAATACCGGCACCTTCATTCAGGTGGTGAATGTGGTGTCGCCTCCTTCTCAAAAGCCAATGCAGGTGTCTTGGCAGAAGAATGGAACCGTCGGCATGGATTGAAAGGGAACCGGACCGCCGGACGGGAATTGGCCGCAAACCCACAGAACCTGCATGCACTCAGGATCCGGCGACGGCTGCCGCCCCGCCTTCACGGTCGGGCAACATTGTGGAAAAAGGCGGGCTTCCCTCCCCCCGCAGCAACCGGAACATCCCCCTAGACAACATTCCAGGATTCCATCAGGTGGGACCATTCAGGTCAGGAGGTGAATTGCAAGACCTTTGGATTCAAATATGTAATCACCTTTCGGTTCGACTCTATCTTGCCCGGCAAGGCCGTTAATTGCCGCTCGGTATGCATCGGTTGCGGTCGTTTTGCCAAGTCGAGGTCGGACTAGCGTTGCAAGTGTTCCTCGCTTGAACACACGCCGCATAATCTAAAGTTGGATGGGCAAAGCAGCCCGTTCTATAGCCTCCATGAGGATTGCTTGGATCGCGGGCGGTACGGAAGCACTGCATCGAAAAAGGATTGAGATTGCCATAACCGAGATACGGGCTGTATACCACTGCGACATAATGCGCGTTGGGCTCAAGGCCAGTGAGGTTCAGTGTCCCTGACAAGATCGTGCCGGTGATTTCACCAATCCGCTTGCCCCATATGCGGGTGCCTGCCTTGGCGTCATTGCCCATGACGGCGACATCGACCAGTTTTGGATCGTTGGGAAACGAGGTCTCGCTGTATTGCCCACCGAAGGTGAAATCAGGGGCTATATCCAGAGAAATTGTTGCGCTGTTGTGAGTGATGCCAGTAATCTGCAAGACGCAAGCGGGAAAGGTGCAGTCAGTTTTATTTTCACTTGTCCATCGCGTGACTCGGTGGTCGCCGGCCTCAGGCGTACATGCGGATGGGCCAACCACCTGCGCCCATCCCGGCACAGACATCCCCATCACCAACAGGAGGGTTGTCAATTTATGGGGGGGGGTATAATGTGAATTTCATTCGATTTCTCCTATCCATATACCATGTGATACAAAACGTTATTTGTTTTTTCTGAAATTTAGCAATTTTCAAGCTGATATACAACTGGATTCTTCAATAGCAATTCGGTTCCCTGAACAAATGCTTGATCTCCTTGACAATACTACATTGATGAATTTTCCCCAACCATCTTACTTGACTGAGGTAAGAAAGATACTTGATACTGTCGTTGATACGAACCCGGAATTGAAATCAGATCCCAAATGCCGGAAATTGATTGACTTGATCGAACGAAATGGTCATATGTAAAGTCAAGGTTCCGGCATGGAGACGACAAAGCACATTTGATGCCTGATCAGTTACGAGATTCTAAATATTATCCAGTTTTCAACAATCGATCCTGATAACTCAGCTTTTTTTTGAGAGCCTGGTTTTGCCAAAGCCATTCAGGTTGTCGTGCAGCAAGCAGATCGTCTATTTCAATTTCATCAAATCCACTTAATCTGGCCATCCTGTATTGATCGGCAATCAGATATCCCTGTCCCCTCAGGACCCCTTGATAACCCAATTGCCTCAATCTTTTGGCCATGCTGAATCCCCGACCATCGTTAAAATCAGGAAAGGAAATTCTGATCAATTCGACCCAGCAGAAAAAAGGTTGAAGTTCATCTGGATTCTCATCGTTGTTCAGGTCAAGTCTGACCGGATTTTCAACGCCCTTTCTCAAGGTTTCCAGGGTTATGAAATCTTCTTCCTTCAAATTGTCCTGGTCAAAGCCATGATCTCGAACAATTTTACTCAATGTCCTGTCCTCTCTTTGTGTTTGGTCTTCAAATGAGGATACAATGCTTCCTTGAAGGGGTCCATACCCAGCCGGTTATAACAATTATAAAAGGTCTCATTGGGCGATTTCCTGAGTTTGAGGTATGACTTCAACAATCGTTCGAGGGCAGGAATGAGTTCTTCGGAAGAAAAACCTGGACCAACCCTAGTACCAATATGTGCATCCTCGGTGGCATTGCCACCAAGCGTAATCTGATAATTCTCCACCCCGGCCTTGTCCAGACCAAGAATGCCTATGTGCCCCACATGATGATGCCCACAGGCGTTGATGCAGCCTGAAATCTTGATTTTCAGCGGGCCGATTTCCTGTTCCAATTGCAAATGGTCAAATCGCTTCGCAATATCCTGGGCGATTGGAATCGAGCGGGCAGTAGCCAAGGCACAATAGTCCATGCCTGGACAGGCGATAATATCCGACAACAGGCCAAGGTTGGGAGTCGCCAAACCGGCTTTGGTCAATTCATCGTAAATTTGGGGAATGTGTGCCTTGGGAACATGTGGAAGTACAATGTTCTGCTCATGACTCACCCGCAGTTCATCATGCGCATATTTTTCCCCAAGATTGGCCATAACCCTCATCTGATAGGCAGTCGCATCACCTGGTGTTCCACCAACAGGTTTCAATGAAACGGTAACTATTCCGTACTCTGGAACCTTGTGTCGGGCAACATTGTTTTTTACCCACTCCCTGAATTCAGGGTCATGGGCAATCCGTGATACATAGTCATCAACCGAAAGCCTGTCGTATTCAGGGGGGGAAAAATCCCGTTCAATGGTTTGGAGCAAGTCGGGATTAACTCCCGGAAACTCTGACTTGCGGGATACAAATTCCTTTTCGATTTGTGCTTTCAATTCCTCGATACCTGTTTCATGGACAAGTATCTTGATACGGGCCTTGTATTTGTTATCCCTCCTGCCACTAAGATTGTAGACCCTTAATATAGCCTCAACATAAGGCAACAGGTCCTCCTTGGGCAGAAATTCCCTTACAACCTTTCCTATCATGGGGGTCCTGCCCAGACCACCCCCAATCAGGACTTCGTATCCCTTTCTACCCTCGGCATCCCTTATGGTTCTGAGGCCAATGTCATGGGCACGGGTTACTGCCCTGTCATTTGGTGAACCGGTGACGGCAATCTTGAACTTTCTTGGCAGATATTGGAACTCCGGATGGTCCGTTGACCATTGCCTCAACAGTTCCGCTGTCATGCGGGCATCTTCAATTTCATCACGGGCGGCACCGGCAAAATGATCTGCAGTTACGTTCCTTATACAGTTGCCGGACGTTTGAATGGCATGCATCGAGACATCAGCAAGGGCATCCAGGATATCTGGAACATCCTTGAGCTTGGGCCAGTTGAATTGAATATTCTGGCGAGTGGTGAAATGACCGTAGCCTTTATCCCATTTTTCGGCGATTATGGCCAGTTGTCGCATCTGTTTGCAGTTCAGGGTTCCATAGGGTATGGCAACCCTGAGCATATAGGCATGAAGTTGCAGGTAAAGTCCGTTTTTCAGTCTCAGGGGTTTGAATTCCTCTTCGGTCAAGGCTCCGGACAATCGTCTCTCAACCTGATCCCTGAATTCCTCTACTCGTGCACGGACAAAGGAATGATCAAATTCATTGTAGTTATACATCTAGGCTCCAGCTTGTTTGCCATGAAAATAATTGGACGGTCCAAGGGTTCTGAATTGTTCCCTGAAATGAACGGGTTCAGGCCGACCCTCCGAATCAATTCTGGTATCGGCAAGATACGCACCCACATGAATATTCCTTTGCTTGTCAGCCTCGGCAAGTCTGGCATCAGCCGTCTCCGGATCATGGAAAACAGCAGCCTCGGCAATATTTCTGACCCAATTCCCGTCCTTGGAAAAATAAATCACATCACCTTCAAGCAAATGGTTGGAGGTGATAACCTTGGGCAGGTATTTTCTGGACATCAACTTTCCCTCATTGTCATGCCAGATTCTGCTGAGGCAAGTTCCCCAGTTAGATTTTTGGAATATTGTTCCCTCAATCCTTCGGTGTTTAGTGGTTGTCTGGGATGAATGTAACTCAAATCGACACCGTTTTTCCACCTGGATCGATCATCAACAAAAACCGAAAGCAGATCCCCTGATCTTTCCCCGGTGTGTCGCGACTTGATAGGCGAAATGCCCGGAACGAACTCGAATTTGATACCCAATTCCTCTATCCTGGTGATTTCTGACCCAAGTGATTCCCACATCTGGAGGGAATCGGAACCCAATTGCAGTATCGTTTCACCACCAGAAAATTCCTGACAAATTGATGCAATTATTTGTTGGCGGGTATGACCTTCAAGCTCGGTTCTCTGGTCCAGTTGAACGAGTTCTGCTTCTCGCCGTGCCAACTCAAGGATGGATTTGGAAATGCGGTTGTCATAAAAAATGACATCGGCATTTTCGATCAGTCTGCGGGCCTTGACAGTGAGTAAATCGGGATTGCTGGTACTGGATTCCACTAAATAAAAGACACTTTTTCCTTCATGCTCCGGATCAAAGTTTTCAAGTATTTCTTCCAGATTTTCGAGAAGTCCTTCCTCTGGTATTTCCCGGGCCTTTTTGGTGAGTATCCTTTCAAAGTACGATGACCAGAAAGACCTGATTTGCAGGCTTGATAGTTTTGAAGCAACCCTTTTCCTGAATGCTGTGCTGATTTTTGCCACCCTTCCAATGGATTCCGGAAGCAAATCCTCAACCCGTGCCTTTATCTTGCGTGCCAATACAGGTGCTGTTCCTTCTGTACCGATGGCTACGGTTATTGGATCCCTGTCAACAATGGCCGGGGTTATGAATTGACTAAGTTGAAGATTGTCAACGACATTGACCAAAACACCATTTGCCTCACCCAAAGCCAATATTTTCCGATCCTTTTCAGGATTGTTGTTGGCACCGTATAGGAGTAGGCATCCTTGCAAATCATCTGACTTTAACTCCCGGTCATGGTGAACAAGCATGCCCCGTTTGTACCAGTTGATGATATCGGGGGCTGGCATCTTGCCAAAAACCTCAATCAGGGCATCGGTTTTCAACAACAATCTTATTTTTGGAACCGCTGTTTCACCTGCACCGGAGATAGCTATCTTTTTTTGGGCCAAATCCAAAAACAAGGGGAAATACTTCATTTGCTCACTTTCTTGAGAACATAAAAGAATTGAAGTGGGCTAAATAGGAAATTGTTTTGTTGTATTCAACAAATACAACTTCTTACAAAACAATGTTCTATATTCATGTATATTTAGAAAAATCGTTTTGAAGATTGTTGGTTCTCAAAATGGGTGTTCAACTTGGTTGGTTGGTCGTTGGAGTTCAATCGGCGCCAATAAACTGAATCGGTTGTTGAGGTTTAAGGTTAGCTTAATCCATCATGGGCCTTGAGTAGACCGGGGATTTGACTTGGAATGTCTGCCACTTGTATGCCGTTTTTTTCCAAATGACCCCGTTTTGCCTTGTAACTGCCCGAGTTCCCCGATACGATAGCACCTGCATGTCCCATCTTTTTGCCCTCCGGGGAACTCTTTCCGGCTATGAATGCAACAACCGGCTTGTCAATGGTCCTGGCCAATTCAGATGCTTCTTCCTCAGCTGTACCACCGATTTCACCACAAATCACGATGGCTTTGGTTTTCCTGTCCTCATTGAGGTGTTTCAGGGCCTCCCTGGTATTGGTACCTATAATGGGATCGCCGCCGATACCATAAAAGGCAGATTGGCCCAAATCATTCTGAGCAAGATTAAGGCAGACCAGGGTTCCCAGACTTCCCGACCTGGATATAACTCCTATGGAGCCTTCCTTGAAAACCTTGTTGTTAAACCCCGGCATGATACCTGCGAAAGCCTCTCCCGGTGTAACCATTCCGGCAGTATTTGGACCGATGATTTGAGTTCCGTTCAAACGGGCAATGGTTATCATTTCCATGACATCCTGAACCGGAATATGCTCGGTTAGACAAATAACAACCTTTGCTCCGGCTTCACAGGCATCCCTGGCAGCCTGCTTGCAGGCAGCTGGGGGTACAAAAAACAGGGCTGTATGAAAATCCAACTCCTGTGCTGCATGGCTTGCAGAAGCATAAACCGGTAAACCCAAATGTTCCTGTCCGGCCTTGCGAGGGTTAACACCTCCAACCACATTTGTACCATATTTGATCATTTCGGCTCCCCAGAAGGTACCCTGCTTGCCGGTTATACCAAATATCAGGACGCGGTGTTGCTTTCTCAATATCATTCCTGTTCTCTAACCCGCAGCTTCCACAGCCTTGATAACAGCTTCATCCATTAAATCACAGGGTTCCAGATTCAACTCTTCCCTGACCATGGCAATTGCTTCAAGATAACCGGTCCCATTGATCGAAAAAAACACCGGTATGTCCGGTTTGAGTTCTTTCCATGCCTTCACGATTCCTTCGGTCATGACATCCGTTCGGGCGAATGCTCCACAAAAATTGACCAGTATGGATTTGACGTTGGGGTTTTGCAAAAGTATCTCGAGTGCCTCCCTGCTTTTGGTATAGGCCTCGCCACCTATTTCAAGGAAATTGGCCGGCTTTCCACCAAAATATGTTATGGCATCCATCGAGGTCATGGTAAGTCCGGCACCATTGGCGATAACACCTACATTACCATCAAGTTCAATGTATTTGAGACCGCTTTGGGAAGCTCTCATTTCCAGTTCGGTTTGAATTTCAGGGGCAATTTCACCTTCGAGCTTCTCCTGCCGATAAATTGATGAATCATCCAGAATGAACTTGCAATCGAGGGCAATGATGTCTCCATGACCAGTTATCACCAGAGGGTTTATTTCCAGCAGCTCGGCATCATTCGAACGATAGACCTGAAACAACTGCTGAATGGTATCAATCATTTTGTCGGTTACATGTGGCAGGTGACCGATGGTTTGCTTGAGAAATTCCCTTGAGATAGAATCACCAAAGGGAATTGGCTTAAAAATCATCTGGCTTGGGTCCTGCTGGGATATTTCCTCGACATCCATCCCTCCCATGGTTGAAAACACCAATATTGGTCCCTTGGTCCGGGTGTCATTCATTATGGCCACATAACATTCCGTAACTATATCGGCCACTTCCTCTAGCAGGATTTTCTTGACTGCATGGCCGGCAATATCCATACCAAACATTGACTCGGCCATGTCTGTCGCTTCCTCAAGACTATCTGCCTTTCGAATGCCTCCCGACTTACCCCTTTTTCCGGTTGGTATCTGGGCCTTTAAGACACAGGGTCCTATTTCCCGAAATGCAGTTGCGGCTTCATCAACAGAAGTGGCAAGTTTGCTCTTTGGAATTTTGATTCCAGCAGTTGCCAATAATTTCTTGCCACTGAATTCACATAGATTGGCCATTTTACTATCCTGTTCCGAGGATTTTCCAGAGAGGGCCAAACAACTCCTCTTCTTCCGGCTTGTCAGGTTCAATTGTGGTCACGAGATGAGTTACATTGATAAAATGCCTGTAGTTCAGATTTTCCGAAATTGTATTTCCGGCCCAGGTTCCTCCCCCCATCGAAAGGGTGAACGGCAAACTGTTGTCAAAACCACCTCCATTGCCAAAGGTATGGGCCTGATTGACCAAAACCCTTACGACATCAGTGTTTTCGGCAACCTTGCTGGCATTCTCAGGATTGGTTGTGTGGATGCCCACCGAATGGCCCTTGCCCTTAACCTCCAGAATCTCTCTGGTTATCTCCAATGCATCTTCAAAATCCCTGGCTCGGTAAATGGTCAGTACAAGTGATAGTTTCTCATCGGCAAATCCTCCCTTGCCACCGACCGTCTCTTCCTCAACCATGTAAAACTTGCTGTTTCTGGCTGCAGGTGGCAAATCAAAAACCTCGGCAGCAATGCGGGCATCCTTGGCAATTACCTTTCTGTTCAGTACGCCATTTATCCATAATTTCTCTTCCACCTTCGTCTTCTCTGTGGGCGAGCACAACCATCCGCCTGCCCTAATCAGTGAATCAATCGCTTTCTCATAAACACTATCCATAATTACCACGGCGTTTTCCGAGGAACAGGATGTTGCGTTATCGAAAATCTTGGACATGGTTATTTTTTTGGCGGCATCATCCAAATCGGCTGAATCATCAATGATTGCCGGTACATTCCCTGCTCCAACACCAATGGATACTGTACCCGAACGCATGGCTCGTGACACATTGTTTTGTGAACCCGTTACAACTGCCAGATCAACTTTTTCAATCAGCATTTGCGTTGCTTCCTTGTTCACCGGATGGGAAAGCACCTGGACAAGATCCTGTGGATAACTCAAACTCTTCAGTTCAGAACGCATGAACTCGACTGTTTTGGCGGAGGTGCCGTACCCTGCAGGGGAGGGGGCAATAATGACCGCATTACCTCCCTTGACAGCCATCATTGCCTTGTTGGCTGGTGTGGCTGAAGGATTTGTTGAAGGACATATGGCTCCCACAACACCCACGGGCTTGCCATATTTTACAATGCCTTTTTCCGGATTGCTCTCAATAATCCCAACCGTTTTTGCGCGAAGGAGATCCCTGAGGGTACCAAAGGTTTTACGGGTATTTTTCATAACTTTGGAATCAACATTTCCCAGGCCGGTATCTTGTACAGCCATCTCGGCAAGGAGTCGGGCATGCTCCGGTTGGTAGATGGCCCAAGCCAAAGCCCTGACCGCGATGTCAACCTGGTCCTGATCCGCCTTTTGGAAAAGGTCCATTGCCTCTCTACCTCGGTTTATAAGGGCATCAATCTGTTCTTCCAATTCTTTTTCCTGTCTATCAATGAAATTCGCTAATTATCCGTTCGCTTGATTGCCGATTGGGGACTGCGAGAAGTCTTGATTTCCGTCCAAATGGACGAGATTATGGCCAGACCCCCCAATGCAAGGAGTATTCCCGAGATGGGTCGGCTGAAAAAACCCAGAAAATCGTAGTTCATGAGTTGCATTGATTTGGAAAAGGCTGATTCACCCAAATTGCCCAGAATCAATCCGAGAATTATACCGGCTGGTGAATAACCGGTCGAGCGCATGAAATAGCCCAAAATTCCGGCAAAAAACATGATCCAGACATCAATCATCAGGTTTCGGAGGGCATAAGCACCAACGGTTGCAAGCAAAAGAATAATTGGTGCCAGATACCGGAAGGGTATTCGCAAGACATGAACCACTGTCTTGGTTTGAATCCAGCCAAGCATGACGATCAAAAGGTTGGCCCAGAACATGGCTGCAAAGGTGATCCAGACCAAATCATTTGAATTCTTGAAAATCAATGGTCCCGGTTCCATTCCATGGATTTGGAATATCCCCAAGATCATGGCTGTCAGGGCACCACCTGGCAAACCCAAGGCCAGAAGTGGTATCATGGCTGCACCGGTTGCTGCATTGTTGGCGGTTTCGGAAGCTACCACACCTTCCATTTCACCTTTGCCAAAATTAGCTTTGCGGGAAGACCATTTCTGTGCTTGGCTGTAGCCCAGAAAAGCGGCTAGTGTTGCCCCTATGCCCGGCAGTATCCCAGCGAAGAAACCGATGAAAATTGATCTTACCATGGTATAGCGGACTTTCCAGAACTCAACAATTGAGGGGAATTCCATGGAAGCTTTCATCCGTTGCCTCATACCCGAGGATATCGCCGTTGCCTGAACCAAAACCTCCGAAACCGCGAAGAACCCTAGTATCATAGGAATAAAATGCAATCCGGCGGATAGATAATAGGATTTATACTCCCAATTTAAAATCGACCATTCGCTGAAGCGTGGAATACCCCCAACCGGATCAGTTCCTATGGTTGCAAGCAACAAACCGGCAAAAACGGAGAGCCACCCTTTCCAAAGATTGGCTGATCCAATGGAAGCGGAAACAGCCAGACCAAAAAAGATCAGGGCAAAAATTTCTTGTGATCCAAACGCCCTTATGGCCCAGTTGGCTATGGGACCTGTTGCCGACATCATTAACAATGCTGAACAAACCCCACCAATCGCCGAACAGCACACTGCAGCCCCAATGGCCTTGCCAGCCATCCCCTTGACGGTCATCGGATAACCGTCAAAACAGGTGGGTGCATTCTCCGGTGCCCCAGGAATATTGAACAGTATTGCCGTGATGGCTCCGCCAAATACCCCCGAGCAATAAATTACCGAGTAAAGCATAACCGCATGGGTGGGTTCCATGGAAATGGTGAAGGGAAGTATAACGGCCCCCAAGGTAAGCATGTTTACCCCGGGTATGGCACCAAAAAACATCCCTCCCAACAAACCCAGTACAAATATGAAAAGGGCTTCCAAGTCCCCGAAAAGCATCCAGGTTCCAATAATGAAATGTTCCATGACCCTTACATCCCTATCCTGGAAACAACGATAATCCAGTTGTTGAAATCATAAAAGAAATCCCATCTCCCAACAGGAAGGGCGACATAAAAAAAACGGGTAAACACAACCAGAAGCAACAGGTAGGCAACTGCCGTAATCCCCAGCAAGGCCTTGATTGATCTGACCTTGAGCAACAACATCAGGGAGATAATGAAAATCGGAGTGATAAAATAGATCCCCATTCTTGGAGCAAAATAAAGATAAACAAAGGGAAGCAGAAAAATTGCTATGTTTGTTAATCTGGTTTCCCTGCTTGTATTGAATTCTGCCTTTTCTCCTGTATCGGCCTCCTCATTTGAATCATCAATATCCACTCCTGCACCGAGGCGCCAGAGCTGGAAGAAAAATTGTAGTGTAGCACCTACTCCCAGAGCCAGTGTAATGGTAATTGGCCAACCATCGGCATCAAATTTATAAGCCGCTATCTCCTGACTGAAATTATCAACCTGCGAGAGGGCTATCAATACCAATATCATCCACATGAGCCATTCGGCTGTAGGTTTGAAATAAACATTCCTCTTGGGGAAGGACATTATATCTTAATCTATTCTTGGTTTGGGCAACCTAAGGATAAGGGAGGGTGAAATCACCCCCCTTACACAGCCTATTTGCTTAATTTCCAATACCAAGTATCTTGTACATTTCCTGGTAAGTCTTGACAGCATCATTTATGAGTGCAATACTGCCTTCAGTATCCCTGAAACTGTCAATGAGGTGCATATACTTGCTGCGGTTGAATTCCTGATAGTCATCAGTATTGAATCCCGCGGCACAGGCATCCGAAAGAAATGCTACGATCTCATCAGGTACACCATTCTTGACATAAAATCCACGGAACCTTGTCAGGGCCTCGAAATCAGCACCAACTTCCTGGTGGGTAGGTACATCGGCAAAAACTGAAGGTCTTTCACCAAAGATGGTCAGGATGGGTTTCATTTCCCCGGAATCGAGGAAACTTCGGACATCACCCGGTTGTTCAAAAAGAACATCAACATGACCGCCAATCAAGGCACCATAACGTTCGGCTGGTTTATCATAGGCAATCTGGTTTATCTCTATTCCCAATGCTGACTGGAGCTGGTCCATGACAACAAGTTCCATGGAACCAATCTTGCCGAGGTTGGCCATGGAAACCGCCCCTGGATTGGCTTTAGCGTGGGCTTCGAAACTTGCCCAATCGGTAAACCTGTCCTCATCTCCCCTAATGTATATCTGACTGAAGGTGATTTGGGTCATGCACAGTGGAATCCAATCGACGGCTGGATTCTCCGAAATATCACCTGCCGCATAGGCTGAAATGGCATTGTCGATATGTTCAAGTACGGTATATCCATCAGCTGGTGCAAGCATAAAATCCGGTATGGCAGACGTTCCGCCACCCCCTGGTTTGTTAACAACCTGGAAATCCAATCCTGCTACCTCACCCATGGCCTTGGCCATGGCTCTGGCTAATTGATCTGAACCACCACCCGATCCAAATGGAACAATCATCGTCAGAGGTCTTTTACCAAAACCATCTGGGGGTGTGACCATTGTATCAGCATTGGAGACAAAACTCCCCATGAGAAATATACACATACAATAGGCCGCAATCTGTTTAATTTTCATTTTCATTCTCCCAAATTTAATTTTTGGGGATTATATACATGTTTCCCCATTTTTTCAACCGGCCTCTTGACACCGGGGAGCGATACCTGTAATCGGCACTGTCAGTGTCCGGCCTTCTGCGTCTGCCAATCCGTGGTGGGTCGGTTTGAAATAATGCCGCGATGGCAGCGGCCAGCACAAGGAGAGACCCATGAAAACAATCATCAAATACCCCCCCCCAATTTTTTATTGAATCAACAATCCTTTTACTGCTTGCGGTGCTGGCCGGGCCGGCATGGGCGCAGACAAGCGTGACCAGCAGCGGGCGGGAAGGCCCGACGGCCTGCGTCGGCTCCGCTGAGATCGATGCCGCGAACATGCCCATCACGGCCCTGTCCACATCCAGCGTGACCGTCACGGTCCCGGAAGTCACATGGAGCCAGGTGCTCGCACCGCTCGGCGACGGGCAGGCGCCCGTCAATGCTGTTGTTTACGCCGAGGTCATCAACGCCCAGACAGGTGTCAGGGCAGGAAGCTTGGATCTGCTTGGAATCATAAGCAGTACATCGCCGACCTATGCCGGCGGTAGCCAAGCCCTCTCCGGTTTGGCGGCAAGGTCCCTCTATCACGTAGAGATATATGCGTCTCCGGCAGGAAGGCCCGTCCAGTATTTGGCCCGGCGCTGCTTCATGACGGGTGGCAGCTACACGATGGCCGTCAATCCCGCGTCCGGCCAGACGAGCGGCTGCTTCTCGATCAGTCCCCGGACCATCCAGGATGTCAGGAACTGCTTGTGTGGTCGAGGAAACAACAGCCCAAGGGTTTTGGGATTGTTCACCGATGAAACCCAGAACCAGGCCTTGCGCGATTCCCTGGGCTGCCGGTGACGGACAGTATCAATCAGGCGCGCACGGGGCGGTCACGGAATCCGCCGGCATGTCCCCTTTGGCTGGCCCGGAAACCCGCTGGCCGATTCCCCGGGCGGACACGGCAGGGCCTGATGCGCATTCACTGTGCAGTGATGGCTGGAACCCGGCCGGCCTGAAAGGGGAGCCGGTGGCAATGGCTTTTACCCTGCCGGAAGGTGGACGGGGAACTTTCAAGCCGACCCACCATCAGGAATCGCATGGGGTTTCAATCCCGGGCAAACAACCGTGTGTCAACCATAAAAGGGACTGAAATCCGCACAGGATTTTTGTTGGTACAAAGACATTCTGATTATTGCCTTGTCTTTCTAGTGAGAGTTCCTTGTTCTCAGTTGAAAATTGGTTGGATAATATTTGTTTTTGGGGGACAGGGTAAATATCTCGACCCCGTTGGATGTTACCCCTACTGCATGTTCAAATTGGGCAGAAAGAGATCTGTCACGGGTAACTGCAGTCCAACCATCGGGAAGGAGTCTTGTCCCTGATCGGCCCAGATTGATCATCGGTTCCACCGTGAAAAACATTCCCTCCTCAAAAACTTGCCCCGTTCCTGGTCGGCCAAAATGGAGAACATTTGGCTCTGCATGAAATGACCTACCAATACCATGACCACAAAAATCCCTCACCACCGACATGCGATGCCTATGGGCGTATTGCTGGATTGTCCATCCCAAATCACCAAAGGTTTTGCCTGGCCGTATTGAGTCCAGGCCAATCATCAAGGCATCATGGGCAACCTGGATCAAACGGAGTGCCCTTATACTTGGCTTGCCGGCTATATACATCCTTGAGCTGTCCCCAAACCAGCCATCCTTGATAATGGTAACATCAATATTCAGAATGTCGCCTGACACCAGGGATTTTTTGCCAGGTATACCGTGACATACCACATGGTTGACAGATATACATGAAGCATGTTGATATCCCCGATATTCCATTGTGGCTGATTCAACACCGTATTCCTCGATCTTGTCAATGATGAAATGTTCCAGATCCATGGTCCTTACTCCGGGTTCGACCTGGTCGCATAAATCATCCAGTATTGTGGCTGCGACCTGCCCTGCCTTGGCCATGTCTGCAAAATCCTGCTTCTCGTGCAGTACAATGCTGTCCTTGTTCAACTTTTTCCTGCCAAAAAATTGCATCAGGTCATTTCCCAATTCGAATCAATAACAATGGGCCAATGCCCAAAAAGTAACAATGTAGGATTATACCAGTTGATTATGAGGGTTCGGTTTTACTGCTTGACGCGTAAACCGGCTTCATCAAAGAAATGCAATTTGTCTTTCTGGAAAGCTAAACTGCAAATCTCGTTAATTTTAAGGGAAACACCTCCGGGCACTCTCACCGTGAGAGTACCACTATCACCACAATCAAATACAACGAATGTATCGGCACCCAAAAATTCAATCAAATCCACCAATCCATCACAGTTCCCTTCACCTGGCTTGCCAATGCTGATGTGTTCGGGTCTTATTCCCAAACTTTTGGCTGCTCTGGCACCGGTAAACGCACCACTGTAACCATTGGGCAAGGTATAAGTGTCTGCATTGGTTGAGCAGTCCAGAAGATTCATTTTCGGACTGCCAATAAACTGGGCAACAAAAATATTTTCCGGCTCCTCATACAAATCCTTTGGTTTTCCGACCTGGGCAATTTGACCCAACTCCAGAACCACAATCCGGTCGGCAAGCGTCATCGCTTCAACCTGGTCATGTGTTACATAAATCATCGTTCGGGACAGGTTGCGATGAAGCTTGGCAATTTCATAGCGCATTTCAACCCGCAAGGCGGCATCCAGATTGGACAAGGGTTCATCAAACAGAAATGCCGTGGGGTCACGAACAATTGATCGGCCAATGGCCACACGCTGCCGCTGACCGCCCGAAAGGTCCTTGGGACGTCTTTCATAGAAATCGGATAGTTTCAGAATTTTTGCTGCTTTAGAAACCTTTTCATCAATTTCCTCCTTGGGGTGACCTGCTGTCTTGAGTGCAAATCCCATATTGTCCTTGACCGACATGTGGGGATAGAGGGCATAGGACTGGAAAACCATGGACAACCCTCTTTTTGAAGGGGGGTGGTCGGTGACATTTTCACCATCAATCAGGATAGCCCCCCTTGAGGTATCCTCCAATCCCCCGATCATTCTCAGCAAGGTTGATTTGCCGCATCCGGAAGGCCCCACGAAAACAATGAACTCACCCTCGTCTATGTTGAGATCAATTCCCTTGATGACCTGTATTTCGCCGAACCATTTTTCGGCTTTCTTTAATTCTATCGCACCCATCAGCCCTTCCCTGCCCACACCAGCCAAACCACTGCAGTCCAGGTAAAGGATTGACCACCCTTTGGTTCGCCGGTTATTGGATCAAAATATTCTGAAAAACCACCTTTCAACATCATTTCCTTTGTTCGTCGCCTCAACTCTGCCCCCTCGGGATACCCCATTTCCTCTAATCCCTTGCCTATGAGGAAATTCACGATGGCCCAGGTTGGACCCCGCCAATATCGTCCACGATCGAATTTGGAACTGCCGGGATCGTGGCTGGCAACACCATATGGAATACTGGACAGTTGACTCTTCAGTTTCAGCAGCATTTCCCCGGAGTGATGACCCCCATACCAATTCAGGAACGAAGCATTGGTCAAACTTCCTGAAAATTCCTGCGTCCGGGTGTTTCTGGCATCAAAATAACCTTCATTCCCATTCCAGATATAGGTAAGACCATCTTCCATGGATTGGATGTCCTTTGCCAGATCCAAGGTATCATACCCGAAATGATCACCAATATGTTGTAAATCCCTGGCGGCACGCAAAGCCATGAAAGTCAATCCCGGATCAGCAATTCGAAAGGGATTCAGGTCTTTCAGCTTGTACTCATCCCACGCATTTTTCTTGCCGATTGAAACAAGATACAGGTATCTGTCATAATCAAATTTCCCTGGTCGCATGGAACTGTCAACCATTGAGGTGTCTTTCCTTGTGTAGGGTTTTAGGCCAACTGGGTCAATTGATTGCATAAGTGCATCCCAGTCGGGAGCATTATCCCTTCCTGATTCCCATGGATGGGTTGAAATTATTGCACCCTTGTAGCTTCGATGGGAAACAAACCATTGATGCCAGGCCAGCATTTTTGGATATAGTTCCTTGATCCTTTGTTCACCCAACACGGGATCTCTTTCATAGATCAACCTTGCCATTGTTGATGCCAATGGTGGTTGACTTATGCCGGAGGACGGTATTGAACCCAGATTGCCACCCCAGACTTCCGGACCGGGAAAATATTCTTCACTGGGTTTGTGAAAGATGATGTGGGGAACCATGCCATTGGACCACTGACCGGAAAAAAGCGTTTCCAACTCAAGCCATGCCCTGGGTAAATCAAATTCCGCAAAGCCCAGAGCTGCCATGGCACTGTCCCAATTCCATTGGTGTGGATAGAGACCCTTGGTCGGAATGGTATAACTGCCCTGGTCATTGGCCATTATAATGTCCCTGGCCTGCTGATCGATGTCACCTTTCAACAGCATGATTATCCCTTTACCGATCCTGCCGTAAGTCCCCTAGTCATGAACCTTTCCAAAGCCATGAAGATCGTGATGATGGGTACGGTGGATATTACGGCGCCCGCCATCAGATGCTGACGGGGAATTTCAGAAGAGTTGAGCATGGCGACACCTCTGGTCAAGGTGAATATCTTAGGATCATCCAACAACATGAAAGCCAAAAGGAATTCATTCCAGGCAATCATGAATACATACAGCGATACCGAGGCCAAGGCAGGAAGACTCAAGGGCAAGGTTATTTTCCAAATCACGACCAACCGCGACAGGCCATCCATCAATCCAGCCTCTTCGACTTCGGTGGGCAGGCCCCGAAAATAACCCTGCAGCATATAAAGGGCCACAGGTATGGTAGTTACCGGATAAATCAAAATGATGCCGATTAATGTATTCCTTAAACCCGTTGTGGAAAAAACAACATAGATTGGGAGGGCAAGTACGATCATCGGCACCATGTAAATCAACAATATGGAACGGGAAAGGGCCCCTTGGCCGGCAAAACGGAATCTGGCAATGGCATACGCCCCGGGCACACTGAACAACAATGTGATGACAACCGTCGTGACTGAAACGACGAAACTGGTTATCAGGTAGGTTCCAAAGTTGAATTCGTTGAACAACTCGAAATAACTTCGCAGCAATCCCCATCCCTTTTCAAACTCGAGGGAAAAATCAAGGGGGTTGAGCAAAAGTGCCTGTTGGGATTTAAGACTGGTCATGACCATGACATAAAAAGGTATCAGGACAATGGCTGTGAAGAAAACCAGGCCTGATCCGGTCAGAAAACGAATGAAATATTCCTCAAATTCATGTCTGGACAAATTGCCCCAGGAACAATCCGTCAGGTATTTGACCAGGGCCCACCCCGTGCCAATACCGAACAACAATGAGCTTAGTCCCTGCATGCTCAATGGAATGCTATCGCCATAAGCCAGTGGACCCAAACCCACAAATGGCAGAATTATGGCAACCAGAAAGGCTGCCGGTATGATGATCAAATGGTTTTGATATCGGACCGTCAACAAACCCAGAAGCAAGCCCGACAGAATGCTGCCCCACAATGTGGGCAAATAGGCTCCACCTGTTGCAAAAGCCATGAATATGGAGACTGATGTGGAAACCACCAAAGTCCAGAATATGCCAATTATAGGCCCTGTGATGTACCCATGATACAAATGCTTCATAAGCCTTCCTCCTGGCTGATGAAACGGAAAAAGAAAAAGCTGAACAGCAGGAGAAACAGCATGATGATAACGGCAACAGCCGCACCGGCACCTATGTTTGATATACCGAAGGCCTGTTCATAAACATTGACTGTCAAGGTCCTCGTTCCCGCATTGCCTCCGGTCAATAGGAAAATGTCGTCAAATTTGTTGAAGGTCCATATGAATCTCAACAGAAATAAAATGCTCAGGATTCCCAGCAATTGCGGAATGCTCAGATACCAGAACTTCTGGAATGGTGATGCTCCGTCCATATCTGCAGCTTCATACATGTCAAAATCAATGGCCTGCATGCGAGCAAGTATGAAAAGGAAGGAAAGTGGGAAATAACGCCAAACCTCGAACAGCGTTACCATGATCAGGGCCAATGGTCTTTGCCCGAAGAAATTGATGGCTTCCTCGGTTAAACCCATCTGAACAATCAGGGTGTTTATGGACCCCGAAAACGGATCCAGCAAATTTATCCAGGTGAAGGCTACGGCAATGACCGGTGCCACATAAGGGAAAAGGAAAAAACCCCGGAGTATGCCTTGACCCCTGAAACTGGTATTGAGCAACAATGCCGCAAACAATCCGAAGACGAGCGCACCCACCGTCCCGAAGAATGTATAGAATAAGGTGGTCCACAGGACCGTTATAAATTCCTTCTGGTCAAACAGCTTTCTGAAATTGTCAAGCGTAAATTCGGTGTTGGTCAAGACACTGTCGGCATCTCCCCTAACCCTTGGTTGGCTTTCTTCTGCCAAATCTACCGCAACATCGGGAGACCCCGTAATTGTTGCCGGAATTCTGAACCTTTCCCTGAACCCTCCTTGTATATCGCCGAAATCACAATCCAGGTTATTTTCCTGGGAAAGTGAACAGTTTTCAGGCAGTTCTAGCAGTTCAATTTCGGAAGGTATCATATCCGTAAACCCCGCATCGGCAATTGGTGCTTCCTGGGATGAGTTTCGTACACGATAGTCCACTTCGAATACTTCACCGCCAGTTCGAACATTTTCCCGAATGACCAGGGTTGTTGGTCGCAAATCGCCAAGATCAATTGGCTTTACGCTTATCCAGAAAATGGCAAATAGCGGAAGAATCACAACCAGTGATACGATTATCACTGTTGGTAAAAGCATGAGCCAGGCAAATCTGGCATCTCTTAGAGCTAGTTTTCCTCGCCCTTTGGGTGGTTCCATCAACTTCTGCATAATCTATCTAATATCAAAACAACCAATTTAAGATTTATAGCACGAATAGAATTAATCCGTAAGCTCAGTATAGCATATAAGTCCTATCGGTGAGTATTTTGTTGTTTTGGTATAAATGATGGCAGCGGGTTGAACCCCGCTGCCAGAAAGAATTTTAGTTTATTGCTGCCAATTCGCTGTTAAGGGCAGCCACGGTTGCTGCGGCATCCATGTTGCCATCAATGTATTCCCTTACCAGGCGATTGATGATCTGGCTGTTGATAATCTTTGATGCCAGGGAAAGCTGTCCCTCGGCTACACCCCATCTTTGGGCGACATCAAGTCCACCAACAATCTCGTCAATCATGTCCTGCGAATAGAGGTCGCCCAGCGGCGCCTTCCTGTCCACACCGACCGGAAGCATTGACCAGGCTTCCTTGAACATGTCCGGATCATCTGCCGTACCGGTGCGAACGGGGAACTTGCCCTCGGGCGCAATGGACAGGGTTTGTGTGTAGCCCTCATTCATCGAGAACTCAACAAATGCCATTGCTGCATCAGTATCCGCATCGGTAGTGATACCAAAGTATCTGACATCTCCCCACGCAGCTCCTTCGGGATTGGAGGGTCCTGCGAAGTTGGTAACAATTCCGGTCTTCGAGGCCAATTCTGGTGAAGTGGGATCGTCATTGATGGTTGGGGGTGCACTGTCTCGCAATCCAGCGAGTTCATCCAGAATAAATGGCGACCAAATGATCATGGCTGCCCGGCCGGCAAAATACAATTCCCTGGATTGTTGCCAGTATAGTTCGCCCGGAGGTGAAGCTTCGGCTATAGCCTTGTAGAACTCAAGAACTTCCGTGGTTGCGGCAACATCCAATGGGGCAAAACCATTGCTGTCTACCGGGGATACCCCGTTGGCAAGGAATACATGCTCAAGAACCTGGCTCATGAAGTTTTCGTCAACCTTGGTAGCGGCAACAAAACCATACATCTCGGGTGGGTTGTGAAGGGCTGCTATCGCATCGATGACATTTTGATATGTCGTTGGTGGTTGCAGACCCATTTCATCAAACTTGTCCTTGCGGTAAACGATCATTTGGGTCCAGCCATCTACCGGTACGGAAGCTATATCTTCACCGTAGGCAGCCATTGCAATCGGACCGGGTGAAAAGGTATCCACACCAAGATTATTCAACGCTTCAGTAGCTGCTCCGGTATCAAGAATACCTTCCTCGGCCCAAGGTAGGGCATATTGAAGTGTGTGGTAAATTACATCCGGAAGATCTCCGGCTGCAAAAGCTGCAGTGGCTCGTGTCCCCAGATCAGATTCGGTAACTGGAATTACTTCGACAGCAACACCGGAAGACTCTTCGAATTGAACTGCCATTTCCTGTTGTCTAGCTAAACGTTCGGGTTGCTCTTCAGTTGTCCAAAAGCGGATAGTATCCGCATAGATGCTTGTGCCAACCAAAGACACTGCAAAACCAGCCAATACCAAAATTTTGGTTAATGCTTTCATGTGTTATTCTCCAAATTATATAATGAAATTTCTATCGTTCCAAGAACTGGGACTGGTTGTTTTTGTCTTTGTTTTCAAATAATGTCAAGAACTTTTTTCTTGGTGGTCGTTTCAATCAAAATTGAATTTTGTGTGAATCAATTCACGAACCCATTCTAAATTTTTTGAATCCAACATGTGGAAATCTCAATTCGATGACCATTGAAAAAGAATCACATGGCTTATTAGATGTAATTTTTCCAACTTTATAGATTGGATTCTTGAAATCCTTATCTAGGTTCCATTCACAAGTATTAACCAGAAAGACCCTGTCGTGTTGAAGAAAAATATCCGTGGAAATCTCCATAAATTAATTGATGGTTTGGATGCAAATGAATGTTATCACCAAAATGCCCATTGGTGGGGAAGCCATCCATTTAACGAATTGCAAGGGGTTGGTGCCATCAATGGAGTCTGGAAAAAAATCCGTGCGGCACTCCCTGATCTCGAAAGAAGGGACAGCATTTTCGTGATGGGGAAAAATGTACCTGATGACAGGGTATCGTTTGTCATGGCAGATAATCTCATGGTTGCGTCGATTTGTCATTATCAGGGAACTTTCCTGAATCCACTGTGTGATATTCCAGCCAATCACAAGGTTGTCAATCTACGAAGTTGTGAAGTTCACCGTTTGGTTGAAGGTAGAATTTTCCACTCATATGTCCTGATTGATTTTCTCGATTTGATGAACCAGGTGGGGCTGTGGCCTCTGGTGCCTTCACTCGGGAGTGAGGGATTATGGCCTGGTCCGGCAACCTCAGATGGTGTAAGGGATGACTTGGAAAACCCTTCGGAGGACAACAAGTCAATTGAGGTAGTCCTGCAAATGCACAATGCTCTCCATCAATTCGATGGAATCAACATTGAATCCATGCCCATGGATGAATACTGGACGCCCAATTTTCAGTATTATGCAGCATCCGGCATCGGTACATCCCGTGGCTTGACCGGTTTCAGGTGTCATCACCAGATACCCTTTCTGAATGCCTTCCCGGATAGAAAGGGTGCTGGCCATTACATAAGAATATCAGAAGGCAATTTTGCCGTAACCGGAGGGTGGCCATCGGTAGAAGCAACCCATAAGGGGGAATGGCTGGGTTTGCCTGGAACTGGCAAGACAATTGGCATGAGGGTAATGGATTTTTATCGACTGGAAGATGGCAAAATTGCTGAAAATTGGGTGCCAATTGATATAATACATGCCCTGAAACAAATGGGATTTGATGTATTCGCCCGCCTCAAGCACATTCTTGGAGACCCCGAGACCAATATTCTTTGATGCGATCTCAATTGGTTGGAGAATATTCAATGGACGGTCCCAGTGTGGACCCGGCATCGGATAGTAGCAATTGACCTGTCGTTTTGGTTGCATCTATCGCCAAAAATACCACAGCCTGGGCAATTTCCTCTGGTTCACAGATGTCCTTCAAGGCTGAATTTTGTGCAAATTCACGCTTGATCTGGTCAAGTCTTTCCTGGCCGACATAATCCAGAAACCAGGTTGTGTTTACAAAACCTGGCAAAACACAATTTACCCTTACCTTCGGAGCAAGCATTTTTGCCAAGGCAAACGAAAGGGAATTTACGGCACCTTTGGAGGCAATATAACCTAATGAACTCCCACTTCCGTTTTGGGAAGCAATCGAGGAAATATTCACGATTGCCCCATTCTTGCTTTCCTTAAGATATGGTGCCGAAGCTCTGGCCATCTGGTAAATCCCAATTACATTGACGCCGTAAATTCTGTGAAAATCTTCGGAATTCTGGTTTTCAAGATCGGTGAGTTGAGTAAATTGGGTGGTCGCAGCACAACAAATCAAGGCATCTATCTTTCCAAAAGTCTCCACCGCTCTCGCAACAATATTTCGGCATTCCTGATCGGCTGAAACATCACCATAAACAGCAATGGCACTGACACCAAGGTTTTCGCACTCGGAAGCCACTTTTTCTGCCTGTTCCGGATAATCGAAATAGTTGATTACGATATTATACCCCCTTTGTGCCATGGCCCTGGAACAGCAAGCTCCTATTCCTGTGGCACCGCCGGTGATCAATGCCACCCTGTTGTCTTTTCCTTTTACAATCATATCGTCTTTCCCATCCTTTTAAACAATTTGAAGTTTGACATGACCAGTAAAAATGTTCTTCTAAACAAATTTTTCACCAAGGATAATACCTAATGTTCAATCTTGAAAAAAGACAATATCATGCCGTTTGGCTGGTTAGTAAAATATCAATTCGAATGGTTTCGATTGCTGCAATTCAAATATATACTTTGGAAACATTCGATTTCTATATCGTTGTGTAAATACAATAGATTAATTCAGGAGCTGGATTGCAAGCGTGGACATAGACTGCCATCAAATTGACAAATTTCTCAAGAACATGTTTCCTGACTTGACGGGTGATGTTCATATCCAGAAAACAGCAGGTGGTCAATCCAATCCAACCTATATACTGTCTTGCAGCGACAGGGTCTATGTTTTGCGAAGACGACCTGATGGTGTTTTATTGCCTTCCGCACATTCAGTCTCCCGGGAGTTTCGTGTTCAAAAAGCATTGGTACATACAGGTGTGAAGGTTCCCAAAATGATATTACATAGTGAGGATGAATCTATCGTTGGTACAGAATTCTACCTCATGAGTTATATTCCCGGTCGGGTTTTCCATGACAATTCCCTTAAAGAGGTTGATGCGCCCCAAAGGAAAAAAATGTATTTTGAAATGGCACGGATGCTGGCGAAAATCCATGCCGTTGACATTCACAAGGTCGGCTTGGATACCTTTGGCAAGCATGGGAATTACTTTGCACGTCAAATTCACCGATGGAGCAAGCAATGGCATCTCTCCAAACCATCAGATAACAAGCATATTGATCACCTTGCACGGTGGTTGGCTGACAATATTCCTGAAGATGATCAAACCACACTGGTTCATGGCGATTATCGAATAGGGAATCTTGTTTTCAACACAAAACACCCATCGGTTGAAGGTGTTCTGGATTGGGAGTTGTCAACTCTTGGACATCCCCTGGCAGATTTAGCCAATTGTTGTACGTATGCATGGTTCCTGAATTCAGACGAATACGGACATGGAATAAGGGATTCGAATTTGAAGGAGCAGGGATTGCCTTCAATCGAAGAGTTCATAGATATTTATCATCAGGAATCCGATCTGACGGAAAAATTGACTAATTTCCATTTATCATTTGCCCTATTTAGAATGTCGATAATATTTACTGGGGTTGCTGATCGAGCCAGACGGGGTAATGCTGCCTCTGGCAACGCCCATGAATTAGGCAGGATTGCTCCAAAAATTGCCCAAAGGGGTTTCGAATTAACCAAACAGAAAATGGCCGATCTATAAACAACCGAATTGAGATTGAGAATCTGATGCATTTTGAACCGACGAAAAAAGTGACCCAGTTGAAAGAACGGCTGAACACCTTCATGGAAAAGCATGTCATTCCTGCTGATGTGGAGTTTCAAAAAATCGCCGAAACTGGCGCCTACCCAATTGAATTAATCAATGGATTAAAAGTGTTGGCCAGAAAGGATGGGCTTTGGAATCTTTTTCTGCCGGGTCTCAAGAGCAACGAACCCGGAACGAGATTAAGCAATGTGGAATATGCCCCTCTTGCCGAAATCGTGGGTCGTTACCCATGGGCGTCGGAAGTTTTCAATTGCAGCGCTCCGGATACGGGCAATATGGAACTGCTGCATTTGTTCGCAACACCTGATCAGGAAAAAATCTGGTTAAAACCCTTGTTGGAAGGATCCATAAGATCCGCAGTATCAATTACTGAACCTGATGTGGCTTCATCCGACCCAACGAATTTGCAAACAACCATAGTGCGTGATGGGGACCATTTCGTCATCAATGGGAAAAAATGGTTCACGACGGGCGCGCTTCACCCCAATTTTAAATTCACCATGGTTCTGGGTGTTTCAGATCAGAATGAAGATTCCCCACGCCACCAGCGGCATAGTTTCGTGATTGTTCCAGCCGAAACAGAGGGCTTTAGGATCATCAGGAATTTACCGATCATGAACCATTTGGCATTGGAAGGTCACTGTGAATTGGAGTTTAATGATGTCAAGGTACCCATTACCCATCTGGTTGGGGAGGAAGGCAAGGGTTTCGCTCTTGCCCAGGCACGTTTGGGACCAGGAAGGGTTCACCATTGCATGAGGACCATCGGACAGTGTGAACGGGCCTTGGAGTTGATGTGTCAACGAGTGCTGGACCGTCAGGCCTTCGGCAGGAACTTGTCAGAATTCTCGAACATCCAAGACTGGATTGCGGAGAGCAGAATGGAAATTGATCAGGCCCGTCTGTTGAATCTTTATACCAGTTGGCTGATGGATACACAGGGAAACAAGGCCGCCAGAATATTGATTTCGGAAATAAAGGTCGTTGCAACCAGATTGCAAACCAAAATATTGGACCGGGCAATTCAGGTTTGGGGAGCGGCAGGGTTAACCAATGACACACCATTGTCATATCTGTGGTCATGGGGTCGTGCACTTCGGTTCATAGATGGTCCGGATGAAGTTCATCTACGCTCGATCGCCAGGGCTGAACTCAAAAAATACAATACCAAAAAAGTACAATGATCCAGTGATCATAGTGCAGGAATGAACGTGACCGACCAACAACAATTCAAACCCCTTGAAGGTATCAGGGTGGTCGAATTCTCCCACATGATATTTGGACCCTGTTGTGGTTTGTTTCTTGGATTGCTTGGTGCAGAAGTCATCAAGGTTGAGCCCCCGGGAGGTGATAAGACCAGAGACTTGACCGGCATGGGAACTTCCTTTTTTCCAACATTCAACCGAGGGAAAAAGTCAATAACCATTGACATGAAAACGGCAGAAGGTGTCCTGGCCATTGATAAATTGCTTGCCTCCTCGGATATACTCATAGAGAATTTTCGTGATCAATCCCTTCCTAAAATGGGCTTGGAACCGGAACGCCTGAAGGCAAAATACCCTGGATTGATTACCGTTTCCTGCAAGGGTTTTCTCGAAGGCCCTTATAAAAACAGGTCGGCCCTGGACGAGGTTGTTCAAATGATGACCGGATTGGCTTACATGACTGGCCCGCCGGGAAATCCACTGCGAATCGGCTCCTCGGCAAATGACATCATGGGTGGGTTGTTCGGCGCCTATTCAGCTGTTGCTGCCCTCAAGGAAAGGGAACAAACTGGTGAAGGGAGAAATATCAGAATCGGATTGTTCGAAAACAGCCTTCTACTGGTTGCCCAACATATGGTCCAGTTTGAAATGCTTGGAGTGGAACCGGAACCCATGCCCAACCGCGCTTTTTCATGGCCGGTATATGACATATTCCCAACGGCGGATGGGCGGGAAATATTTGTCGGAGCAGTTACTGACGGACAGTGGGAAGTTCTGTGCAGGATACTGGAAAAGGATGATCTGTTGAATGATGAACGTCTACAGACAAGGATGGACCAGATAAATGCCAGATATTGGACCAAGCCGATTTTTACCAAGGCCATCAAATCGTTTGAATTTGACTGGTTGAGTTCGGAGTTTCAGAAGGCGGGTATTCCCTATGCTCCAGTCGCCAGACCGGCTGAGATGTATGATGATCCCCAGGCCCAGTCATCGGGTGGATTGCCGATATCAACATTTAAGGATGGGAAACAGATAAGGATTCCCGGGATGCCCATCGAAATTGACAACAACCGGGTTGGCAAGGATTTTGATATTCCAGGTGTCGGTCAAGACAACAATACCATTTTGACTGATTTGGGATTTGACAAGAACTTTATACACAAGGCTACAGGTCAAAAGGTGTGAAATTATGCTTGAAGATAACATGTACCCAACCGACAGGATAAGTTTACGGGAATTATCCTTGCGTGATGGTCTGCAGATGACCAAAACCTATCCCTCCACTGATGACAAGATCAAACTAATCCAAATGATGTATGAGGCTGGAGTTACTCATTTTGAGGTTGGTTCTTTTTTACCTGCCAAAACGTTCCCACAATTTACGGATATAAGAACCTTGATTGCTTTGGTGGCAGATTTGCCTAATGCCTATTCAACTGCCCTTACGCTCAATGAAAGAGCCATGGATGATGCCCTCGAAACTCCCTTGGATGAGATGGTAATTTCACTTTCTGCAACGGAGGAACATTGTCAGGCAAATATCAACCGATCAAGGGAATCTGCAATCGGTCTGATAAGGACTGCCGTTGAAAAAAGAAAGGCAAGCTCATGTAATCCGATAATAGCCTGTGCCATTTCCGTTTCCTTTGGTTGCTCGATATCTGGTGATGTTGACCCTGATGATGTTCTGGACCTTGCCATTAAATGTGCTGAAGCTGGTGCCGATCAAATTGCCATAGCCGACACAGTCGGTTTTGCCGGACCAAAACAAGTCCATGAACTATCCAAAAGGGTTGTTTCCCATCTTGGTGACCTTCCCATTGTCGTGCATTTGCATGACAACAGGGGGATGGGAATGGCAAACGCCTATGCAGCTCTTGATGCAGGTGTCAGGGTGTTGGACGGTACCTTGGGCGGCTTGGGTGGCTGTCCATTCGCACCAGGTGCAACCGGCAACGTTTCCTTTGAGGATATGGTCTATCTTTGTGAACGCACTGGTTTTCCTACCGGCATTGATCTTGAGAAACTTATCGAGGCAAGAAACTTTTTACCCACAATCCTACCCGGGGAGCAACTTTTTGGTGCTATTTCCAAGGCAGGAACACCATCCCAAATAATCTGGCAAACTACCTGAAGGGGTTTCAAAGAACTAAAATCTTTGGAGACTTAGCAAGATACACCCAAAAGGGCAATTTCAAAGTTGTGGTATTTTACATTATATCATTATCGGAAACTGGGAAAAACGGCTGGTTGTCTTTTCCTTTGCCTCGGTTCACCATAAAAAATGCCCGATGGGAAAATTATTGACTTTTAATTTGCAAAAACATACACTATTTCCACTTTTGGAACGTTCCATTTACAATTGGAAGGTTCCAATCCGATTATAATTGTCCAGTGGAGGATTGACATGAAAGGACTAATTAAATCAGCATTAAACGGAATGGCCGTACTTGCTTTCTCAGGTGGAATGGCCGTTTCCCAAGAAGTTGAAGTATTGCATTGGTGGACTTCAGGTGGTGAAGCCAGTGCATTGAATGTTTTGAAACAGGATTTGGAAGCCAAGGGTATCGGTTGGCTTGATATGCCGGTTGCCGGCGGCGGTGGCGAACAGGCCATGACCGTATTGCGTGCAAGGGTTACAGCCGGTGATGCACCTACCGCGGTACAAGCGCTGGGTTTTGACATTTTGGATTGGGGTGCTCAGGGTGCTTTGGCAAATCTGAATGATGTTGCCGCTGCCGAAGGCTGGGATGATGTTATACCTGAAGCCCTACAATATTTTGCCAAATATGATGGCCAATGGATTTCTGCCCCCGTGAATGTCCATTCCACCAATTGGGTTTGGGCCAACAAGGCTGTATTGGATGCCAACGGTATAGCGATTCCCGAAACCTGGGAAGAATTCATGGCTGCAATCGAAACGCTGAGTGCTGCTGGAGTTACCCCTGTCGCCCAAGGTGGAAAGCCCTGGCAGGAAGCAACCGTGTTTGATGCTGTTGCCATGTCAGCTGGTGGTCCAGCCTTTTACAAGGCTGCTTTCATTGATCTGGATGAAGAGGCACTCGGATCCGATACCATGAAGGAAGCCTTTGATCGAATGGCCTTCATTCGCGCCCATGTCGATGATAATTTCTCCGGTCGGTCATGGAACTTGGCCACGGCAATGGTCATAAATGGTGAAGCCGGTTTCCAAATGATGGGCGACTGGGCCAAGGGTGAATTCCTCAACGCAGGCAAGGTGCCAGGTGAAGATTTTCTTTGTTTCCGCTTTCCAGGAACACAAAATCAGGTTACCTTCAATGCTGACCAGTTCATGATGTTTGATCAGGGCGGCGTTGTTTCACCGGAACAGGCTGCCCTTGCTTCGGCGATACTGTCGCCCAGTTTCCAATCTGCCTTCAATGTGGTCAAGGGATCCGTGCCTGCACGAACTGATGTATCTGATGAAGCCTTTGATGCCTGTGGCAAGCAGGGAATGGCTGATCTTGCAAGTGCTTCAGCCTCCGGCAACCTCTTTGGTTCGATGGCTCATGGTCATGCCAACCAGGCGGCCGTGAGAAATGCCATGTATGATGTTATTACTGCCCACTTTAACGGGGAATACGATAGTGCCACAGCTGTAGAAGAACTCGTTGATGCAGTTTCCATTGCCAAATAAGGCAAAATAAAATAATTGCACATGGCGTTCACAATTATTGAAGCGCCATGTGTCTTGAACACCTTTTCAATTAAAAGCGATGACTATAGCACAATCCGGAATGGATTCTAGAACACGATTGCAAGGCTGGTTGCCTAAGCTTGTGCTATCACCATCCGTTGCGATGGTCTTTGTGTTTGTTTACGGCTTTATCCTGTTTACCGTTTATGTTTCTTTCACTGACAGCAGGATATTGCCCTTTGTGGGAAAATCCGGAGAGCCTGCCTTCGATTTGATAGGACTGTCAAATTACCAAAAGCTGTTTAAATTGTCGCATTGGGAAATAGCCCTGACCAACATGGGCGTTTTTGCTGGCCTGTATATAATAATCTGTACCGTCATAGGGTTGTTTCTGGCCATCCTGCTTGATCAAAAAATCCGTGGTGAAGGTGTGTTGAGACCTCTTTACCTTTACCCCATGGCATTGAGTTTCATTGTAACCGGCACAGCATGGAAGTGGTTTCTGGATCCGGGAATCGGTGTTGAGAGCATAATTCATACCTGGGGTTGGGAATCTTTCAGTTTTGATTGGATCAAAAACCGTGATTTTGCCATTTACACCATTGTAATGGCTGCGGTCTGGCAAACCTCTGGTTTCGTAATGGCGATGTTTCTTGCCGGTCTTCGTGGAATTGACAACGAAATGTTGAAAGCCGCGCAGATTGACGGGGCTTCAAATTGGAATTTGTACAGACGGATAATCATACCGCAATTGCGACCGGCGTTTCTTTCCGCCTTCGTCATTCTGGCACACTTGGCCATCAAGACCTTTGACCTTGTAATCGCCATGACAAGTGGTGGTCCCGGACGAGCAACGGAACTTCCTGCAACCTTTATGTATTCCTACACCTTTGGTCGTAATCAAATGGGAATTGGTTCCTCTTCCGCCGTGATCATGCTCATGACTATTGCCGCCATCATGGTACCCTACCTTTATTCGGAACTGAGGGAAAGGAAATAATGGCTATCTCCTCTCAGGATACGGCAATTCGAACGGGACGAATTACCCGGACCTTTATCTACCTTGTCTTGATGCTTTTCGCACTGTTCTACATGCTGCCCTTGTATGTGATGGTCGTAAACTCCCTGAAACCCCTATCGGAAATTACCGGAGGTGGAATGATGGCCTTGCCTCAGGTCTGGACAATCGAGCCTTGGCTAAAGGCTTGGTCAACGGCACAGGTTGGTGTTCAGGCAACGGGCCTGAAGCCCTATTTCCTCAATTCGATTTTGATGGTCGTTCCAGCGGTTGCTATCTCGACAATGCTCGGTGCCCTCAATGGCTATGTACTTACAAAATGGAGGTTCAAGGGTGATACACTGCTTTTTGGATTCATGCTATTTGCCTGTTTCATCCCTTTCCAGATCGTCCTGATTCCCATGGCCATGGTTCTTGGAAAGTTGGGAATTTCCGGAACCACTGCCGGGCTTGTGCTGGTTCACGTGGTGTACGGAATTGGTTTTACGACTCTTTATTTTCGCAACTATTATACCGTTTTTCCAACGGAACTTGTTCGTGCTGCACAGATTGATGGAGCTGGTTTTTTTCAGATATTCTGGCGAATCCTGCTACCCTCTTCCGGACCGATAGCTGTTGTTTCGGTTATCTGGCAATTTACCAATATCTGGAATGATTTCATTTTCGGTGCCTCATTTGCGTCAGGAAATGGTGCGCCCATGACAGTGGCCTTGAATAACCTTGTGCAATCATCAACCGGGGTAAAGGAATTCAATATCCATTTTGCAGGGGCCATTCTGGCCGCTTTTCCAACTCTTCTCGTTTACATCGTCGCAGGCCGGTATTTTGTTCGAGGCCTGATGGCGGGTTCAGTCAAAGGATAAGTAAATGGGCTTTCTTGATATAGACAATGCCACCAAATCATTTGGCAAGGTGGAAGTACTTCACAATGTTGATATATCCGTCCAGGAAGGCGAATTTTTGGTACTGGTTGGACCCTCGGGTTGTGGCAAGTCCACTTTATTGAACGTGATCGCAGGGCTTGAGGAAGTAACGAGTGGTGAAATAAGAATCAAGGGGGAAGTGATGAATCATGTCCACCCCTCCAAGCGAAACATAGCAATGGTTTTTCAATCCTATGCCCTTTACCCGAACATGACGGTTGGCCAGAATATTACCTTCGGCCTTGAAATGCATGGGATGCCCAAGTCAGAACGTGAAAAGGCCATGTACAAGGTTGCCAGGTTGCTTCAGATCGAAAACCTTTTGGCTCGAAAGCCCGGACAACTGTCTGGTGGCCAACGTCAGCGTGTTGCCATGGGACGGGCGCTGGTCCGTGAACCGGATGTCTTTCTGTTTGATGAACCACTTTCCAATCTCGATGCCAAGCTCCGTGTTGACATGCGTACGGAAATCAAGAAGCTGCATCAGAATCTGGGGACAACCATCGTCTATGTGACACATGATCAAATAGAAGCAATGACCCTGTCAACCAGGATAGCCGTGATGCATAATGGCCATATCCAGCAACTTGGAACTCCCAATGAGATATACAATTCTCCTTCCAATCTGTTTGTGGCCAACTTCATGGGTTCCCCATCAATGAATCTGCTACCTGTAAGAATCAATGTGGAAGGCAATGATGTTAGAGCCGAAACCACCAATGGCAAAAGTGAGACTGTAAACCTTGCTTTCCATAATCCCTCGGCATCCCTTAGGGAATTCAATGGAAAAAATGTTACCCTGGGCATAAGGCCTGAGGGTCTTACTGATCTTGAAGGTGCCGATCAAAGGTCAAAACATGTCGAAACCATAAACAATACCGTTGATGTCATCGAACCTGCCGGCTCCGATACCTTCGTAACGACCACCTTGGGAAATACCGAGTGTATCGGAAGAATGCGCGCCGATACCAGTCTGAAACCAGGTTCGGAAACAAGTTTTGCAATAAACATGGAAAAGGCTGTCGTTTTTGATCCCGAGACCGAAATGCGGATTGCCTGATGCAAGCAAATGAATTACTACACTCACCTTCAATATGTTCTGGGGAAATGATTGGAACGTTTCATGCAAATTCAGCATCCTGAAATTTTCCATTGTTTCCCGACTCTTGCTTCATGCACACCTGACAGGTGAATGCGGGATTTCGGTGTACCCAATGAGATACTTGAATCACCAGATTATGGAAGCCTCCAAGTTTCCATGGTACCTTCAGTGGAATGGAATTTATAAGTCAAGGTTATTTTCATGAACAAAGTTGCTCTGATTACAGGTGGACAACGTGGAATAGGTTTGGGTATTGCCCGTGCACTTGGAAAGGCCAATTATGAATTGGTTTTGACAGGATCAAGCAAGGAAGATACCGAAGCGGTTCATTCGGCACTGCACGAACTTGGACCGACAGCGAGATATTACCGGCATGATATAAGGGACATGGAAAAGATTCCTTCCCTTTTGGAAAAGATTGAAACCGATTTGGGTCCAATTACTTCACTGGTATCGAATGCAGGTGTTGCTGCTCGAATCAGGGGAGATTTACTCAATATAACACCTGAAGATTTTGATTATGTCATGGACATCAATCTGCGAGGGGCCTTTTTTCTTGCCCAGAAGATAGCCCAGGGAATGCTGGAAAGTCCTTCCACCCATTATCGTTCAATCGTTTTCATCACTTCCGTCAGTTCCTGTTTGGTTTCCATAAATCGAGCCGAATACTGTATATCCAAAGCAGGTGCCTCGATGATGTCCAAATTGTTTGCAGCACGATTGGCAGGGGAAAACATAGGTGTATTCGAGATTCAACCCGGCATCATCGAAACCGACATGACCTCAGGGATCAAGGACAGATATACCACCCTGATAGGTAGCGGCCTGGTTCCTGCCAAGCGATGGGGCAGTCCTGGAGACATTGGTTCTGTTGTCTTGTCTCTGGTTGAGGGACAGATGGCATTTGCCAGTGGAGCAACCATACCGGTTGATGGCGGTTTGAGTATCCATCGTCTCTGAATGGTTTGTCATGGCTGATACCTTTGATTTCATAGTTGTAGGAGGAGGCTCCGCAGGTTGTGTGGTTGCTTCACGCCTCAGTGAAGACCCTTCGGTAAGTGTATTGCTTCTGGAAGCCGGGGGAAGCGACCGACATCCACTCTACCACTTACCTGCCGGGTTTGCCAAGATGACCAAGGGGATTGGATCCTGGGGCTGGGAAACCGTTCCCCAAACCCACATGAAAAATCGAGTGTTTAACTATACCCAGGCCAAGATCATAGGTGGCGGTTCAACCATCAACGCCCAGATTTACACCCGTGGTAACCCCCTTGATTATGATGAATGGCAGCAAATGGGGTGTCATGGCTGGTCATATGATAATGTGTTGCCTTATTTCCGCAAGGCGGAAGACAATGACACCTACGACAATGAATATCATGGGCAAGGTGGACCACTGGGTGTATCACAACCTTCGGCACCACTCCCCATATGCGAAGCCTATTTCAAGGCAGCCGAAGCCCTTGGCATACCCAAAAACAATGATGTGAACGGTCCAAAACAGGACGGTGTTGCCTATTACCAGCTTACTCAAAGGAATGCTCTTCGGTCTTCTTCTGCAAAGGCTTATCTGGGATCAGCCCGTCAGCGTAAAAATCTTGACAGACGCCTGGGTTGCAATGTTTCCGGGATTATTGTGGAAAACCATGAGGCCAAAGGAGTGGTGCTGATTGATGGCAGCAGGATTTTTGCAAAACGTGAGGTCATACTCTCTTCGGGTGCGATAGGTACCCCCCGCTTACTCCTGCTTTCTGGCATTGGCCCGGCTGGTCATCTGAATAGTCTCGGTATTGATGTAGTTTTCGACCAACCTCAGGTCGGTGAAAACCTTCAGGACCACCTTGATCTTTATTGCATTTGCCAGGTTTCAGGGCCTTTTACCTATGATCGATTCGCCAAGTTGCACTTGTCTGCCGTGGCTTTCATGCAATTCCTGTTGACGCGCAGGGGGCCTGTTGCCTCCAGCCTGTTCGAGACCGGTGGATTTTGGTATGCCGATCCGGATGCACGTTCGCCTGACATGCAATTTCATCTTGGTCTGGGTACAGGTATAGAGAAAGGTGTGAAATATATGCCACAGGGCGGTGTAACTTTAAATTCATGTTACCTCAGACCACGCTCAAGGGGTACTGTAAGATTACAAAGCAAGGATCCGTTCGAAACCCCCTTGATAGATCCAAATTATCTTGAGGATCGACGGGATAGGGAGATGTCAATCCGTGGTTTGAAATTGACTCAGACCATCCTTTCTCAAAAGCCCCTGCAACCATTTATCCGATCTGAGCAACTTCCTGGTCCAAACGTCAAGAGCGAAGAGGAATATTTTGATTTTATCTGTGAGCATTCGAAAACTTCCCACCATTGTGTTGGAACTTGTCGTATGGGTTCAGACGACAATGCAGTCCTTGATACCCGTCTCCGCTTCAGGGGAATCAGTGGCCTTAGAATTGTTGACAATTCAATCATGCCGAGAATAATCTCTTCCAATACAAATGCTGCAGCAATCATGATTGGGGAAAAGGCCGCCGACATGATTCGGGAGGATTGCGGTTTGTCGAAATGAGTTTTTTATTCCATAGAAGTGAAAATTAATCTGCCATGATAAATTTGCCAACCTACCAAAATTCCCTGAAACCATACAAGCTTTCCGGCAAGTCCATTTTACCGCGTCCAACCGAAGTTGATTTTACCCGTACTGCCTTTGCAGCGTCACATGTTGTTTCAAATCCTCTGGACGAAAGGGATCCTTGGAATGGTCGGCCTTCAATTGACTGGGACAATACACTGCAATTCAGACATTTTCTTTGGACTCAGGGACTTGGGCTTGCCGAAGCCATGGATACCGCTCAACGAGGTATGGGTTTAGACTGGCCAACAGCAAAAGAACTCATTGAACGTACCATGCGGGAAGCCAAGGCACACCCTCAAAACCCAAGGGTTGCCTGTGGTGCTGGAACGGATCAATATCCAGTGGATGAATTGACCGATTTGAATAAAATTACAGCCGCCTACACGGAGCAAATGGAAACCGTTGAAACTGCCGGAGGTCAAGTAATTATAATGGCCAGTCGTGCCATGGCAAAATATTCAAGGGGTCCCGATAATTATATCAGCGTTTATTCAAAACTTATTTCCCAAGCAGTTAAACCTGTGGTATTGCATTGGCTTGGTGATATGTTTGACCCGGCTCTCAAAGGTTACTGGGGACATGTAAACGTAAATGAAGCTTCTGAAACCGTCCTGGATATCATTAACTCCCATCCTGAAAAAATTGACGGGATCAAAATTAGTCTTTTGGACCAGGGAATGGAAGAACGTTTTAGGGCACAATTACCTGAAGGGATAAAACTGTATACGGGTGATGATTTCAACTATCCACAACTGATTGCAGGTGATGGAAAAAACTTTTCAGATGCCCTGCTAGGCATATTTGCAGCAATCTCACCTGTTGCGGCCCAGGCACTGGAAGCTCTGGCACAAGGAAACCTGACAAGATATCATGAACTTTTTTCTCCAACTGTTCCATTGAGCCGGGAAATATTCAAGGCTCCAACCCAATATTACAAGGCCGGGATCGCTTTTCTGGCCTGGTTGAACGGAATCCAAAGTCATTTCGTAATGCCTTTTGGTTTGCAGTCTTCCCGGGAAATTGCTCACTATGCTGAGATATTTCGTCTTGGTGACATCTCAGGGCTGTTGGCAAATCCCGATTTGGCAACCCATCGAATGCAAGCTTTGCTTAAACTTCATGGTGTGGACTGATGCCCCCAGCCAAAAGACCTACAATCAATGATGTTGCAGAACGTGCCGGTGTATCAAAATCAACGGTTTCCCTGGTATTGAAAGGTTCAAAATCAATCAAATCGGAAAAACGTTTAGCCGTCCTCGGGGCCATCAGAGAATTAAACTATGTTAAGAACCGTGCAGCAGCGACCTTGAGAGGTTTGAGTACCGGCCTGATCGGATTGATCATCAATGACCTCCGAAATCCATTCTTTACTGAATTTTCCGTATCTGCCCAGATGGAATTTTCTCGCCAGAACTATGCAACGGTAATCGCCAATTGCAATGAAGATGCCAAAATCCAGGAACAAACAATCAAGTCAATGCTTGAGCATGATGTGGCCGCTTTCCTGATTTCACCATGTTATGGTGAGGTCAACAATGCCATTGAAGCAATTTTGCGTTCCGGTTTACCGGTATTACAGGTGTTGAGACGGGTGAATACCCCCAAGTTCAGCTTGCCTTTTTTTACACCTGATTATACTGAAGGTAGTCGACTTGCTGTCAAGCATTTGCTTGATCAGGACATAACAAAGATTGCCTTTGTCGGAGGTGTTGAAGGTACGGAAATTTCCCAAGACCGAATGAAGGGTTATTTGGCCGAAATGGCTTTGAGAAACCTTCCCATCAAGGTATTTCATGGCAAGTCGACCCGTTGTTTTGGAATTGACATGGCCGACCTGATTATCGATAAACATTCGGATATTGAAGCCACGATTTGCTTCAATGACCTCGTGGCCATTGGTATGCTAACCAGGTTTGCCGCGCGAAATATCAATGTTGGCAAGGATTTTTTTGTGGTGGGGTTTGATGACATCGAGGAGGCACAACTTTCATTTCCACCGTTGACTACGGTACGTTGCAACATATCAAGGTTTGGCCGCCAAAGTGCGATCAAATTATTGAATATGATGGATCAAGGCAATGAAGGTCAGCCTATCGAGGCATCTGCCGTCGAATTGCTGGTCCGTGGATCAAGTTGCAGGCCGGCAAAGGGATGACTCGATGCCAACCTGAATCTTGGGAGCATATGACAATGATGTAATTTATTACCCGATTATTGACATGATTATTGTTATTGACTAAATCCAAATGACGTGTTGGAACGTTCCAAAATTTTTTCATGGAGGTTTTTGATGAAATGGGGATTGATCGGCGCCAGTACCATAGCCGAACAGTTTATGATTGATGCTATAGAAAGCCAGCAAGGAAACAAGGTGGCTGCCGTTCTTAGCGGGGATGCAGAACGTGGACAGGCTTTTGCCAACAAAAATGGAATTGGACGGTCAACGACCGATATTGATGAACTTCTTGGGGATCAGTCCATAGGGGCGGTCTACATATCAACAACCAATGAAAAACATTACCCGCAAGCCATCAAATCGCTTGCCGCCGGCAAGCATGTTATGTGCGAAAAGCCTTTGGCAATGCACATTGAAGATGCTTGCGAGATGGTATCTGCAGCCACCAGGGCAAATGTTGTTTTTGCAACAAACCACCATTTGAGAAATGCCGGTTCCCATCTCAAGATCAAGGAACTCATTGCTGAGGGCAGGGTTGGTGAAGTTCAAGCCATTCGAGTGGGACATGCCGTCTATCTGCCGCCTCACCTGCACGGTTGGCGTATAAACAATCCCCAGGCTGGTGGGGGCGTTATTCCTGATATCGTGGTGCACGATGCCGATACTGTTCGCTTTCATTTGGAAGAGGATCCTGTTGATGTCGTGGCCATCGAACGTTCGGAAAGCCTGGGAAAAAATGTGGAAGACAGTGTCATGTCCATATGGCAGATGCCTTCGGGAATTCTGGTTGAAACCCATGAAGGATTCACCGTCAGGCATGCCGGAACCTCGTACGAGGTCCATGGAACTGAGGGATCGATTTTCGCCCGTGGGATCATGACCCAGCAACCGGTAGGGGAAATCCTCCTGCGCCGGGAAAACCAAACCGAGGTTCAACAATTCAGCGGTCACAACCTTTATCATCGTGCGATGCGTCTCTTCATGGAGGCAATCAAGAAAGGGAAATCCCCGTCTGCAACAGGAACTGACGGCATCAAATCCCTTGCTGTGGCTCTGGCCGTAAAAGAAGCTGCAACATCAGGTCAACGTGTCAAAGTAAATTATGGTGGAACCTGATATGTCAAAATTGGTATCCACACGGGAGGCAGTATCCCATATTGGGGATGGTAATGTGGTTGCCGTGTCTTCATCATCCGGATTGTGTTGCCCGGATCAGGTATTGAAGTCAATGGGTGAACGCTTTGAAGAATCTGGGCACCCGAAAGATATCACAGCACTTCTACCCATCGCTGCTGGAGACATGTATGGTATCAAGGGAATAGACCATATTGCCAAGGATGGTCTTCTCAAGCGAGTACTTGCCGGTTCCTATCCGAGCGGACCCTCTTCAAAAGAAATGCCGGCCATTTGGGCAATGATCGTCGAAGACCGTGTCGCTGCCTACAACATACCCTCCGGAATCATGTTTGACATGTTTCGTGACGTGGCTGCCCACCGTCCGGGAGTCTTGACTCAGGTGGGAATGGAAACCTATGTTGATCCCTTAAGGGAAGGCTGTGCCATGAACCCAAGGGCTTCAGCTCAGCCGATTGTAAATCGTATCGACCTGTTTGGGGAAACCTGGCTGCATTTTCCAAACATCATACCGAATGTGGTGATCATCCGGGCCACAACTGCGGACGAGCGGGGCAACCTCTCGTTTGAACATGAGGGCACATTTCTTGGGACTCGTGACCTTTCAATAGCAACCAGAAGCCACAAGGGGCTGGTCATAGCCCAGGTCAAAAGAATTACAGCAGATGGACTGCTTCGGCCAAATGAGGTTCATGTTCCAGGTCATTTGGTTGATTTTATTGTGGTTGATCCCGACCAGAAACAAACCACCAATACGGATTACGACCCTGCAATTTCAGGTGAAATCCGGCGACCCTGGAATGGTTTTTCCCATATGGACCATGGAATCGAAAAAGTGATCGCCCGCCGGGCGGCAATGGAACTCAAATCGGGGAATACGGCTGTATTGGGATTTGGTATTTCAGCGAATGTGCCTAGGATCCTGATCGAGGAGGGGTATACGCAAGATGTGAATTGGGCCATTGAACAAGGTGCGGTTGGTGGTGTTCCCCTGACAGGTTTCGCTTTTGGTTGTTCAGTCAATGCCGATACCATTTTACCCTCGCCAACCCAGTTTACCTATTTTCAGGGAGGTGGCTTTGATACTTGTTTCCTTTCCTTCATGGAAGTAGATGTCAACGGCAATGTCAATGTTTCAAAATTGGGAAAGAAACCTTATTTGACGGCAGGTTGCGGTGGTTTTGTCGATATTACGGCCAATGCCCGCAATATTGTATTCCTGGGTTATTTTGAAGCCGGTGCGGATCTTGAACTATCGCCAAAAGGCATAAGGGTCAATGAAAAGGGGAAATTTACCAAGTTCGTTGAAGAGGTTGAGCATGTTACTTTTGCAGGTCGCAGGGCCCAAGCCCGTGGTCAAAAATTCATTTATATCACGGAACGTTGTGTGGTTCATCTTGAGGATGGGTTGGTGGCCACTGAAATAATGCCTGGAATTGATCCTTCCAAAGATATCGTCGAAGCCACCCATGGTCGGGTCAGGATTGCCGAAAATGCTACCCAAATGCCACTATCCCTTCTTGATGAAAGTCCCATGGGGTTAATATTGTGAGCACGGTGGAATTCGAGATAAAGGGAACTCTGGCCGAACTTCGCCTGGTAAATCCGCAAAAGCTGAACGCCCTTTCCCGTCAAATGATCGAATCGATTGATGGTCATTGTGCCACCATCGAATCAAATCAGGACATTCGAGCCGTCCTTTTGACCGCTGAAGGAGAACGGGCCTTTTGTGTCGGTTTGGACATTCGTGATTGGGCAGGCCTGGATGCCCGGTCTTTTGCAAGGAATTGGGTTAAATGGGGTCATAGGGTTTTCGACCGAATGTCCCGGCTTCCGGTTCCGGTAATTGCAGTCATAACGGGCCATACCTTTGGTGGAGGTCTAGAATTGGCAGCGAGTTGTGACTTGCGAACAGCAAGTCCAAATGCTTCTTTTGCCTTACCAGAAAAAGGTTTGGGCATTGTGCCCGGTTGGTCGGGAACACAGCGCCTTGCATGACAGATTCCCCATGCCATACTATAAGGAAATGGCTTTGACCGGCGCAAGAATCAGTTCTGAACGTGCTTATCAAATTGGTTTCCTGAATGCAGTTTCAGACAATCCAAAAGGGGCAGCAATGGAATTGGCCAAAAAAATTGCCTCAACCGGCCCCCAAGCAGCAGAAACCACAAAATTGATGCTTGCTTCGGCAATGGGAGAAGATGTGGGTGCAAGTATAGAGGCTATTGCTTCAACCGCAGAAAAAGCGGAAGGTGTCGCCTCCTTTTTTGAAAAACGCAAACCAGATTTTGGCTCATACCAATATTGCCAAGACTCGGAGCGGAATTCCATTGGATGTAAAGAATACCTTCGGTAAGTTCTCTCAGTAACTTTCTTGTGGGCCAATATAATTTTACAGGTGGCATAATCGAAAAAGCAGATATAGTAATAATCGGATCAGGGATGGGTGGGGCAACCATGGCTGCATCACTGGCAGATTCCTGCCGTCGGTTAGTCATACTCGAGCGGGGACACCATCTCGTTGAAAGTGACTTGTGCCGCAATGCCAAGGCCATATTCGGGCAAGGTGCTTTTCAAAACGATGAAACCTGGGACACACCAATTGGAAAAGAATTCAATCCCGGAAATTACTATTTCGTTGGGGGAAATAGCAAGCTGTATGGCGCTGCTCTCTTCCGTTTCAGAGCCGAGGATTTCGAGGAGATTAAACATATCGGGGGTATTTCCCCGGCTTGGCCAATCACTTATCAGGAATTCGAACCCTGGTACCAAATGGCAGAAGATATGTATGAGGTCTGCGGTCACATTGGGGACGATCCTACGGAACCTTTCCATTCCGGCAAGTATAGCAATTTGCCTGTTCCCCATGAAACATCCATCTTGGATGCGGCAAGCCGACTTGCAAAACAGGGGCTTTCACCAGCTCATCTGCCACTGGGTGTAGATATCAAGGCGTGGCTGGCAGGTGGGGAGACAGGTTGGGATGCTTATCCCAATACTGGTACAGGCAAGAAGGATGCCGAAAGCATCGGGATTGCAAAAGCCCTTGGACATGATTCCGTGCGTCTGGAGATAGGATGCATGGTAAAGCGATTGATATCTGATGAAAGTGGTCGGATCACTGCTGTTGAATACCAGAAAGGAAACCGGATGGAACGCATCTCCGGCAAGATGGTGATATTATCTGCTGGAGCCGTGAATTCCGCGGCCATTCTATTGCAATCGGCCAGTAATCATTATCCTGATGGTTTGGCCAATCGGTCAGACCAGGTTGGAAGAAATTTCATGAACCACAACACCCATGCAGTTCTTTCACTACATCCATTTCGAAAAAACCCGTCAATTTACCAAAAAACACTTTATTTCAATGACTACTACCTTTCCGGTGGTCCCAACAATGAACCGCTTGGAAATGTTCAACTTCTGGGCAAGATAACAGCACCCATCCTTGACAGCCAGATCAATCTTCCATACCCCATGATCGAATGGATTGCCCAACGTTCAATTGACTGGTATGTGATGAGCGAGGATTTGCCAAATCCTGAAAGCAGGATGACCATAAGAAACGATCGCATCATACTTGATTGGCAAAGATCAAACTGGCAGGCGAATTCACTGCTGGTTTCCAAATTCAAAAATCACCTGCGCAAGGCTGGTTGGCCAATTGTTCTTTCAAAGGCATTCGACCGTACCGTACCTTCTCACCAATGTGGAACCGTACGATTTGGCAACAGCCCCGAATCCTGCCCCTTGAATATTTGGTGCCAAGCACATGATCATTCCAACCTGTTTGTTGTGGATGCAAGCTTTTTGCCCAATTCAGCAGCTGTGAACCCGGCACTAACCATAGCGGCACAAGCATTAAGGGTAGCCGACCATATCAAGGAGAAACTCTTGAAGTGAGGTTGGGCATTAAAACGATTGCAAGAGATCGGACACTTAGACAGAACGGGTCAACCCACCATCAATTCTGAAATTCTGACCCGTTATGTAGGCTGCCTCCTCGGAAGCAAGAAAATTAATCAATGCAGAAACTTCACTTGTTTTGCCATACCTTCCCATGGGAATACGTGCTCGCCTGTCCTCGGTTTCCGGAAGGCTGTCTATAAAGCCTGGAAGAATATTGTTCATGCGAACGTTTTCCTTGGCGAATTTATCGGAAAACAGTTTGGTGAAACTTGCCAAACCAGCCCGAAATACACCTGATGTCGGAAACAGAGGATCTGGCTCGAATACGGCAAAAGTAGATATGTTGATAAATGTTCCGCCACCTTGCCCGGCCATGATCGGTGCTGCTATTCGGGCCACACGAATGACATTCATAAGATAAAACTCCATGCCCTCATGCCAATTTTCATCACTGATTTCCAGTATATCCCCCTTGGGTCCATGTCCGGCTGAACTTACAACGACATCTATTCGTCCCCATTTGGAAACTGCTTTATCGACAAGGTCCTGTATATCGCCACTGCTCTTGTTTGTTCCTGTTACTCCAACACCTCCCAGTTTTTCAGCGAGGATTTCTCCCTTACCGGAGGAGGATAAAATTCCGATGCAGAATCCGGATTGGGCGAGAATCCTCGCAGCATCTGCCCCCATGCCACTTCCTCCACCTATGATCAAGGCTACATTCGATGTATTCATTATTTTTTACTCCTGAATTTTAACTGTCCTGCTTGCTGGTTCTATACTAGAAAAAATTGACTATTTATCTTGATACTTATTGGCGATTTAGCCAAAAAAACAAACTCAATCAAGTTGGTAGTTGGTGGAAAAGGCTGTAGAAAAGGATTTAACCAAGAGATCCAAAGGTCAGTATTATACTTTGGGCAATCCCTTTTCCCTTATTCCGTTTCTTGACTGGGCCAACAGCATAGGGCTTTCCAACAGAAAAATCTTGGAACCCTTTGCAGGAGCAAATCATATCATAAAATCGTTGCAATCAGTTGACATGTGTAATCTTTTCGACTCGTTCGATATCGCTCCTGCAGACGTTGATGTGTTACACCGGAATACGATTGCTTCCTTTCCCAAGGGTTATGACGTTTGCATTACCAATCCACCCTGGCTGGCCAAAAACTCGGCAACAAGACTAAAACTCCCCTTTCCCGATAGCCCATATGATGATCTCTACAAGCACTGTCTCTGTCTTTGCCTTCAACATTGCGATTATGTAGCAGCATTGATTCCGGCTTCTTTTCTGCATAGCAACATGTTCAGAAGACGACTGTCCAGATACATGTTGCTTCATAGCGAGAGTATTTTCAACGATACAGATAATCCTGTTTGTCTTGCCCTATTCGACAAGGATGATGTGCAGGATACCTGCATCTATTATGACAACAGGTTTGTTGGAAGCCTAGGCTTGTTGGAAGCACATTTGCCGATACCATGGAAAGATTGTAAAATTACCTTCAATGATCCCCTTGGAAAACTGGGATTGGTTACCTTTGATAATACCAGGGAGCCATCCATCAGGTTTTGTGGTGTGGAAGAGATTAATCAATACCCAGTCAAGGATTCTTCCAGGTATTTTGTGAGAATTAAGTGTGGTATTGAGAACATTCCCGCTGCAGTATCAACCTTGAACGGTAAAATCAATACTTTCAGAAATGAAACCTGTGACTTGTTCCTTACCCCTTTCAAAGGTATACGCAAGGATGGTTTTTACCGAAGGAGAATGAGTTTTGAATTGGCAAGAAGGTTTATTGGATCCGTTGTTGATAATGAGGCACGATTGTTATGGTGAGTAATACAGAAAATCCCTCTGCTGCATTTTTGGTAATTGGTGATGAGGTCCTGTCCGGCAGGACACAGGACATGAATGTTGCCTTTATTGCCAAATCTCTGAGTGAAAAAGGTGTGGACCTGATCGAAGTAAGGATTGTTCCTGATGTTGTTCCCACAATTGCTTCTACACTGAATGAATTAAGAAACAAATTCGACCTCGTGTTTACGAGTGGGGGAATTGGTCCGACACATGATGATATGACAGCAGAAGCTGTAGCAGAAGCGTTTTCAACCCGACTTGAAATCAACAGCGAGGCCAAGGCCTTGATTGAGGCCCGGGCCAAGGCTCAAAGTCTTGAATTGAACAAGGCCCGTTTGCGTATGGCGCATATACCTGTCGGGGCAAAGCTTATTAATAACAGTGTTTCAGGTGCTCCCGGATTCAATATCGGGAACGTTTATGTCATGGCGGGTGTTCCAAAAATATTTCGAGCCATGGTAAGTGAGGTTATTCCCGGCTTGCCTGAGGGCAAGCCACAGTTGTCAAGAACAATCACCATTAATCGTCCAGAGGGTGAAATTGCACATGAACTAGGCAGGATAGCCAAAAAGTGGCCCTCTGTCAGCATAGGTTCCTACCCTTTTTTCAAGGACAATACCCATGGTACGACCTATGGCTCCAATGTTGTTGTTCGAGGTCATGACGAAGAGAGTGTCAGCAAGACGGAAGAGGAAATAAAAAATATTTTTCTTGTTTGGAATGCCAACTCTAAAGTTGTTTCTTCCTGATATTCTCAACAACCAGAACCACTCCATCTTTGGATGTCCAACTCGGTAATTTGGTATAATCAAATTGCCATCTGACTTGTGCTTCTTTTATTTCCCTGTCAACCGATTTGCCCTTGAGAAACAAGGCTTTTCCATTCTTGCTCAGGTGTCTTTCTGACCATTCCAGCAATGTATCCAATCTTGCAACTGCTCTCGCCGTAATAAAATTGGCACTAAACTGTTGTTCCAATTTTTCTATCCTTGCATATGATGAAAATGTTTTCAGGCCAAGTTTGTTTGAAACAGAAGTGAGAAAACTTGCCTTGAAAGCATTTGACTCCACCAGATAAAAGAAATTACATGGAGCCAATTCCGAAGATATGCAGGCCAAAACAATTCCCGGAAACCCACCCCCGGTGCCGATATCTATAAAAAAATTATCCTCACAGTCGGAAATCAGGGGAAATAATTGTGCTGAATCAAGAATGTGTCTTGACCACATAAAATCCAAAGTCGATTTTGAAACAAGTTGCGTGCCTCTATTCCATTTTCGCAATAGATTCTGAAATTCGTCCAATTTTTCAAAAGTCCGATGTGAGAGATGCTTTTTCAAAAAAACCTTGGGGTTTTCCTTTATCGGCAACCTGCTGATACCGGGCCCCATCAAAGAAAACCTCTTGTAATCCCCGAATGGGGTGAATGTTTTGTATATATGGGATGACATTGCTAACTGATGGAAATATTGACCATTCCAGAACAGGTTTTTGATTAGATACTGGTGTGTTCAGGAGGCTTCTTTCTATTGACCGTTGACAGAATGTAAGCTAGCGCTGAAGGAGTCATTCCCTCAATTCTACCTGCCTGCCCAAGGGTTTCCGGTCTTATTGAATCGAGTTTTGAACGCAACTCGCCAGATAATCCCTTCATGGACATGTAGTCGATTTCATGGGGTATCCTGCATCTTTCGTCTTCGATCAGGGATTTAGCTTCCTGATTTTGCCGTTCAAGATAACGGGAATAGACGGAATCATTTTCCAGAAGAATTGTAGTTTGCTGATCTATTTCCTTCAGTTCTGGCCAGAATTCCGCCAATCTGGACAAATTCACTTCCGGATAGGTCAACAGGTCCAGTCCCGTGCGTCTGATGCCATCCTTGCTTATCACAATTCCATGATCCATGGCTTCGGAAGGGGACAGGGATTTCCTGGCCAGTACCTCACGATAATGTTCAAGGATTTGAAGTTTTTCTCCAAACCTTTCCTTTCGCTCTGCTGATACCACACCCAATTCAATCCCTTTGGGCGTCAACCTTTGGTCGGCATTATCCGCCCTTAGTGACAACCTGAATTCGGCCCGTGAAGTAAACATTCGATAGGGTTCTGTAACTCCTCGGGTAATCAAATCATCAATCATCACTCCTATATAGGATTCTGATCGCAAGAACTGCACATTGTCCTTGCCCAAGACCTTTCTTGCAGCATTGAGACCAGCGACCAGCCCTTGGCCGGCGGCTTCTTCATAACCGGTGGTACCATTGATCTGTCCGGCAAGGAACAGGTTCTCCAGGTTTCTGGTTTCAAGAGTATAGCACAGCGATTTCGGATCGACATAATCATACTCAATCGCGTAGCCAAACTGGGTGATCCTGGCCTGTTCCAGACCTCTTATGGATTTAACAAACTCTTGCTGTGTTTCTTCAGGCAGGGAAGTCGAAATTCCATTGGGGTATACAAGATCGGTGGTCAACCCCTCGGGTTCAAGGAATATCTGATGGCTTTGTCGTTCTGCAAACCTGACCACCTTGTCTTCGATTGAAGGACAATATCGGGGGCCGGTGCTTTCGAAATAACCGCCATAAATGGCTGATTTATCCAGATCACGACGAATGATGTCATGGGTCCGGGCATTAGTGTGGGTTATCGCACAGGAAATCTGCCTGGCATGAGGTTTGCTGGACAGGAAAGAGAACATTTCCGGTTTGTCATCTCCCGGTTGTTCTTCCAATATCTCCCAATTGATGGTCCTACTGTCCAATCTTGGAGGTGTTCCGGTTTTCAAACGTCCAAGGGGAAAGCCAAGATCATCGAGTCTCTTGGCAAGTCTGACTGCCGAGGAATCACCTACCCTTCCTGCGGGTGTGGCTTTTTGTCCCAATCTGATTATCCCCCTCAGGAATGTACCTGTTGTCAAAACGACCGCCTTGGCTTTCATTACCGATCCATCGGCAAGTACAACACCTTCAAGTTTTCCATTGGCATAATTGATATCAACAACCTCACCCTCAAGGGTTGCAAGATTTGCCATTTGGAAAATGGTTTTTTGCATTGCCTTTCGATAGAGTGCTCGGTCCATCTGGGCACGTGGTCCTTGCACTGCAGGCCCTTTGCGGCGGTTGAGCATTCGAAACTGAATTCCGGCCATGTCGGCAACCTGCCCCATGACTCCATCCATGGCATCAATTTCGCGTACAAGATGACCCTTACCCAATCCGCCTATGGCTGGATTACAGGACATTTGACCGATGCCATCGAATTTGAGTGTTATCAAGGCTGTTTCGGCTCCAGTACGGGCAGAAGCTGCTGCTGCCTCACACCCGGCATGACCACCGCCAACCACAATAACATCATAGTGGTGTATCATTTCCGAATTACTTTCCTATACAGAAATTGGCGAAGATTTCTCCCAGTACCTGTTCTATATCTACTATACCGGTAATGGTTTCAAGTGCCCTTATGGCCTGACGAAGGTCTTCAGCAACAATTTCATCCAAGCAAATTTTCCTTCCCAGCTCCGAATAAGCCTTGGCCAAATGCTCCAGAGACTGGTTTATCGCCTCACGATGTCTGGCATTTGTTGCCACTCCCACATTGGCAATCCGGTTCTCCAATACCTTGGAGATATCTTGCAGCATCAGGTCAACTCCTTGGCCGGTTAATCCAGAAATTCCCCTGCTTTGTGTCTCCTTTATCAGGTCTGCCTTGGCCCGCAATTCAAGGTCTCCTTCCCGACATTTGATCTCTGGAAAGATTTGCTGATCCTCTTCCAGCAGGAATATTCTCATATCGGCATCTCGAGCTCTGGTTTTTGTCCTCTCTATACCGATTTTCTCGATGGGATCAATGGAATGCCTTATTCCGGCAGTGTCCAGAAAACAAACCGGCAATCCTTCCAGATCCATATAAACCTCCAATACATCCCTTGTCGTACCGGCAAAGTTTGAAGTAATGGCTGCTTCCCTGCCTGCCAGATAGTTGAGAAGTGTGGATTTACCCGAGTTGGGTTGACCAATTATGGCCACTTCAAACCCTTCTCTCAGCCTTACGGCCATGTCCACGCCGCCAACCTCTTTTTGCAGCTTTTCCTGAAGTTGCAAAATCGCATTCCTGGCCTGCTTTTTCACATTTGGTGGCAAATCCTCTTCGGAAAACTCTATTTCCGTTTCCAGCAAAGCAAGGCAATAGGTCAGTTCCTTTTTCCAACCCGATGAGGCCTTGCTAACAGTTCCATCATGGGCAAGGTGGGCTTGTTTTCTCTGGGCCTCAGTCTCTGCCTCTATCAAATCCCCCAATCCCTCGACCTGGGCCAGATCCATTTTGCCATTTTGCAATGCCCGCAATGTAAACTCTCCCGGTTCAGCCATTCTCAGACCTTCTTCAAGCAAGCAATTGACCACCGCATTGAGGGTGGCCCTGCCTCCGTGTACATGCAATTCTGCAGCTTCTTCCCCGGTATAACTTTTCCCGTTGGGGAAAAACACCACCATGGCCTGGTCCAGTAATTCGCCGGTTTGCGGACGGTTTAGCCTTCTGGGAGACATTACCCTATCGGGTGGCATACTGCCGATTAAATTGATCAATATCTTAGTAGTTTTAGCACCTGAAATCCTTATTATGGCAACGGCAGACTTACCCTTGGCTGTAGCAGGTGCAAAAATCGTTTCTTTTGAAAGACCGGAGAAGATCAAGCTATTTGATCCTTTACATGAGGTGGAAAGAATTAGCTCCTTTCCTTAAAACGTTACGTATTTTTCCGTTCAGGACTTCATGGACATGAAAAACTCATCATTGGACTTGGTAACCTTCAACTTTGAAATCAAAAACTCAATCGCTTCTGTTGTTCCCATCTGGGTCAATATTCTGCGCAACATGAAGGTCTTCTGCAAATCATCCGGTGCAACCAGCAGATCCTCTTTTCTGGTGCCTGACTTCAGAATGTCCATGGATGGATAAACCCGCTTGTCTGCCACTTTTCTATCAAGGACTATTTCGGAATTGCCGGTTCCCTTGAATTCTTCAAAAATAACTTCGTCCATGCGGCTTCCCGTATCAATCAAGGCCGTGGCCACAATTGTCAATGAACCTCCCTCTTCGATATTTCTGGCGGCACCAAAAAATCTCTTGGGTCGCTGCAGTGCATTGGCATCAACACCCCCACTGAGAACTTTCCCCGATGACGGAACCACGGCATTAAAAGCCCTACCCAGGCGGGTAATGGAATCTAGCAGGATGATCACATCCTTTTTGTTTTCGACCAAACGCTTGGCCTTCTCGATGACCATTTCAGAAACTGCCACATGGCGGGTTGCAGGTTCATCAAAGGTTGAGGAAACCACCTCTCCCTTGACACTTCGCTGCATGTCGGTCACCTCTTCAGGCCGTTCATCGACCAGCAAAACGATCAGGAAAACCTCTGGGTGATTCAATTCGATGGAGTGGGCAATATTTTGCAAAAGAACCGTTTTTCCTGTTCTGGGAGGAGCAACAATCAGGGCACGTTGACCTTTTCCAAGCGGAGAAACCAAATCTATAACCCTGGCCGAAAGATCCTTCGAACTTCCAGGAGGCAGTTCCATTCTCAGGGGTTCATCAGGATAGAGTGGTGTGAGATTGTCGAAATGGACCCGATTACGGGCGGTTTCGGGTTCGGAATAATCCAGACTGGTTACCCTGGTAAGAGTAAAATAATTCTGGTCTCCTGTTGGGGCCTTCAATATTCCTGTAACCGTGGAACCTGTACGGAGGCCGAATTTTTTGATTACATCTGGACTGACATATATGTCATCTGGTCCGGGAAGGTAATTTGCCTCACGGGATCTCAAAAAACCAAACCCGTCCTGCAAGACTTCCAAAACACCATCATCACTTACAATATTCCATCCCACCTCAGCCCTGTTTTTGAGGATCTGGAACATTATATCCCCCTTCCTCATGGTGGAAATATTTTCAATTTCCAGCTCGGTGGCCATGGAGAGTAGTGTTGAGGGTGATTTGGCCTTCAGTTCGCCCATCGAGATCGTTTGTTCTTCAGTCATAGAATCCATCCTGTGTCACAAGACACTGAAAAAAAAAATTTACTTTCTTTAGAGATTACACACCAGAAGGACACCTGGCCGCTTTTGGGGCAAGGGAACGATTTAAAAAGGTCCCTTTCGACCTTACCATAAAATAAAGAGTAAAAAATTAATTTCAACAAGAAAATCTGTTTTTGGCCCAATTATTGTTGACTTGTAATACCCTTCAATCAATTTATCACCCGTACGGTAATTTTTGCCAATTATTTCTTGGAGGCCAAATCAAGTAATGATGTAATGATGTAATGAACCTCCATGATCTGATAACTAGAACGGTTTGATAACAGCAAGAAAAACAATGATAATCAAAAGCAACGTTGGTATTTCATTCATCCATTTGAAGGTTCTTCCACTTATTTGGCATGTTCCAGCCATCAACTCTTTCCTTTTGGAGGCCAACCAAAAATGAAATACCGAAAGCAATAATACAGCTACCAACTTAACCCATATCCAAGACATTTGGAGGGTGACTACACCTGGAATGGCAAGAAGTATCAGACCGAAAATCCAGGTGGCCAGCATGGCTGGTGTTGTAATGATCTTCAACAGGCGTGTTTCCATTGTGGTAAACAGTGTGCCGGTTTTTGGATCATTTCCTTCCGTTACATGGTAAAAGTAGAGCCTTGGCAGATAAAACAGACCTGCCATCCAACAAACGAAAGAAATTATATGGAGGGCTTTTATCCACGGATAGAGTTCATACAGCATAAATTTAAATTTCAATCCTCATCAAATCTGCACCAACTGATAATCTGCCTGCCCAAGTTTTTCTCACCTCATTGTAAAAATCTATCTGTTTTATCCCATTCTCGTCCGTGGGAGTAAAATGATTGAGAACAAGATGACCAACCTCAGCTTCCGTTGCAATTCGTCCAACATCTTCACACCTGGTATGACCGTTGGTGATGTGTTCCAAAAGGTTTGGTTTTACTTTCTCCAGTCTTTGGCACATTTTCTTGACACCTTCATAATGCATAGCTTCGTGGAGCAATAGATCGGCTTTCTTGGAAAATTCACTCAATTCTGGAAGATATGCCGTGTCGGAAGAGAGAACAACTGATTTTTCACCAATTTCAAAGCGTAAGGCATAACAATGGTAAATGGGTGGATGCTGGACTCTCAATGCCATTACTTTTACTGTACTATCATCCAACATTACGCCTTCGGTGTATTCAACAGCATTGTACTGGTCTAAAAATGGTGCTTGTTGTTCGTCCTTGATGCGGGTTTCGATGTCAAACTTTTGTGACTGGTAAAAACCCTCCAACAATGATTTCAGTCCTGGCGGTCCGTAGACATTCGTTTTCCGTGGAATTGCTGAAACCCACTTTGTGTGCAACAATGGACCTAATTCAAGGTTATGGTCGGAGTGGTGGTGCGTGATAATGATTGTTTGGATATCTTTCAGGTTGTATCCAGCATCAACAATTTGTCGTGTTACTCCCAAACCGGCATCAATCAAATATAACTTTCCTGCTACATCAAGCAAAGTGGATGTTGGCCAACTGGAACCCTTGGTTAATCTCGGACCGCCCCTTGTTCCCAACAATACCATTGTTATTTTTTGCAATTTCCATTCCTTGTGATTGGTTTTTGGTCAAAACGAAAAATCATTGTTTGAATGAAAGATAACATCATCCTTATATCTAATATTAGTTTCATAGATAAATATTTAATTAAGATTAGTTTATTGCAAAAAGTGGAAAATCAGACACAACCCCTGCTAGAGAAAGATTTTTTCCATTTATTAATAGGGAAAAATGAAAATCTACAAAGAAATTTTTTTTGTGGAAAAACAGTTGAAAAAACATTAGGGTAAAGAATAAATAAGATACTCTGTAATCAAACATGAATAGATTGTTCAAAACAAAGTAGAATAATTACTTTATCCTCTTCATTTTCCCTAGACTTATTAACCAGGTCTTGTTCAGAAAGATATGAGAAAGAGCAAATTAACTCCAATACTAACAGGTGTAGTAGGGACACCAATTGGACACAGCCTATCCCCAAAAATCCATAATTACTGGATAGAAAAGTATGGCGAAAATGGAATATACATTCCCCTTGAAGTATCTCGGACTAATTTCAGGGAAGTAATCAAAACCCTTCCCAAAATGGGTTTTGGTGGTGTCAATATTACCATTCCTCATAAGGAGACGGCATTGATGTGTGCCGATCTTGTTGCAGATAATGCTGCACTCTTGGGTGCAGCAAACACTCTGAGCTTGAGAAAAAACGGAAAAATTTATGCCAACAATACGGATGGATACGGATTCCTGCAGAACTTGAAGGAAACAGAGCCAACCTGGAGAGCTGTAAGCGGGCCGGCTTTGGTACTTGGTGCAGGGGGGGGATCCAGAGCCATTATCTATACTCTTTTAAGGGAAGGTGTTCCAAAAGTGTACCTGACAAACAGAACAATAGAAAGAGCAAAATTGCTGCAGAATGATCTGGGAAACAGGATAAAAGTCATTGAATATGTTGATTTGGAAACTGTCTTGAATGAAGTGACATTGGTAGTCAATACAACATCATTGGGCATGATAGGCCAGCCGAAAATGAAATTTCCCTATGACAGTCTGAATAGCAGAACAATAGTATACGATATTGTTTATAATCCCCTTAAGACAGAATTTCTGAAACAGGCAGGGATTAAAGGATGCAGGACTGTGGAAGGACTGGGGATGCTCCTCCACCAGGCAGCAAGTTCATATCAGTTCTGGTTCGGAAAACTACCGGAAGTTACTCCTGAACTTAAAAATTTGGTGACCGAAAAACTGAAAGCATGAAAGTTTTGGGAATAACCGGCTCCATCGGTATGGGGAAGAGCACTGTATCCAGAATGTTTGAGCAATCAGGAGTGCCGGTTTGGGAAGCTGATCGTGAAGTAGAGAAGTTGTATCGAACGGGAGGTGAAGCGGTTGAGCCATTAAGGAAAACTTTTGGAGATGATATTCTTGGACCCGATGGAATAGAAAAAGAAAAACTCAAGGAAAAACTCCTGGATCATCATGATCAAAAAAATAAGCTTGAAGTAATTGTCCATCCTTTGGTAAGAAAAAAAATAGAAGAGTTCAAGGTACAATGCATAAATCAAAATCACAGACTGGCAGCGCTTGAAATCCCCCTTCTTTTGGAATCTGGTTTTCAGGATATGGTTGATTATGTTGTAGTGGTATCAGCCCCTGAAGAGTTTCAGGAAAAACGCGTAATGGAAAGAAAAGGGATGACCCATGAATGGTTCCAGAAAATCAAGAGTTGGCAACTTGCTGATGCAGAAAAACAACAAAGGGCAGATTTTGTAATCATTTCTGTTGGCTTGAAGCAAACTCGGCTTCAAGTGAAGCAAATAATAGCAAAAACAAAAACGGTTTAGCACCATGAGAGAGTTGATTTTGGACATTGAGACCACTGGTTTGGACTTGGCCAGCAATCGAATTATCGAAATAGGCATGATAGAACAAATTCATCATCAAAGAACCGGTATGGAATATCAAAGGTATATAAATCCAGAGAGGCCAATTGAGGAGGAGGCACTAAAGGTTCACGGCATAAGTAATGAGTTTCTGGAGGACAAACCAAAATTCAGCGAAATTGCAGATGAGTTTCTTGAGATCATTGGGGATTCGAATTTGGTTATTCACAATGCAGAGTTTGATGTCCCATTTATCAACATGGAGTTAAAACGCTGCGGAAAAAGGGAGATCAACCTTGATCGGGTCGTGGATACACTGGAATTGGCACGTCGGGTTTTACCTAGCAAGGCACAGCACAATCTGGATGCTCTCGGAAATTATTACAGGTTGGACCTATCAATCAGATCCATGCACGGTGCCTTGATCGATGCCCAGATACTGTCCGAAATATATAACAAGTTGAATCAGGAAGGAGGAAAGGATCTGTTTGCCGATATTGACACAACTGCAACAAAACAGTCCAGGAAATTCCCGGAGAGGTCGCTTCCAATTAAATTTTCCATTTCCGAGGAGGAGCTGGCTTCGCATGAAGAATATGTGAACAAATATCTCGGACCCGACAGCCTGTGGTCCCAAACAGCCAACAAATAAAAATTCAATACTCCCAATGATTTAAAATTTCTGGTTTTTTTTGCTATTCTATCAATCTTGTAAAATAGATCGTTTTTTTTATTGACTGGGATATTTATGAAAAGTTCTGTACATAATTGGAGTACCCTATTGGGTAGGGAAGATGTATTGATATTGGATACCGAGACCACTGGTTTCAAACCTGATTCGGAAGTATTGCAGGTTTCGGTAATTGATACCACTGGTCGGAAAAGGTTCGATGAATATGTTCTGCCAAATAAACCAATACCGAGGGAGGCTGCCAAAATCCATGGATTGACGGAGGCTAAACTAATGGATTTAAACGCCCAACCTTGGGCAAAGTACCATGACAGTTTTACAGAACTAACCACAAGAACGGCAAAAATTGTACTGGTATATAATTTGGAATTTGATACCCGATTGATCAGACAAACATGTGAAATGCAAAAACCCCAAGTCTATTTTGTTCCTTATAATGGCCGGTGTATTATGAAGGAATATGCTGCCTACAGAAAGGTTCCAAATCAGTGGGGATCATGGAAGTGGCATAAACTTGCGGATGCAGCAAGGTTTGAAGGAACCACAAACCAGCCAGACATTCACAATTCCTTGAATGATTGTGAAATTGTATTGGATCTTATCAGAAAGGTTGCTAATCAAACCAATTAGCGAGATTCAGATCGATATACTATTCAAACCCAGACCGGAAATTCTCAGGAGTCATCATGAAATATTTTAAGTATTTGGCCTTATCCTCTTTGTTAGCGGTTGGATTAAGCCTTTCGACATCACTGCCAGCCAAATCAGTTGAGACTGCCATTTTTGCTGGTGGATGTTTTTGGTGTGTGGAAAAGGATTTTGATTCAGTTGAAGGAGTCTTGGGTACGATATCGGGATTTACCGGAGGCAACAAGGATAACCCATCCTACAAGGATGTAACTTCAGGAGGAACCGGGCATTATGAAGCCGTAAAGATTGATTATGATCCTTCCATTGTGTCTTATCAACAGTTGGTAGACCTTTTCTGGCGAAGCATTGACCCAACAGATGATGGCGGGCAGTTTTGTGACAGGGGACATTCCTACAGAACGGCTGTATTTGCTTTGGATAAGGAACAGGAGAAGATAGCGCTGACATCAAGGGCTGAAGCGCAGGAGGCATTGGGTATGGAGATCGTGACCCAAATCTTGGAAGCTGGAGATTTTTTTCCGGCAGGGGACTATCATCAGGGATATTATGATAGCAATGATCGAATCATAACCCGTTTTGGGGTGCTAACCAAAGCCCAGGCCTATAAAAGATACCGCAAGGGTTGTGGCAGGGATGCCAGAGTCAAGGCACTGTGGGGAGATGCAGCAATTTTTGCCAAATAGTATCAGGGAAGAATTTCACACAGGATTGCCAGAGTCAAGATCGGGATTTATTGTGCATGATTGTCTGAACTGGTGAATCTCAACCCATCAGAAAGAGGTTTGCCAACAACTGCCTGACAATGATAATGCCAACAATAAGGACCAAGGGAGACAGATCAATTGCCCCGGTATTTGGCAGGTAGGGCCTGATCCTGCTGTAAATCGGATAAAGAATTCTTTCCAGCAAACCCCAAAGATTCCTGATAAACTGGTTGTTGGGGTCAAATACATTCATACTGATCAGCCAACTCATCAGGGCATGTGCAATTACAACCCACCAAAGTATATCAAGCAGTAAATAAATCAAATTTATTATAAGTACCATTTAACACCTTTCCTCTTCACAGAATCATTTAAACAAAGGTAAGGCAAATTCAAGTTTAACTGTCATTCGCCTTATCACCAAATTCGTATATTATTGAAACAACATAATCAAAAGAATTTAAGGTTGAAAATCCTGTAAAGCAGAGTGTAATTGCATTGATTATATATAATCGTAAGATAGCTGTAACATGAAGTCACCAAAATTGTTATCTTTTATCACTTTGGCCACGGTGCTTTTCCTGGCTTTTTCCTCGCCATTGTGGTCAGAGGAAAAAGCCAACCAACTGTTTGGAGCAAAGTTGGAAGGCACCCAAGGTGTTCCTGAACCAATTGGAAGTTATGCCAAGGGCTGTCTGGCAGGGGGTGTGTTGTTACCTGAAACAGGACCCACCTGGCAGGCCATGAGATTAAGTCGCAACAGAAACTGGGGACACCCGTTTTTGATTGATTTTATTATCGATTTGAGCGAAAAGGCAAGGGAAATTGGCTGGAATGGCCTTTATGTTGGTGATCTTACACAACCACGAGGTGGCCCCATGACATCTGGGCATGCTTCTCACCAAATCGGCCTTGATGTGGATATTTGGATGCTGCCCCCGGGACGGCTGGATTTATCCAGGCAGGAAAGGGAGGAAATCAGTTCGATTTCAATTCGTTCAGCCGATCAGAAAAATGTAACCGACAATTGGACTGATTCACACATGGAACTTTTAAAGGCTGCCGCAAAGGATTCGAGAGTTGACAGGATTTTTGTTGCCGCTGCAGCCAAAATAGACATGTGTGACAAGGCAGGTGAGGACAGGATGTGGTTGCAAAAGATAAGGCCCTATTATGGCCACAATTATCATTTCCATGTACGATTGATATGCCCGGAATCGTCTACCAAGTGCGAAACCCAAACTCCCACGGTAAATGAATTGTCCAAGGGTGGGGATGGTTGTGATGAAAACCTGTATTATTGGGTATCCGACTATTTTCTTGATTTAATGACCAAACCGCGAGACCCGGATGCCCCTCCGCCCAGGACTGTCAGGGATTATGTCATGGCTGATTTGCCTGAAGAATGCGAAGCTGTGTTGAATGCATCCCAAAGTGTAAGAGAATAACCCTACTTTTGTACAACGTAATCTCCCCACATATTTTTGTTTGATTTGAAAGGATTGGAATTGACTATGCAAGCAGGTGAGCTGGAAATTGCCATAGAAAGTGCTTGGGAAAACCGGGCAGACATCAACCCGGGAACCACCGGCCCGACCAGGAATGCCATAACCCAGACCCTGGAAGAACTGGATAAGGGAAAAATCCGGGTGGCTGAGCGGAAAGCCGACGGCATATGGGTTGTAAACCAATGGGCAAAAAAAGCGGTATTGCTCGGATTTCGTCTTCAGGATATGGAACCACAGGAAGGTGGTCCACAGAATTCAACCTGGTGGGACAAGGTCGATTCCAAGTTCTTGGGTTGGGGACCGGCTGATTGGCAGAAAGCAGGTTTCCGTGCTGTGCCGAACTGTATCGTTCGAAAATCCGCCTATATTGCTCCCGGTGTCGTTCTGATGCCCTCTTTCGTGAATCTCGGTGCCTATGTTGATGAAGGGACCATGGTTGACACCTGGGCAACAGTTGGATCCTGTGCACAGATAGGTAAAAATGTTCATCTTTCTGGGGGGGCAGGTATCGGTGGGGTATTGGAACCCATGCAAGCAGGACCAACAATCATCGAGGATAATTGCTTCATTGGAGCCAGGTCAGAAATCGTGGAGGGTGTTGTCGTAAGGGAAGGTTCCGTTGTGGGGATGGGGGTATATATTGGTCAATCCACCAAGATCTTTGATCGATCTACTGGCAAGGTATCCTACGGTGAAATTCCACCATATTCGGTTGTTGTTTCAGGATCCTTGCCAAGTACCAACAATGTCAACCTGTATTGTGCCGTGATCGTCAAGAACGTGGATGCAAAAACCCGTGGCAAAACATCAATCAATGAGCTCTTGCGGGACTAGTTCCACGCCATTCCCTTGCTGAGGTCACATGTCCTGCAATCTGATTGATCCGGTAAAACTAACGCAACAACTGGTACAATGTGAATCGGTAACTCCCCTTGAAGGAGGTGCCCTTGAGCTTTTATCCGAGATACTTGCGCAAGCCAAGTTCAGTTGTACAAGGGTTGATCGCAACGGTATTCCAAATCTGTTCGCTCGGTGGGGGACGGAGGGTCCCGTTTTTGGATTTAATGGGCATACCGACACGGTTCCAGTTGGTGATCTTGATGCCTGGTCGGTAGATCCCTTTGGAGGTGACATAAAACAGAAAAAACTATGGGGAAGAGGAGCTGCGGACATGAAATCCGGGGTCGCTGCATTTGTAGCTGCTGCGGTGTCCTTTGTCCAAGAATCACCCCCGAAGGGATCGCTGATAATTGCCATCACTGGAGATGAAGAAGCACGTGCAGTGGATGGTACAATCGCCATATTCGACTGGATGGAAGCCCAAAACCATAAAATGGATGTCTGTATTGTTGGGGAACCAACCTGTCCGGAGACAATGGGCGAAGCCATCAAGATCGGGAGAAGGGGATCGCTTTCGGTTAAAATAACCTTGCGGGGAGTTCAGGGACATTCGGCTTATCCTGAAAGATACATCAATCCGGTCGAGGCCATGGCCCATTTGGGGTATCGGCTCACATCAGTGAGTCTGGATGAAGGAACTGATGATTTTCAACCGACAAATCTGGCATTGTCCTCAATTGAGGCAGACAACCAGACTGTCAATATTATTCCCTCAAAGTGTACTGCCTTATTTAATATCCGCTTCAATGACCTGCATACATCGGAAAGTCTTCTGGACTGGATCAGGGATGAAGTGAGCGGGGCCTGTTCAGAACATATGTGTGAAGGGAAACTCCAAGTGCTTTCAGTTGCAGAAAGTTTTATAACCCCAAAAGGGGACTTTACGGAACTGGTTGCCAACGCCGTATGCAAAACCATTGGCATACAACCAGAACTTTCCACCTCTGGCGGAACCTCTGATGCGAGATTCATTACCCACCACTGTCCCGTGGTTGAAGTTGGATTGGTCGGTAAAACCATACATCAGGTTGATGAACATGTGGAAATCCAGCAAATCAGGGATCTGAAATCTGTTTATGTTCAATGCCTCAAGGATTATTTCGATTAGGACCGACCGAACCCGTCTGGTCATTTTAGTCAAGGAACCGGTCCCGGGAAAGGTAAAAACCCGTCTGGCAAAGGATCTTGGAACCATCTGTGCAACAAAATGGTACCGGAACGAATGCCGAAAGACGATCAATCGCCTGGCCAGGGATCCCCGCTGGGACACCTATTTGGCAGTCTCGCCTGATAATGCAGGCATGACGAGCAGGATTTGGCCTTCACAAATCCCAAGAATAGCCCAGGGAACAGGACATTTGGGCAACCGCATGAAACGGGTATTTCAGCAAATGTTGCCAGGTTCAACAATAATCATCGGTTCTGACATACCCGGTATCAAGGTTTCTCAAATTGCCACCGCAGTAAGGATCATGCAGAAGTATGATACCTATTTGGGACCATCGCCGGATGGAGGCTTCTGGTTGATTGGATATACAGGCAGGAGAAGTCTGTCATCAAAGGCCCTTGAAAACGTGCGGTGGTCAACGGCATTTGCCATGGACGATACCATCAATTCCCTGGGGCAATTTTCGGTGGGGATTGGCGAGGTAATGTCAGATGTCGATAATCTTTCAGATTTGTATGAAAGTCCTCATACAAGATTGTAATAATGCAGGGTCGGCATCATGAGTCACATTATGGATTCAACTGGTGGCGAAACTGTCGTGTATACAAGCGCCGCTCATTCTTGCCTGGTCTCTGGTGGAAAGGTAAACTGGGTGAGCAGTTGTACCTTTGTTTCCAAACCTGAAGTCCGGTCTCGCAAGCTGCTGCTGTCTCCGAGACAGGACACTTTATCTCGGAAATTGAGCGAATTGTCGATTTAAAGAGTCCCGAGGCTGCTCCAATGATCTTGAAAGAAGCAGTGATGATCCCCTTGGTCAATGACGCGACTGCCCCCAGAATCTCTGGCCCGGTCTCCATCATGTCCCTTTCAAAATAAAGTATTCAAGCCCGATATTATTAAAGAATTAGATGGCAAATAAATCACGCCCAATAACGATCAATGGAACGATTGGATAGGGGATCTCTTTTCCATGCATTTCCTTTGGTCTTCCAGTAGTTGATTTTGTTTTTTCAATAGCTTACAGGCCTTTGGAAAAAATGAAATAAACTTTTAGCCAAAGACTTCTACATGGCCGCTTCCATGGTCTTCTCCAGATAGATTTTTCGCAATCTGCCGACGATTGGACCGGGCTTTCCATTACCGACAGGTTTGCCATCAATTTCAATTACCGGTGCAACAAACAAGGATGCAGCTGTGATAAAGGCTTCATCGGCTTCAAGAGCTTCATCAAGTGTGAAAGGTCTCTGTTCAACAGTCATACCCTCTTCGGCAGCAAACTGCAACAATGTTGCCCGGGTGATGCCATGCAGAATGTCATGGGACAGGTTTCTGGTAACAATATTACCTGAAGCCTGAACAATATAGGCATTGTTTGAAGTTCCCTCAGTAATATAGCCATCTTCAACAAGCCAGGCATCGTCAGCACCGACACGGGTGGCTTCCATTTTTGCCATTGAGGGATACAACAGCTGTACAGTCTTTATATCACGCCTCCGCCACCGCAAGTCCGGAACGGTAATTATCTTGTAACCAGTTTTGATTTTTGGTGAATTGGTCAGGTTTTTGGCTTGTGTAAACAAAACGATTGTGGGTTTGGCTTTTTCAGGGAAAAGAAAATCCCTGTCGGCCTCTCCCCTGGTTACCTGAAGGTAAATCATTCCTTCCCGGAGGTTGTTTCTGGATACCAATTCACGATGAATGTCCAAAAGTTCATTGTCAGAACAGGCTGCAGTCATTCCAAGTTCATTGAGGGATCTGGCCAATCTTTTCTGATGACCGGGAAAATCAATCAATTTTCCATCCCTTACAGAAGTGACCTCGTATACTCCATCAGCAAATAAAAAGCCCCGATCAAAAATGGATACCTTGGCTTCATTTTCCGGCAAGTATTTTCCGTTAACATAAACAATGCGGTTCATTTCAACTCCTTTTCTATAAAGACAAATACATAAGAATTATCCCCAGAGCATGGATTCCGGGGGAAAAACCATGGATCTCTTGAAAGCAAGCCCATGTTTTCGATCCTCGACCAGAAACAAGGGACCATCCAGATCAACAATTGATGCATGCTGGGCAACAAGCATGGCCGGCGCCATGGCAAGAGATGAACCGACCATGCACCCAACCATGATATCAAAACCCATTTCCTTTCCTTTCGCAAGTAGCTTCAGAGCCTCGGTCAAGCCACCGGTCTTGTCCAGTTTGATGTTTATCATATCGTATTTGCCAACCAGATCATCAAGTGAGTTGCAATCATGACAGCTTTCATCGGCACAAATCGGGATTGGGGATTTGTAATCCATCAAGAAGTGATCCTGATCTGCAGGAAAGGGTTGTTCGACCATTGCAACATCCAATTCCAAAAGCTTGGCAATCAAATCGGGAAAATCATTTTCTTGACAGGATTCATTGGCATCCACAATAAGCTTTGAATTTGGTGCAGCCTGATGTATCGCTTCAATTCTGGGAATGTCCCCCTTGCCACCGAGTTTGACCTTGAGAAGCGGTCGGTCCTTGTTGGCCAAGGCGTCCTGATACATGGCCTCGGGGGTTCCGAGGGAGATGGTGACGGCAGTAATCAAGGGTTGCAAACTATTTAAACCAGCAAGTTGCCAAACGGGAGTATTGTATTTCTTGGATTCCAGGTCCCACAAGGCACAATCCAGTGCATTTCTTGCTGCACCGGGGGCAACCGCATCCTGGAGTGTTTCACGATCAAACGGCTGATTGACACCTTTTATTGTTTCGGAAACGGATTCCAGGGTTTCTCCGTAGCGCTCATAGGGTACACATTCACCCCAGCCAACCATACCCTCGTCTTCAATCTCTACCGAAAGAACATGGGCATGCGATCTTGAACCCCTGGAAATGGTGAACGGCTGAGTGAGCTTGAAAGAGTTTTCTTTGATGGTAATTTTCATGAAGCAATGGTGTTAAATTGCCAGCAGGGAATCAACAATCTTGCCGACCCCAAAACGTACCGGATCAGTTGTGGGCAGTCCCATTCTCTGCTCTGTCTCATCCACAGCTTTCCTGGCTTCACTTTCCTCCATGTTTCTGGTGTTCAGGGAGATGCCAGCAACCTTGCAAGCGGGATTGACCACCCTGGCCATGTTCAGGGACAGATCCCCCAATGCTTCCAGCGACGGTAACCTGTATCCGGGAAGACCGCGCATGAATTCTCGGGTCGGTTCATGGCACAGAATCAGTGCATCAGGCTGGCCACCATGAATTATGGACAAAGTGACTCCCGAATAGGAAGCATGAAACAACGATCCTTGACCCTCGATGAAATCCCAGTGATCTTCATCCTGGGCAGGTGATAGATATTCGATTGAACCTGCCATGAAATCAGCAACAACCGCATCCAGTGGGACACCATCTCCCTCAATCAGGATACCGGTCTGACCAGTTGCCCTAAAGGCGGTTTTCATTCCCCGTTCCTGCATTTCCTGATGCAGGGCCAAAGACACATACATCTTTCCAACCGAAACATCAGTACCAACAGCGACACATCTTTTACCTGATCGCTTTTGACCATCCGCAATGGGATAGTCCACATTGGGTTTGCGGACATCGAATAGTTTTCTGCCATGTTTCCGAGCCATATCCACCAGGTCTTGCTGTTCATTCAAAAGGACATGCAGGCCGGATGCCAGATCCATACCAGCTTCCAGGGCTGCCAGAAGATGGAGTTTCCATCCCTCGGAGATGACTCCACCCCTGTTGGCCACACCAATGACCATGGTCTTGGCACCCCTTTCCACAGCTTCTGAAATGGAGATTTCATCAATCCCCAAATCTGCGTTGCAACCCGCCAGTCGGAGTTGACCTACGGCATACTGAGGCCGCCAATCATTAATACCGATGGCCACTTTGGCAGCCAGCCTGTCATGAGCATCACCTAGGAATAACAAATATGGTTTTTTAATCATGAGTAACATCAATAATGAGAAGAAGAGAACAAAATCAAGCAAATACCACTCGTGAAGATAATTTTTTCACGATTAATTAAAACATGCTCAAACCACACAATCTCGTATCGGTCAAACGGTCGATCAGATTCTTCAGATTACAACCAATCCCTCAGAATTGCCACCATACCTTTATTGGCTGGAGGCATGGGATGTTTTGACAAATCCTTGGGATGTACCCATTTCAGCTCGTTGCCCTCCACGGGAAAAGGAATCCCATGCCATTTTCGACAAACAAATAAAAGCAGAATCTGGTGAAAATCATCATATTCATGACTGGCAAATGTCAAGGGTGCGAGACAGTTGGACCAGGTATTAATACCTAGCTCCTCTTGCATTTCCCTCAAAGCAGCATTTTCAGGTGTTTCGTCAGGCTCGACCTTGCCGCCGGGAAATTCCCAAAAACCACCAAATGACTTGTCGGCAGGCCTACGGGCAAGCAGCACTCGCCCGTCCGTATCAATCAGGGCAACAACAGATGCCAGACCGATGTTCATGATCGGTAATCGGCATTGATGGAAATATAACCATGGGAAAAATCACAAGTCCAAAAGCGGCAACTTTCCTTGCCCAGTCCCAAATCCACCGTGATCAGGATTTCCTGCCTTTTCATGTAGTCTTGACCCAATTCTTCCCTGTAGCTATCGGCAACCTGACCATTTTCGGCAACAAGTATATCCCCAAATCTTATGGCCAGCAAATCCCGCTCTGCCCTGGCCCCTGATTTACCTACAGCCATGACAACACGTCCCCAATTTGGATCTTCCCCTGAAATAGCCGTTTTGACCAGGGGGGAGTTAGCGATGGATCTGGCCACCTTTTTTGCATCAGAACTGTTTTCTGCACCGATGACTGAAATTTCCACAAATTTGGTGGCGCCCTCCCCGTCTCTTGCAATTTGCTGAGCCAGGGACAGCATCACGGATTGCAAACCTGCCTTGAATTTCCTGGCGTCACTCGTTTCCTGGTTTACTATCTTTTTATTCCCGGCCAATCCGGTAGCCGCCACCATTAATGTATCGGAGGTAGAGGTATCACCATCGACGGAGACCGAATTAAAGGTTTCCTCGGTTAATTCGGAAACCATGGATTGAAGAGTGAACTGATCAATATTGGCGTCAGTAAAGACATAGGCCAGCATGGTTGCCATGTCGGGCGCAATCATGCCCGAACCCTTGGCAATCCCTGATATTGCTACTGGTTTATCGGTACAATCCACAACGGTTCCTGCACCCTTGGGAAAGGTATCGGTCGTCATGATCGCTTGACCGGCATTTTCCAGATTGTTTTCAGAGAGATTGTTTTTTAACTCAGCAAGGACCCTTGTGATTTTTCCGACAGCGAGAGGTTCTCCAATTACACCTGTTGAAGCAGTAAACACACTGTTTTTGTCAAGACCCAAAAGTTGTGCAGTTCGACAGGAAACCTCCCCAACAGCGTTCTCACCAGACCTGCCGGTGAAGGCATTGGCATTTCCCGAGTTGACCAGTACGGCTATTTCTTCCGGCGGACTGATTCCAGAATCAGCGATCTTATGGAGTTTCCTTTCGCAATCGATGACAGCAGCGGATCGGGTGGACGATTTGGTAAAAACACCAGCCAACGCCGAAACAGGACCAATTGAAGCCAGCATGACATCAGTTCGCGGGTATTTTATTCCAGCTGTTGCTGTTGCCAATCTGACACCCTTTATCAAGGGTAGATCGGGAAACCCTTCGGGTGGTGCCAAAGGTGAAACTACATGTTTATCAGCCACAGACTTGTCCTTTACCTTAATAATTTACGCCAGAATTAGAAATTATACCATTTAAATTTGCAGGTCCAATTTGGGAAAGTAGATATATTTTAGACCTGAAATTAAGGGGCTTTTTGGATTTTATTTGCTACTTCGTCAAGTGTGCTTTGAAAGTTCTCGAAAAACACTCTGTTAGTTTCAAACGGAGCATCTCGGTTGATGGCAAGACTTGCCTGCTCAATTCCAGTGATGATTTCAATTCTTAATTGTTTGTTGTGTCATGTGTACGATAGAACACTGACATATAACCTCTAGAGCTTCAATTTTACCCCTGAGGGCCGACCAATGGCATTCGTTTAACAGTTCAGATACCATATACCTCAAGATTGATGTCGATATGTTGTAATCGGTATGAGGTATTTATCAATATGTGGCATGAAATAGAATGCGATTGGTAAGAATTTAGCTTAAACGAATGCCATTGGAGGGCCGACAACTCATTTTGATTCATGTAATTATCTTTTCCTGGTTATAGATAGATTTTATTCCCGTCATCAGCAAAAAAGCAGGGGTTCGATTATTCAATTATAGATCACAGGGTCTTAATAAGAATACGGAAATTTTTGGGGGTATATATTTCACTTTTTGATTGAATTCAAAAAGACTTCATAAAACGTAAAGGGACTACTTTCTAGGTACCAAAATCAATCCGTTCAATGGGCCTTTTTCAAGAATCAGTTATGTGCGAATCGTGGAGTGAGCATAGAAGATGCTTTAATGAATGTCAGCTTAATGTTGAAATATACATCAATTATATTAGCTTTTATAACAGTAACACATCATTATCTTTTTATCATTACAAACGATTCTCATGGCTCAGACTGTTACTGAAGGCTATTCTGCAAAGCATATAGCTAACTATTTCCTTTCCAAATACATGGGCAAAATTACGCCTCTTAAGTTGCAGAAACTGGTTTATATTGCCCATGGCTGGCATATGGCCTATCATGGTGTTAATAAACCTTTAGTTAGTGATGAAAATGTTGAAGCTTGGAAACACGGTCCTGTTTTTCCTTCTCTTTATCATCATTTTAAAGATTTTGGCAATCTCACTATTAACCGCTATGCAGAGAAAGTAGAATTTGATCAAGATGGTAATAAAAAGTTTTGGAAATCACCTTATAAGAAAAGTATCCCCCAAATTAGAAGCAATGATATATCGACCATCAATTTGTTAGATAGAATTTGGGAAGTTTATGGCGGATATAGTGGTGTCTATCTTTCTAATTTATGTCACCAACAAGGTACACCTTGGGCCGAAAGTAAAAGCCAAATAAAGAACGCCCATATTGCTAATAAGGAAATAGAAAAACATTACCTTGATAAATTAAATAACAACAAAAATGGTTGATGATGACGCTGAAATAAAAGAGAAGGAGAATATACCTGCTCCCAAAATGAAAAAAAGCTATCAGTATTCACAAACCCAAGAACAAAAGCGTGTTCTTCGCTACTGGATCTGTATCGGTGTTGCTGTTTTGATTGTTCTTCTAATAGCATTCGAATGGATTTTTTTCTTTTTGTATGCCTCAATACCTGTTTTATCAATTACATTGATTGTAATTTTCCTTATCACTGGGATATTTAGAGGATTCAATGATAATGATATAGAATCGGTAGTAAAGAAAATGCCAATTAATCATTTGTTTAATCAGACGAAAGATGAATAACATTATTACTTCGCCCACCTTGTTTTTGCCAATCTCGTTTTTAACGACTTAATCTTCTAAAAAACTGTTTTCCCACCAAAACGGTAAAACTTATTCTGAACAGGTGGTGAACAGCAACAACAACCGGATTTATACCGAGGCTCAGGGCAATCAATCCCATTTCGGTAACACCTCCAATCGCAAAACAAATAAACAAATCCTCGGTGGGCAAGGACAGGAAATTTGATAACCCCCACGCAAACCCCAAACCGATCACAAGTGAAAAGGAAACAAATACCAGTCCCAGACCAAAGGTTTTCGCCAGAATTTTGAGGGTAATTCCCGAGAAAGCCGTACCAAGTCCTACCCCTATGACCAACTGGGAAACCGAGAGCAACCAATCTGGTGAGGAAATGTCAATGAAACCGAGAGCATGCATCAGGGAACTCAACAGCAGGGGTCCAATGATGTGGTAAACCGGCAACCTGAGAAATTTACCAACAAATACCCCCACAACGGCAAGCCCGATAATCAAGACAACATCCTCTTGATCCCAGGCCAGTTCGGACATTTTCTGCCCGGCAGCACTGCCAACCGACTCACCCGACCAGATAAAAAATGCAAATGGAACGATCAAAACCACCATGATTATGCGGGAAAAATGCTGAACCGAAAGAATTCTGACATCACCACCGGCCTGCACCCCCATCTCGACTGACTCAATCAAGCCGCCCGGCATGGCTGCAAAGGTTGCCGTTGGCAAATCATATCCACCGATCCGGCTAAAAAATTGAAAGCCTACGAATTGTATAAGTGGCACGTAAACCAACACTCCTAAAATCGACAACCACAACTGGGGTAAAAGACCGAAAAGGGTTTGATCAAAACTCGCACCAATCATGACCCCGATTACAGCCATAAAGCCCCATCGGGCATTTTTGGAAAATGGAATTTTTCTATTTTGGTCATGGGTAATTGTGACTGCGTAGACTGCTGTTGTTACCAAACTGCCAACCAGATACGGCATGGGTAAATTGATTTGATGAGCTAAATATCCACCAATCCCACCAGCAAGCAGCAGGGAGCAAATCTCCAAGATTGTACTGAAGCGAGGAATACCCATCTTCAATGGCGAGGGACTTAAATCAGAGTATTTGACAAGCATCTTCAAAGGGAAGTCGTGAAGCTCTTTGAGGCAGGCTGTCACCACTACCATATCCAAGATTGACTAAAAAGTTGGACTTCCAACTTGTACCCTCAAAAAACAGTTTATCAACCTGATCATTGTTGAAACCTGACATGGGTCCACAGTCCAATCCACACAATCTGGCTGCCAAAATGAAAAATCCCGCCTGCAGGTTTGCATTGCGATAGATAAATTGCAGAACCCCTTGTTCGGACATCTTCGAGAAAACAGGATCGCCAGCCATTGCCGGGGCCAACAGGTCAAGTTTATCGGGGAAATCCTTGTCTATTGCCATAATCGCTGTAACCGGAGCCGACTTGGTTTTATCCACATTCCCGGGGGATAAGGCTGTAAGAAGCTTTTCCCTTGCTTTCGGCGATCTTGCGAAGGTTATGCGCATGGGACATGTGTTCCAAGCTGTTGGAGCCATTCTTGCCATGGAGTAGATCTTTTGAAGGAGATCATCACTGACTGGTCTATCAAGAAAAAACTTATGTGACCGGGCTTCAAGAAATAATGTATCCAAAACTTTTTTGTCCATGATTTAACGCTTTCCTATTTGCATTCTACTATTTGGGGGGTCACGCCAATCTTGTCGATGAAGGACTCTCATCCATCAAATTCGTCAATTGGTGATTCATCCTTTCGCATAATTGGTGCCTCATGTTGATTGAATCCGGATCATCCCAAAGATTTTGGGTTTCATCAGGATCATTATGCAAATCATACAATTCACCCCATGACTGATTGGCATATATTGTATACCGCCATCGAGAATCAACCAGACTACGTACCCTGGCGGGTTTTTTAAATCCCAATTTGCCAGCGCCATCGTTAAATTCAACCAACAGTTCATTCCTGACAGCCTGGTTTTCGAAAATCGTTGGAAGTAGATTTTTACCCTGAATGCCATTATAGGGCTGGAGCCCTGCCCGTTCGAGAATGGTGGCAGAAAGATCTATGGTTGAGCCAAGTTGCTTCGTAACCCGCGCCTCTCTTGCTTCGGGATCGGACCAGATCATGGGCACCTGGGTAATGCTCTTGAAGGGCATAAGGCTCTTCAGGACAAAGTTGAAATCACCAAGGTAATCGCCGTGGTCGGAATTGAAGCAAATCACTGTATTATCATATTGACCATTGGTCTTAAGTGCCTTTACGACTCTTCCCACGGCGTCATCTATGCATGAAACCATGCCGGAGGTCAGGGCCTTGATTTCCCTGACCGAACGATCGTCCACCATGGAAACCGTTTGTCTGGTCAATTGACCCCCTCCCGCATGATAGTTGTTTTGAAGCCATTGCATCGGTGGTGTTGGGTTTTTGTGGTCTGAGAACGGCAAATCAACGTCAAATTCATCAGGCGAATACATTCCCCAGTATTTTCCCGGAGGGTTGAATGGGTGATGTGGATCAGGAAAACTGACAAAGGCAAAAAACGGGCTATCGGATTGGCCTTGTTTATCAAGAAAGGCTATGGCACGGTCTGCAATCCAGGAGGTTGGATAGAGATGCTCAGGAACCGGTGTTCGATATGCCTGCAGACAGGTGTAATTGTGTGGAAGCTGATTGACCGGATCGAAATAATTCTTCCCATCGGGTACATTGGACCTGAACCAATGTTGGTAATCCCCACCAAGCTTGTCACCATGCAAGGTTGCTATTTCAACCTGATCAAATCCATAATAGGGTGTATCAATATGTGTACCACCTTCACAGGATTCAGGATCCGTCTCTTCCTGATCAATTGCATCACTGGTCACCTTCCACGCTTCCGGTACCAAGCGATTGGAATTTAATTCCCTTTCCTGAATGGGTGGGAGGTTTACCATTGGTTGCAAATGACATTTACCAAAAGCAGCGGTTTCATATCCTCCAGCACGCAGAACATCAACGAAAGTATTGGCACTCATGGGCAGAAAACACCCATTGTATCTCAATCCATGCACACTTGGCATCCGGCCGGTCATGAAGCTTGCCCTGTTGGGCATGCAAATCGGTGATGCCACAAAAAACCGTTCAAACCGAATACCCTTGTCTGCTATGGCATCAATATGGGGAGTTTTGACGACTGGATGGCCATAACATCCTAACCAATCCCGCCTTTGCTGATCAGTCATGAAGAACAGGAAATTTGGACGGGACATGATCTACCCCAACTGATTAATATGGCATGGGATAAGCCTTGTTGACCATGTCAATATCCTCAAGACATTCATCAGGAAGAGTGAGTTGTGTGGACTTGAGGAGGTAGGTCAGCTGTTCACAGGTTGTAGCTCCGAAAATTGCCGATGCCATGAAATACCGATATCGACACCATGCGAGAGCCATAAGAGGAAGATCAATGCGATATTTTTTGGCAATGTCATCATACGCTTCAATTGCCGGCCAGACTTTGGGTGTTGCCCTTCCCCCCATTGTAGCTTGTAAAGACATTCTGGAACCTTTGGGAATAGTAGTTCCACCTTTATATTTGCCGGTTAACAGTCCGGTGGCCAAGGGAGAATATGCCAACAAACCGACTTTTTCGTTATGAGCCAGTTCTCCCAGATCCAAATCGAAAAGCCTGCATAAAATGCTGTATTCATTCTGAAGGATTTGCATTCGCGGCAAGCCTTTTTCATTGGCTATTCTGAGCCATTGGGAGGTTCCCCATGCACTTTCATTTGATAATCCCACATACCGGATTTTTCCCTCCTTTACCAAACCGTCAAGACAGGTCAATACATCTTCCATATTCTCCAGGGTCTGTTCCCTGTTTTGTCGGGTTGGATTGTAGGTCCAATTTTGTCTAAACATGTAGGAACCCCGATTGGGCCAATGGAGTTGATAGAGATCAATATAATCGGTTTGCAGTAATTGCAGGGAAGCTTCAACGGCTTCCGGGATGGTTTTGCTGGAGATGGGCGCACCGTTGCGGATCAATTTCATTCCATCCCCGGCAACTTTGGTGGCAAGCAATACCTTTGATCTCTTGCCTGACTTTTGCAGCCATTTGCCGATGATTCTTTCGGAATCACCCTGGGTTTGCTTGCTGATGGGGTTAACGGGATACATTTCAGCGGTATCAAAGATATTGATACCGGTATCCACGGCAAGATCCATTTGACGAAAGGCATCTTCCTCCGGCGTTTGTGTACCAAAGGTCATTGTACCTAGGCACAATTCACTGATGAATTGGTCTGTCTGTCCCATTCTGTTAAATTTCATATCATTTCCTATACGTTTGCTATGCCAGACCAGCATATATACACTCAGCTGGTCCTTGTTCCATTGAAAAAAGCGGGAATTTGAAAATGTCCAGACACTCAGTCACCAACAGAGCAAAAGTCCCAAATACCAGATTAGACGGTCTTGCTAAAGACCGTAACCTGTAAATTGACAGATATCAGTATAGAGCAAGGAATTTGGCGAAACGGATACATACCAAAGTGAATCCTAATCCAAAAAGCAAATGGGTTCTGATTTTACAGAAACCATCTAACCGACCGGTAAATTCCCAATTCAGTTCTAAAATAGGTAAGATCCAACAAAATAGTAATCTTTTTTTGACAGATCCTTTGGCCGAAAAATTTCTGGTTCGTACGATAATTGATGAAATAGAAGGTATTGAATGCGGATTAAATACTTAAGTGACCATTCATTTTCTTGTTCGTTTTTGTTGTTGTGATGGATTTTTTTATCCCCTTATCCGCCTGTTTTCCATATAAAAATCAGTAGTGTGAGTTGAGGGGTATTGATATGAAAAAATGGTTTTGTCATTTTTATTCGAAATAGCAAAATCACCAGAACAAATAATATCCATCCCAATTAAGACATCAGTAGAAGTCATATCGCATCAGTTACTCTTAAAGAATGAAACCCAATTTCATCGTTGGGCAAAATCAGGTCAATTAAATACACATCAGCAATCCTTTCTCCGTTAGCCGTGTGATTAATAACCTGGTCAATCCTACTCAATCTGTTTTCATTAATAACTTTTTGGGAAATTACAGTGTTGGTGGCACCGGTATCCCAAACAGCCTTAAATTCATTAAATTGGTCTGTAGTCGCTGCAGCAATTTTAACTTTGGATAAGGGTGTATAGGGGTTTCAATGTAGAGCCTTACAAATTTGTTTAAGCAACTCTTGAATAAGTTATGACAGGTTCTTCTTCATCCTTCCAAAGACACTGACGAATCAAAAAAGTGCCTGGCTCGAAATTCTCTTTACCTTTTTTATAAGCAGAAGTAATATCATCATAAAAATCTAGAACTTTGTCATCGTGTATCACGACAAACCTGCCATGTTGTTTTTCAGCAAAGTCAGAACGATTCTTCTCGAAATATTTAAGTGATTTATCCAATGTCATTGAAATAATCTCCACATACTGATTACACTATTATAGGACTAAATAATCACAACAACAACTGTTTTTTCTTTTTTTGTTGATATTCTGTTTATCATGTAGTTAGGGCCTTCACCCAAATTTGATCGTGATCAAACAACAACATATTTAAGAGGTTTTTGAAAACAAAAAGGGTGGTCAAAAAGGTAGTGGGGACAACCCAAATCCACCATATTTCAATCTACATAACCCTTAATAACGGATCTTCGTCTAAAATGGTGGGTAATTCAACTGTTGAATCACTGGGAAATAAATCCAACCCATAAATTCCGCCATGCCAGTGACTTGCTGCCACACATGGATAATTTGTATTCGTTCCTTCTTTCCCACGGTGTGAAATCCTGGTTGGCAATCTGTCAGGGATGCAGTTATTTCAGTTTCTTTTTGAAAAGTGCGCGGCCTACATTCGATCAAAATCTTTTGGCCATTTTTCCTTTCCCAGTAGCTGAAGATGGCTTGTAATGAAAATACCTTTACTTTTCAACATTAACAATACATTGGGATAAAGTAATCCCACTATTTTGGACGAAGAGCCAAATCAGTTACATCACACTGCGATATTGAATTCCTTCCAATACAGCCTTGGACACAAGAACCCTACAATCCGAAGATAATTTATTCTAGGTAAGAGTTGGTTCTACAACAGCTTCAAAAAGGACTTTATTAACAGCAGTTAGCCAATTTTTGGTTCTTTTTGATACTGTCCGGAAAGGGTATTTTGTCTATCATGATGTTCACCCGTTGAATTGGTTTGATTGTTTTGGTGATGACAGTATTAAGGAGCCGTCATCACAAGAATTCAAGGGTTTTCATTGATTTTGATCACTTATTAGGGATGACTAGTAACTCACCATTATTGATTTGATGGATGGAGCGACTTCAGCCCGAAACCGCCAGTCTGTCGTCGCTCCCTCCCCATTGCGACTTTCCTCCCAAGCACCGTTTTCCGGTCGGGAAAGTGGACCTCCGCCAGGTCCAGCAACACCCTGGCAAAATCCCTACTGGTCCGGCAGTCCGTGACCTTGACATGTCGCCATTCTTCGAGGGGAGCATGAACAGGTTGGCCGTGCCGTTGCGCCCATTTCCGTGATCATGGCAGGCCGGGTCATTCAATTTTCATCCAGATTGACGCTCATATGGGCATGTGTTCCTGTGCATGCTGGCCTATTCCTTGAATGGCACATGCGCCGCCAACTGGCTCTCCTCCCCTATCAGGAAGATGATCCCGAAGAGGCGGCAAGAAGGCAGTCATCACCGATGGCGAAGAGTGTCGTGTCGAAAAGGGCAGGGATGAAGTTCTGGATACACCTGATGGAAGAGGGATTGCCGGCCCACGGTTTCCGGACCTTGCCGGCCGATCTGAGAACCATGACCTTGAATCTGGTCCGGCCACAGGGGAGTACCGAAACGGTGCCCATTGTGACGTCACCGACGGTGATACAGGAAAGGGCATTCGAATTGCACGGGGTGGTGATGGATGAGGCTGTTCCCATAATCATGGCAGGTCGGAAAAGGCCGAATTCTGCTGTGAATCCCCTTGAAAAAAGGTGGTGGTGAAGGATGGTTCCATCAAAAACAGATTGGGAAAGTTCAGATTAAACCATGAGACAATCTGGCTAACACAGCAAGACATGGCTGGCCTTTTGGGGTTGATAGAACAGGTATCAGTAGGCTTAAATATTTTTTAAATCCCAAGAATGAGTTGAAAATGTGGTATGTGCAGAAATTACACATACCACTCACCATGGGGTTTCAACAGGGAAAACATAAACATTCAAGACAAATCCCTTTGTTGCAAAATAAGGTGAAACGTTTAGAGTAATTCGATCCTGAAACTTGCGAGTGGTTAGGTAACGGACACCTTCGGCAAGTTCGTCAAATCCTGCCTCTACATAACGAGCCAAAAGTTAGGTTGACCTGCAATATATCTTCAAGCAACTTTATTTGTTGGTTGACGGCTTGTAGAGTAACGAGAAGCTCATCTGCTGCAACTCGCATGGATTCGTGTCTTGCTACAGCATGAAATGTCTTAAGTGCATTCTTAAGGAGGTAATTGGAAATGTTATTGGGCCATATCAACCAGTCAACATCTAGGTAAGTCAAGTAAGTTTGGCAGTCAGATCACCACTTTTTCTAAAAAGGGTTCATTTCTTACAATCCTGTCATAGCCGAGTTCACTCAAATCCAGCGAACGAAATTCATTGTAGGTTATCAACTCGGAAATCCCCCGTCCTATAGCAGGTGACTGTTGGAGTCCATGCCCAGAAAAGCCATTGGCAAAGATAAAATTGCGAACCACATTATGTGGACCAACAATCACGTTATGATCCAAGGTATTGAATGCATAATGACCTGCCCAGAAATTCACCAACTTTATCGCCTCAAAAGCCTTTGAACGTTCTGCCAGATCAAACCAAATGACTTCAAATTCTTCATGACGTGGATCAAAATCATCAAAATCGACCGCCGGATCCTCAGTCGGTGCTGTACCGGCAAGAAAAAATTTACCTTCAGGCCTGCAAAATGTCCCAGAAGGGTTGATCATCAATGGGAGACGGCCTTGATTTAAATTGGAAGTGCCTTCAGGTGTTTTGTCACAGTCAAAGACAAAAGTTGTACGCTTGCGAGGTTCAACAGGAATCGTCAGCCCTGCCATTGCGGCTGTATAGGACGCTCGGGGTCCGCTTGCATTAACGAGCATATCACAGGAGATAACATTTCCACTCTTTAGGGATACGCTGTTGACCCTATCATCATTAAGCTTTATGTCAATGACTTCATCAATCAGATAGTCTGCCCCCAATGCACTTGCCTTTTTACGGAACCCATTCATCAGACCAGTATTTGAAAACCACCCCTCACCCGATTGTCCATAACTGGCAAGTTTCAAATCATCCACTCGCAGATGTGGAAAGGCTTCCTTAAGTTGGCACTTATTCCACAACACCACATCAGCACCCAAGGATCGCTGAACTGCATGATTTTCCTGCAAAATCTGCGCTTGTTCATCGGTGGCAGCCAAGAACAGGTAACCGGCTTCGTGAAAGTTCAAATCAGGCTTTTCTCCATCTACTTCCATTATTTCACCAAATGCCCTGATGAAACTTGTTCCAAATTGACTGATCTGTACATTAATCGGATTGGAGAACTGATTGCGAATGGAGGATGAACTCAGTGATGTTGAGGCCTGCACAAAACTTGGGTCACGCTCTATTATTAGAACATTTCCATTGAAATCTTGATTTGAAGTCAAAAAATAAGCGACCGATGATCCAATGGCCGCACCACCAATGATGATCACATCATAAGTATCTCGCATCACTTGAACTCGTCATCGGGATGATCCAATTCGCAGAACCAACCACCAAAATACTTTACCCCAGGGGTTGTCGGATCAGGAATATCGGTCGTGGCCTCAACTGCTGCACGAAAGGGCTCAGAACTATCCTGCGGCTTAAATCCAATATGGCCCGCCTGGCTGTCGTCGACCATCCTAAGCCGATTGTCGGAAATACCAAAACCAATTGTATGGCCCAGATATGGGGCCATCAGGCCACGCTCAACATAACGGATGCAATCTTCAAAGCTAAGCCAACTCCACAACATCCGCCTGTCTGCAGGCTCGGGGAACGAAGAAAAAATTCGCAGGCAGAGACTTTCAATGCCAAACTTATCCCAATACAAGCGGCTAAGGCTTTCAACAAAATTCTTCGATACCCCATATAGGCTATCGGGTCTCACAGGTGCATCTGCATCAATGTAAGACCCTATTTCATGGTATCCGATAGCATGAACTGATGATGCATAGATCACTCGCTTGACAGCATTTTTTCGGGCACCTTCGTAAATGTTGTAACTTCCACGAATATTACTGTCAAGAATAGTTTCGAAACCCTGCTCAAGTGCAGCACCTCCGAAATGGATTATGGCATCAACATTCCTAGTCAGGGCCAAAATGGCTTCATAGTCTCCCAACTCACAGATAATGGCTTCTTCATGTGATTGAATATTCTCCATCTGTACCCGATCAGTGATTCGTATGTTTTGTGCCAGTGAGGCCAGTCCTTTTCGCAACTGAGTACCCAATCGACCAGCGGCACCAGTTATCAAAATACGATTGAAATGAGTCATACTTTTATCCTTGGTTCAAAGTTTTGAAATGTGGAAGAAAAAGGTCATGTAAAATGAATGCGGTATCTGCTAAAATCATGATGTTGTTCATATTCAAATTATCTCAAGCCCGATCTATTATTGAGTGGGGCAAATTTTCTCATATAAGCGCTATTTTTTCAACAAATTCGTAAGTCTCATAAACTCATTAGTGGTCATATCTGTTTATTGTCTTGAAACCGCAATACGATGAATTTGCCTCATATCCCATTTTTGCCAAAGATAGTTCCAAAGTCCTTATGGGAGAGGAAAGAAATCATTCCTTACTGACACAGGGGCAGGAAAATTCAATGTTCTGAACTTTAGGTTCAACACATTAAATAGAGGTGCTATTATAGTTACCGAGGATATTATTCTATATCCAGGACTTTTAACTCCTGTTCAAGATATTTGAGGTCTGAAGGATTATTGAGTTCCCAAAAACTTCTACCATCAGCCTCAACTTCAATGCAGGTAATGGGCATGCCCCCCTCGATAAACCGGAGCTGTTCCAATCCTTCCTGCATTTCCAACCTGCCGGATTCGGAACCGGCATACCACTTCAGGGCTTCCCTTGTATAGCCATAAATGCCCACATGGTGAAAAACAGGTGCCAGTTCCCCGGTTCGATACTGTCGGTTACACCAGGGAATGATCTCCTTTGAAAAATAAAGGGCATTGCCTCCCTGTCCGAAAACAACTGTTGTGGCACCAACACGTCCCTTGGTCCTGTCTCTCTGGAATCTGGAAAGAATTTCACCATCACACCTCAAGATGGGCGTTACAACCTGTGGATGGTCGTTGCCAATCAAGGCATCGATCAGGCTTTCAATAAATTCAGGCGGACTGAGAGGAGCATCTCCCTGTACATTGATAACAAGGTCATATTGTTCATCCAGTTTCAGAAGTGCTTCGGCACATCTCTCAGTACCATTTTTACAATTTGATGAAGTGATAAGGGTTTCCCCGCCAAATGACTGGACCTCATCGGCAATTCGTTGATCATCGGTAGCTACCACAACAAGGTCAGCCCCCTTGACACTTGATGCAGCTTCCCAGGTTCGGCGAACAAGAGATTTCTGTAGGCCCGTGGCGCCTTTCAATGGTGTAAGTGGTTTGCCGGGGAATCGGCTGGAGGCATACCTTGCGGGAATGACAATGGCTACTTGCAATGGATCGGTATTCCTTTCGCTACGGCAAGGAAAGGAGGATTCCAATATTTGTCTTTGCCATAAATGAAATTGCTGCCTGAGGGAAGTTCAATCATGGCACCACCGCTGGCCAAAAGAAGGGCATGTCCCGCTGCCGTGTCCCATTCCCTGGTCGGACGAAATCTTGGATAAATATCCCCTTTGCCTACAGACAGCAAGGCAAATTTTATCGAGGATGAAACACATTCAGTCTGGTAAGCGCCATAGTCCTTGAGCAATTGCTTTTCCTTGTCGGTCGAAAAGGCCTTTGAAAGAAGTACCCTGTATTCGGGATTATCATGTTGATTGCCATTATGTGATTCCACAGTTTCAAAATGGCTATCTTGACCAAAGCATCGGCCATGGAAAATGCCTTCTCCAGGAACATTGAAATACATTTGATCCAGGGCCGGAGCTGCCAGAATTCCTATTTTCGGAACCGAATTTTCTACAAGGGCTATGTTTACCGTGAATTCATCCTCACCTCTTAAAAAGACCCTTGTACCATCAAGTGGATCAATAATAAAAAACCGGTCGTATTTCCTGGAATGGCTTTCAGGAATTTCCTCGCTGACTATCGGAATGGTGGGAAAGGATTTTTGCAGCCCATTGACGATTATTTCGTTGGCTTGAAAATCGGCAGAAGAAACCGGGCTTTTATCACTCTTGTAACTAACATCAATGGAATTGCCTTCACGCAATTCATTGATTTTTTCACTTGCCCTCATGGCCAGTGTGACAATTTTATCCACCTGTTGTCTCGAAATCATGAGCGAACCCGATTTAGCGGCATATTTTTGGACTTGCAGTAAAACCCCGGCATCACCTGTTCTCTTTTATCCTCAAGAAACCACTCGAAGTGTTAAATTTATTCTACCTGATTGCCTCAACAAGTTGGAAGTGCCAAATTTTATTCGATCTATACCATGATAACACAATCGGGCATCACCTCCCATAATCACAACATCCCCCGAATGCAACCAAAATGATTCGGTTTTACCTCCTCGATATGCATTACCGATTCTGAAAAGGGCTTCATCACCCAGGGAAATGGATAATACGGGCCAGGAAAAATCCTTTTCGTCTCGATCCTGGTGAAGTCCCATTTTTGCATTGGCCTCATAATAGTTTATCAGGCAGGTGTCGGGATTTTTTTCCATGGAAACCAGATTTTGCCAGATTTCCAGCACCAAGGGGGGAATTGGCGGCCACTGCTTGCCGTCAGATTGCATGGGTTCATACCGGTATCCGTGCTGGTCACTAAACCAGCCACAATTGCCGGCAGAGGTCATTTTCACCGACATTTTCTTGCCGGAGGGCGTCCGCAAGGTATTGAATGGTGCCTGGCGGACGATTTCCCTTATGGATTCGACCATTTCCATCTGTATGTAATGAGACAAAAAGTTCCTGTGGACAATAAATCCGCGCTTAGGTTCGGTTGTGGCATTCATTGCAAGGCAAAACCTTCTTTGTGGACAGGCAATCCTCTCAACCTAGATGAAACTTCAGCAAAAGTATACCCTGTTACCAATCAATTGATGAAAAACTGTGAAGCAATGGGCTGAAAGGCGGCCCCAATGGCTCCCGCTCTCGAACCCAAGGTGCCCTCTTTGGCTTTTGGAGGTACTATGCCCCTCGTGTCCACCTTTTGTATCTCATCGTTGATGGAATTCACCAACCTGCTTCTGATAAAGTCGGGAAAATTGCCGTCAACGATGATGTTTGGTACATCAACTATTGCTGAAACAGCCGCCGAGGCAAGAGCAATACCCTTGGCAGTATCTTTGATCCATTGGTTGACGATAGACTCATGCTCGTACCATATCTTGCTGCATTTATCTTGGAATGCCTGTTGATCTGCGCACTCCCGCAACATCCCCTCCAGAACAAAAATTGATGATTTATGGATCAATTGGGTTGACGATCCATTGGGAAGGGAAACGGGTATGGTTCCAAAGGCACCGGCGTTGTTATTTTGACCGAGTACCAGTTTACCATCAAGGACCAAACCGCCACCGATAAAGGTATCAACGAAAAAGTAGCCAAATGAATTGATAACACATCCCTGGCCAAAGACAAGTTCACCATTACAAGCCATGGTTCCATCATTGGCACAGATAGCGGGAAGTGAAGTTATGACAGAAATTTCCTCGGTCAGGTCAAAGTTCTTCCAGCTATTCATTTCCTCCATGGGTACCCCTACTACATCACTCCATTTCCAAAGCTCGAAGGGAACAGCTAGACCAATACCAATGATTCGGGAATGAAAGGAGGGTGATATTGCATTTTGAATGTCGGTGATATTGTCACGTACAAACTGCTGAACCCTTTCTGGCGTCGGGAAGGTGTAATACATACTTCTTTCGGCACGGATATGGCCCAGGAAATCCATCAGTACCAATTCAGCATTCCTACGCCCGATCATGAGACCAAAGGCAAAGGCTCCATCCGGGTTTAGGTTGATGGGTAGGTAAGGCTTGCCCACCTTTCCCTTGACAGGTTCTCCCTTTACAATGAGTTCAGCACCCTCAAGTTTTCTTGTTATTACCGATGAGGTTTGTGCTGAAAATGATGTCAATTGGGCAATTTTGGAACTCGGAATATTCCCTGTTTTCCAAATCAGGGAAAGAATTAGCCGTTCATTATGGTTCCGGATGCTGGATGAATCCATTCCCTGATAAATGAATGAATGATTATGTTTTTCGGTTTCCAATATTAAACAAAGTCATTTATGGTAAAAAGATTAGTAAACAAGATTTATTTATTATTGACATTCTATTTTTTTTACAATAAACACTCCGATTCTAAAATTGAAATTTACTGAAATCATTCAGTGGATAAATTAATATCGTATAGGAGGAAAAATGAAAAAACTGCTAACCACAGCGGCAATTTCCGTTTCGTTGATGGCAGGAGCCAGTTCTGTTTCAGCCATGGACATTTCCGCTTGCTTGATTACCAAAACCGATACCAACCCCTTCTTTGTAAAAATGAGGGAAGGTGCTACTGCCAAGGCAAAGGAAATGGGAATCACGCTTAAAAGTTATGCCGGTAAAATCGACGGTGACCATGAAACCCAGGTAGCGGCCATCGAGACCTGCATTGCTGATGGGGCAAAGGGAATTCTGATCACGGCTTCAGATACGGCATCCATCGTATCAACAGTAGCGCAGGCCAGGGACGCCGGGCTGCTCGTCATTGCACTTGATACACCACTCGATCCGATTGATGCAGCTGATTCCACATTCGCAACGGATAACTTTGTTGCTGGTGAACTGATCGGTCAATGGGCTGCCGCATCCTTGGGTGCTGATGCTGCCAATGCCAAGATCGGATTGCTTAACATCAATGTCAGCCAGCCTACAGTTGGTGTACTTCGAAACCAGGGTTTCTTGCAGGGTTTCGGAATTGACTTGGGTGATCCCAACAAGTGGGGGGATGAAGATGATTCTCGAATCGTAGGTAATGATGTATCCAACGGCAACGAAGAAGGCGGTCGTACGGGAATGGAAAACCTGCTGGCAATCGATCCCATGATAAACGTTGTATACACGATCAACGAACCTGCAGCAGCAGGTGCTTATGAAGCCCTGAAGGCTATCGGACGTGAAAATGATGTACTGATTGTTTCCGTCGATGGTGGATGTCCGGGAGTCCAGAACATCAAGGATGGCGTCATCGGTGCAACCTCGCAGCAATATCCATTGCTGATGGCTTCACTTGGTGTCGAGGCCATCGCCGCATGGGCAGCAGATGGTTCCAAACCGGCAAACACACCAGGTAAAAACTTCTATGATACGGGCGTTGCCTTGATAACCGACCAGCCAGCTTCTGGTGTTGACAGTATTGATACTGACGAAGGAATGTCCCTCTGCTGGGGTTGATTCTGTTAAAGTATTGATTTAAAGTGTTTGATCTGAGGGCCGTTTTGCTGTCCTCGGGTTTTTATTGTAAAGTCCCAGAGTCCCATCATATAATCAGCAGGACAAAAGCAATATGGTAGCAAATGCAACTGATGAAACCCATTCAGAGGTAGAATCGGATCATAACGGTATCATTAGAAAATTTCACCATTTACTTCACCAGACACCGGCACTTGTACCGCTGATTGTCCTTTCTTTATCCATAATGGTTTTTGGCCTTTTGCTGGGGTCCAAATTCTTTTCCCCCTTTGCCCTTACTCTGATCCTTCAGCAGGTGCAGATAGTTGGCATCGTCGGTGCTGCCCAAACTTTGGTCATTCTGACGGCGGGGATTGATTTGAGTGTTGGGGCAATCATGGTATTCAGTTCCGTCATAATGGGGCAATTTACTTTCAGATACGGCCTTCCACCCTCTGTAGCCGTGGCCTGTGGCCTACTTTGCGGTTCCTTGATTGGCTGCATCAATGGCTGGTTGGTGGCCAAAATGAAACTGCCGCCATTCATTGTCACACTTGGCATGTGGCAAATTGCCTTGGCGGCGAACTTTCTATATTCTGCGAATGAAACGATACGTAGTCAGGATATCGCAGCAGAGGCGCCCTTGTTACAGCTCTTCGGCACCAAGTTCAATATAGGGGGAGCGGTTTTTACCGTCGGTGTCATTTTCATGGTGTGTCTGGTTCTTTTTCTGGCCTATGTTTTGAAACACACTGCCTGGGGCAGACATGTATATGCGGTGGGAGATGATCGTGAAGCAGCCGGATTGTCCGGAGTCAATGTAAATTTCACACTTGTTTCGGTATATACGATAGCAGGCTTGATCTGTGCCTTTGCAGGTTGGGCCCTGATCGGAAGGATCGGCTCGGTGTCACCCACTTCGGGACAGTTGGCCAATATCGAGAGCATCACTGCCGTGGTGATTGGAGGAATATCCCTTTTTGGTGGAAGGGGTTCCATTCTCGGCATGTTTTTTGGAGCTCTTATCGTTGGAGTGTTTTCCTTGGGTCTCCGATTGATGGGCGCTGATGCCCAATGGACCTATTTGTTGATTGGTACGTTGATAATTGTTGCCGTGGCACTGGATCAGTGGATTCGAAAGGTGGCATCCTGATGGAACCCATACTGGAGGCCAGGGGATTGGTCAAGAGATTTGGTCGGGTAACTGCTCTGGACAATTGCGATTTTGAACTGTATCCGGGTGAAATACTTGGTGTCATCGGGGACAATGGCGCTGGCAAGTCAACCCTCATCAAATCCCTGTCTGGTGCTGAAATCCCTGATGAGGGAGAGGTTTTTCTTGAGGGTGAAGCGGTAAATTTCTCATCTCCCATTGATGCCCGAAAGGCCGGAATAGAAACGGTTTACCAGACCTTGGCCATGTCACCTGCCCTCGCCATTGCCGATAACATGTTCATGGGCAGGGAAATTCGCAAGAAGGGATTGATCGGGCAATTGTTTCGAAAACTCGATCATTCCGGGATGCAGAAAATTGCCCATGAAAAACTCACCGATCTGGGAATCATGACCATCCAGAACATCAACCAGGCTGTTGAAACCCTTTCAGGGGGGCAAAGGCAGGGAGTTGCCGTGGCCCGTGCCGCAGCCTTTGGTTCGAAGGTAATAATCATGGACGAGCCTACGGCTGCTCTTGGTGTCAAGGAAAGCAGACGTGTTCTCGATTTGATACTGGATGTCAAGTCCCGGGGAATTCCAATCATATTGATTTCCCACAACATGCCTCATGTTTTCGAGGTTTCCGACCGCATTCATGTCCACCGGCTTGGCCGGCGATTATGCGTCATCAAACCAGATGATTTTTCCATGTCGGACGCGGTTGCCTTCATGACTGGTGCCAAGAAGCCACCGTCAGAATTTGTCGGCACCGCCTGACATTCCATCAACAGTATCCGTTAATGGTCACAAATTCTCCACAATATAGAATCTATCGATCCTGACCATCATCTTCAATGGACAACCCTGATGGTGTGGTGGTCAAACAGCTATATTGCAAGCAGTTTTGATATTTTTTCTAATCTCCATTCGCATTTTGAGATATATGCCTAAATGCATAATCCTTATCCCTTACCAATGAGGGTATTTGCTTGCGGGACAAGTCGACAAGAGTAAGATCCAGGGCATAATTTGCCTGGCAAGGTTCCTTGCCGCCCAAATTAGCTATCACCTCTCCCCATGGATTTACTATGATGGAATGACCATACGAGGTTCGACCATCATCATGGTCACCGACCTGAGCGGCGGCAATGACCCATGTCCCGTTTTCTATGGCACGGGCCCTTAACAGTACTTCCCAATGAGCCTTACCTGTTGGAACGGTAAAAGCCGATGGTATGAATATGACTGAAGCACCCTTTTGACAATATTCTCGATAAATGCCCGGAAATCTCAAATCATAACAGATGCTCATACCCCAGGATCCCCAGGGAGTGTCCACCAATACAGCAACATCACCAGCCGAGTAACGGTGGGATTCACCAATTGCCTTCCCACCCTCGAGCAAGACATCAAACAAATGGATCTTGTTGTAAGTGGCCAGGATTTTACCCTGTGGTGTAATCAGTACCGAACAATTGTAATAATCGCCTCCCTCTCTTACTGGTGTGGAACCAATATGGATCCACTTGCCGACTTCCCTGGCAAGATTTTGGCAGGTTCTGATAAAAGGATCATTTTCAACAGTGGTTATCGATTTCCGGGCTTTCGAAAAGTCTTTGTTCATCAGCCCCGATGCTTCAGGCAAGGCAATCAGATCCGAATTACCAGACTTTTGCACAATCCTTTTGACCGCTTCGATATTTCCCTGATGATTATCAGTGGAACACATCTGTACCAAAGTCAAATCCAATTTCATCTATACCTGTCAAAATCAACATAACATTTAGTACAACCAACACCATCAGAGAGAGTACCATTATTCAACCCGAAAACAAGAACATTTATTCCGTTTACTTTGATCCGAAAGAATCAAGGTTTTACCATTATCAATAATGAAACCCAATGATTGGCAAAGAAGAATGGAACAAGTCCTGAACAAATGAACATGACCATTTTGTCAATCAGGGAAATAGCAATTGCTGATGAGTGGAACTGGTGTCATGTTTTCTGTACTGACAGCAGCGTTCAGAAAGGCAAAACCAGAGTTGCATGAATTAGCCGATAAACTTGCAGCCTTGAATGGTGATAGCCGACGCGATCATCTGGTGTTATGTGATTTACAAGATATGCCAAAACCCATGGCATTAAGGAGCATCTCGCGTCTGACTGTTACATTGGAATTGTGGACTGCTGAAATCACGACTGGTCCATCAGATTCAGGATTTACCGATGATATGGCTACGCAAGCAAACGAATTGATCAGAAGAGCCTTTCACTCATGTCTGGATAGCTGGCAACGCCACCTGCGGATTCTGATAACACCGAAAAGTGATTCAGAAAATGGTACGAGGGAGGTGGGTGAAACTGCCCTTGCTTCTCGTGCGGATGTCATTAAAAGTGTCAATTCACTTGGTGCCTCCCCGGCCAAGCAAAGGGAATGAATCATCAAAGATTCGGAAAAAAACCATTACAATCAGAATTTCTCTGCCAAGCAACAAACAAAACCACAACCAAAGTCCTTGGTATCATGGAGGCTGAACCAATTGATTTTTTTCGAATTCCATTGGACACCATCTATGTTCCCACCACATTCATTTGTTCCTCCAGATTACCTTCCAAGCAGATGAGTTCACGGAACAATTCCACTAATGTATTCATCAGGAGATTAGCACCATGTGAGGGAAGGTAGCGTTGGTTTAACCACTGATTTCCAACCCCCAAAATAGGATTTAAAGTTATTGGCAACCTTCTTTTCTGTACCTCTGTCAGTAGAAATTTGAGCGTGGTTTCTTGAAGGCAAGGCCAACAATTCCTATATCGGAAACTATCAAGAAATTCAAAACCCGAAGAACTTCAATGTAAGTTCGACAACAGATTTTAACATACAGGAAGGATATACATGAGCACAGTAATCGGAATTGACTTGGGCACTACCAACTCTTGCGTAGCCATAATGGAAGGTACCGATTCCAAGGTTGTTGAGAACTCTGAAGGATCAAGAACCACACCGTCAATAGTTGCTTATACAGATAAAGAGGAACTTGTTGGCCAAGCCGCCAAACGTCAGGCAGTAACCAATGCAAAAAATACCGTTTTTGCCATAAAGCGTTTGATAGGCCGACGATTTAACGATTCCTACCTTACCAAAAACAAAGGTTCTCTCCCATACCAGATCATTGATGGTGGCAATGGCGATGCATGGGTGGAAATAAGGGACAAGAAATATTCACCGGAACAGATTTCAGCGGTTATCCTCAAGAAGATGAAATCCTCGGCCGAGGATTATCTGGGTCAGGAAGTCACCAAGGCAGTCATTACCGTACCTGCCTATTTTAACGATGCCCAAAGACAGGCAACCAAGGATGCCGGTAAGATTGCAGGCCTGGAAGTCCTGAGGATCATCAATGAACCTACAGCTGCTGCCCTTGCCTATGGCCTTGACAAGAAGGAAGCCAAGACAATTGCAGTATATGACCTTGGAGGTGGTACTTTCGACATAACGATCATTGAAATTGATGACGGTCTGTTCGAGGTCAAGTCCACCAATGGTGATACTTTCCTGGGCGGGGAAGATTTTGACCTTGTAATCGTCAACCACTTGGCCAACGAATTCAAAAAGGAGAACGGGGTGGATCTGACCAAGGACAAGATAGCCCTGCAGAGGTTGAAGGAAGCTGCCGAAAAAGCCAAGGTTGAACTTTCATCCAGCATGGAAACGGAAATCAACCAACCGTTCATATCAATTGATACAGACACCAAGCAGCCCTTGCACCTCATCTCCAAACTGACCAGGGCAAAATTGGAAAATCTGGTTGGTGGACTGATCAAGAAGACACTGAAACCTTGTGAAGCTGCATTGAAGGATGCTGGCCTCAAATTGGGTGAAATTGACGAAATCGTTCTTGCTGGAGGAATGACCCGCATGCCCAAGGTGGTTGAAGAGGTAACCAACTTTTTCGGAAAACCCCCGAGCAAGGGAGTAAACCCTGATGAGGTCGTTGCCCTGGGTGCAGCAATTCAGGCCGGTGTTCTCAGTGGTACTGTCAAGGATGTTGTACTGTTGGATGTAACACCTCTCTCACTGGGTATTGAAACCCTTGGTGGTGTGTTCACCAGATTGATCGACAGAAACACAACCATTCCGACCAAGAAATCGCAGGTCTTTTCCACGGCGGAAGACAATCAGACAACTGTAACCATTCAGGTTTATCAGGGTGAACGGGAAATTGCACAACACAACAAACTGTTGGGCCGGTTCAATTTGGAAGGCATACCAAATGCAGCTCGGGGAATACCACAAATCGAGGTAACCTTTGATATAGATGCCAATGGGATAACATCCGTAACGGCTCTCGACAAGGCAACCAACAAGTCACAGTCGATAACCATCCAGTCTTCCGGAGGACTGTCCGAAGATGAAATCGATAAGATGGTGGATGAAGCCAAGGAATATGCCGAGGCTGACAAGAACAAGAAGGATTTGGTTGAGGCGAAAAATTCGGCTGAATCACTTATCTATCAAACCAATAAATCGCTTGATGAACACAAGGAAAAACTCGATCCGGCAACTATTGAGGCCATCGAGTTGGCCATCAATGCCCTTGAGGAAAATCTGAAGGAGGAGGATACCGCCAAGATTCAGTCGGGTATTCAGAATCTTTCCGAAGCGGCAATGAAATTGGGACAGGTTCTTTATGAAAACCAGGCAGAAAATGCCGAGGAATCAACGGATCGACCCGAAGAAAATTCGGAAGATGATATAGAAGTTGTTGATGCCGAATATGATGATGTCGAGGAAGATAACCAGAAATAAGTTCCAAGGAGTGGAAGTTTTGGGGAGAAAACATCCTCCGGATTATGGCGCTCAAGCTAACCAGGGACGGCAATGAGCAAACCGGATTACTACAATTTACTGGGCGTACCCCGTGGAGCTTCAGGACCTGAAATAAAAAAGGCCTTTCGAAAAAAGGCCAAGGAACTCCATCCCGATCAAAACAAGGACAATCCGAATGCCGAGGCCGGTTTCAAGGAGGTCAATGAAGCCTATGATGTTCTGAAAGACCCCCGCAAGAAAGAAATGTATGACCGTTTTGGCCATGATGCGTTTCAGGGTGGTAATGGCGCATCGTCACACAATGGTTTCGGTGGCCAGGGTGCTTTTTCTGATATTTTCCAGGATATCTTCAGGGATTTCATGGATCCTGGGGGGAGAACTTCCCAGCGGTCCTATCGCGGTTCGGATTTACAATACGAACTCAACATAACACTTGAGCAAGCCTTTTCGGGGTTGCAGAAAAGAATTGTTGTACCAACCCAGGTTACCTGTGATTCCTGTTCGGGTACGGGATCAGAAGGGGGAGCTGAACCAGAAACTTGTTCGCATTGCGGGGGAAGCGGCAAAACCAGGATTCAAAGGGATTTCTTCAGAGTTGAAACAACCTGCCCTGTATGTCGGGGGCAGGGCCGAGTCATCATAAATCCATGCAAAACCTGTTCAGGAGAGGGCAGGGTTTACAAAAACAGAACGATTGAGGTGGAAATTCCAGCAGGGATAGATTCCGGACAGAGAATCCGTTTGGCCGGAAGAGGTGAGGAAGGAAGCAGTCCAGGACAGGCTGGAGACCTTTACATACTGATTGAGGTCAAGGATCACAATGTGTTTGAACGATCAGTCAACAATCTTCGGTGTAATGTTCATATTCCGATGGTAACTGCAGCATTGGGAGGTGAAGTCGAAATCAAAACCATTGATGGTGGGAGAACCAAGGTAAAGATACCACCCGAAAGCCAGACTGGCAAGCGTTTGAGATTACCGGGGAAAGGGATGCCAAAACTCAGGTCCAATAATTCCTATGGTGACTTGCTGATTGATCTTTTTGTACAAACTCCGGTAAAGCTGACGTCCAGACAAAAGGAATTGCTCAAGGAGTTTGGTGAAGTCAGCGAAATACAGTCTGACAGTGACAGCAAGGGGCTTTTCAAGAATATCAAAGAGTTATGGAATTGATCCTCTGAAAACCCAATCCCCCTGACCTGATTTCCTGGACACATCATGATTCTGATTACCGAATTTATGGATGAATCTGTTATTGATTCCCTTTCCGAAAAGCATTCCACAGTTTATGATGTCACACTGGCTGAAGACAAGGCAAGGTTATCGGAAGCAATTGAACCCGTTGAGGCATTGATCGTTCGAAACAAGACAATCGTTGATGCGGAATTGCTGTCGCATGGCCCCAATCTGAAATGTATAGGTCGATTGGGAATAGGTCTGGACAATATTGATGTGCCATCATGTGAAGCCAGAAACATTCCTGTTTTTCCGGCTATAGGTGCCAATATCGAAAGCGTTGCCGAATATGTAATTGGTACGGCCATGATTCTATTGAGGGGTGCCTATGGGGAAAATGCCTCATTGATCGCCGGAAGTTGGAACAGAACCGATTGTATTGGTTCGGAAATCTCCAACAAGAGACTCGGTCTTTTGGGATTGGGAGCAATCGGTCGCAAGACGGCAACAAAAGCACTGTGCTTGGGTATGGATGTACAAGCCCATGATCCATTTGTATGTCCCGATGATGATTTATGGAACAGTATAAAACCTGTCGAGATGGATGAGCTTGCCAGAACCTCTGATGTTGTAAGTGTTCATGTTCCTTTGGTCGAGACGACGTTTCACCTGATTGATCGGGTATTTATAAACAAGTGTAAAGTCGGTGCCATAATCATCAACACTTCCCGGGGAGGGGTTGTTGAAGAGGAATCCCTGATCGAGGCACTGAAGGCTGGTAAATTGGGAGGTGCCGCACTTGATGTTTTCGAGAAAGAACCGCTGGACAGGGATGGAGGGAAAAGGTTTTCAGGATTGAACAACCTGATCCTGACACCACATATTGCTGGTGTAACAAAAGAATCCAATTACCGGGTAAGTAAAATGATAGCCGAACAGGTTCTTGGATGTCTTGATCACCAAATTCTGAATTCATCAGAAAGAAGGAACGGATTATATGCCCACACCGACAGATAAGGCCATACTGGATAGCCTTGTAAGAAATAAAATAGGCTTCATTACCTCGGTCCCGTGCAAGCAGCTTGCCGGGGTTATTGAGTTGGTGGATAACCACGAGGAAATTTATCATATTCCTTCCAACAAGGAGGATGAAGGTATGGGTCTGTGTACCGGTGCATATCTTGGCGGAACCAGATCAGCGATAATCATGCAGAATACGGCTCTGGGAGTTGCCATAAATTCCCTGGTCACGTTGATACAATACTACCACATACCTTTGCCCATGCTCATCAGTTATCGTGGTGAAGTGGGTGAAAAGGTGGCCTGCCAGGTTGAAATGGCCATCCATACAAAACCACTTCTTCAACAGTTAAACATTCCCTATTTCCATTTCACCAAGGCTGAACAGGTAAATGGTCTTGATGGTATCCTGCAACATTCCCAGATGTGTAAAAAACCGATTGCAATTCTTGCAGATGCATCCTTTTGGAGTTCAGCATCATGATTAGGTATGATATATTAAAAACAATAGCTCCAATCCTTAAGGAAAGGCTTGTCGTTTGCAACATTGGTTCACCTTCCCAGGAACTTTACCAGTTACTCGACCAACCTTCCAATTTCTACATGTTCGGAACGATGGGGTTGTGCTCATCCATTGGTTTGGGCGTGGCACTGGTTCAGGATCAACCGGTCATTGCAATTGACGGGGATGGTTCGGTACTGACCAATTTGGCCACTCTGTCCACAATAGCCAACAATCCCGCCGATAATTTTATTCTGCTGATTGTTGATAACGGAAGTTATGGTTCAACTGGAGATCAACCCACCTATGCCGGTATGGCAACATCCCTGACCGAGGTGGCCAGGGCGTGTGGTTGTCGCAATGTGGTTGAATGTTCGGCCGAGGAGACAGCCGCTGAGCTTGAGAAGGCTTTGTCATCAGGAAAAATGACGATCATCATCAGCAAGTGTCAGCCTGGAAATGTCAACGTTTCGGTTATTGATGATGATCCAGTAAACATAGCCAGCAGGTTTTCAAATAGCATCAAGGAACTCAACAGTTAAACAAGCAATTCATGGATTATATACTTGTTACTCCATATCCTATTTAGGTTTCGCCTTACAATTATGTTGGTTGCCGACTCTTGTGTTAAACCTTGACAATTTCAAACAGGCCGCAATGACATCCTTATCAGGTTTGTTTATGAGATTGTTTTTTAGTTTGCAATTTTCAAAAATCTCCTCTCCGAATCATTAGATTCCTTGAATTTTTCTTAATGAAACTTTATTTTAAGCTATATGATTTGGACAATATTCTAATTGATATGACCGTATTATGGCTGATAATAGTAAAATTAGGAATGCAACTCAGAAGCCGTCTGTACCAGTTTCGGTTCTTTCTGTAGCCAAGCGAATGGGTGAAGAATCGGAGTGGAAACTTACCAATCTCGCGCTACAAAAGTTATCCTATATAGCACACATGATATGTTTAGGACGGCATGATATACCATTAGTTCACGGGGAATTTCAGGCATGGGATTTGGGTCCTGTCCATCCGCAATTATATCGTGTAGCAAACCAATTTGGTTCACGATATGTTCAACAAAATGTATTTCAGAATGTTCCAAATATAAATGACAATATAACTTTGGAATTAATCGACAATGTGGTTAATACCTTATCAGACAGTACTCCTCGGTTGGTCACAATAACACATTGGGAAAAAGGAGCCTGGGCAAAACACTACACTCCTAATGTTAAAGGGATTAGCATACCCAATGAAGATATACATAAAGAATACAAGGATCGGCTGAGTGAGCAAAAGCAATGACCAAAACGATCTTACACTATTACGTGAATTAAATCCAACTGATCAAGACAAATTACATACAAAGCAGTTAGAAGAACTTGCGGCTCAAAAGGCAGTAGACGAACATGATCGTGATAGAATAACAAAGAACATAATATCATGGTGTATGCGCGGACTTATAATCCTGGTATTTTTAGTAATAGGGTTAGCTATTATTGCACTTGGTTGGCATACTTTGTTACCTGAAAAATGGCATTGGTTGACCACCAAGCAATTTACAGATGTTAAGAATTTTATGTTAAGCGGTACCATTGTCAGTATTGGTATCATGTTCTTGCAACGATATACTGGTTTGCATCCGAAATTCGGGTTATAATTTTATTAATTCTAGGAATCAATCGCCTAAACAGCTGCTAGAATAAACAAGTTTATAACGCCAATTACTTCATTATTAATCTGAACTTCCGCCCCATTTTTCCCGATTGAATCCTTCCATCTTCCCCAGCCATGCAGCATTTGGCAGGGTCAAGCCAATTTCTGTCCTGCAAAAATGTTGCCATGCAATTGTTTTTCCTGTTGCATCATATTGTTATGCAAACATATCAATCACCACCATCAATGTTGCCATGTAAAAAGGAAACAGCCCATGGGATTGAGCATCGACATCATACCAAACCGGACATCGCCACCGGCCATCCTCCTCAGACGATCATGGCGGGAAGGAAAGCGGATCCGGCGCGAAACCATCGCCAACCTCTCCAAAATGCCGCCGCACCTCGTCAGTGCCCTCAGGACCCTGCTCAAGGGTGGTGTTGTCCACAACCACCTCGGTGACCTCGTCACCATCCGAAGGGCACTGCCCCACGGACATGCCCTGGCAACCCTGGGAATGGCCCGCAGGCTCGGTCTCGACAGGATCCTCCACCGCCGGAAATCCCGGCCAGGGGATTTGGCCCTCGCCGCCATTGTCGCCCGCATCCTCCATCCCGCATCCAAACTCGCAACCGCCCGGACACTGTCCGCGGACACGGCCACCTCAAGCCTCGGGAACATGCTTGGCCTCGGCAGGGTCACCGGCCATGACATGCTGGACATGCTCGATTGGCTGCGCTCCCGCCAGCACTGGATCGAACAGAGCCTGGCCAACCGCCATCTCAATGGCGGCACCCTCATCCTCCACGATGTCTCCCCGGGTTATGTCGAGGGACGCAAGTGCCCCCTTGCGGCCTTTGGCCACAACCGGGATGGCAGGAAGGGCAGGATGCAGGTCACCTACGGCCTGCTCTGTGCCCCGGATGGCTGTCCGGTTGCCATCGAGGTGTTCAAGGGCAACACCGGGGATCCCCCGACCCTGGCCCGGCAGCTCGACAAGGTCCGGCAGCGTTTCGGCATCCGCGGCATTGCCGTGGTTGGTGACCGGGGCATGATCACCTCGGCCCGGATCAGGAAGGATCTTGAACCCCGTTCCCTGGGCTGGATCTCGGCCCTGACGACCGACGGCATCCGTGCCCTTCTGAAACCTCTGGAAAAGGGGGAGAAGGGAGAGGTCCTGGATCCCCCGACCCTTGTCCCCGACACCGTTGCCGAACTTGTCCACCCTTCCTTTCCGGGGGAACGCCTTCTGGTCTGCCTCAATCCGCGGCTTCGTGCCGAAAGGGCACGCAGGCGCGAGGATTTGTTGCGGGCCACCGGGGAAACACTGGCGGAGATTGCCCGGAAGGTCCACCGTCCCGGTTCGCAACTGCGGGGAAAGGTTGCCATTGCCAAAAGGATCGGGCGGGAAGCCAACCGGCGCAAGGTTGAAAAGCATTTTGACATCACCATTGGCGATGACCACCTTTCCTGGTCGCGCAAGGAGGAACAGATTGCCCGGGAGGCACGGCTTGACGGCATCCACGTGGTCCGGACCAGCCTTCCATCGGGGGACATGTCCGGGGAGGATGCGGTCGAGGCCTGCAAGTTGACGCGTCTCGAGATACGGCCGATCCATGTCCGCACCGAGGACCATGTCCGTGGGCATTTCTTCCTGGTCATGCTGGCCTGGCATGTCGAGTGGCACATGCGTCGCCGCCTGGCCCCCCTGCTGTTCGAGGATGACCATCCCGAAGGGGCCAGGGCCAAACGGGATTCACCGGTGTCACCGGCCGCGGTTTCCGACGAGGCCCTGGCGAAGTCACGGAAGAAGGTGACACCGGACGGTTTGCCGGTCCATTCAATGACGACATTGCTGGCTGACCTGGCGACCCTTACCCTCAATGAGATGGTGGTGCCCTCCCACCAGGATCATGCCTTTGTCACAACCCCGGAACCAACGGCATTGCAGGCCAGGGCCCTTGAGCTGCTCGACATCGGGATTGACAGGAGTGTTGCCATGTAATGGGACAGGTTGAAACCGGGCAGGGCAGGGACAACAACCCCTTGCAATGGGGACCATGGAGAAGTTGTATGCCATTATGGTTCCGAAAGTTCAGATTAATGGGCTTTTTGCCTCCCAGGGTTCCTTTTTTTCAGGGTATCATGAAGTTTGTTCACCTTGCCTATAAAGTATTTGATCATTTCCTTGGAGGATTACTCACATGGTCATGATACCTAGTATCTCAAAATTATTGAAATGATGGGGAACGATTTCCGGCAGAGGTTGTTACTTGAACTCAATAACTGAAGGCAAACTGATCCTGATGCTTTGTTTCTGTTATCATCGGATATCTGAGTTAAGGCGTGTCAATACACCATAACCATCATTTCAAAAGTGTTGAGATACCAGTGTGGTGAATCTGAAATTTGTTTAATAATATTTACCATTATTTGCACCATAAAATTGGGCTTTATGGTTTTTTCCGGAATTAGCGTTGGGGGAATTATTGACCGAATTACAGTAACAGTACACTAGATATCCAACCTTGATAGAAGAATTATCCTTGTGTAAATCAGATCGTTACTGGATGATGAAAATTGACTTACCCAACTGTAACAAATTATCCCCAATCAGGTTTCCCTGCGGAATGCTCCTTGAACTATTCTGTCAATAACCATGGCACACAGCAAGATGGCAAATCCACCAAGTAATCCAGGTCCTTTGGCTGCATATTGCAGGGCAAGAAGTATTTCCTGTCCGAGACCACCACCGCCAATCAGTGATATAATGACCACCATTGAAAGGCACATGAGGATGGTCTGGTTTACCCCAGTCATTATTGAAGGCAAGGCAAGGGGAATTTCGACATCTCGCAACAATTGCCTCTTGGATGCACCAAAGGCTTCGGCAGCCTCAATAATCGTACTCGGTACGCCCCTCATGCCCAAAGCAGTCAATCTGATGACTGGGGGCATGCCAAAGATGATGGTTGCCAGAATGCCAGGCGGGTTTCCAGTTCCAAAAAATGCTATGATGGGTATCAAATACACAAAGGCAGGTAGGGTCTGCATCAAGTCCAGGACCGGTTCAGCGATCTTGTAGGCCCGTTGGGATTTTCCAAACCAAATGCCTAGGGGTATCCCAAAGATGACACATAAAAAAACCGCTGCACCAACAAGGGCTACCGTTTCCATGGAAACCTCCCAATAACCCAAAAGGGCCACATACGCCAAGGCTGCACCGGTAAAGATGGAAACCCTGGGTCCAGCAGCCCTCCATGCAACGACACACACAACCACCATTACAACCGGCCAAGGAGTGACAATCAGGGCCAGGGTCATGGCTTCAAGGATGGACCTCACCCCAGCAGTCAGCCCATCAAATACCCCTTGCCCCGCCACGGCAGTAGCATCAATTCGGTCTTCAAGCCAAGTGGCAGTCTTTGTATAGAAAGTATCATTTTCTCCTTCCAGAAAATAGGCGCTGATTTCCTTTTCCGGGAATTCATTAAGCAGTTCAAAAGGACTTTCCACGGTGAACTTGTAAATGGTCAAGGGGGCTATAAGGACAACCAGAGCCAAAGACAATACCAGGTTTCTGGGCTTGACCCCGGACTCGGTACCTTCAGGATCTATTCGCCATCTGGAATACTGTCTTTCATATATCCTATCCGCATAAAAACCCTGCACAAGCTTGACCAGAAGGAAAAAGAACAATCCCGTCAACAGGACGAAGATTTTGCCATCATTCAGGGCCTGAGCTTCAGCCATGCTCCGCTCGGCTGCGAGATTCATGTTTTCAACCAGTTTTTCAAAGCGACTTGCATCTTCCCCTGCTGCAAGAGCTTCTTCAGCTTGCTTCTGGAAACTTTCAGCCCTGGCAAGCTGAGCTTCCGCACGTTCTTCAAATCTAGCCCCAGGGCTTCCCCAGATTCCCCGGCCCATTTGTACCCAGACAATCATTTCCAGAATCAGGAATCCCCAGAAAAAGCCCCAGACTCCTCGGAATCCCCCCCATATGGGCCCTAATATTGCAGCTGCCCGATTAAAGGTATTCGGCAAGGATGTCGTTGCGGCGTGGACTTTGTGAAAGGCTTCCTGGTAATAACCGGAATTGCTTTCGACAAACTCTGTAATGGAATTGTCAAGCTGCTCTCGATCGATCTCTATATCAGAAGCAGCCTTTACACTTACTTCAATATTTTGTTCTTCAGCCGTAGGGGTCATTCTTTTCCTCCTTGAATTCCCCGAAGTAAGCGAGGTTTGGTTATCAAGCCCACCTTGACACCGCCATCCGTAATAATGACAGGTAAGTCGGTATTCACGGCGAGATCAATAATTTGGTCAAGGTCAGCCTTATGATCAGCCACAGGAGCGCCTTCCAGATTTCCCTGATAACTTTCGATGGGTTCCATGATGGAATGGGCCTTGACAAGTTTCAGTTTTGAAATTCCCTGTACAAATTCCCGGACATATTCATCAGCCGGGTTCATCACGATTTCTTCAGCCGTACCAATCTGAACAATTTCCCCATCTTTCATGATGGCAATCCTGTGTCCAATCCGGATTGCTTCATCCAAATCATGGGTAATGAACAGGGTGGTCTTTTGAAGTTGGGCGACCAAGGCCTTGAATTGGTCCTGCAATTGTAGCCTGATGAGTGGGTCCAGGGCAGAAAATGGTTCATCCATCAACAGAATCGCTGGGTCCGAAGCCAAGGCTCGGGCAATACCCACACGCTGTTGCATACCTCCGGAAAGTTCTCGAGGCAAACGGTCCTCATAACCAACCAGATCAACCAATGCAAGAGCGTGATCCGATATGGCCCATCTTTTGGATTTGGGTATGTTCCGGATCTCCAGAGGATAGGCGACATTATCCCTGACGGATCTATGTGGCAGCAATGCCATGTGCTGGAAAACCATGCCCATTTGCATGGCTCTCACTTCCCTGAGCTCTGTATTGGACAGGGAACCAATATCCCTGCCCAACACTTCAATTTTTCCAGATGTAGGTTCAATGAGCCGATTTACGTGGCGAACCAGTGTGGATTTGCCGGAACCGGAAAGACCCATGATACAAAAGATTTCCCCTTTTGATACTTCAAAAGAGGCTTTTTGAACTCCAACAACGCAACTAAATTCCGCAAGGACTTCCGGTTTGGAAATTCCTCTCTCCTTGATTGCCTCCATGGCAGCCATGGATTGTTCACCAAAGATTTTCCAGACATTGTCCAGTTTGATCACGCGTTCGTTCATAACCTACCCTAAAATTGACTTGTTTATAGTCGATAATCCTGACTTAGTTCGTTAACCATTCAAGGACTCTGTCCTGGTTGTCAGCAACCCATTGGCTTGCAAAGTCGGACATTTCAACCTCATCAATTACCACGACCTTGATCATTTGGGCAACTGTATCACTATCGAGGTTCATGTTGGCAAATAGGGAAGCAACATCCGGATAATCAGTTTCCAATGATACTGGATAATAAAGATGAAGAGAAGCATCCTCCCAAGCTACCGGGGCACTTGATTTTTCAAGCCAGGCCGGATCGTCAGTGGGCTGGATGATATTCCACTGTGCCTCATCATAAGGGGGTTCTTCCAGAACCTGCAAATCATGGATCGCAAACAGATAATGTGGACCATAACAGAATCCTACCCAAGGCTGGCCTTGTTCAATTGCAGCTTGAAAATTGGCATAGGCCAAAGTTTCATCCATTTCAACCAGATCAAGGGTTTGGTCATAGCCATAGGATTTGGCCTTGATTCTTTCGATGTTGGTTGAAGCCCAGCCCGGTGCACCAATCCAGATTTCACCACGGCCGTCACCATTGGTATCAAAGAGGTCGGCATTTGATGGATCGGTCAGATCCTCAATATGGGTTATGCCATATTCATCAGCAACCGATTGATGTACGCACATTGCCTGGAATCCCTTAACACCGTTCTCATTTCGGGTAACCGTACCTTTTTCATTAACAAATGTGTTATGGAGATTGTTTTGGTTGGGAATCCAAACTTCAGGATGTGCATGCATGGCACCCTTATCCATTGCTTCAAATACAATCGGGTTTGTTCCAGTTTGAATTTCAACCTCAAGGCCAATATTGTCTTCAATGATTACTTTGAGGATTTCTCCGGTAATCTGGACTGAGGGCCAGTTAGGTGTACCGATAACAATATCAGCAGCCTTCGATGCGCCGGCAACCCCTAATCCCATGGAAATTGCGACTGACGCAACTAAAATTTTTCTCATTGTTTCCTCCAAAAAAATGTTGAAATTAGTATAACCTCCGTATTAATCGACGAAGAGATTAAAGTATGCAACAAAAAAAATGCTTGTCAAGCAATTAGTGAAAGCAGAAAATAAAGTAAATCTTTGGTCATATTGACAATTTACTTTGAAAATTTATCAGTGGGCATACGATTACAAAAGTTGGAGGAGTTTTGAAAACTTCAAAAAAGAATATCCCGATTGATAGAATTGATTTCGACAGAGAAAATCCAAGGATTAAGGGATCCCTAGAAAAATATGGTAACAATCTTGACGACCAACGTATACGCTTTGCATTAAAAAGTGCCACAGAAGGGTCTCGAAGTTTTTCTTCTTACAATTCTCTGAAGGATTCCATAAGATCGGCTCAAGGAATATCTGTGCCAATCATTGTTTGCCCGAAAGATGATAGATTTGTTTGTATTGATGGGAATACGCGATTAACAATATTTTATGAGCTCCTTGATGAAGAGGCTCCTGGTGACTGGACCACCATTAATTGCCTTGTTCTTGAGGGTCCTGAGCAGCGTGATATAGAAACGATTAGGGTAACTGCACATTTGGTTGGTGCACGCGAATGGCCAGCCTACGAAAAGGCCCGATACCTTCACCATCTGAGAAATGTTATATTCTTGGACTATAACGAGCTTATTGCAATATGTGGTGGAAACAGGAAAATGATCGATCAACAAATCGACGCATTCCATGATATGAACAAGTATTATCGCGATAAGAGTAGCGATGATGCTTTCCAAATTGATAGATTCAGCGGCTTTGTAGAGTTGCAGAAGCAAAACATTAAAGATGCAATTTTTCAGGCTGACCTTGATTTGTGCGACTTTGGGGACTGGATCAGAAACGGTCAGATATACAAACTCGCTGATGTTAGAAAACTACCATCGGTTCTTGCTGATGAAGAAGCGAAAAACATATTTATCAAGGGAGGTGTTCGATCAATAGAAGACGCCATCTCCATTGTTGAAGAAAATCAAAAGAAAGATACAAAATCTCCAGCAGAAAAAACTACAGTCGCAAAAGCAAGTATGTCTTTGCTAGCCCATGCCTTGCTTGAAAAGGTAAAGACAATGCCCAGAGAGGACTTTATAGCTTTGAGAGACAAGAATTACGAGTCGGCAGATCAGGATATCGAACTTTTGTATGACTTGACTGAAAATCTTCTTGACCTGCTACAGGATGTCTGAAAGTTTACTCCACCGTAGATTGGTGGTTGACACATCAATTGCGATAAATCGACTTTACCCAGATATGCAATTAACGATTGATATTATTGAAAAGCCAGGTGGTCCTGTACCTTCGATGATTGGTGGCTATCGTCCAGACATAATTGGAAGAAGTAATGGTCAAGGGATACACCAAGTTATTGCCGAGGCAAAGATAGATGGAGATGTGAAACGACTGCATACCATTTGTCAGATTGATGCATTTATAGATTATCTTGAGTCAATGAAATCAGCGAATGGTACATTCATTTTAGCTGTTAACGGGTATGTTTGTGGAACCGCTAGAACAATCCTAAATTTAAATTATAGGCACCGAGTGTCGGATAATATTCATATTAAACTATTTGACGGGTTGGACTTTTGGTGCCTAGGACGATCAGGGGAGACATTATGGCGTTTGTCCTAAAACGGCAACCTGCCCTTTCACCCAAGCATCAAGCATATGCTTACCAGGTTGATGCGATTCATTTTGTCAAAGATCTTTCCTACGCTGCAATCTTCCATGAGCAGGGGCTTGGAAAAACTAAAATTGCGATAGATCTTTCCCTGCTATGGCTTGATAAAGATGTCGTAGACACAGTGTTTATCATCACGAAAAAGTCTCTTGTTGAAAATTGGAAGAATGAAGTAAAAGGACACTGCCATATTACTCCTCACATCTTGTCTAGTAATCGAGCACAAAACAGCACATCCCTTAATTCACCTGTGCTTATCTACATCACCAACTATGAAACCATTGCAGCAAATGTAAAACTCATAAAAATGTTTTTTATGACTTGCCGTGTTGGCTGCATTCTAGATGAAAGCCAAAAAATCAAGAATCCAGATGCCTATCTGACTCGGGTGTTTCACGAGATTGCTTCGTTATTCGAACGACGAATAATTATGACAGGTACCCCAGCTGCGAACCGTCCTTACGATATATGGGCACAAATCAAGTTCCTTGATAATGGTGAAACCCTAGGGAGTAGTTTTGATACGTTCAGGCAAGAAATGGATTTACCAAAATGCAACAATAAATCGGATGACTACGAGGGACGTTTGTCAACAATTAACAAAAGAATTGCACCGTTTACTGTCCGAGAAACCAAAGATACAGCCGGAATTCACTTACCTAATAAAACTATTCTCACACGTAATGTAAAGCTACCCAGTTGGCAGCTGAATAGATATACTACATATCGTGACGAGTTGGCTTTTGAATATAAAAAAGAGGGTATTATAGAAACTGACAGGGTAGATAGCATTCTAAAGAGACTCTTACGGTTGGTTCAATGCGCTTCGAATCCAGGACTCATTGATGGAAATTATGAACTTGAACCAGCGAAATTGCCTGTTTTGACCGAGATGTGTCATGATTTCACTAAGGAATCCAAAGTAATAGTCTGGACTGGATTTATTGAAAATGTGGAATGGCTTGCCAAAAAGCTATCAAAATTCAATCCTGCAATCATTCATGGGAGCCTATCTTTGCATCATCGAAACGAATCTGTAAGAAAATTTACCAATTCGTCGAATCTTGTGCTTATTGCAACACCTGGTGCTGCTAAGGAGGGCCTTACACTGACTGTAGCTAATCATGCAATATTTTTCGATCGCAGTTTCAGTCTTGATGATTATCTCCAGGCTCAGGACCGTATTCACCGAATTTCTCAGACCAGGGATTGTTTTATACACAATCTAATTGCCAGAGATACCATTGACGAGTGGGTTGATGTTTTGCTTACTGCGAAGTACAGGGCGGCACAGCTTGCTCAAGGAGATATTGATGCTAAAACTTTCAGGGACATATTTCGTACAGATGTTTCTGAAGTACTCCAAAGCGTTCTATTTCCTTAAAACTCTAACGAACAGCAAATTTCCTGAAATACAAGAGTACACCGATATGACAAAAAATGTGAATACCATTGCTGTATTGGGGAAGGATATATCCACATCCCAAGAACAAATACCGATCGAAAAACTTAAGTTCCTAACTGATAATCCAAGGGTTTATGCTGTTATTCGGGAAATGGAGGATTTCGAAGGACGTACAGATGATGAGAAACAAAGTCTAATTTACGATTGCCTACTTAAGGAACCAAGCGTCAAGAATCTAATACCTGAGATAAAGAGGGACCGTGGTCTTCAAGAGCCTATAATCGTACGTTGGGACACACAAGAGGTAATTGAAGGAAATTCCCGCCTTGCAGCCTATCGTAAACTAAATAACGATGAACCCGATAATGAAACTTGGAATAAAATACGTTGTCAAGTTGTTACAGAACTTACCGATGATCAACAAACCCGAATTCTAGGACAGGTACACCTCCATGGTAAAACCGATTGGTCTCCATACGCCAAGGCATTGTATTGTTATCGATGGGTAGTTGAAGACAAAAAAAAGACTTCCGAATTATCGAAGATAGCAGGATTTTCGAAGCAAGAAATAAATAAATATGTCTCAATTATCAAACTTATGTCTCAAAATAACGAACTCAAAAATTCGAGATACAGTTATTATAATGTACTGGTTCGAAATAGAAAAATTTCTACAAAGATCAACGAAGATAGTGGTCTAAAAAAGGTACTTTTTCAAAAGATAAAAACACAAGAATTCACTGCTCAGGAATTACGCGATAAATTACCAACAATAATCAACAAGCCAAAAATCCTTCGGAAATTTCAAAATAAAAAGATCAAGTTAGATGAGGCGTATGACCGTGCAAAGATTAGCGGAGCTGAGCAAAAGCTAAAAAAAATTCGACTAGGCCTTAATGATATTGAAAATGATGATATCTTGTCACTGGAACGACCTGAGGCCAATGCAATGAAATATGAAATCGGTCAAATCCAAAAAAGCCTAAATCGGGTTTCTGGTATGGTTGAGAAATTTCTTAATAGAACAACATCGACTTCTTGACCAACTTTAATAAACACCATGACAAAGAAAAAAGTCCTACTGATAGAACCGGGATATCGAAACAAATATCCCCCATTGGGTTTGATGAAACTTGCCTCATACCATAAAGCACGTGGTGACCATGTGAAATTTTCCAAAGTAGGATTCGACAAGGACGAAAGCATGTCCCCCCTATACGAATCTGCTTGGGACCGGGTTTATGTTACCACTTTATTTAGTTTTGAATGGAAACGAACTGCAAAAGCAATTGATAAAGCAATCCGTATCGCTGGTATGCAACCAGAAAGAGTTTTTGTTGGCGGAATAGCAGCTTCTTTGATGCACGAAGAATACCTGAATGAACCCCGTTGGGCCGGAGTGCGCTTTATCAAGGGGCTCTTGGTAGGTGCACCAGCAAATGCTCTCCAACTTTCAAAAGAAGATTATGAATTTGGATCAGATGATCTTTCAGGTCGTCCAATTGAAGAATGTATACCGGATTACGACATTTTGTCAGACATTGACTACACCTATCCTGTACGAGATGCATATTTCGGTTACGCATCGAGAGGTTGTGTCCGAAAATGTGCATTCTGTGGAGTTCCCAAACTGGAAGGCCCACAGCGTGAAATGCCGCCCTTGACAGAACTTGTTAATGGTATTGATGCCGTACATGGAGTCAAGAAGGACATGGTTCTGATGGACAACAATATTACTGCCTCTATCCGATATAAGGAGGTAATAGCAGAGTTGAGGGACTTAGGTTTCGAATCTGGAGCTACAATATCCCGACCCAAAGGCCGTAAAGAAAAGAGAAGAGTGGATTTCAATCAGGGTGTTGACGCACGTATACTGGCTAAATCACCGATGTATCTTAAGGAAATGGCCACAATATGCATAAGTCCCTTGCGTATTGCATTTGACCATATAGGGTTACGGAAGGTTTATGAAGTGGCAATCCGAATGGCAGCAGATAACGATATTACTTCACTGTCAAATTACATGCTCTACAATTTTATGGACACACCAAGTGACCTATACGAAAGGATGCGTCTTAATATCTCCCTGAACGAGGAACTGAAAATAAGAATTTGGTCTTTTCCAATGCGGTATCAACCAGTGACCTTGAAGGAAAGAACTCATATAGGAAAGTTTTGGAATCGCTATTATTTGAGATCTTTCCAGATCATGCTACAAGCAACTCACGGTGTAGTCAGTGGGAATCCATCATTTTTCAAGAGAGCATATGGGGAAAACAAACATGAATTCGAACAACTCCTTAGTATGCCCCATGCATTTATTTTCCATAGGGACCACTACGAGTTTGAGGATGGTTCGCCTGTGTTAGATGAATATTTTGAGTATCGGAACAAACTGACTGAAAGCCAAGAAAAGGAAATGATTAGTCACCTAGCGATACCGGACATCGCAACTTCCGGGATACCCAGAAACCACTATGCTGAGTTAGTAGAAGACAGTACGATAGACAAGTCCATTCGTAATGTTTTAAGATTTCACACCCTTGACACAAGGCATCGCCTAAATACGGAAGACAAGAATAAAATACCCGAATTTTCGTATCTCAATTCAAATATTGAATTGCCTAGTGAGGATGAACATGTAGAAGATGCTGGTCTTTACGATGATACTTCAACACGAGAAGAAATATTTGACCAACATGCAAGCGTCTAATACCGCACCAAGGAGTTATCATAATGAAAAAGATAGAACCAGAGTCGCTTGTGGGAGCAGATATTTTAAATCTCGTGACTACAGGTATGTACCATACCCCACATGCAGTCTATCGAGAATATATTCAGAATTCGGCAGATGCAATTGAAAGGTCACTGTGGCCAGGTCAAGGGCGAGTAGATATTTCAATCAGTCCAGCAAATAGAAGTATTAAAATCCGGGATAATGGTCCCGGACTTTCACCTGCTCAAGCAAAACGGTATCTGATTCCAATCGCACGGAGTTCCAAGAAACATGGGATAGATCGCGGGTTTAGAGGAATTGGCAGGCTTTCAGGACTAGCTTTCGCTGACAGAATAAAATTCAGGACGAGGAGTAATAAGGCACAACAGGTAACTGAAATCTCTTGGGATGGGAAATTACTGCGGTCCAATTCAGATTCCTCATTAAGTCCTGAACAAATCATTAATAATTGCGTAAAGGTTTCGATAATAGATGGCGATGATTGGCCCGATAATTTTTTCGAAGTAAAAATTGAAGATGTGTCTAGATATGCTGCAGACAAAATTCTTAACCGTGAAGCAGTACGAAGATACATAGGTGAGACCGGGCCGGTACCCATGTCAGATACGTTTCCTTTTTCGAAAGAGGTGGAGCCGATAGTTTCAAATGTAAAAAAGTTGCATACACTTGAAGTCATCCTGGATGATGAAGAGCCAGTCAGACGAATGCATGGACATGAACTTATTTTCTCACAAGACCGCACGGATACTTACAAGGAAATACAAGAATTGAGAATTCCAGATATTGAGGGTGAAAATAACGCTGCTGTAGGATGGATTGCGCACACATCTTATCTCGGAGCGGTTCCCAAAAATCTTGGAGTAAGGGGAATCCGACTAAGGGCAGGAAACATACAAATCGGTGAGGAAAATGTACTCGATCCATTTTTTAATGAAGAGCGTTTCAATAAATGGTGCATAGGTGAATTACATGTCATTGATCAACGAATCCTACCAAATGGCCGCCGGGATTATTTTGACCCTAGTCCACACTTGAGACATATGGAAAATCATATCCAATCTATTATCAATGAAGTTGTTAAGCGATGTCGAACAGCTTCATCAAACCGGATTCAGTCTAGGAAGGTACAAACGGTTATAGAACACATGGATAACGCGTATAGTCTAGCAGGTTCGGGGTATTTGAAAGCTGCAGATTCGAAAGCTCTAATAGCCGAAGCACTAGAGAGACTGCAGGAACTAGAACACAATATGAGCGAAGAAACAATAAATTGCAATCAAAATAAAATTATAATTGAAGAGCTCAAGAAAAAGCTAATTGATTTCAAACCAAGGAGGGGCCGTCCCTATCTAGAAAATGTCAATAGTGGGGAAATTGCAATTTATCAGCGAATATTTAGGGCACTTACTGAGCTATGCAATTCACCTGCCATGGCAAAGGAGATGATTGAGGGTGTCCTAAAATCCGCATAAAATAATAAAAGGTGGCAAAATTCGGTTCTAAAGGGATAACGAAAAATAATATTTTAACTTCTAAACCCTGATTATGGGGTAAAATTTTAGTGGTAATTTACTGAAAGCATTAATCTGTGGTGTAATACCCATAACTTTTTCGGACCATCGATTCCTTAATGGTGTTGTTACTTGAAGTTGATTGGGTTAATGATGAATGAACATGCAGAATCAGAAAGAATTACAAAAAAAGTTTATCCGGGGATTGTATTGGGCAGGCATACCCACCCTGTTCAAATGTGATTATCAGGAAACTCCTGAAAACTGTGATATAGCACTTGTTGGCATTCCGCACTCGACAGGCAATGGAACAACATTGAGGGATCAGCATATGGGACCAAGAGCTGTCAGGGATGTATCAGGTCTTGGACGCAGGGTTCATCTTGACTTTCGGCTTGATCCCTGGGAAAAATGCAGGATTGTTGATATTGGAGATGTTCCTTTGCTCGAAGGGAACAACAATGAGGCTTCAATTGACCATATAACCGAATTCTTCAGGATAATAGACAAGGTCGGAGCCAAACCGGTTTCCATTGGTGGAGACCACTCGATTACCGGAGGAACGGTCAGGGCGGTAGGAGGGAAGGGTTCCAATTTATCCGGCGGTGAAGCGATTGCTCTGCTTCACATTGATGCCCACACCGATACTTTTCTCCATCTCGAGCATTTTCTGGGAGCCAGAAAATCCGCTGCTCATTGGGGTGCCCAACTTGTAACGGAAGGGCATGTCGATGCCCATAGATCAACTCAAATTGGTATAAGAGGCAACCCAAGGACACTGGATTGGTACCAACCGAGTTTGCAACTGGGTTATGAATTGATCACCAAACAGCAATATGATTTGTTGGGAGAGGATTCGGTAAACGAGATAATCAGAAACCGGATAGGTGAAAAACCTGTTTACATAACTTTTGATTTGGATAGTCTGGACGCATCAATCGCCCCGGGGGTCGCAAATCTGGAGCCGGGAGAACCGGGGTTCAATTTGAAACAGGCCATTGGTATCCTCAGGTCAGTAAGAGGATTGAACATCATAGGAGGTGATGTGGTCTGCCTGGTTCCAACAGCAGATAATCCAAATAAAATCACCGCCATGGTGGCAACAAGTATAATGTTTGAAATAATTTCACTTATTGCTGATTCCCATCAGTAAAGTTTCCGCATATTTCATATTTGATGTAAAGCATTCTGTATCCGTTATGGTTTCCCGAACAAAAATTTGAATTCATGTAAAAGGATGAATCAAAACAATCAAAATCTAACTCCAATGATGGCTCAATATATGGAGATCAAGAGCCAAAATCAGGACGCTCTCCTGTTCTACCGAATGGGTGATTTTTATGAGATGTTTTTTGATGATGCGGTCGAGGCTTCCGAAGCACTGGACATTGCCCTTACAAAAAGGGGTAAAACCAACAATATGGACATACCCATGTGTGGTGTACCAATTCATGCCGCTGGCCAATATCTTCAATTGTTGATCCGCAAGGGTTTCAGGGTTGCAGTTTGTGAACAAACCGAAGACCCTTCAGAAGCAAGAAAGAGAGGAAACAAGGCTATTGTCAGGAGGGAGGTCACCAGGATCATCACACCAGGAACCCTTACGGAAGATTCCCTCCTCACTGCCGATCAAAACAATTACATCGCCGCAATTCACCAAATCCGCAAATCCGCAGCACTGGCTTGGGCAGATATTTCATCGGGCAGTTTTCATGTTATGGGTTTTCCGTTGGTCAATCTTGCTTCTCAACTGTCCCGAATTTCCCCAACGGAAGTGATTTACCCCGAAACTTGTTCCGCACAGATATTGGGTATCGTCAGGGAAACCACCAATTCGCTGACTCCTTTGGCTGATGTCCACTTCGACAGCAGGATGGCAAAGCGAAATTTGTCAGAAATGTATGAGGTTGCAACCCTGGATTCATTTGGCCAGTTCAACAGGTCTGAACTGGCATGTCTGGGGGCAATTGTTGCCTATCTGGAAATTACCCAGCATGGTAAAATTCCCAAGTTGCAATTCCCGAGCAGGGAAAAATCAGAGGATACACTTCAGATTGATGCTGCAACCCGAAAAAATCTAGAAATCACCAGAAACCTTTCTGGAGGCAAAAACAACACATTGTTTTCGGTACTGGACAGAACAAGAACGGCAAGTGGGGCAAGAATGCTTGAGAGATGGCTGGCAAATCCATCTACCAATATCGGTCTCATCGCAAAAAGGCAAAACGAAGTTGAAACCTTTTATTCGCAATCTGATTCACGTAGGGAAATTCAGGATAGACTAAAAATGGTTCCAGACCTCCAGCGGTCCTTGTCGAGGTTGGCATTGGAAAGGGGAGGTCCAAGAGACCTCAATGCCATCAAGACAGGTATAAAACAGGCTTTTCTTATCAATCAGGAAATGTGTGTAATTGACGGGGTTTCCGAGCAACTGAAAGCTTCGCTGGAGTTGCTTGCCAATCTTGAAGGTCTGGTAAAGGATCTGTCACAAGCCCTGATGCCAAATGTTCCCCTTGCCACTAGGGATGGAGATTTTATAGCCAAGGGTTTTGACGAGGAGTTGGATGAAACCAGAAAACTCCGTGATGAAACCAGGGTTGTGATTGCCGAATTGGAAAAAAAGTATGCCGAATGGGTAGATAATCCCAGACTCAAGGTTCGTTTCAATAAAGTGCTGGGATATTATGTTGAAACGCCCTCTTCATTTTATTCCAAAATGGTATCACCACCCCTGTCGGATACTTTCATTCACCGACAATCGACTTCCACGGCCTGCCGTTTCACAAGCAAGGAGCTTTCCGATCTCGAATCGCGGATTGTCAATGCCCAACAAAAAACGGTCGAGATAGAATTAAGGCTCTTTGAGCAATTTCGGGAAGCAATTTTGGCCCAGTCGAATGACATCTTCTTCATTGCCCAAACCCTCTCGGAAATGGATGTCATTGTAACCCTTGCGGAAATTGCCCATACCAATAATTGGTGCAAACCGGTTCTGGACGAAAGTTGTGACCTTGAGATCGTGGCGGGCAGGCATCCGGTTGTTGAAGAATCACTTCGCAAAAACAACCAGACACCCTTTGTGACAAATGATTGTAATATTATAGACGAAGGAAGAATCATACTGTTGACCGGACCGAATATGGCAGGCAAGTCCACTTTTCTTCGTCAAAATGCCTTGCTGGCCATTTTGGCCCAAATTGGATCATACGTACCTGCCAAGAAGGCCAGGATAGGTATAATTTCGCAACTGTTTTCTCGAGTTGGAGCTGCCGATGATCTGGCCAAAGGACGTTCAACCTTCATGGTCGAAATGGTGGAGACAGCCGCGATTTTAAATCAGGCCGACCATAGAACATTGGTAATATTGGATGAAATCGGGAGAGGTACAGCAACCTTTGATGGATTATCCATAGCTTGGGCAACCCTGGAGTACATTCATGACAAAATCAAGTGCAGGACTCTTTTTGCCACTCATTTCCATGAGTTGACCGAACTATCGAACCGCTTGCCGAATCTGTTCAATTTGACGATCAAGGTAAAGGAATGGCAGGGGGATGTGGTTTTTCTCCACGAGGTTGTTGAAGGGTTTGCGGACCGATCATACGGTGTCCAGGTCGCCAAATTAGCCGGCTTGCCAAGGGCTGTGGTAAGACGGGCAGATGCCATCCTGAAAAAACTGGAACAACCCCGGGGCAAGGGAAAAGACAAAATTTTCTCCATGTATCAGGAACTCCCCCTTTTCGCGGCTTCCTCCTTGTTTGACCAACAAACCATTGAAGTCGAACCTTCACCAGTTGAGAAGAAAATCATGAATATCAACCCCGATGAGTTGACACCCCTGGAGGCCCTTTCCCTCCTATATGAACTCAAGGATACACAAGTCAAATCAGCAGATGATTCATAATGCCTTATTCTGACACAAAAAATAAAGGCTCTTTCTTCAAAGAAGTGGGTAATTCGGGAATTATATCGTTGATTTAATTTCCCATTTGCCGAAAATACAAGAGGTGTTCAGACACCTCGGGGGATACCATTGCACTCCAGGGGAACGTGCGTGGGAGGTTTTTTCACAAAATGGCTGGAAAACCAACGATGCCTCTACAAGAAAATGGGGAAATTCAATCAAGTATATAATCCCCGGTAATTCACCTATTGGCTCCTTCGGAATATACTCCCCCCGAAAAATGAAAGGATATCATCTGTGACGAACCGTTGCATGTCTTGATATCTTCTATAATTCAATTTGATCATCACGATCAGGTTATTTTAGAGTTCTTCCAGACCGACACCCACTATCAAGCCAACCATGTTGATAATCCCCCAAAGATGATTCTTGAACATTCTCGTAAATGCCTTGATTGCGTCATGTTTGATTATCAACTTCGTTAAATGTCTTTTTCACCATTCCTTTTCAATCAATTTCAAATTTCCTGCCACTTTGTTTGGCTGAACATGGTCAAGGTTCACAATGATTAAAGCAACATATTTAGAACAGAGAAACGATGATCTGGAAGTAGGGGAATGAGAGGATTATTGGATTGGCGAGCGCAGCCGGTGAACTAGTGTTTCAAAACAAAGGATGCTTATATCAAGCAGAATTCGATTTGTAAATCAATTCAATGATGTAGAGATTGCTATTACGATATTGCATTAAATTTTCTTTCATAATATTTATGAAGGTCATGTAGATAATCTCTGGGTGTTATACCCTCGGTTCCTCTTTCAAAAGAAATTTTCTCCAACTTATCATATATTTCTCTTAATTCGTTTTCTTCGAAAATTTCTTCTTCCCCTTGTTCCAAATAATGGTCCTTATATTCATTAAGTGCTTTATTACGTCCTTTATCCCTGTAAAAATTATACAAATCAACAGCCTGCTTGAAATTTGAAATGAGGCTAAGGGTAAAAATATCTTGAAACCTCCCCTGAAAAGCAGGCAACATTGCAAAATAACGCAATTTGGCTTGAGGTGTCATAGCTACCATTAAAAACAAATACTTAGGTAATGAATCAATTAGAGCTCTTATAGCCGAAAGAAACCTAAGGACGGGGGTTTTACTCAAAGAATAATCCTGTTTCTCCAACTCATCAAGGAGCAACAATATTCCCTTTAATAAATTCAATCTTGCACTGACATAAACAATATCTCTGAGAGCTTGGGTACGAGACTCAACCGTGTCTAAACGAAAATTTACTCCTAGTTTTTCCCTGTGTGCTTTCAATAACCTTAGTCCCATAAACCATTCTAATGCCAATTTAGAATATTCAACAAGCCTGTCCTCTTCGACTCTTTCGAGACGATTTAGAACAATACGAACATCTTGGTTTTTGATTATATGTTTAATTTCATCCCTTTGATCTTTGGGTAAATCTGATAATTTTTGACCTATATTTTTAAAAAGTTCGTGATTCAGACCTTGGAAAATTCTCCTAACAACAGCATCAAAACTAGGCTCTGGGTCAGGGAAATATTGAATGATATAGGATTCCTTATCTTCTTGGTATAAATCTTCGAATTCCTGTTGATAATAGTTTAATAAATTTGTTTTCCCAATACCCTGAGTCCCTTCAATTAAAATTACCTGTGAAGGATTTCCTGTTCCCTCAAATTTTTTTACTCGATTAGTAATATAATCATCTATTTCACTCACCATTCGAGGATGTTGTGAAGTCTGTCCCGATGGAGGAAATGGATTTGTTAATACACCAATTGTATCAAAGAGGTTTCTACTTGTCCTACTCTGGTCAGATTTCCTCAGCCTCTCCCGAAGACCCATCATTGTTCTCCTTTAACAAGCTTTAAGCTAACAGAAGCTCGACCAGGTAACAAAAAGTCACCGTGGTAAAGTTTGAATTGACGAACACCCAAACCATATTGATCATTCTCCAGAGCTAATATAGATCTATTTTCAAAACTTGTGTCGGGTGTAGATCCTTCAAAATATCTTTTTAAATAGCCTGCTTGATGTCCTTCTGCTAATCTATTTCGTACCATTACGGGATGTATTCCGTACTGAATTATCAATTTTTCTAACCATGTACCAGTTAAAGCAAAGTCTTCTCCTTTTCTAACCTGTTCATAGGCTTCTAAAGCAGTTATGGCAAAATCAGATGCAGATGGAATATTCGGTGTAGAATAGACTCCTTTATCTACAAATCGAACCCCGAGACAAGAAATATCAGCTAAATTACTAAAACTTGTATAAATACCTTTTTTAAAATCGGAATCTTCTTGTTGCAATCCTTCTCCAACTTTAATTTTTTCAATAAATGAGCAAAAAGATTCTATTGTAATTAAAAGGTTTTTTATCTTTTGATAGTTTTCGGCATTTAATGCCAAATACAGCCTGTCCAATTTTTCTAATTTAGAAATACTTCTACCCTTTCGTTCTACAAATTCTCCAGAAAGTAGAAAGTTTAAGTATCCTCCAAATCCTACATTTGTACTGATATTTAGGAAAGACATTAATTCATTGTCTGAACCTTTACCGTCCTTGTATAATCTTTCAATCAATTTCAGCATGGATTTCACACTGAATGAGTATGAACCTAATTTTAAACTAGGTCCTTTTGATAAATTACTAAAATTTTGTTTATCTTCCTTAATTTTGTTTTCTAATTTGCCTTTTTTGCCCCATAAAAAATCTTCAGTAGAATGATAGGGTTGCCATGAAACTTCTTGACCCAAGGCTATAATTTCTAGAATTATTTCTCCAGAATCATTTGTAACACAAGAGGATCCAAAGTTAATTGCAAGCTCCCAAAGGATCTCCATTAAAGGTACGTGATATAATTGAGTACTATCATTTGTGAATGGGGTAAAACCAATCCCACTCAAACTTTTCCCAAACAATTTATTAACTTCGTTAGAATCAAAAAATATCGGTTTTATATTCTCAGCTAATGCCATTCGTGCTAAACCCTGATCAGAAGTTAATAAATAAACCTGGTGACCAGGATCAACTAGATTGAGATGTTGAACTGCAGTTTCTAATATGAGACGATCAGCAAAACTTCTTTGAACTACTTGTAAACCGAGATTTTTGTCTTCAGTATCAGAGCTAATGGAAATAATTCCACGTAACGGGTCCGCACCAAGTCTTGGCCTCTCAACCTCTATTTCATTATTAACTTCTAATCGAAGAAGTACTCTTTGCCCTCCCTGACTCCTAATATGATCTACGAGCATACGGGAAATATTTGGATTATCGTGGTATCTTTGTTTAAAGTATCGGTCAACAAAATTTAGAATTTCCATATGTACTAAAGCCGGAATCTTTATTCTTGCACTTGAAGAAGTATGCTTTTCAAAAAAATCAATCCCACCCTGAAGAACCGAACTTGTATCAGCAACTATTGAAAAAGGTTTTTTTGTTTGCATCAAGCCTAATGCCATAGCATCAAAAATTGGAAAAGCCATTCCGCACTTCATTGCTATATGAACTACAGCATTACAAATTTCATTTACATCCTTTTCAGTGTTAGGTTTTTTATTTTGGTTGAGTGCCCCTTCAATTTCTTTCCTTAAATCTTCTTTTTCAGGTAAATACCATTCAAAAAAACCAGCTCTAAGTGCTTCAATAAATTTTTGTTTAGGCCCTTGGGAACTCAAAGGGGGATCAATATAAGTATCTGGAAATAATTGAACCTTTCCAACTTTAACCCAATTACTTAAACATTTGTCCTCTTTAACCTCTAGGTAAAGGTCAGGTATACCTTGTATATCATTAATATTCAGAACTTCGGCGAGAGCTTCCTCAGCATCCTCTTTAGAAAAAAGTTTAATTTGATTCATCTGATAAGTACCGACGCTTTAGGTACGTTAAGAAATACTGTAGAAACCCAATTAAAATGCAAAAGTACAGCTTGGACAAGATTTGCTCTTAAATTTAATTCACCACTTGACAGTTTTATAATATCCTGACAATCTACCCATAACTCATTTTTATTTTTCAATAAGGGATCTTCTAACATCTCATTCACAGCCATATGAAATTCTGGAACCCTTCTTTCTTCTGGGTGTTTGTTATCACTAAATGGATCTCTAATTTTCACAAACAACTTATTTAGAGTTTCTTCTGAACAAGAGCCAAAAATATCATTTGGACCAGAATTCCAAAAATATAATTCCTCATGAAAATGATCGTTTCCAACCTCAACAAATCTCGTATTATCTCCGCTAAGGTCAGAATTAAAAAGCATTCTGCGATCGTTTTTTACAGGCCGCCAAATTGAGAGATTTAACTTGTTTTCGTTAATCTGCATTAGAAATGAAATATTGAGAGACTACTTATTTTACTTTATGATAGGTATTTTATCATATCCACACAGAAATTATCAATTATTAGATTTAATGTAACTATTCAGTTGTCCTGAGAGCATTGAAAATAGGTAAAATCGGTATCCCCAATATATTTTTCTACACAATCTTGTACTTTTTTGTCTGCAAATTTCCAAAACCTTCAAGATATAGAAAAAAAATCTAATGAAGTTCGGTATATTGACAAATTTAATACCTGAATAGTTATACTTCAGAAAATGATATTTGAAATTCTTGTCATCTCATCTTTGAGCAGACAAATCAGTTGTTTTGAAATAGATTCCTGAATTTATCCCTCAACAGGTTTTTCTGGACTTTTCCCATTGTGTTGCGGGGTAGGCTATCCACAATCAGGATTTTTTTGGGAATTTTGTAACGGGCCAGTGAAGTTGACATAACAGAACGAATTTGATCAACATCAGGATTGACTTCATTGGATGGAACGATCAATCCCACTGCAACTTCACCGAAATCATCATGGGGAACCCCAATCACGGCACTTTCAAGAACACCTGTTTGACCATCAAGAAGAAGCTCGATCTCCTTGGGGTAGATATTGAATCCGCCGGAAATGATGAGATCCTTATTACGACCTTCAATATGGATGTAACCCTGACTGTCAAACCTGCCTAGATCCCCGGTGATGAAGAAACCGTCAGGACGAAACTCTGCAGTTGTTTTAGTTGGTTTTTTCCAATATCCCTTGCAAACGTTTGGTCCACGAACTTCAATCTGTCCAATCTCCCCTGCAGGGATCGGTTTGCCAGATGTAGGATCGGTAATTTTAACCTCAATCCCCGGTAGAGGGAAACCAACGGTACCCGGTCGTCTTTTGCCCTCATAGGGATTCGATGTATTCATGCTGGTTTCAGTCAAGCCATACCGTTCCAGAATTTGATGTCCGGTTCGCTTTTCGAACTGGACATGTGTTTCGGCCAGCAATGGTGCGCTCCCTGAAACGAACAGCCTCATTTCTTTCGTGAGGTCTTTTGTAAACCTGGGTGAATCCAATAGCCGAGAATAAAAGGTCGGGACACCCATCATAACCGTGGATTGGGGGATTAACCTGATTATTTCATCGATGTCAAACCCGGGAAGTAAGATCATTGATCCCCCTGCAAGCAGTGATACATTGGTGGCAACGAACAAACCATGTGAATGGAAAATTGGCAAGGCATGCAGAAGCACATCGCTGGTATCAAATTGCCATAGATCCCTAAGGATGCGTCCGTTGGATAGCAGGTTTCCCTGGGTGTGCATTGCACCTTTGGGTTGACCTGTTGTTCCTGAAGTATAAAGGATTGTAGCAAGATCATCCATGGTACGGCTGACCGTGGGGAAGTCATGAGGATTGTCATGTCCCTTTTCAGAAAGTGAACCACTTGCGTCCTGATTCAAGGTTTCAAGCTTGAAACCCATTTTAACTGCAAGTGGAGATATCAAGTGTAGGTTGCTTGCATCGCAAACCACTAATGAAGGTTGGCTATCGGCAATGAAATAGGAGAGCTCGTCAATGGTGTAGGCTGGGTTAAGGGGTACGAAAACAATTCCCGATTGAATGCAGGCAGCATATAATGCCAAAACTTCTGGAGACTTCTCCAAATGAACAAGCAGTCGATCTCCAGAAGAAATACCCAGGTTGGTCAAAGCATGTGCAAATTGAATGCCTAATCGGAGGAATTTTTCATAGGTGATGACTGTCCCGTCAGGTCTTATGAGGAAAGGAATCTCTTTTCCCGCATGAATGCCGAACAGTTCATTATAGAGCGTGTTATTCATAGATGACTATCTTTATCACGACCCTGCAGACAGCATAGGCTGTATACCTGTTCTTTACAAACCAATTTTAGAAGCCAGAAAAAAGCCCCAATGAATCAAATGCCTATTAAAATCCTATTCCCGTTCCGATTCTTCTTCCGAGGGATAGTTTTCGGCGACACCAACCTGGGCAGGACGCAGCAGGCGATCATGATACTTGAAACCGGTTTGTTGCACTTCAGTGATTTGTCCATCCTCAAAACCCGGTACAGGCGCATAATAAAGTGCATTGTGACAGTTATGATCAAAAGCGTCCCCTACATCAGGGATGATCTCCTCGATATTGTTTCTGCTCAAGGATGAATTCAATTCCTTTTGAACAACCTTTATTCCCTCAACCCAGGCAGCAAGGTTGTCTGATTCGCTTTCCTCGCCTGCCTTGATAGCCCTCTTGAGGTTTTCGTGGGTCGACAGAATTTCCCTGGCCAGCCTGATGCCATCAAACTTTTTGTTTTCCTCAACCATTTTCTCCAGACGTCTGAATTTATCGCGCTCGTTGGCCAGATTTCGCTTCAATTGATCGTTTTCTTCTCGCAGATTTTTCTTTTCACTGGTCAGGAGATCAATCATTTTCTTGGTGTTTTCGATAAAGGAAGCCGGCTTTTCACCGCTTTCATTTTCATCATCCGGTGTTTTGGAATCTTGAACCTCGGTTTCGGGATTGCCACCATTGAGTGTGGTATTCTCTGGTTGCTCCTGAATATCCTCTACAACCGAATCTTCTTCCCGTTTGATATTTTCTTCTGGATTTTTATCCTCGTCTGTCTGCATAGCTCTCTAATATTCCTTCAAAATCATGATTTTTCAGCAATGAGTTTACCAACAAGTTGGGCTGTGTAATCCACGATTGGTACGATTCTACCGTAATTCAACCGGGTAGGTCCGATTACACCCAATGCCCCAACAATATTACCTTCAGAATTAATATAGGGAGCGGCAACCAAAGTTGAACCTGACAGGGAAAATAGTTTGTTTTCGGATCCAATAAATATCTTGACGCCCTGCCCCTCCTCGATCAATTCAAGTATATTGGAAATTTCCTTTTTCCTTTCCAGATCGTCAAACAAATGCCTGACCTGATCAAAATCAACGGTCCCTTCATCATTCTCAAGCAAATTTGACCTGCCCCTCACGATCAATCGCTCCTGCTGTTCACCAGGCTTGTCCCAGAAGGCCAGTCCACGTTCTACCAGTTCAGTGGTCAACTCATCCAATTTGCTCTTTTGCTTCAGGATATCCTTGCTGATCAATCCCTTGATTTCGATAATGCTCTTGCCATCCAACAAGGAATTGACATAGTTCGCTGCTTCCGTCAGGGTTGAAGCAGTCAAACCCATCGGGGTGGAGAAGACCCGATTTTCTACTGTTCCGTCAGCCATGACCAGGACAACCAGGGCACTCTCATTTGTCAGTTTGAGAAACTGGACATGTTTGATGGTGGATTCCTTTTTCGGCATCAATACCAGACTGGCACTCTGGGTCAATCTGGAAAGCAACGAACCAATTCGATCCAGGGAATTGTTCAGATTGTCATCTTCCGTTGACCCAATTCTCGAAAATTGTTTTTTGTCTTCGGGTTCAATTTCGCCGATTTCCAGAAACTCATCAACAAACAACCGCAAACCTATGAGAGTGGGTATCCTGCCTGCTGAAACGTGAGGGCTTTCCAAAAGTCCCAATCGCTCCAGGTCCTGCATGACATTTCTGACCGTGGCAGGTGAAATCTTGGTGGATAAATTGCGGGATATTGCTCTCGATCCTACAGGGGAACCCGAATATAAATATGATTCTACCAACCGGGAAAAAATTTCGGTATTGCGTTGATCCAAAATTTCCAGAATCTCTTCCTTGCTCACTTGCCAGCCTTCTCGAATTAAATTTAAGGAAAATTCTATTTTTTACCCCAGAATCAATTTAGCAAAAAATTCAACCTGTTTGCCAATATCAACTTGTGATTTTGAATAAGAAGCGCTCCGGGTTACCCCTTGGATAGCCCAAGACTCCGGCAAGCATTTTCTACTGAAGGTGTATGGCTTCTAAATCTTCGATGGAAGGAACAAAGGAAAATCTAAAGGAACTGCAAGAAGAGCTTTTTTCACAGGAACATTTTCTTGAACCGATATGGGAATTTTTAAGTAAAAAAGGAGATCAAGAAACTTTTCAATTTAGGGAATACTGGAATGTCGTACCAGGTGATTCCATCAAAGAAAAATTAAAAAGATTCCTTTCTACGGATCAGGTAACTCCAAAAGCACTTCGATTATTCACTACCCCCGAATTTTTTGATAAACTAAAGTTGATATGTTCAGAATTGAACACAGAAGAAAAAATCCAAGACATCGCTGATATTGTCTATTCCCACCTAAAGGAAAAAGAAAAAGTGGACTCTGATAGAAGGGTACTTTCTCTACCTGAAGGCTATGAAGGCCTCTGTGTATATATGTCCGGCGGCTATCTAGCTGTTACCCCTGAAGACTTGAAGGAAATTATTTCTGAATTACTCACTCAGCAAATGAAATTAGAAGATTTTTTAACAAAACTTGAACAACTTGAACAAGTTGTTCATCCAAGCGGTCCAGGAGATTCGTACTTCAATGGGCTGATGGGCATCCTGTTTGGGTTTGAGGAGGATTAGGCTGTCAAACTGCTCAAGCCTACAAAAAGATAGGGCGGCAAGCCGCCCTTCTTCGTTACTACTCCAAAGTTTCATTCAAAAATTAAAACTAAAGAGAAACGGTAATACCATGATAGTCACGGAACCCCGGTTATGAGTATATATAATAGAGAGAAATAAAATAAAGTCAACACATTTTATTATCATTATTTTAAACAAAAAAATTTCCCTAACAGTTTTCCTGCATTACATTTCCCTTTTGATGGAGCTGGGGTGGTGAAATGAGACTGATAATGCTCATTATGTCAATTTGGTGAATTGCATTGAAGATCGTTGTCCTTAGCTGCCAATTCCCTCTCACCTTGGGCACCTGCAGTATTAAAGTATTCAATGATCAATGTGCTTTCAAATCAAGGTTGTTGTTCGAATGCTCTTATCGCATGGATGTTTCGTAGAAAAGGTACTGAATAATCTGTTCAGGTGTTTCATTGTATGAAACCCCTGCATACTTTCCATAGTTAAAATCACCAATTATATGGCAAATCCTATTTAGTGCCTGCCCAGAAAATACCCGATTTTTGACAAAACGCCAACCATCCAGGCAGTAAAATCACTCCCTTTTCATCAAAAATGGATGCAAGGGAACATCCTTTCCACAAAAAAATGCCTTGTCGGCAGGGTTTTTCCATAAAAAACAGCCCGTTCCCGACCCTCATGGCAGACCTCTCCCCTCCGTTCCCTGCGGAACGGTCATGATTTCGTTGGTGGCAACAGGTGCTCAGGCCGCCAGGGGCAATCGTTCACGCCGGCGCTTGAGCAGCACCTGGCGCCGACGCCGGACCGACAGGCCAAGACGGTGAATGTTGAAGGCCAGGACCGACAGGCCGACAACGCGTTCAAAACCACCGGAACCATGGGCCCTGACACGGTCAAGGCCACGGTGCTCCAGATTGTTGATCGCCGATTCAACCGCCGGATGCCGACGGCGCATCGCCACGAAGGTCTCTTCACCTTCCCTGATCCTGTCGGCCCTGCCCAGGCATCCCTTCCCCGGCAACACATTGTGGTCCAGGAGAGTGTCAAGGTCAGGACGGTTCTCTGGACTGTGGAAACCGCGGTCAAAACGGCAGGCCCTGAAATCCGGAAAACGGGCCTGTGTCTCCCCGGTCACCGGCACCGCATGATCGACGTCACTCCCATCCCACATGATCCGGTGGTTCAGGAGAAAGCCGAACCCGTCCTCCACGATGCACACCGGAACACCGAGTTCAACCGGAACCCCGGCCTTGCCCTTCGATATCCACCTGGTGTGGTCCTCGAAGATCGAAAACACCTTCTCCCCATGGGGAATGGTCTCGCCCTTCGGCAAACGGCGGTCGACCTGGTCGATCTGTCTCTTCGCATGGCCGATGAAATGGCCGATGGAGGCCGGGTTGCCCTTCCCGGGAAGACGCCTGGTCCGGGGATCCTGCAATTCCGAAAGGGTGCCCTCGGCACGGACGACAAGCTTCCGGCACAGGTCAAGACAGGCCTTCACATCCTCCGGACCGGCCCAACGGGTCTTGCGAACCGCATGGAACCTGCCCTTGATGGCAGTGGTCAGGTACCTCCATTGCCGCCAGCCGTCAAGGCCACACCCGCTGGCCGCACGGCCACACTCCCTGATCAGGCAACGCATCGCATCCCACAACAGGTTGACATCGGCAGGGTAATGGACATCGGTCTCCACAACAAACGAATCACAACGCCCGTGCAACAAGCCGCCAGGCTTTTTTGTTCGAGACCTTGTGACCACTCTCCACGACCAGCTGGCCGACCTTGGCCAGCAACTCCGGGGTCAAAAGGCTGACATTGTCCACAACCGACTGGTACGAATACCGTCGCCTGTCCCAGATGTCCGCAAGGCCAGAAAACCGGCGAACAACATCGTGATGGTTCACAAACCGGCACAGGCGGTCATGATCACAGTTCGGGCCCTGCATCAGAACACCCATGACAAGGATCTGCCACAACGCCATGCCCGGACGGCCAAGGTCATGGCCGGCATGGGGTGCCAGGTGCTCCTCCAGAAGGGCAAACAGGCGGGCTCGCAACTCCCTGTCGCAATAAAGGTGTTGCAGGCCGAGCAGGATGGCGGGTATGTCGTCACGGGACCTGGGATCGATCTTGATGGCGGCAATGTCGATGTCGCCGAGTTCACGGTGGGGCTTGATGACATGTCTCATGGGTCAAAACCTGCGAAGATTGAGGAAAAAAGGGTGGAAAAAGGCCCGAAAAGAGCAATGTGCCCATGACAGAACCAATCTTCATATGAACAAGTCGATTCCAAACCACTGTTGTCAAGGGAATTCGTGATGTTTATATACTTTTCGGGCAGACACTATTTATCAAAAAATTAAAGATTAGAATTATGCGTTTATCAAAGAGAAAATCCGATGAGTTGCGGCCGGTATCAATAGAAATTGATGTCAACCGTTATGCAGAAGGGTCATGTCTGATTTCCTGTGGCCATACCAAGGTTTTGTGTACGGCTTCGGTTGAAGAACATGTTCCGTTTTTTCGACGAAGAACAGGTTTGGGATGGATTTCGGCCGAATACTCATTATTGCCCAGGGCTACCCATGAAAGAAACAGGCGTGATGGACGTGGTTCATCTGTTTCGGGAAGAACCCTGGAAATTCAGAGACTGATCGGAAGGTCTCTCCGTGCCGGTGTAAATTTTGCAAGTTTGGGTGAGAGACAAATCATGATCGATTGTGATGTTCTACAGGCTGATGGTGGGACCAGGTGTGCCTCGATTACCGGTGGTTGGGTTGCTCTTAGATTGGCGGTCAATAAACTGTTGCAAGATAGGTATATTGTCAGAGATCCCCTGCAGCAGCAGGTCATCGCCATTTCCTGTGGCATCCATGCAGGTTCGCATATACTGGATCTGGATTATAACGAAGATTCCAATGCTGAAGTTGACGGCAATTTTGTATTTACCTCTTCAGGAGAACTGATTGAAGTGCAATGTACAGCTGAAGACAAATCCTTTCCCACTGCATCAATCCTGGAGTTTATCGAACTATCGAACAAGGGTGCCAGTGAACTGGTTCGAATTCAAAATGAAGCATTGGCCAAGAAAAATGCGTAAGTTTCAATCCGCGGTGTTGGTGATTGCCACACATAACAAGGATAAATTGAGTGAATTTGAAGCGATATTACACCCACATGGGATAAAAACAAGATTTGCTGGAGACTTCAATTTGGAATTTCCACCCGAAACCGAAGAGACCTTTGTAGGTAATGCCAGGATCAAGGCCCATTTTGTCTCTCGAGAAACGCAACTTCCGGCAATTGCAGACGATAGTGGGATAATGGTATCAGATCTTGATAACCAACCTGGGGTGAAAACTGCCGATTGGGCTGAAACACCTGAAGGAAGGGACTACAAGAAGGCCATGACCAGAGTCTGGAACTTGCTGAAGGAAAAACAGTCATCCTTGCCCAGAAGGGCCAAGTTCTGCTCGACAATCTGTGTTGCTTGGCCCGACGGTCATGATGAAATTTTCGAAGGTTTTGTCAATGGACAAATTGTCTGGCCGATGCGAGGGGAAATCGGCTTTGGATTTGACCCCATATTCATGCCCGACGGCTACAAGGTTACATTTGGGGAAATGACCAAGGCAGAAAAGAACCTAATCAGTCACAGGGCCTTGTCACTAAAAGCTTTTGCTGAAAACTGCCTTGATGCCTGATCAGCAAACAATAGAACCATTCGGAATCTATATCCATTGGCCATTTTGTGAGTCCCTGTGTCCCTATTGCGATTTCAATACCTATTGTTCAAACCAGATTGATCATGAGCAATGGTGTGAAGCCTATTTAAGTCAACTTGATCATTCTGCAAACGAACTGGAAACCACCCCATGTACATCTGTTTATTTTGGTGGGGGCACTCCCAGCCTCATGGAGTCTCGAACAATTGGAAAAATTTTGGATAGAATCTCATTGTATTGGGGATTTTCAGACCAGCCGGAAATTACACTTGAGGCCAATCCCACCACTGTCGAGCAGAATAGATTTTTATGTTTCCGGAGTGAAGGAATAAACAGACTATCATTGGGATTGCAGGCACTTAATGACTCAGACTTGAAAGCCCTGGGCAGGAAGCATGACGCCAAGGAAGCAATCAAGGCCTACGAAACAGCTGATCGGGTTTTCAACAACATCAGCCTTGATTTCATGTTTGGCCGGCAATTTCAATCGACAGAATCATGGATAGGCGAACTTCATGAAATCGTAGCGTTGAATCCAAACCATCTTTCGATTTACCAATTGACAATCGAGCCCAATACACCCTTCGGCAAAAGATATGCTGCCAATCGTCTGGAAGGTATACCTGATGAAGATACCCTTGCCGACATGTATCTTGCCACAATGGAAATTTGCGAACGGAATGGGTTCAATCAATATGAAATTTCAAACTACTCCAAACCCGGTTACGAGGGAAGGCATAATCTGGTTTACTGGGAGTATCATGACTTCTTGGGCATAGGACCAGGTGCCCATGGAAGAATAAGTATCGACAACCAATACTTTCGAACAAATACAATCCTTAGTCCAGAAAGTTGGCTTGATGGTATTTTTAAATTAGGAACAGGTGAAAACCAAAGAGAATTGATCGATCTAAAGGAAAGAGGTTCTGAGTATTTGCTTACTTCTCTCCGACTAAATGATGGTATGAGTATTGACAGGTTTCAGCAAATTTCAGGAAGCAAACTAGACAGTAATACAATAAGCGAACTTGTTCAGGACAATTGGGTCGAAATTACTGATGGGCAACTTCAAGTTACCACCAGAGGAAGAATGGTCCTGAATCAGATCATTTCCAAGTTATTATCCTGAGAAAAAATAAATGGTAAATTTAATCAAGGACAAAGAACCAAATCTTAGCGGGAATTGCAGTTGAATTGTTGCGTTACCTTTCTGATGGGTTTATTTGTAATATGCAAGTCTGAATTATTCTCTTCTCTAGCCGGAACAAAAAGCAGGAACGACAATTCAAGGGTATCTTATGAACAAAAAAGCTTCAAATGCGACAGCACTGAATCTTCCAATGGTTGATCCACTGCCGGAGGGAACACAAAAATACTTCCAGATTTGTGAGGAAAAACTCGGCATCATCCCCAACGTACTTAAAGCCTATGCCTTTGATATCGAGAAATTGAATGCATTTACCGCCATGTACAATAATCTGATGCTTGCCCCGAGTGGATTGTCGAAGTTGGAAAGAGAAATGATTGCGGTCGTTGTTTCTTCGGTAAACCGATGCCATTATTGTATCATTGCTCATGGCGCCGCAGTTCGCAAACTGTCAAAAGATCCTGAATTCAGCGATACCCTGGCAATAAATTTTCGCCATTGCAAACTGGATGAGAGACAAAGGAGGATGCTTGAATTTGCTGAAAAGGTGACCGAAAACAGTTTCAAGGTTGAGGAAAGGGATCGAGAAGATTTGAGAAAACAGGGTTTCAGTGATGCTGATATTTGGGATATCAGTGCAGTGGCAGCATTTTACAACATGACCAACAGACTGGCTTCCGCAACAGCAATGAATCCCAATTCGGAATATTATTTTTCAGACCGATGAAGGCCAAGCCGACATTACTCCTGTTTCTGTATTGCCTTTTTCCGGTTCAGGTAATTGGTCAAACGACAATAAATACAGGTCAACTTGTATTTGACAGAAACTTTTCCTCTGGCAGGTACCTGATACCTGTTGGTCCATTCAAGGATGACATGGTTGAAATGCTGGAAACCGAAGGTTCCACCAACAAACTCGTTTATCAGATTGAGGGTAATTCATCTACCCGGTCTCTCATTGAAAATAGCTGGGAAACACTAAGTGAATTTGATTTTGAAATCCTGTTCGAGTGTGAAACCTGGAACTGTGGAGGGTTTGAGTTCCGGGAAGTCATTGATGTCGTCGAGAGCCCCGACATGTTTGTCAATCTGGGTGATTTTCAATTCGTTTCGGCATCCAGGGACAGTGAGGAAGGAAAACAGTTTGTTACGATCCTTGCCAGCAAAAGCAATAATACGGGATTTGTCCAAATTGTATTCATAAATCCCAAGGAAGAGGAAAAGGTGGAAAGTATAGATTTTAATTTCACTTCCAAGGCTAAGGATATTGAAACACAATTGGAATATGATTTTGCAACCAAGGGGTTCGCCATTCTTACCGGATTGGAATTTGATTCCGGTTCAAGCGAAATCAATGAAAACAGCATCTCCCAGTTGAAGAAACTGGCTGTTTTTCTCAAGGAGAATCCGGACAGGAAAGTTATTTTGGTAGGACATACCGACTTGGAGGGAGAATTGGAAAATAACTTGAACCTATCTTCCGAAAGAGCACGCTCAGTTCGAAACACCCTCATCAATGCATATGATTCAAACCCCGATCAAATTTCGGCACATGGTGTGGGTTTTCTTTCACCACACGAAACCAATCTAACGCCGGAAGGAAGACATGCCAATCGTAGGGTCGAGGCTTTGATTTTGCAAGATTTTCAGTAGTTTATGACCAAATTTGTTAACAAAATTTTGGTTTTACCCCAGGTTGTCAAGGGCTATGAATAAAACAGTTAACACTGATACAAATTAAGAATAATGTTTATGGTTTGCCGAATTCCCAATATCCCCAGATTGATCAGGTTCATTGTCACCAGCCTTATATTGTGGTCCTTAGTAATCACCGACAGCTATCCAGCCACACCTGAAAAGGCAACCGAGGTGGTGGAAGAGGTTATCCACACAGTGAATCACATGCTTTACAACAATTTCCCAAAGGCTGAAATTTATGCTGGCATTGAAGAAATGTTCATCAATATGGCAGACACACAATACATTGGTCAGGTTGCCTTGGGAAGACAGTGGCTGGAAATTTCGGAACAGCGGAGAAACTTGTTTCTGAAAATATTCCAAAGGTATCTTGCCGAAAAATACTCCATCTATTTTCCCAGATTCATCGGCGCTGATTACGAAGTGATCCGGGCAAGGACAACACGAAATGATCAGACCTACGAAATCGTAACCACAATGTATTTGCCGCATGAACCACCTTTTCCGGTGTATTGGGACCTCGTGAGTATTGATGGTGAACCAAGAATAAGAAATATTACAGTGGATGACTTAAATTTGTTGGTTCTTGAAAGGAAGGTGATCGGCGCACTTCTTGAACAAAGTGGTGGCAATCTGGAAGAGTTGATGAGGAAATTGAAATTCAGGTATCAATAGAAACCTCGAAAATGCCCAATCAATTTTCATAACGAGCAAGCATGTCGCTGACAGATCTTTTGATGAGTTCCTCCAAAACCTTTAGATCTACATTTTCCAAGCGGGTTATATAAAGGCAGCTGACCGAATTTTTGTACTTGCCCAATTTGGCCATCAGATCGGGGTAGGCAGAAAACCCAGGCATGATGTAAATCGTGAGTGATTGCTTTCTGGGTGAGAAGCCGGTCACAATCCATTGGTGTCTTGATTTATCGGCACGTTGATAGGTATATTGCCCAAAGCCCACAATGCTTGTCCCCCACATTCGTGGCTGTTCATCAGTGATTCGTTTCATCATGGCCAAAATGAACATGGAATCCTTCCTCCGTTTGGCCTTTGGGACAGAGTTCAGAAACTCTTCCACATTGCCATCATTTACGACGGTTTTCATTTTACTCATCATTCTGTCCAATCATAAACGATATATTTTACCTGATTTTGCCTGTAAAAAGGACGTCCATACAAGATTTTACCCTGAACTGACTCTTCAGTCTTGAAAATACCCTGAAAAGTGTTAGATGAGAAATCACAGCGGTGGTTCCGAAAACTGAATCACTTATCATGACTACAAGGCAGGCCGCTGGCCTGTTTTTTTTATTGGGAAAATTCGATGCGAGACCTGGTTGCTCTTACGTTCAAGGAAAAACAGCTTCAGAAATTGCTTGAAACTGAAATTTCCCTAAGGGGATACAAGCTGATCAGGTTGCGTTTTAGCGGAAATTCAAAGAAAACCCTCCAAATCATGGCTGAACGACCGGATGGAACCATGACTGTTGGAGACTGTACTGATTTATCCCATGCTTTATCCCCGCTATTGGATGTTGAGGATACGATCAATGAGGAATATTCGCTTGAAATATCATCACCGGGTATTGACCGACCACTCACCAAGCTGGAACATTTTGAGCAGTGGATTGGGTACAAGGCCAAGTTAGAGCTGAACCAGCCCCTTGATGGGCAAAGGAGATTCAAGGGAATTATCCAGTCTGCCAAAGGCTCAACGATCATTTTGGATATGATTCCGGAACTGCTACATGTACAATTTTCCCAAATTGCCAAAGCCAACCTTGTCATGTCAGAAAAACTACTGAACCGACATCAGAAACAACGAATATTATCCGATTAACAAACAAATATGAGTTAAATTATCCCGAGGGATTCTGGAGAAAACATATGAGTCTTACGAGTGCAAATAGGTTTGAATTGCTTCAAATGGCCGAGTCTGTAGCCCAGGAAAAGAATATTGATCGTGGCATCGTTCTGGAGGCCATGGAAGAGTCCATGGCCAAGGCCGCAAGGATGAGATATGGCCAGGAATTGGACATAAGGGCCAAATACAACAAGGAAACAGGTGATTTGACCATGCAAAGGGTTCGGACCGTGGTTGAAGAAGTCGAAAACCTGTCAACGGAAATGACTCTGGAGGATGCCCGGAAAATCAATCCGGAATATCAACTCGGCAGCGAGCATATCGAAGAATTGCCACCAGTTGGGGTAGATCAACTGGATCGGATAAATATTCAAGTTGCCAAACAGGTCATCCACCGCAAGGTTCGCGAAGCCGAAATGGAAAAGCAGTACGAGGAGTTCAAGGACAAGACGGGTCAGATTATTGTCGGGACAGTCAAGGGGGTCGAACAAGGCAATATAATCGTTGAATTAAGCATCGGTGAGACGATGATACATCGTACCCAGAAAATCAGCCATGAAAATCCCGAGAAAGGTACCAGGATTCGAGCTTATGTAACCGATGTCTCCCAGGAAACACGTGGTCAACAGGTCAAATTGTCTAGGACTGCAAATGAATTCATGCGAGAACTCTTTCGAAGTGAGGTTCCCGAGTTTTACGATGGAACGATAGATATCAAATGCATTGCCAGGGATCCAGGTTCCCGCGCCAAAATTGCTGTTGTATCCTATGATGCCAGTATTGATCCGGTCGGAGCCTGTGTCGGCATGAGGGGTTCACGGGTCCAAACCGTGGTCAATGAGCTGCAGGGTGAAAGGGTTGATGTCATTCCATGGACCGAAAATGCCTTTGAATTCGTCACCTATGCCTTGCAGCCCGCCAAGGTTTCAAAAGGAATACTTGATGAACGGGGCAATCCCACGACCATTGTTGTTCCTGATGACCAACTTTCGCTTGCCATCGGGAGAAGGGGTCAAAATGTCCGGCTGGCAAGAAGTCTAACCGGATTGGACATAGAGATTGTAACAGAAACCTATGAACGGGAGCAAAGGCAGGAAATCATGAACCAGAGACAGAAACTGTTCATGGAAGCCATTGATGTCGATGAGACCTTTGCACACCTGTTGGTTACCGAAGGATTTGACTCGATAGGTTATCTTGCGGAATGTACCATCGATGAACTTCTTACCCTCAATGGAATTGACGAAGCAATTGCCGAAGAATTGCAGAGCAGGGCCCAGGATTATGTTGCCAAGGAAAACCAGGAGATCCTTGCAGAAGCCAGGAGATATGGTCTGAAGGACGACCTTGCGGAGTTTGAAGGGTTAACTCCGAAAATGTTGCTCGAACTGGTGAAGAATGAAATTACAACTCTTGAAGATTTCGCAACCCTTGCTGATTGGGAGTTGTCAGGAGGATACAATGAAATAGGCGGAAAACAGTTATGGGAAAAAGGTCTTTTGGAGGATTTCAACATCAATGCCGAAGATGCCTCGTATCTGATCACATCTGCCAGGATAAGTATCGGATGGATGAAACCGGAGGATATTCAGGCCAATTACGGCAAGGAAGATACGGAGACGGAAAGTGATCAGGGAGCAGCCGAAGAATCATGACCTTCGTATCAGAAGGTGTGTGGTTACCGGTAAAAAGTATGACCAGAATGAGTTATTGAAATTCACCTTGAATCCGAAGGGGGGTGTCGTTCTGGATATCAATCGGAAACTTCCGGGCCGTGGTATGTGGGTATATCCGGAACGGAGCGCGCTTGTAAAAGCCGCCAATGGCAATCACTTTTCGCGCGCTGCTCGAAGAAATGTTGAAATTTCAGCAGATTTTTTATATACGATAGATAGGAAATTAGTTGATTATCTGACCGGAATACTTTCTTTGGGACGCAAATCTGGTGTTGTTGTAGCCGGGTTTGAAAAGGTTCGACTGGGAATTAGTGAAAATGCAATAACGGTTTTGGTTCAAGCCTCTGATGGCTCGGACCGGCAGGGACGGAAGTTGATTCCAAGGGATGTTTCATGCCAATGCTACCGATGTTTGTCTTCAACGGAACTCGGTGAGCCTTTCGGAAAGGAATCGGTTGTTTATGTGGGAGTGAAAGATGGGCCCATGGCCCATGGAATTGCTATTGCCGCACAAAAACTTGAACGTATGCGCGGGATGGAAGGATTTCAAGCGACCTTGCCTGATTTGGCATCATAATTTTGAAAGTACAGGGAATTAATGGGTACCAATACTCTTTCGTTAAAATCCACTCCCCGATCAGGGGCATCCACTAGGACGGCAAACAAGGACCTTGTTTTCACCCCCCGTGGTGGTAAAAAACAACAGGAAGTCGTGGTTGTACCCCCGCAAGGTGGCATAACAAGAAAACCTGTTGCCTTACAACCACCTCCCTCGCGCAGAGGGCCTACTCCATCCAAGGAAACCCAGTCACCCCCTGTTTCGAAAGTGGTTCCGGATCAAGATGATCTGAGACGTCGAGCCGAAGCAGTCAGTAAGGCACAGGCCAAAAATGAAGCTGAAAAGGAATCCAAGGCCAAACAGCAACGGCAGCTTGAAGAAGAAAGAGAAAGAAAGGCAGAGGCCCATCGTGAATATCTGCAAAGGGAAAATGAACTTCAGGAAGAATTAGAGTTGCAGCGCAAACTCGAAGAACAGAGGTTGTTGGAAGAAAAGAAAAAGTCTCAACAGGCCAAAACGATTGATGAAGAAACCAAGCAGATATCGGAAGTACGAAAGAAAAGAAAAGTCAAGGAAAAAAGCCCCGAGGAAGAAAGGGGGCGAAGTTCTGAAAAAAGACGAGCGACCAAGGTAACTGTTAAAACCGCTCTTGATATCGAGGAGGATCAACTACGTTCCGAGGCCCAGTTCAGGCGCCGGGAGGAAAGAAGGAAACGCAAGGCCCAACCCGTTGAAATTGTCCGGGAGAAAATAGTCAGGGAGGTTCAATTACCTGAAAATATAATGGTTCAGGAACTTGCCAATCGAATGACACAAAGGGTTTTGGATGTCATCAAGGCACTTATGAATTTAGGTGTAATGGCAACTCAAAACCAGATCATTGATGCTGACACCGCCGAGTTGATTATCGAGGAATTTGGACACAAGGTGGTTCGGGTCTCCGATGCTGATGTTGAGGATGTGATTGATTCCATCGAGGACGATCCCAAGGAACTTCAATCAAGAAATCCTGTGATTACGGTTATGGGACATGTTGACCATGGCAAGACCACACTTCTGGATACCATTAGAAGGGCTAGTGTGGCTTCGGCAGAGGATGGCGGCATTACCCAGCATATTGGTGCCTATCAAGTCAAAACCGATGATGGCGAAACACTGACTTTCCTTGATACACCGGGCCATGCTGCCTTCACCTCCATGCGTGAAAGGGGAGCAAATGTAACTGACATCGTGGTTCTGGTTGTAGCTGCCGATGATTCTGTCATGCCGCAGACAATTGAAGCAATCAATCACGCCAAGGCAGCTGATTCACCTTTGATTGTAGCAATTAACAAGTGTGATCTACCCAATGCCAATCCCGATAATGTTCGGGACGAGCTCCTGCAACATGGGGTGGTGGTCGAAAGCCATTCGGGGGAAATCTTGGATGTGGAGATTTCAGCCACCAAAGGTGATGGTATCAACGATCTTCTCAAGGCGATTTCTCTTCAGGCCGAACTCATGGAATTAAATGCCAACCCCTATCGACCCGCTTCAGGTACGGTGATTGAAGCCAAACTTGATGTTGGGAGGGGACCAGTCGCCACGGTACTCATTCAAAAGGGAACCCTGAAAAGGGGTGATATTTTTGTCGTGGGTGAACAATGGGGTAAAGTCAGGGCACTGATAAGTGACCAAGACAAAAGGATCAATTCGGCTGGCCCATCCGTACCAGTGGAAGTGTTGGGTCTGAATGGAACTCCGCTCGCCGGGGATACACTCAATGTTGTTGAAAACGAATCGCAAGCGAGAGAAATTTCGGAATATCGAAGAACTGAGAACCGCAACATTATTTCCTCAGCAGGTGCAGTACTTAGTCTGGAAAGCCTGATGAATCTGGGTGAAAACAAACCCACCAAGGATTTGCAGCTTGTGGTGAAGGCTGATGTACAAGGTTCAGCCGAGGCAATAAACCAGGCGGTTGCCAAGATCGGAAACGATGAGGTCCAGATCAGGGTTCTGCACTTCGGGGTTGGGGCGATAACGGAAACGGATGTCTCCCTGGCGAGTTCTTCAGGTGCCCACATTGTGGGATTTAATGTCCGTGCCACACCTTCGGCACGCAGCATGGCTGTCCAGAAGGGTATTGAGTTACGGTACTATTCGATAATCTATCGTCTGGTTGATGATGTCAGGGCTCTGGCTTCCGGTCTACTTGACGTACATATCAAGGAGAACTTCCTCGGCAACGCGGAAATTCTTGAGACTTTCAGGATTACCGGAGTTGGCATGGTTGCAGGTTGCAAGGTTACGGAAGGTATTGTCAGAAGGTCTTCCGGGGTTCGTTTGCTCAGGGATAATGTGGTTATCCATGAAGGTAAGCTCAAAACCCTCAAACGGTTCCAGAACGAGGTTGACGAGGTTCAAACCGGTCTGGAATGTGGTATGGCTTTCGAGAGTTATTCTAATCTCAAAGAGGGCGATTACATAGAGGTATTTGAGCAGGAAGAAATTCAGCAAACGCTTTGACAAAGCAACTTTCATTTACCGTGTACCCACGGATGCCAATTCATTTGCAATGACTACAGGGAATGGCTTGATGCCAGCATTACATTTTACATCAGAGTGGTTTTCCTTGCCGACAGGCCTTGAGGACAAAGTGGAAGTCTTTGCCGTCGGGGATGTACACGGTTATTGCTCTCATCTCCAAGCGATGCTTGAGGTTTTTTCCGAAGCAAGGGATTCACAAAAGCAGTCAATACTGGTTTCACTTGGTGACTTGATTGATCGAGGGCCGGAATCCATTAGGGCCTTGGATCTCATGCGAAAATCCAAGGATTTTGGTTTCACGGAAACACATACTCTGATGGGGAATCATGAGCAATTGATGAGACTTTCCCTCACGGGCAAGAAAATGACCGAGTTCACGAGGTATATACCTGCCAACGCCCACACGCCAGCTCATGAAATCTGGTCATGGAACGGAGCTGGCAAGACACTTAGGGAATTGGGACTGGATCCTGAAGACATGATTTATGGGAGTATCAAGGATTTTGCCCATAAATTGAATCAAGGGTTGGGACCTGAAAGAGTTGCGTTTTTGGAATCATTATTGAGTCACAAGAGGATAGGTTCCCTTCTGTTCGTACATGCTGGCATTGATCCTAACCGCAGTATTGAGGAGGCTTTGGCAGAGCCTTGGGATTGTTTGTATGACAATCACTGGTCCTGGATCAGAGGGGAGTTTCTTTTTTCTCCGTTTAAACGTTCTGACCTGATAGCCGTGCATGGACATACCTATCCGGGCAGATACAATCCAAAAGGAATGGAATCATCACTGTTCAATTTTCATGAGGGGAAAATAAATCTGGATGGTGGCAGTTACAATACCGGTAAAATCGCCGGCGCCCAATTTGCCAAGGAAAAATACAGGATATTCATCGTTTCCGAGTAAGCCAAGGAATCAGTGTTTATACTCAAATTGCAAGTTATCTGCGCGATCTTTTTCTTTTCAGGTAAATGTAGTATGCACCACTACCTCCATGACATCTGTGGGCTTCCTGAAAATGAAGAATATGTTCGGAAGTGGGTGGTTTGGATAACAGGTGCCTGATCAATTGATTGAGGGGGCCAAAACCTCGGCGACCATCAATGTCCTTTCCCTTTCCGGGTATCACCAAAATCAGACGCTTGCCTGAATCAAAGGCCCCTGACACAAACCGTTTGACCTCCTGGGAAGCCTCTTCCTTCAGCATGCCATGAAGGTCCAGCCTTAGTTCGGGATTGATATGTCCCGAATTCAATTTCCTCAGTATTTTCTTGTCGACATTATTTGGACCAGGAACATTAATTTTCGGCTCCGAATGTCTTGGTTGTACAAGAATCCTTTTCTGTACAGGCTTGGGAAGCGCAATTTTCTCTTCCTGTGGTTCCGTTTTCGCCTTGCTGGCGCTCAGAGGCAGGTCATTTTCTTTACAGAAAAGATTCCAATCGCTCAAATCACGATTGTTAAGAGCCTCCACAGGATTTTCTTTTCTGGAACTTTGACTTTTGACCTTACGAGAACCCTGACTTGTGTGGTGATTATCCCTACTGGAAAACCCGTTTGTTTGACAATACTCTTTCCAAAGTACCAAATCCTGATCCGAAAGATCCGCGGTATTGATTTTGTTGCGCATTTTCGAGCATCATCAGGGTGCTGTCAAGTCTAATACCTAACCGGTCGCAACAAGTATCCAGTTAGGATCACCCTTACCCATGATTCTTGAAAAGGTCCACTCATCGTTTTGGTGAACAGGATTTGACTTGTCACCTTCTACTACTTTACCATCGGGGTCCTCGACATAGGATATGAGTTCACTGGAAAATTCCACGGTGATTTCACCACGACCGGTTGCCGATTCAAACTTGGCATCCTTGATGTGCTTTCCACTTGTTCGTACGAATTGTACCCTGACCATATTGTCGGAGTCTCTTTGATCAACACCTTCCTTGAAGGAATTGAATACCTCAGGTGACAGAAAGGGTTTCAAATCGTCTATCTTGCCTTCACCGAATGAGGTTAGGATCCATTCATAGGCCTTCCCTGCTCCTTCGACAAATTCCTGTACACTAAAGCTCCGCTCATAGGTCTTCATGTCTCCCAATGTTTTTGCACATTCCGTATTTGAACCGACAAGCTTGGCAATTTCCTCATCCATCTCCTGTTCATCCTCGGGAACCACCTTGGAGGATTGGTCAATGGTGACGGATGGATGGACCGGAGGTCTTTGTTCGAATCCTGTTCTGGTGCCAAGTATTCCACGTAACTTGAAAATTAAAAACAGTGCAATTCCAGCGAGAATTAGAAGCTGCAACATTGGTGACATTTTGATAACGACCTTTAATTTTGTTTCGGACAATACATTTGTTGTCTATAGGTATTTAGGTTGAACCAGAGCTTATGTCCATATTATACAGGGTTTTCAATATGTTTGGGTGCACTCCATGAAATTATTTTTGCTGTTTTTATTGGTTCCCTTGATTGAAATAGCAGTGTTCATTCAAGTTGGCGGTTTGATTGGGCTGTTTCCCACCTTGGCCATAATCATCATTACTGCATTGCTTGGTGCCGGTTTGGCTCGAACCCAATTTCCCCTGGTCATTCACAAGATCAAGGATACGGTAAGTCACATCAGGGATCCAATGAATCCCATATTACAGGCAATTGCCATTTTTGCCGGGGGATTGTTGCTCCTCACACCCGGTTTTTTTACGGATACAATGGGTTTTCTACTGCTTATACCCCATACTCGCGAGTTTCTTGTCAATTTCTTTATAACCCACCTTGCGACCAATTTTTCATTTCATGAAGAATACTCGTACAAGGCAAATCCGGATGAGGATATCATTGAGGGGGAATCATTCGAGGTTGAATCCAAGAAAAACTGAAACTGACGGAAGGATCAATTATTTTTGAAAGACAATGGAAGTATTTGTCCGGATCAGGATGTCTGAAGCACTGTAATGGCGATCAGTGAAAGGATATCTTCGACCTTGCTCCCTCTTGACAGATCATTGGCAGGCTTGGCCAAACCTTGAAGTACCGGACCAACCGCCTTCATTCCACCAACCCTTTCAGCAATTTTATAACCTATGTTTCCTGCTTCCAGACTGGGAAATACAAACACGTTGGGAGTTGCATCCAGATTGAGGCCGGGTGCTTTTCTTTCTCTCAGTGCCGGATCCAGTGCAGCATCAAACTGAAGTTCTTCCTCGATTATCCAATCAGAATGATTGGCTTTGGCAATCTTGATGGCCTCACGTATTCTGGTAACCTTTTCGTGGGAACCGCTTCCTGCGGTTGAGAATGAGAGAAAGGCAACCTTTGGCTCAATTTCCAGGATTGATGAAGCAGAAAGGGCGGCAGTTTCTCCAATTTGTGCCAACTGCAATGCAGTCGGGTCAATTACCATTGCACAATCAGCAAAAATAACCGGGCCTTGTAAAGGGTGATGGGGCTTATCGGCAATCATGATGAAAAACGAAGAAACGGTATCTACATTGGGCGATCTACCAATGATCTGAAGAGCTGCACGAAGTGTATCGGCCGTTGTATTGACGGCCCCACCGATAGTCCCATCAGCATGGCTCAGCTTGACCATCATGGCAGCAAATCCGAGTGGTTGAATGATGGTGCTTCTTGCTTCTTCCTCGGTTATCCCCTTATCAGAACGGATTCTGATCAACTCGTCAATGTATCCTCCGACCAGTGGAGATGATGCCGGATCAACAATCAAAATATTCGAGAGAGAAGGTTTTGAATCTGTCATTTTGGAATGAATCCGCTCGGCAGATCCAAGAAGCGTTATATCGGCAATACCTTGTTCTGCTGCAAGTATTGCCGCCTGAATTATGCGCTGATCTTCCCCTTCAGGGAGTACAATATGGCACCGTTTGGCCCTTGCCTTGGAAAAAACCACTTCCAGAAAAGGAGAATCGGCAACCATGGGTTGGCACCATTCCCTGCTGATGATTATGCAGGTACCTGCGAACGCATATCGTCAATGGATATACCGGCAACCTTCGTTGGTTTCTTCATTGCATCCCGTCTGAACGGCTCTCCCAATTCCTGATTCAGAATAACCTCGATGAAGGTTGTTTGCTTATCTTCCAATTGTACCTTGATTGCTTGATCCAATGCTTGTGAAAGATCTTCCATGGTCTTCACCTGGACCCCTTTCAAACCACAACCCTCGGCAATTTTGGCATAACTGACCCTGAGATCCAATTCCGTACCAACAAAATTGTCATCAAACCACAAGGTTGTATTCCGCTTTTCAGCACCCCATTGGTAGTTTCTGAAAATTACCATGGTAATGGGAGGCCAATCACCACGACCGCATGATGTCATTTCATTCATGGAAATCCCGAAGGCTCCATCACCGGCAAATCCGACAACCGGGGTATCAGGACATCCGATCTTGGCGCCAATAATTGCCGGAAAACCGTATCCACAAGGACCGAACAAGCCTGGTGCAAGATATTTCCTTCCCTTTTCAAAGGTTGGGTAAGCATTACCAATTGCACAGTTATTGCCAATATCGGAGGATATAATTGCTTCGGTCGGCAGTACCTTCTGAATGGCGCGCCAGGCCATACGCGGACTCATCAATTCGGGATCCTTGTTCCTGGCTCTTTCGTTCCAGCTTGTTCCCTCATCATCATCTTCATGATCCATAGAGGTAAGTTCCTGAAGCCATCGGGACTTGGTCTGGAAAATTTTTTGCCTTCGCTCTTCCCTGTTCTCCTGGCCAGCAAAATCGGACAAGTTATCCAACAGTTGTTCTGCTACCTGTTTGGCATCCCCCTGAATACCTACCGTTACCTTTTTGGTAAGTCCGATGCGGTCGGAATTAATGTCAACCTGTATGATCTTAGCTTTTGCCGGCCAGTAATTCAATCCATAACCCGGAAGGGTTGAAAAGGGGTTCAGCCTTGTTCCAAGGGCCAAAACCACATCTGCATTGGAAATGAGTTCCATGGCAGCCTTGGAACCGTTATAACCCAATGGACCTACGGAAAGGGGATGATCCCCGGGAAAGGCATCATTGTGTTGATATCCGCAGCAAACCGGCGCCAGAAGTTTTTCTGCCAACCTTGCGGAAGCACCTATGGCATCGCTGATTACAGCACCTGCCCCATTGAGGATAACAGGGAATTTGGCATTTGACAAAAGTCTTGCCGCTTCCTCGATGGCGTTTTTTCCACCTCTTGGTTTTTCAAGCCTGACTGTTTGAGGCAATTCGATATCGATTACTTGAGTCCAGAAGTCTCTGGGAACATTGATTTGGGCAGGTGCACATCCTCGCCAGGCCTTTTCGATAACCCGGTTCAAAACTTCTGCCATCCTGCTGGGGTCCCTGACCTCTTCCTGATAACAAACCATATCCTCGAAAAGTTTCATTTGCTCAATTTCCTGAAAGCCACCCTGACCCATGGTCTTGTTTGCAGCTTGTGGTGTTACAAGCAGGATTGGAGAGTGATTCCAATAAGCTGTTTTCACGGGAGTTACAAAATTTGTAATACCTGGTCCATTTTGGGCGATCATCATTGACATTTTACCGGTGGCACGGGTATATCCATCAGCTGTCATACCGGCATTGCATTCGTGGGCGGCATCCCAGAAAGTGATGCCTGCTGCCGGAAAAAGATCTGAAGCAGGCATCATGGCAGATCCGATAATTCCGAAAGCATGTTCGATTCCATGCATCTGAAGTACTTTGATAAAGGCTTCTTCGGTAGTCATCTTCATGAGTGGTTCCTTTCCACAAACACACATACTATATTCGTGTGTGAAATATTACTTTAGGATTCTGTATTTAGTTTTTCCCTTGTTGATTACATTAAATTTTTCATTCAATTCAATAAATGTTAGACTAAAGGATCGAGTAATTTTTGATCAACGAGGTTAATTTATTCAAATGGCTAGTTCGAACGGTTCCAAACTTCCGGCAGATAATGCTTTTCCTGATATAAAGATAAATGTACTGGGGCAATTCATAGATGATCTATCCTTTGAGAATATTGCCTTTCAGCAGGGAAGAATGAACCAAAGTGTCGAATCGGAAATTGAGGTTCAGGTCGGAGTCGATGTCAAAAAAACGAGTGACCAGATTTACCATGTGGTCATCAGGCTTAAATTGTCGGCAGTCACAAAAAAGGAAAATGAAGCCCTCTTTATTTTGGAATTGGATTATGTAGGCATGTTCAATGTACCTGAAACCGACGAAGAAACCCTAAAAATGGTATTGATGGTTGAGTGCCCCCGCCTGTTGTTTCCTTTTGTGCGGAGAATTGCTTCAAACCTCACTCAAGATGCTGGTTTCCCACCAGTCAACCTTGATCCCATTGATTTTTTGTCGCTCTACAGAGGTGCGGTAGTCAGTGAGGATTATGTGCTCAACTGAGTTTTGTATTTTCTGTATTACCAATAAAATACATGCTTTGGCGAAATAAATTTTATACCTAAATTTAGGTGCTTATATACCTGGCTAGCCAAAACATATCCAATTCAAACAAATCGCCCCTTTACCCACAAGGTTGTAAATGACGGGAAATCAATTAACCATGGCACTTGTCACCAGGTCTGGATTTCCTTGCGTCATGGAAATGTCCATACTTCCATCCGCATTAGACTGAAACCATTGCGAATACCCTACCCATGGGGGATAAGGAATAGAATGGCTAGTCAGGTATATAAGCACCAAATTTAATGTGTTGTTTATGACTGCTATCGATTAGAAGGTATAATAAATTATTTTACGATACTTTAGTGTAGATTTCTGATAATTCCTAACTTTATCAATGAGTAGGGCCATTTCAGCTTGAACTTGCTGGGCACGGATAGGTTCTTGTTTTAGTTCCCTTTCTCCAAAATTCCCACCGGTCAAGGCATCAATAAATGGTTCAAGGGAACCAACCCAATCTTGTTGTTTTGATTTATTAAATCGACCAGCCAAGGATTTAAGAGTAAGATTGATAAGTTGTTGATGACCTATGATAAGAGCTTCATGAGATATCTTGTCTTTTTCAGAATCAGATACCCAGTACTTAACTCCTAGATCAGCTGTTTCGCGGATAATTTGGCATAACTCATCAAAACTACGTATTACCTCCTGAACACGCATTGAGGTTACAAGTATGAAGAGAGCGGAAATTAATCCAAGTAAAAAGGTTAAAGGTAATTCTAAGTCCATTGGAATTGGGGTTAAAACTGGTATAAAAATTAATTTTGAGGAAGAGCATCTTTGATGTAGCGTTCAATCAGTTTCTTATAAGCTTCATAAGCTGGATTGTTAGCCTTTACAATCAAATGTTTTTTTACCATTTCTTTATCACAAAGCCTTTTACGGATTAATCCCCCAAAGGCTTCATCTAGAAATGATGCAGGGTATCCTGCTGTTCCATCTAAAAATACCACTAACTTCGAGTTGGAGTTAATTGCTTTTTGCAACATTGGAAAAAGCTTTGTTTCACGGAAGCTCTCGCCACTGTGAAGACCGTGTGCTTTCTTACTACGCCCAGCAGGTGTTTTCGAAAAATCCCTTGCGATGTTTAGTTCTAAATCTGTCTTATCCATTATCCAGATCGTACTATTAAATGCCAATGAATCAAAGTACCGCCGATATCTCCTTCCAAAACATTTGTTTTCACTTTTGGTTTTTTTCCTTTCTCATAACCATATATGTATTCTCCTTTACGTGACAAGATACGTAATTTCCCTTTTTCTGATAGCTCAATTAGCTTTTGGATTTGATCAAGACCTTTTCCTCGGTTAGTTTCATCCGTTGCACTTCGAGAGATATCCATAGCGGCTTTTATCATCATTGCATCATTTTTGGCCTTTGAATTTAAAATATTGTTTATGTGCTCTCTTATTCTCTCACTTTGATTTTTCGGTAGATGAAGGGGGATCGAAATACCTTGATCAAAAAAACCCACTTCAATTTCTGATCCGCAATTTGTAACACTGCCTGTCATCCACCACTGACTTTTTAAGATTGGAAATTTTGTGAGATGTATTTCTGCATCTTGGTAAGCATGGTCCATTGTGTTTGTCATTGCTTCACAAAGACAATCATAGATACCGAGCTTGATTTTTCTACTGTATCTAAATTAGTTATGAGTTGGGCAAGACTATCTTTTAGGCAACTGATCGAGTTTGGTTCAAGGTTATTTCCAGTCATAAATTGCTGTATACGCATGCCATTTTCACGATTTTTAGTTACTTCATTTTCATGCAATTTCACATCAAGAAGATCAAGAAAGCCTAAATTGTATAGTGTGACAATGGACTGTGTTTTCCATTTATCGAAGTCTACTAAGCCAAGGGTATTTGCTTTTTGATTTAGCCCTTTATGTGATTTCTCCTTGAGTCGATAAAATTCAGCAGCAAGAACGAGAGCTGCAGCTGTTGATATTTTTTGGATCCGGGTAAAATTAACATAATAGCCTATCCAATTTTTGTACCTACGCTTTGGATATGGGCATTGAGGAGTTTTTTTCACATAAAAATGTTCTCTGATCTTCTCAAGAAATTGCAAAACATCACTAGAATTTTTTACAAGGCTAAAATTTTCAGGAGGTTCTATAGGGATACCATAAGCATCATATTCATCATTCCCGAAGCGACATTTAACCTTGTGAAAAAAAATAGAATTTATTGCCTCTCTTGAAGAGGAGTTTCGCCGTGTCATTTTCTTACGACTGCGGTAGAGAAGCAGGTTAACTTCACGGTCCGAACGTTTTTTCATGTATCTATTCTTGTAATTGCAATGTAATACCAATACAACTAATTAATAACCGATAGGCTAATCATAATCATATGGTTTTTG
>JAPORQ010000032.1 GCA_026710155.1 Paracoccaceae bacterium
ATTGACCATGCCTAATTGGGAAAAGAAAAATTGCGGTTATGTTTACTCTGGCAGTTTTATCGATCCGGATGATGCACCACTGGAAGTTGAAAAATATTTGGCAAAGCCAATTGAAACATGTAATGACATCAATTTTTCGTCAGGATTTCTTGATCAAGCCTGTATAGGCAATAGTCTTGCCATGGGGCTCAGTCAAAGTTTTTTAGAACCCCTTGAAGCAGCAACAATGCAGCTTTTTATCTTGCAACTTCACTATTTTACCAAAAAAAGTCTCCTTAAAATCCTTAACGGTGAAAGGGAAGACTGGTTTTATAACATGGATGTTTGTGATCTTTGCGAAGATATGGTTGATTTTGTAAATCTCCATTGCAGAGGTGGTAGAAAAGATACATCTTTTTGGGAATATGTTACCAATGAATGTCAAACCGAACATGTTGGTGATTTGCTGGGGATATCTTTCAAAAGGATACCGACCCCTGCTGATATAGAACATGCCTGTCCTAGCAGAGGTTTGGATGGTGTAAATATCCTACCCGTTTTAGATGGTTTGAGTAAATTAAACCCTTCACATGCAAGGAGGGTACTGTCTTTAAGACCAAAGCAGAGAAAATTTACAAGGAATCTTTACAAGAACTACCTTGATAATTTCGAGTTGATTTGTGAAATGGGGCAAGGACATAGGGCCTTTTTGAAGGAATTAAATCATTAAACATTGTTGGTTAGGATTCAGATAGTACCCTTGAGTAGAGAAAACATGAGAGAAATACATCCATTTAATGACAACTGGCACTTTTGGGCTGATTTTGAACCTGATTTGATCCACAATCCTGGGCAAGGCCAGAGCGTTAGGTTGCCCCACAATGCAGCAGATTTGCCCTACAACTATTTTGATGAAACATCTTGGCATCAATCCTATTGCTACCAAAAGGTCTTTGGCTATGACGGTAAGTACGACCATCAGGTCAATACTATTTTGTTTGAAGGTGCCATGGCCAATACCAAGGTGTATCTGAACGGACATCACCTCCTTACTCATACTGATGGATACACCCCTTTTGAAGCAAGTATCAATTCATACCTAAAGGTTGGAGATAATCTGCTTACGGTAGTTTTGGATGGCAGTGAAAACCCTGAAATCCCCCCATTTGGTGGATTGATTGATTATTTGACATATGCCGGAATCTATCGAGATGTCTGGTTCAAATCCGTTCCTGAGGTTTCAATCAGCGAGATAAAGGCAGAGCCTCTCAATGTACTTGAGGAGCAAAAATCACTCGGTATTTGGTGCAGGTTGAACGGCACAGACAATTTTGGTTCAAAAATTGAAATGACCCACATATTACGGGATTATGAAGGGCATGTTGTTGCTGAAACAAACTCGGAGGTATCTGGAGAGGAAAATACCATTCAATTGGATGGATTGAAGAAAATCAGTTTATGGGATGTCGAGAATCCAAACTTATATGAATTGACCACCAGCATTTCAGTTGATTCTCACGAAGATACCGTTAAAACCAGTATAGGTTTTCGTACGGCAGAATTTACATCCAAGGGCTTTATGTTGAACGGCAAACCGTTGAAAATCCTTGGCCTGAATCGCCATCAGGCTTATCCCTATGAAGGTTATGCCATGGGACGGCGGGCTCAGGAAAAGGATGCAGAAATTTTAAAATTTGACCTGGGGTGTAATCTGGTCCGGACTTGCCATTACCCGCAATCCCCCTGGTTCATTGATCATTGTGACCGAATTGGTTTGCTGGTATTTGAGGAAATCCCCGGATGGCAGCATATTGGTGGCACCAAATGGAAACAAAGAACCATCGAGAATGTGGAACACATGATCAGGCGGGACTGGAATCACCCTTCCATAATCTTGTGGGGGGTTCGTATCAATGAATCCAACGATGACCATGATTTTTATGTGGAAACAAACTCTTTGGCCAGAAAACTGGATTCGACCCGGCAGACCGGAGGCGTCAGATACATCACCGATAGCGAATTCCTTGAAGATGTCTATACAATGAACGACTTTATTCAGGGCATTGAGGAACTTCCCGGTGTCAACCATCCCCCAATCCCCCTTAGAAAACAACGGGATGTAACTGGATTGAACAGGTCCGTTCCTTATCTGGTTACCGAATTCAACGGCCATACCTTTCCAACCAAAAGAACTGATCACGAACAGCGTCAGGCTGAACATGTAACACGATACCTTAATATCCTTGACAAAGCCTATGGAGATGATGAAATCTCGGGTTGTATTGGATGGTGTTTTGCGGATTACAACACTCACAAGGATTTTGGTGCAGGTGACCGGATTTGTCATCATGGTGTCATGGATATGTTCCGAAATCCCAAATTTGCCTCTTATGTTTACTCCAGTCAAAAATCACCACTGTTACAAGCAGTATTGAAACCGGTTACGCATTGGGCCAGAGGGGAAAGAAACATTGGCGGAGTTCTGCCATTGATTATTCTCACCAATTGTGATTATGTTGAGTTGCGATACGGTTCAGACCTTTCCGCCATTGAATATCCCAACAGGGAACGTTTTCCCAATTTACCACATCCCCCTGTTATCTTTGATCACAAATCCTTTGGTGAAGAGGAAATGGGGCATTGGAAAAAGGAATGGGATAATGTAGCCTTCAAAGGATATGTTGGCGATGAAGAGGTAATCTCCTATTCAATGGTTGGCAACCCGGTTGCTGACAGGATAGAAGTTGTTTCTGACTGGAGATGGTTAAAGTCCGATGAAAACGATGAAACCCGTATAGTTGTCAAGGCACTGGATCAAATCGGAAATACCTTGCCACATTTTGATGATCCCTTGTCCATATCGGTTTCTGAAAATGGCCAGTTAATCGGTCCAGACATGATCAATTTTCGGGGTGGCATAGCTACCTTCTGGGTAAGGTCCACCAACAAGAAAGGACAACTCAAGATTAATTTAAAAACCCCAAGATTTTCCAATGCATCATGTCTGTTACATGTGATTTAAGCTCATTAGAGCCTGAATTATTAGTCATTCTGCTCGGTATTTCATGTTGTTTTGTAACTATTCAGGTAGGGAATTTGTCAATATATCGAACTTCATTGGATTTTTTGTCTATATCTTGAGGGGTTTGGAATTCTACAGACAAAAATGCAAAGGATTGTACAGAAAAATATATTGGGAAATTCCGATTTCACCTATTTTCAGGGCACTCAGGATACCTGAATAGTTATTCAGAATATTATTATTTTCCGTTTCAACCATTCAAAACTGCCAAGAAGCTCGTTGTAAAGAGGCGTGACGGCTATAATGGTTAATATTTCACCCTAATCTGGGGAAAAGTCAAGCATTCATTGGCGAATGATTATTCCTTCTTGATAAGAAAACAGAAAATTTTGATGTTTACATCATCACCAAAAAAACATGCTCCTGCCAATTATCCGATAGTCCCATGTATGGATTCCATTCTGCTTTATTGGGAGTAGAAGATACTCAATGGCACTTTTCCGCCTGCCACAATTTTCGATTCCTTGAAGCAGGTGCCCTATGATCAACAACAAATCCAATATTTTTCCTTCCGTATTGTGAATGTTATTCAAGTAGGTGAATTTTTAGTTCCACCAATGTCAGTGATGGGAACAAATATTGCGTGATAATCCAAGTGCCTTAAGCCATAAACCAATTTGATGAGACCTCAAAGTAAACCCGGTTGCGATGAAACCCTTGTCATTTTTACGCATACCAATCATCCCATGAGTAAGGAGTGAGAACATCATTTCTTTGGCCATACTGGTCCTGATATTCCAGAGAAAAATTGTTGCCGGTCTTACTGCTGGTGGAGTCAAAGGTTAGATTTGGAGGTTGCTACATGGCAGAAATCATCCTTGAAAACGTTACCAAATCATTCGGTCTGATTGAAGTCATCAAGGGGGTGGATCTCTTTGTTAAAAAAGGGGAATTCATGGTTTTTGTCGGGCCTTCGGGGTGTAGCAAATCTACCATGTTGCGATTGATTTCAGGGCTTGAAAGCATTACCACGGGAGAAATGACCTTCGATGGTGAGATTGTCAACAATGTCATTCCTTCCAAACGTGGAATTGCCATGGTGTTTCAATCCTATGCCCTCTATCCACACATGAATGTTTTTAATAACATGGCATTTGGAATGAAACTTGCCAAATCTGGTACTGACGACATCAAACAGAGGGTGGAAGAGGCAGCCAGACTTCTACAGATCGAACATTTACTGGATCGACTTCCAAAGCAACTTTCAGGAGGCCAGAGGCAAAGGGTGGCCAGAGGCCGGGCCATCGTTCGGGATCCATGAGTATTCCTTTTTGATGAACCTCTATCCAATCTGGATGCTGCCCTTGGGTGGCCACTCGATTGGAAATTGCCAAACTTCACCACAATATGGGTGATGTCACGATGATTTATGTAACCCATGACCTTGGCTGACAGAATCTGTGTATTAAGGGATGGTTGTATTGAACAGGTGAAGTACATCAGAACTCTATGAAAAGCCGGATTCGATTTTTGTGGCAGGATTTATCGGTTCTCCCAAGATGAATTTTCTTGAAGGGGATTTTGCGAAAGCGTTTGATTGCACCACCCTTGGAATACGATCCGAGCAAATCGATTTTTGTGATGAAAATCCCTTCTGGCAAGGTGAAGTTGTACACACCGAAGACGTCGGGTCCGACAATTACATTTTTGTGGAAATCGGTTCCAAGGAACCATTGATTGTACGGAGTCCTGGCAGAAAAGGTTCCGAATATGGCAGGAAAGTCGGTTTAAAACCTCAGGACCAACATTTGCACCGTTTCAATCGTGAGGGTAGTCCAATAAGGTAAGGATCAGGATTATCCATCAAGATTCCAATGGCATGGAATTGACAAAATTGTTATCCAATATCAGTGTTTTGGCTTCTTGAAAACAACATGCTGGAAGTTGACAACACAATGCATTGTGGAAACGCTTTAGAGTTATAAAAGACATATCAATTCCTGTCCAGCCATCCTGAAACTTTTCCATATTGCTTGTGTGCCATGATGAACAAGTTTTTATTGTATATAACGGCCTGCTTAATTATATTTTTCCCGAGCGGTTTGGTCTTGGTTTGGTCCAATCATCGATCATGATTTGCGTTTTAGTCTGCTGTTAGAAATTTCAAGGCCATTTGCTCCTTCTAAATCTTATGGAAAAGGCACTTTATCTTTTCTGAGAATCAAATCCAAACATCAAAACAGAGGAATAAATTATGACGAAAATTGTGCTTGTCGGAGCAGGAAGTATTCAATTTGGAGCCCAATTGCTTGGAGATATATTTCAGAGCGAGGTTTTGACTGATTCAGAAATCGTTTTCAATGACATCAATTCCATTGCAGTCGAAAAAACACTTCAACTTGCCCAAGAATACATTGATGCCAATGGCTTGAATCAAAGAGTCCATGTTGAAATGGACCTCGCAAAGGCTCTAAAGGGCGCTGATTTCGTCGTCATAATGATTGAGATTGGAGACCGCTTCAAATTGTGGGATTTGGATTGGAAAATTCCACAGCAGTATGGAATCCAGCAGGTATATGGTGAAAATGGTGGTCCGGGTGGATTATTCCATTCCCTTAGGATAATACCTGCCATATTGGATATTTGTCAAAAAGTATCCGATCATGCCCCTGAAGCAACGGTTTTTAACTTTTCCAACCCAATGAGTCGAATTTGTACCACGGTTCACCGTAAATTTCCACATCTGAAATTTATTGGCATGTGCCATGAAATCGCATCCTTGGAGAGGCATTTGCCGGAGATATTGGAACAACCCTCAGATAACATATTCTACCGGGCAGGAGGGTTAAATCACTTTTCCGTATTGTCCGAGGTGGATTATACCAGCAGTACAAGCGACGTTTACCAGGAAATACTGGAAAAAGCCCCTCCCTACTTCGCCACAATGCCGGGATATTCCGAAATTTACAATGCAGCCAAAGAGACAGGGGAAGATATTGAAACGGAAGGCTGGATGGGAATCGAGCTGAGCCATCTTTCCGAGGTTCGTGAATGGTCAGACCGAAGGCTTTTTGCCTTGATTCTAAAACATTTTGGTGTACTTCCCATAACCACTGACAGCCATTTCGGAGAATATATCAGCTGGGCCCATGATGTATCGGATCATCGTGGAATTCTGGACTTTTACAGCTACTATCGAAATTATCTTGGCAAGGGCAAGGCAACCATAAAAAATGAACAGCGGGAAAGAATGGTTCCGATTATAGAAGGAATCCTGACTGACAACAAATACGAAGAGCCGGCAGTCAATATTCCAAACAAAGGCTATATCAAAAATCTTCCCGAATGGATTGCAGTCGAAGTTCCCGCTGTTGTGGATGGAAGTGGAATTGCGGGAATTGAACTAAATCTGCCGTCTGGTGTACTGGGCCTGCTTACCAATCAGATTGGAATCCATGATTTGACAGCTGAGGCGGTTTTGAACAAAAGCAAGGATCTGGTGATCCAGGCTCTTCTGGTCGACCCGGTCGTAACCAGTGCCAAGAAAATCCCCGAAATGGTTGATCATATTATCGCAGAACAAAAGCCCTGGCTTGATTATCTTGATAGTGAATAAACATATGAATTCTCCCAATGGCCGCTTGGTCAGGTAGCATTCTTTATTGTGGCCTCCCCAGCATGACAAACGGTTTGGTTTCATCAAAGTAAATTATCATGTCTGGGTGATTATCTCCAAAAGCCTCATGCAATGGGCTCAGGCAGTCCAATATGAATTTCGGCAGGGAGTTATATCCTTAATACATCTCCCTGCTGCCGTTCGCTTCCAACCTTTACTGATGTTTGTTGAAAGCCGTTGGATTTATCTCTATGTTTACAATTCATGCTAAAGAATCATAAAATTGTTTCATCAACAAACCCCGATAACAACGAAAACAAGGAATCGGGTTTGTTTTCAAACTATGAAACTAATCCTCTTTTCTACGATGAAATGTTCACACCAGATGGTGAACCAAGAGAGCATTATCGTATACTTTGGGAAACCCTGAATTCAATTCCATTCGAACAGATCGTCCAATTGCAGGAACAGGCCGAGCGATCATTTTTGCAGGACGGGATAACCTTTTCCGTTTATGGCGATGAAGGTGCCCAGGAACGGATTATTCCCATAGATTTTCTACCCCGGCTTATCAACAGGAATGAATGGGCATATCTTGAAAGGGGACTTACCCAAAGGCTCCAGGCCCTGAACAGTTTCCTGACAGATATTTATGGTGAGGCAAAGATTCTAACCGATGGAGTCATTCCTCTGAACCTGGTGTACGGGTGCCCACATTACAGGATAGAAATGGCAGGTGTCACTCTCCCATATGATGTGCATGTTTCGATTTGTGGATCAGATCTGGTTCGTGACAATAAGGGGTACATGGTACTTGAGGACAATCTCAGATCTCCTTCCGGAGTATCATACATGCTGGCGAACCGTCAAGCCATCAGGTCAAGTCTACGTAACCTGTACAGAAGCTATTCGGTACTTTCCATCGGCAACTATACCAATTTGTTATACCAATCACTGGCAGAAATAGCTCCAACCGGTGTAACAGACCCCTGCATTGTGCTATTGACACCAGGAGTGTACAATTCGGCCTATTACGAGCATATGTTTCTTGCCCGTGAAATGGGGATAGAATTGGTACAGGGCAATGATCTGCTTGTCAATAACGGCATTGTATATATGCGTACAACACAGGGTTTGCGGCGAGTTGATGTCATCTATCGACGTTTGGACGACAGTTTCATTGATCCACTGGTTTTCCGGGCGGATTCGCAATTGGGGGTTCCAGGATTGTTTCATGCCTTCCGACTGGGCAACGTTGCCATTGCCAATGCTCCTGGGACTGGAGTGGCTGATGACAAGGCAGTTTATTACTATGTTCCTGACATGATCAGGTACTATCTAGCTGAAGAGCCAATTATTCCCAATGTCGAAACCCACCTTTGCCGTGAGCGTGAAGGATTGGAATATACTTTGGATAACCTTGATAAACTCGTTGTTAAACAAGTTGGAGAATCCGGTGGTTATGGGATGTTGGTTGGACCTCATGCAAGCCAGGCGGAAAGGGATGACTTTGCGCGTCAGATTAAGGCCTTCCCTGAAAATTACATTTCTCAGCCTACCCTTGATATTTCCCGTGCTCCCAGCATGGGGGAGAATGGAACCATACCCTGTCACGTGGACCTTCGGCCCTTTATTCTGCAAGGCAGGGAAACGAGGATTGTCCCCGGTGCATTTGGCCGGGTTGCCCTTCGCCCCGGATCCTTGGTTGTGAACTCAAGTCAAGGTGGGGGTGGCAAAGACATATGGGTACTGGAGAATTAACCTTGCTATCCACTGATGCCCAAAACATATATTGGATGAGCAGGTATCTGGAAAGAGCCGGGCACATAAGCCGGTTGCTTGAAACCCAATTTGACCTCATTCATGACCGGCCGGCTAGTGACGTGGAATTGGGTTGGCGGCGGATCTACCGATCGCTTAACAGAACACCTGCTGGTGCAAGCCTGATGCCTGCCCAGAATGATGACGTTGTAATGCTTCTTGATGCCTATACACTGGTTGACGACCTGGCCTTTGAACCTGAAAATCCGGATGCGATTATTGACCTTTTGGGAAAAGCCCGGGAGAATGCCAGGCAGATTCGCAATATTCTCAACCATGAAATCTGGTCAACCCTGAATGTCTCGTTTCTTGGCATGAAAGGCAAAAGGCTGAAGGATATTTGGAGTGATCAGCCACAAGATTTTTTCATTGCATCATCCACTGCAGTAAGAACCTTCTGCGGTATCGCCGATGCCACCATGTACAGGGATCACGGGTGGCATTTCTTCAAGCTGGGGCAATATGTGGAACGGATCCAACTAACCTGTGCCCTGCTTGATGCACACATAAAATTATTCCCTACCAATGACCATCATTGGGAAATACACTGGAGTGACTTGTTGGGGATCTGTGTTGCCCGCGCGGCATTCCGCCGCCTCCAGTCAGTTGAATGTCAACCCGGCAGGGTTCTTGATTTTCTGATCGGAGATGCCCGGTTGACCAATTCGATCAACTATGGTCTTGGCGAGATTCAGAAAAGACTGGAAGTTATTTCAGGCAGTCCTGATACAGGGAATAAAAATACCTCTGCCTGGCATATTGGCATGACCCGGGCACTAGTAGAATTTGAATGGCCGGTTCATGAGAAGGGCAATGATGCTTCCATTCAAAATTTGCTTAACCAAATCCGGGCCGGAGTTCTTGAAATCGACAGCCAGATCAACAACACCTATTTCAATTATCCTATCGAGTGTAAGTCAGTTTGATGACAGCAGCATTGTCAAAACAGTATTCCATTCAGCATGATACCTACTTCGAATATGACGAAGCAGTCAACAACAAGGTGATGCTGGTCCGTTTGCAACCACGTAATGATCGCGGACAGTATCTGAGGACATTTTCGCTTACAGCAGAACCGAAAGCAAATCCGGTTGCTTGTGTTGATAACTTCGGCAATGTGTGCCACACAATAAGCATCTTTGGCAAATCCACGAATACTCACATCAGGTCCGTTTCCCGGGTCAACACAATACAGGGTATTGATCTTGATGCCCTACAGCCAATCACCTGGGATGAATTGCAAGACCAGTCAAGGCGGGTTCATTTCTGGCATTATCTTGCACCAAGCCAACTGGTTTACCCTGGGGAAGCGCTGGATGGTTTCATGCGCAAACATAACCTTAAGCGCGGTTCGGACCCTCTAGCTACATTACGCAGACTCTGTTCTGACTTGTACAATCAACTTGAATATCAACCGGGGAGCACGACCGTGGAATCTTCCCTTGAATTTTTTCTGGAAAGAGGCAAGGGAGTTTGTCAGGATTACACACATGCCATGCTCGCCCTGGGTCGCAAATGGGGTATACCCTGCAGGTATGTATCGGGTTACCTCTACATTCACTCGTCTTCGCAAAACCACAGTCAGGAAGTTGCCAGCCATGCGTGGCCGGAATTCTGGTTACCTGAAGCAGGTTGGATTGGACTTGATCCCACCAACGATTCCGTGGTTGACCATCGCTTCGTCAGAGTGGCACAGGGGCGGGATTATGCAGATGTAGCTCCCACCCGTGGTATCATATTTGGCGGGGGAAGAATGTCCATTTCTGTCAAGGTAACAATGAAACCCGCTGAGCCTGAATCAACTATCGGTTACGGGCATGAAAAGGACCAGGTTTTGGCACATTTAGAGTCAACGCCCTGGCAACGCAAAAATTCAATTAATGTACCCACTGATCAAAATGATCCGGTTCAATAATTTGGAAATTATTCAAAGTTGGCATTAAAAAAAACAAAATTTGGATGATTTGTTATACCCGGGTAATTCCTGAAAATCATTTGTTGATTATCTCTTTCCAATTTCATGGTACCCAAGCCAAGATTGACAGTTTTGTGTATCTTGATTAAACCGGGAATGAAAAAAAGAAATGATTTTTTGGTTTGCATTTCGGGAGTTCAACTCCCATATTGCATATTATGTTAAATCGAATAATAAGAGATTTTGTTGAACAGGAAATTGAGTTGAATCCTGCTGTGGTTCTTCTTGGCGCTCGCCAGGTAGGCAAAACAACCCTTGCAAAAAAAATTGTTGAACAAATACCTTCTGTCTATCTTGATCTGGAATCACCATCAGCTTTGGCCAGATTGGTGGATTCGGAAAATTATTTTTATGAAAACTCAGACAAGTTAATCATACTTGATGAAATCCAACGATTACCTGAAATATTCATGGTATTGCGGTGTGTAATCGACAGCAATCGTCAAAAAGGAAAAGAAGGTACACAATTCTTGTTGCTTGGCTCAGCTTCAATGGATTTGTTGCGTCAAACTTCTGAAAGTCTTGCTGGACGAATTAGCTATGTTGAAATGAGCGGAATCAATATACTTGAAGCCTCTCCAGATAAAACCAATCAACTCTGGTTACGAGGAAGTTTTCCGAAAAATTTTCTTGCAAGGAGTGACAAAGTGGCCATGAGACAAATAGAAAACCTGATACGTAACTACCTGGAGCGGGATTTAGCCCAAATGGGATTTAATGTTCCAGCCATAAGATTAAGACGGTTATGGACGATGCTTGCTCATTTGCAAGGTGAAACTTTAAATTTTACAAATTTAGCATCCAATCTTGAGGTGGATCGAAAAACAATTAATTACTATATTGATATCCTAATTGATTTATTCCTAGTACGACGCGTTGAGCCTTGGTATGCAAATGTCAAGAAGAGATTGGTTAAATCTCCACGATATTACGTCAGGGATAGCGGTGTATTGCACCGTTTACTTGGAATTGGAGACTATGATTCCTTATTGTCCAATCCTATCCTTGGCAAGAGCTGGGAAGGCTTTGTCGTTGAGAATCTACACTCGGTTATGCCGCCTTTGGCTCAAACATATTTCTTTCAAACAGCCAGTGGAACTGAAATAGATTTGGTTATCAAAATGCCTAATTCGGAAATCTGGGCTATTGAGATTAAATTTGGGCGCGCGCCAAAAATTAGCAAGAGTTTTAACCAGACCTGTGATGATGTGGGAGCTACACGGAAATTTATTGTCTATGGTGGGGATGAAGAGTTTCCCGTAGGTAAAAATGTTCGAATGATTTCCTTGCCAAATATAATGAACAAGCTGATCGCTGCACATTAATTGGGCTTGCAATGTATCCAAGCCATGGGTGCTCGTTTACCCCTTGTCTAAAAATTCGGAGAACTTTGCTACCAAATACATGTATTGACTTCAGGTACTGGGCCTGAGGAAAATTCAAGTAAACCGTAAATCTAAATTACCGAACAATATTACAAAATCCAATCGGTTTGATTTAGTGGCTTTCTCTTAAAACCGGTCTGGTATCCTTGCCTAATAGAAAATCCATGTCTGCTCCTTTATTGGCCTGCAAAACGTGATCCACATAAAGTTTGGCATAGCCCCGGTGGTATCGCGGCTCTTCTGGTTTCCAATTTTCCCTTCTTTGATTCAACTCTTCTTCTGAAACGAGCATATCCAGGATTCCTCCGGGTACATCCATTCGAATTCTATCACCGGTTTGAACAAGGGAAAGAGGACCGCCAACCTGTGATTCAGGTGAGGTATGCAAAACCACTGTTCCAAAGGCAGTTCCAGACATTCTTGCATCGGATATTCTGACCATGTCCCTTACACCCTTTTCAGCTAATGCTTTCGGGATAGGCATATTACCCACCTCGGGCATGCCGGGATAGCCTTTTGGTCCACATCCCTTGAGAACAAGAATGGTATTTTCATCCACCGGTAATGAGGGATCGTCAATTAATTCCTTTAAATGTTCGATATTTTCAAACACAAATGCCGGAGCTTCATGAACCAATAATTCAGGTGTTGCTGCAGAAGGTTTTATTATTGCACCATCGGGTGCAAGTGATCCCTTGAGTACCTTGATACCTGCACTTTCCTTGAGAGGTCTGTCCAAAGAATATATAACATCGCGATTATAGCATTCAGCACCCTCCGTATAATGCTTTATATCCTTGTTCAGAACGGTATTGGCAGGGCGTAAATATGATTTAATTTCGCTCAGCACGACTGGCAAACCACCGGCGTAACAAAAATCCTCCATCAAATACTTTCCCGAGGGCATGCAATTCACCAGGAGAGGAATGTCGGATCCCAACTCGAAATCCTCCAGGTTGAGCTCAATGCCCATGCGACCGGCAATGGCCAGCAAATGGACAACAGCATTGGTGGAACCACCAATCGCGGCATTGGTCAAAATTGCATTCTCGAAACTTTCCCTGGTCAGAATCCTTGATAGTCGTAAATCCTCCTTGACCATATTGACAATTGTTTTACCGGACATATGTGCCAGAGCAGTCCTTCTGGCATCTACCGCCGGAAGAGCCGCATTGGTTGGTAAACTGAGACCAAGCGCCTCCATCAGGCTTGCCATGGTGGAAGCAGTCCCCATGGTCATGCAAACACCAGCGGATCGGCTGTTTCCCGCTTCTGCAGCAATAAAGTCATTGATGGACATCTTACCAGCTCTGACATCCTCTGAAAATTTCCAGACATGGGTACCGGAACCGATGTCCTGGCCTCTGAATTTTCCATTCAGCATAGGGCCTGCTGAAACAACGATCGTCGGCAAATCAACGGAAGCCGCTCCCATTACCTGACCCGGCGTGGTTTTGTCACACCCCCCAAGGAGAACGACGCCATCCATACCATATCCACGAATACACTCTTCTACATCCATCGACAGAAGGTTTCTGAAGAGCATAGCAGTTGGTCGTATCTGTGTTTCACCAAGTGATGTCACGGGGAACTCAACCGGAAAACCTCCGGATTCCCAAACCCCTCGCTTCACGGCCTCGGCCAGAATTCGCAACCCCGAATTGCAAGGTGTTAGTTCAGACCAGGTGTTGCAGATTCCGATTATGGGTCTTCCATCAAAGACATGGGCCGGAAATCCTTGATTTTTCATCCAACTCCGGTGGACAAAACCATCCTTGTCCTGCTTGCCATACCATTCCTGGCTTCGAAGCTTTTTCTTCATAAGCTTTCCTTAATTGTTTTGTTGTTCCAAAAATTATTATAACTATTCAGGTATCCTGAGTGCCCTGAAAATAGGTAAAATCGGAATCCCCCAATATATTTTTCTGCACAATCCTTTGCATTTCTGTCTGTAAAAAGTCTCAAACCTTCAAAATATAAACAAAAAATCCAATGAAGTTCGATATATTGCCAAGTTCTATACCTGAATAGTTGCAAATTATTTTATTAGCAAGGTACTTGTATCATGAGGCATAACTATTTTTCTTTGTAAAGGTTTTAATCGCGCAAGTAGTTCTTTACTTGGGCGATAATTATGTCTGAAAAATCCCCAGGATGGCCCGTAGCGGTAAACTGAAATTCTACGCTGACCAGAATTAATCCTTTTTGCTGAACCATGCATAATTGCATCTACAAATATCAGTGCATCACCTGCATCCATAAACACTTCAATTGCACCAATCACACCATCTGCAGAAGTTGAATGAACGGCCATAGCTGATTCCATAAACTGTGGATGCATTATGTTTGATTTATGACTTCCGGGGATAATCATGGTTGCTCCATCCCCGGGACCAATAGCTGAATAAGCAATAAGTACATTTACTTGACCACAATGGAATATCCCATCATGATATACATATTGACATCGTGTTACTCGATCTTGCCCACCTGAATGTAGACCGATGGCTTCTCCTGGCCCCCTGATTGAAGCAAAATTTTCATCAATAAAGCAGGGACCATGCAAACCATCAAAATTATTACTGTCTGTTCCGATAAAGTGAATAATTTTCCTGATCCATGATGGATGATCAATTAATCGTTCAAATGGTTTGCCTGACTCATAAATCTGTTGAAGATTCAATCCTTCATGACTTCCTGTAAACGAATGGCCATGGACATTTCCCCTCCATTCATTGATTTGGGTATCCTGTAAATCATCCAGAATTTTATTACAATCGCTAACCTCCTCAGGTGTAAGTGCACCTTTGATTACAAAATAACCGTTGAGGTCAAATAAATACCGTTCCAATTCTGAACATGGTTTTGCTTCAACACTAATGTTTCTAATCCAATCCATTAAATTGACCTATACCTTATTCCTGGCTTGATCCCTTAATGAATCCTTATTTGTTCCAATCCTTGAAGTTGGCATTTTTGAAAAATAATGCCTGATCATAAAGCTACTAATCAAAATCAAAAAACAGCGATTAAAATACAACCACATAATGATATGGGCACCTCTATTTATTGTCTTCAAGCCGCAATTCATCAAATTTGCTACATCCCCGGTTTTCGTTGAAGATAGTGTCAAAGCCCCTATGGGCAAGGAAAGAATTCATTCCTTGCCGGCACTGGGCTGGAAAAATTCAATGCCCTGGATTTTGGATTCACCTCATTAAATAGAGGTGCCCATATATCGAAGGTTTTGGTTGGGTAAATTTGCTGTTACAAGAATGGATAATTGGAAACCCAATAGTTTACAAGTTTATATCGGTGAAAATTTAAAATGGTTTACCTACCAATTTTGATTACAGCGTTAATTCATCCAAAAAGGACTTATGACTATACCCCAGTTCAGAAACCTCCTTGAAATGAGCAAGATATTTCTTGAATAATTGCTTGGTTACTTGTCTTTGATTTGGTCGCAGAGACAATTCCCTCCGAGCACTAGAAAGGTTTAATTTCCCCAAACCATCCAAAACTGGGAGGTATAATGCACCATCCAAACTTGGAATTGGACAAAGTTCATTTTTAAAATCCATTGGCTTGGGGATTCTTTTGCTTGTTTTTTGAAGTAGGTAATCCACATAATTAGTAGAACATTCATTGGTAACATACTCCCAAAAAGCAGTATCTTTCCTACCACCTGCATAATGAAGGTTGATAAAATCAACTATGTCTTCGCACTGTCCATAAACAAAATCATTGTAAGGAGATTTACCGAAATCTCCATTAAGTATCTTATGGAGACTGTATTTAGTAAACATATACAGTTGCATAATGGTCGAGTGAATTGATGTAGCTTCTAGTGGTTCAAAAAAGCTTTGGCTAAGACCCAATGACAAACAATTGCCGATACAGGCATGTTCCTGAAATCCAGATGATATTTTAATGTCATTTCGTGGTTCAATTTGTTTCCCCAGATACTTCTCAACTTCTGCACGAGCGCCATCTGGGTCAATAAACTTGTCAGAATATACATAACCGCATCCTTTCCTTTCCTGAGTAGGTATGGTCCACATCCAACCAAAATTCATGGCTTCCGCCAGAGTATAGGGCATGATTTCTTCATTCTCCTCAAAATCCAGCCAAAAGGGCATTGCTCGGTTAACAGGCAAAGATTCGGTTTTGTCTACCCATTTTGAACCCAGTGTTTTCGATATCAAAATGCGCTTGAATCCAGTGCAATCAATAAATAGATCTCCATATATACATGTACCATCATCCAATATAACATGGTCAATTAACCCGGTATCGCTTTTCACTTCTGCACCGATTACTATACCATCTAGATAATTTGTATGCTTACTATTCCTTTTCTTCCTGAAGAAGGTACCCACCTTGGCTTGATCAAAATGGTATGCGTGGATATAGTTTGACAATAATTTGCAGGAATCACCAATCTTTGTAAAAGGTGCTCTTTTTTTTTCCATTAGATAGGTGAATAGGTGAATGGCTGATATTGGTTGTTTCGCAGATAGACATTCCAGATAAAGCCAATATTGATTTTCGCTTAATTTTTTCAATTCAGGAATTTGATGAGGCAAGTCAATTGGCCCGCAATATGAAACCCCTTTGGTTTTCCAGTTTTTATGCCTTATTCCATATTTGAAAGTGGCTTTTGTTTCCCTGATAAACTCTAATTCATCGATTTCCAGAAAATTCAGTAAACTCCAAAACATGGATGTTGTTCCTTCACCAACTCCTATCGTTGGAATTTTACTGGATTCAATCACTGTAATTTCAACATGCTTAGCCAAATTGTAAAATGTTTTTTCGAAATGCAGGGCAGCA
>JAPORQ010000031.1 GCA_026710155.1 Paracoccaceae bacterium
GTCGTGAGACAGTTCGGTCCCTATCTGCCGTGGGTGTAGGAAACTTGAGAGGAGCTGTCCCTAGTACGAGAGGACCGGGATGGACGCACCACTGGTGGATCTGTTGTGGCGCCAGCCGCAGTGCAGAGTAGCTATGTGCGGAACGGATAACCGCTGAAAGCATCTAAGCGGGAAGCCACCCTCAAAACAAGGTTTCCCTGAAGGACGGTGGGAGACTACCACATGATAGGCCGGAGGTGTAAGTGCAGCAATGCATTCAGCTGACCGGTACTAATAGTCCGTTCGGCTTGATTATGATCCAGAAAAAGCTGGGTATGAACTTGGAAGGGTGTTTTCTTTTGGTTTGGTGGTCATAGCGCGAGTGAAACACCGGATTCCATTCCGAACTCCTTGGTTAAGCACCGTTGCGCCGATTGTACTGCGTCTCAAGGCGTGGGAGAGTAGGTCGCTGCCAACCTTAAAGAAAACACATGTTTGTTGCTTTTACAACTCAAATGATTATAGTTTATTTCGAATGACGCGGGGTGGAGCAGTCTGGTAGCTCATCAGGCTCATAACCTGAAGGCCGCAGGTTCAAATCCTGCCCCCGCAACCAAATTATTGATAGGAATGAACTGAAACATGATTATTCAGCCAGATATATCCACTTGTTCTATTGTCCTGGTTGGTCAATTCAATCCAGCGATATTCCATCCCGCTTGGCTCAAGGCAAGGGATATCGAACCCGAATATTCCCAAGTTGATAATAATAGTAATTTCAGTTTTCCAAATAGGGTTGCATAATTTACTGTAGATACACGTAGATATGTAATTCAAGAAAACCGATTTCAGATCAGTAATTCCCGCCAACATCCATTACCCCGTATTCATGGTGATTATCTATCAGATTCTGATTTCAAAGGTTTGAAAGAACTGCAACGATTAACAGGTGATGATTTTATCTGTGGAATAGTCCTGTATCGTGGTCGAGATGTAGTATCGTTTGGCCAAAATCTTTGGGCAGTACCAATTAATAATCTGTGGGGATAAATATTAGGGCCCGAAGATTTGAAGTTGGTAATTTTAACCATTCAAGGAGTGAAGCTATTTTGACGATTACATGAGATGTTACTATTATTTAGGGGTCATTTTGGAGATTTTTTGTTCCAGTCAAAATAAGTGTTTTTCATAAAAAATGCTCAAAAATAAGTATTATTCACGGTTTGTAAGTGTTTTTCATGGAATAATACCATTATGATTGATAGAATCTTACCTGAACCTGATGCCAAAATTGTTGGTTATGCATATCTTGTTCAAAGCTATGAACTTCGTGTACCATTACCTATAATTTTATCAACAATTGGGAAAAAACATACGATATATGAAGTAGATGGCTGGAAGGTTTACACACCACGCCATGCTCCCAAAGAAAGTTTTTTATGACCATTTAGTTTTTGCTTTGAGGTATGAAGGCATTGATTTGGCTGTATTGAATGCCTTGTTTGCAAAAATCAATAAATCCGATCTTGAGCAGGCAATAATACGACAACCAAATAGTTTATATGCACGGCGTATTTGGTTCTTGTTTGAATATCTTCAAGAAATTGAGCTTGATATCCCTGATCTTACGCAAGGTAATTTTGTTCATCTCATTGATATTAAATTACAATATGCCGGACCATCAAGTAATTCTAAGCGCCATCGCATTCGGAACAACTTACCGGGTGTAAAAAATTTTGTCCACTTATCAGACGTACAGAAAAAATCGATGCGTTTATCAAGCAAGATTTATCAAAACAAGCTCTGGGTCTTTTCGGTGCTATTCATCCCGATGTATTATTTCGTGCTGCAAGTTTTCTATTATTGGAAGATTCACAAGCTTCACATGCTATTGAGAAAGAAACCCCACCACAAAATCGAGTGGAACGCTGGGGGCGTATTATTGGTCAAGCAGGAAAGATTCCCTTATCAAAAGCACACCTGGAGTACCTATAAAATGAGGTGATTGGTGATAGAAGATCTATACAAATGGGGTATCGTAGAGAAGGAGGATTTATCGGTAGGCGTTGCCTTTCAACAAATATGCCAATCCCTAGTCATATTTCCGCTAACCATGAGGATCTAGATGTTTTGATGGAAGGATTGATTGAAACTGCACAACTTCTTAAAGACAGTGATTACTCCCCAGTGTTGGCGGCAACATTGATTGCTTTTGGTTTTGTATTTATTCATCCGTTTGAAGATGGTAATGGTCGCCTGCATAGATACTTAATGCATCACGTATTGATAGAGACAGGTTTTACACCCAATGGATTAGTATTTCCCGTGTCCTCAGTTATCTTAAAGCGTATTTCGGATTACGCAACTGTACTAGAAACTTATTCGCAACCACGTTTGTCTTTTGTTGATTGGCGTCCTACCGACAGGGGTAATGTTGAAATCTTGAATGAGACGATTGATCTTTACCACTTTTTTTGATGCCACCCTCAAGCTGAATTCTTTTTTGAATGCGTACATGAGACCATCACCAAGACACTCCCTGATGAAATTAAGTTTCTTCAGCAGTATGATGAAATGAAAACATTCGTGAATAATTATATTGATATACCGGACCGTACAGCAACTCTTTTAATAAGCTTTTTACATCAAAATGATGGGAAACTATCTAAGCGAGCACTTAAGAAAGAATTCTCAGCCTTAACGAATGAAGAGGTTAAGGCGTTTGAGAACAAATTCAAAGAATTATTCAAATCATAATGTAGGCCTTCCCCAGTTAGTACAGATATGATATATTTTGGGGATTATATACTTGACTGAATCGGGATAAATCATATGTTGCATGTCAAAGGAGATTTGATATGGCAATTCAGGCACCGGGAAAAGCATACAGGAAGGGGATTTCACTCATGGAATTCATGGAGGAAATCGTTCCCACCGAACAATTTGCACAGGAATGGTTTGAAAAATTGATTTGGCCTGATGGCCGCAGATGTTCGCACTGCAATTCAGCCGATACCGTTACCAACAATGGCAATTCGGAATGCCAACCCTATCATTGCCGAACCTGCAAAAAGCATTTCAGTCCCCGAATAGGGACGATTCTGGAAAGAAGCCGTGTAGGCTACAGGAAATGGGCAATGGCCATTTACCTCTTTACAACCTCTTTGAAGGGTGTATCATCAATGAAACTGCACAGGGATATCAATGTTACACAGAAAACGGCCTGGTTCATGCTTCAGAGATTGAGAACCGCATTTGAGCAGTCGCCCTCCATGTTCGAGGGAGTTGTCGAGGTGGATGAGATGTATGTTGGTGGCAAGGACCGCAACAAGCATGAAAGGGATGTTGATGATGGTCGGGGAAGCAAGGGCAAGAAACCCGTTTTAGGTGCCAAGAACCGTGAATCAAAACAGGTTCGGGCAAAGGTTGTTGATGATACGAAGGGGGAGACCCTGAGGGGTTTTGTCCATGAGAATGTCAATGTCGGTGACAAGACAAGGGTTTTTACCGATTCCAGTTTCGGCTATCGCAAACTGCCAAATCAGGAAGCGGTCAAGCATAGTGCCAGGGAATATGTGAGGGGTATGGTTCACACCAACGGCATTGAATCATTCTGGGCAATGTTCAAGCGTTCCCACAAGGGAACCTACCACAAGATGAGTCCCAAGCATTTGCAGAAATATGTTGACGAGTTTGTCTGGCGCCAGAACAACCGCCCTTTGGACATGGCCAAGATCATGAGCGAGTTGGTCAGGGGGTTGGTTGGCAAGCGCCTGACCTACCGGAATTTGACCAGTGAGGGTTTGTACAATGCCGGAAGATTCGGGTTCTAGTATCCTCTTCTTGTATTATCACTCTTCAATCTGGCAATCAGATATTCCATTCCCCTATTACCTTTGACCCGATTGCAGTTCCCACACAGTAATTGAAGATTGTCCAAATGATCGGTTCCCCCAACTTTCCGACCGATAATATGATCCACTTCCAGATTTCTCATTTCAAAATGGGTGGAACACCCATTGCAATATCCCTGCTGCTCTCCATAAAGTCTGGTTTTGTTTGCAGGTGAATTGTATTTCGGAAGTTTTCCCAAATCGGTTCTTTGTGGAATGTCTGTCCGGTGGATTCCATCATACAACATTCCCAGATTTTCCTTCATTCTCATCTGAACGAGATCGGCGGCTTTTTCACCAATGTCAATGCCAACCCATTGTCGTTGCAATTCCTCGGCTGCCACACATGAGGTTGCACAACCGCAAAAGGGATCCAGTATCATGTCGCCTTCGTTTGAGCTGGCAGTTATAATCCTGCGTAGAAGGGTCAGGGGTTTTTGGGTTCTATATCCAGTTCGTTCCCGTGAACCTTGACCCAATTGAAGTCCTTTTTCAACCCACAAATTACCTATTGCCGATCCGGGGCTTTCATCAAGATATATTCGTTTTTCACCACCTTCGGTCTCGTATCCCTTTCCACGCCGTGCCATACGATAATTTCTCCCGTCTCTGTCGATGTGTCGGTATTCCTTGATGGCTTCTGGTGAAAGAGGTTCAAAAACGGTTTTGAAAAATGCCTGTTCGGACAACACGAAGAACAAAATCGTATCGTGCTGGGTTGTAAATTTGTGCTTGGCATTGTTCTTTCTTCCACTGTATTTTCGCCAAACAATCTCATTCCTGAAATTCCTGCGTCCAAATATTGCATCCATTACCAGCTTGAGGTAATGGCTCATGGTCGGGTCACAATGTAGGTAGATGCCCCCCCCCATCGGGTTTTAAAAGCCTTTTCATCTCAAGTAACCTAACCGCCATGTAGATCAGGTATGATTTGTCACTGTCGGTCATGGCAGCCTGTATAACCCGATTGAGTTGTGGGTGCTTTGCCTCGATCAAGTCCAGCCAGGCAATATCAATGTCTGTAAGATTCCATGTATCCTTGAATTCAGCTCCTGCTGCCTTGCTTCCAATGGGAGCTGCATAGTTGGCATTTGTATTGAATGGAGGGTCAAGGTAGATCAGGTCAACGGATTCGGAGTTCATGCCCCTCATAATATGAAGGTTGTCACCAGTCCATATCGTTTTGTTCTCCCAGTTCGGCTTTTGCATTGTAATTTCCATTTTTTGAAAATGGAAATGTATTATCTGATCAGCAAAATTCAATCAGGTATATAATTCCCTATATTTTCATAAACCGGATAACTCCAAGGATGATTTTAAACATGAAATGCGATCAGGAAATTTACCTTGCTTCATTTCCTATGGCCCTAGTTTACATTGTAATGTATGAACAATATTTGGGACTGTTTTGCAATCGAACATGGAGTACTTTCTTTACGGTATATTCAAATACTTTGGTAAGTACAAAGACTTGATTTGATGACTTGTTAAGGAAATTTACTTGTCTGCCATAATTGGTGAAGAGCCAAAAAGGAAATCATGCACCAAATGTTAGAATTGGGTTACAAAATCCAATCAATTTACACATTCAGTTTTTTCTTTATCAACTTAATATTTACACCACTGACGCCATATTGCTTTGCAAGCATGGGCCACTTGGATAGGCTAACTCTTGTGGATTTAATGATTTCTTGAGCCTGCGTTTTATTAATCTTTGCAACTTCTGCGAGTTTTAATAGATGCTTCTCATTTGGGTTAAGACCTTCTCCCATGACCATTGTGCTTTGCTCACCACCTAGACCAGAGGAGTATGTTATGTCATAAGCAGGTGATAGTTTCCACAGTTCCTCAAGATTCATCAGGAAACTAAAGTTCTTTGAATGATCATCCCGGTTATATGCAAGTACATTAAACACAGCCAGCTGGTACATTTTTTTTATTTCGCGTATATCACGAGTCAATTTACACGTTAGTGCTATAAGATCCTCATAATCAAGCATGGGTGTACGAAAATCTGAGTGTAATAAACCACAGGCTGTATGCATATGGCATCGTTTCGTGCCATCCCGATCAAAGCGCTTAGTAGCAAAGTAACCAGCACCTTTTTGTGCAGGAAAAAGATGTACATCTGGCATTGCAATGCCAGCTCCCTTGGCCATCAGAGCATACACATATTCAATCGCTCCTGCGTCTTGACCATCTTGAGTGTTTGGAAATTTAACAATCCATGGTGCAAAACCTTCAGGTAAATCATGAAGGCCATGAATAATATTGTCCTTAATTATCATTAACGCCTATCAACGCCTTAGGTCTTGCACCGGCAGAAGAACCATTTAGAGCAATTAACTCCACAAGAACATCATCTGATGCCCCAACAAGAACTTCTTGTGTCTGCCTTGCAAGGGTGTCCAGGGAAATATTATCTTGCATGTCATTTTGACTGTAATCAGGTTCAAACACTAGTGCACCGAGTGCATTCGGTCCAACATTTGCCAACCGATCAAGTGGGGTTATATCTGCCGGCATCACATTATGGGAGCGTACAAAACGATCAAAGATCAAACGCCCCCAACCATCTGGCAGGCTATCATTAAATACACCTGGCAATCCTTCGAATAGGGAATTATCAAAACTCTGTAATCCAGGTTTCAGTGGCAGGTAAATTGGTGATAATTCTATGCCGCTTGCGATAAATCTACTGTCATATTTAAAATAAATGATACGCTTATGCAATGCCAAGCGCCCAACTGGCATTGTCTCTTCACCAAAATTCAAAGTGATTATAACTTCCTTGGTGGGGAAAAGTTGTTTCAATTGCGGTGCCCTCTTTTACGTGGGATGAAACGATCAGCTTCCAGTACATCGTCGATACTAGAGAAGTGCATATTTTTGATTTGAGTGGCTTTGATGATTTCTTCCAACCCACCAAGCACCATTTGAATCTTGAGAAATGATTCCAACGATATAAGTCCCTTTTGCTCGAACTTGCGTAGTGTTGGCAAGGGTACACCAGAACGTTCAGAAAGACCTTTTTGTGTTAAACCCAATTGTAACCGTTGAGCACGTGTATTCACCACAAGTAGTTTGTGTGCTTTTTCGGGTGTTATAAGTAATACCATAACATTACTAATTATTATAATTCATATACTAGTAATATTATAATATTAGTTAAGTTAGATATGAATGAGGGAGAGTATAAATTTATTTTCCAGATGTTTGAGCATCCAGAACCAATTTATTCCACTATAATCCTGACTATCATTAAATTCTAGCTATCAGTTTTTGGTACTTGTGAAATAGCTTGATCCACAAAATTTTCGTAATTACTGGCCCTTAAATAACGAGCTTCCTCGCCCAATGCTTTGAAGTGTTCTTCACTACATTGGATTTTAGCCTCCTCTATATCTCGTAACATATCTCTATAGATTGTACCTTTACTCTCGACTACGAAGTACAATTTCTCTTGACCATCAAGTTTGAACAAAACTGCCCAATCAGGGTTATATGACCCAAGTGGGGTATCATTCTTGAACCACGCAGGTAATTTTACGTAAACTTTGATCTCTTCGTTTTTCTCGAAGGATTGCGCAAAGTCAGATTCAATATTTGAGTCATATACAACATGATCATAGGCTGACTTTTGGGTTTTAATCATATTCTTGTTCAAGTATCCAACCAACTCTTCACTTTCAAAAAGTTCCTGTGCATAATAATGATCATCACCTATTTTTTGATATTTGATGCCATCAACTATAAAGCTACGCATCTCCCGTTTGATTAATTCTTTCACTTCATCAATAAACTTCTGGGGATTATTCTTGAAATCATTCAGACGTCCAGATTTAATTAGGATATCAAGTATCGACTTTCTCTTGAGGTTTGTTTCGTTTTGTAGATAGCTTAGAATATCCGGTATCGGATAATCCCGCACGTCATAAATATGTGTGGATTGGTGGCTCTCGGTAGCATGCACCCCGCTTCTTTTGATTTCGGTTTGTGCACGAATGTAATTGAACTTCGTTTTACCAACAATCAGGTCGTTTTTAATGCTCTCAGCACATTTGTCGATCAGTTTTTCTGGATTGAAATCTACGTTATAGATTGTCTTGAATTTAATGCGATCCCAAAGTTCCTTAAATTCGGGGCCATCAAATACGGCCTTGTTGAGACACACCTTTCGTTTATCATCGTTATTCTTGATATTTAGGCCACCAGCCACTTTCTTTAGAGTTGTCCTTATCGCTTCTCGTTGTTCTTCAAATTGTTTGGGAAGCTTCAGATCATTTTCTTGAAGTGCTATTTTCAACTCATCCCTTACCATTCCGTACTGGTCAATGTAATCGTTTTTCAGAAGGGAATTCCAAATGGTATCTGAAGCTTCTGCTCCAAGGAATGCTTGTTCTCCGTTTTCTTCTTCAATGACGATATTGGCAAAACAATGATTTTCAACAATACCAAATTTTATTCCTTCTTCCTTCTCGATTTCGTTCTGTAAACCTTCAACAAAGTCTTCGTATGATTCATTGGCCATGACAGTCAGTGTATTGACATCAAACCCTGGAACCCGCTCCCCTTCTTGATTAACTGATATGCGTAGACCGCGACCGATCTCCTGGCGCTTCTTGATGGTTGAACTTGTTTCATTCAGCGTACAGATTTGGAAAACATTCGGATTATCCCATCCTTCCTTCAAGGTAGAGTGGGTGAAGATAAATTTCAGTTTTGAATCAAAATTAAGAAGTTTCTCTTTATCCTTCATTATAAGGCTATAGGTGTCCTCATCCGCCGCTGTTGTCCCTCTGGTATCCTTTAGAATACCTTTATTATCCTGTGAAAAATAACCATCGTGAACAATACCTGGAAGGCTATCTGTGTCTATTTCAGCAAGGAGGTCATTATATTTCGGCTTTATTATTGCTTTCGCATACTCTTCTTCAAAGATAAGGGCATATTTGCCTTTTAGATCCGGTGCTTCATAATCGCGGTAATTTGCAACCCTATCAATGAAGAAGAGACTGAGAACCTTTATACCCTTTGGTGTGAGTTTGAGTTCCTTTTCCAAATGTTCTTCAATGGTTTTGCGGATTTGCAGGCGCTTATACTCATCTACATCCACATCACCAATCGTCTGGTGGAGTTTTACTATGTCTTCCTTGCTCTGGAAATCAATATACTCCTTTCCTTCTTCGCAATAGATATCATTGATGATATAACCTTCATAAATACTTCGCTTGGTGACATCCTCAAAAAGATCTGTACCCTGCTTAACCCAAAAGGTCTTTCTTTTTGTACCTGACTCGTGTTTTACATCGACTTCAACACGGGCACGGTGCCCTTTTTTATTATCAACTGCAAGAAGCTTGATGAAAGCCTTGTTATGACCATCTCTTACCTGAATGGAGGCTACTTCTATTTGCTTGACCAGCTTTTGTTCATAGGCATCGATGGAATCCAGCTTATACAACATATTGTGCTTGTCAACATGAGTAGCTGAATATCGAAACGTACACAGCGGATTAAGGGATTTTATTGCTTCGGCCGATTTGACCGTGGTGTCTACACTTTGCGGTTCATCAATAATCACAATCGGATTAATTGAATTGATGAAATCAATTGGCACCCCTTGCATTTTATCATTCCAGCGGTGGATAATGTTGGCTTTGGACTCATTGGTTGGATCAGTAAAACTCTTTCGGAAGGCATCAATATTGATCACCATGATTTGCAGATAGTCATTGGTTGCAAAACTACGGACTTGTTCAAGCCTTGATGAATCGTATTGGAAATAATCATACGGGGTATTGTCGTATTGTTCCTTGAGGTGGCTCTCTGTCATCTGCAAGGATTTCAAAACACCTTCCTTAATCGCAATGCTCGGTACAACAATTATGAATTTGGTGAAGCCGTATTTCTTGTTCATCTCAAGGATGGAACGCAGATAGACATATGTCTTGCCGGTTCCGGTCTCCATCTCGATAGTGAAATCACGTCCCTGCAGCTCTTTGGTTTGTTTCAAGCCATTGCTGAGTTGAATCTTTTGGATATTTTGAAGTATTTCGTCATCAATTAATTGCAGCCGGTTGCCAATACCATTATCAACTTGGCTAGGAATATTATCATCAAACAAATCAATCGGGCTAATTCTTGGCATGGAAAAGATGGTCTTGTTCAGTTCTTGACCCTCAAACACGCCAACAGCGGATTCCCATGCTCGGCGTTGGTGATCCTGGTTGGGATCAAATTTGATCTTCATCTGAGCGACTCTTAAAAACTCTTGATATCATCAATACCGTAACGCTTGAGCGTTTGCAGTGCATTGGTTTTAACGACATCATCTCTGAAACAATCATCCTTGAACACAACCCGCATGATTTCGGGTTCTAGTTCCTCTTTCAATGCACCAATGCCATTCACTACATCCATGGAAATGTCTTCTTCCAAACACACCACCAAGGCCCCCAAACCGATTGAGTAAACGGTCTTTCCTTTAATGGTAAGGGTTTCAATCTGTACTGTTAGCTTAAGGCCTTGTTTCAGAAGAAGTTCAAATAGAATATCTTCGTTGGTGCGATCTTGCTTAATATTTTCAATGGCATTTAATAGATCTTGCTCAAGCGTATTAAAATCAGCTTCCCAGCGTTTAATGTTAGAACTATCAAGTTTGAAGACTTTAAAACCAAGATCGCCTTTATAATCAGGATTTTCTAATTGAATTTTTTTTGCAGCTCTACGAAGACGCTCTTTGGAAATTTCACTTATTTTCAAAGGAATTTTTTTCTGTTTACAAAATTCTATAGCCTGTAAATTGTCCTGATCATTTTCATCAATATTTTCTGGTAATTGAACTAACAGTAATTTTCTAATTGCACCTTTATTTACATTAAGTTGATAAACAGAATGTCCCGTTGTTGAGCTCCCAGAAAAGAAATCTAGTACTATCCCTTTATTTGTATGGTCACCCAGTTCTATAAAGCGAGATATCAAATCAATTGGTTTGGGGTTAGAGAAAACAGACTTTCCTTCAAATAAATCCTTTACAGATTGCGTTCCACTAGTAGTTGTTCCCAAATCATCCCACCAAGTCTTTGAGACCTTTCCCCTGTTCTCTGCCTCTGATAAATAACGCTTTCTCTGTGGACCGCCATCTCCAGTTAAACCAAAGATAATACGCCCTTCTTCCATAAGTTCTTTGAAACGGCTATGATCATTTTTCCAACTACAACCATCATTGGGGAAATAAACTTTACCATTGTTAGGGTTAATAATTTCATATTGCTGATTTGGTCTCCATCCCCCTACTTGAAAAGGATCAGCCTTCCATGGACCTTTAGGGTCATTATCGGGGTTTGAAAAACCATCACCATCTTCTGGCAACCTGAAATGGTGTCTATTCACTTTGAAATAATCTCTCCGACGAGCATAGACCAGATTATAGGTATGTCCAACTGAAATAATTGCTGTATTAGTTACTGATTTGGTACTATTCCACATAACACAACCTATGAAGTTATCCTCACCAAAAATCTCATCAGATATTTTTTTTAAGTTTTCTGACTCGTTATCATCTATTGAAATGATAATTACACCATCATCACGAAGCAGATTTCTTGCCAATTTTAGACGTGGATACATCATATTCAGCCAATTGGTATGGTAACGTCCGGCAGTACTGGAATTCGTTCCCATTTTTTTACCTTTGCTATCGAGCTGACCTGTCATTTCGAGATAGTGGTTTATGCCATCTTTGAAGTTATCTTTGTATACAAAATCATTACCGGTATTGTATGGTGGATCGATATAGATCATTTTCACTTGGCGGTGATAGGATTTTTGTAGCAGTTTGAGAACTTCAAGATTTTCACCTTCGATAAATAGGTTCTGCGTGGTATCCCAATAAACGCTTTCTTCCTTGCAAGGTCTTAATGTTCCTAGACTCGGTGTTTGTGCTAAACGACCAGCCTTGCGTTTGCCATACCATTTAAAATTATAATGATCCTCATCTTCAACCAAATATTCCCCAAGCAGTTCTTTGAGTTGTTCAAAATTTATTTTTCCTTCTGAAAAAACTTCTGGAAACAGCTCTTTCAACTTTCCAATATTATGTTCCACAATATTCATGCCTTCGCCGTCAAGTTTTTCCATACTTGTTCCTTCTTCCTTCATAAATCTTGTTCCAATTGCTTATTTGCCGTTTGTCGTTCTTTGGCGCGAATGTTTAAATCCAGTTATAACTATTTAGAGCCTGTTCCATAAGTCCAAAAATGTAGCAAATTCAATACATTTCCAGACAAAAAACCCATCTTTGGTTCCAAATCAATTCTGAAATTCAAGGTAAACAGCATCATTATTTATTGTTTTTGTGACTTATGATTGAGGCACTTAGGTATCCTGAGTGCGCTGTAGATAGGTAAAATCGGAATTTATCAATATATATTCCGTATAATCCTTTACATTTTTGTCTATAAAATTCTAAATTTTTCAAGTTATAGACAAAAGATCTACTGAAATTCGATTTAATGACAAATTCCTTACCTGAATAGTTACAAAAAACTGACAATTTACCATGGCCAAATGTGTTCTTGAATTGAAATCAATTTGTCTTGTGTTAAGGAATCCAAGATATTGCAGTAGGCTTTTATTGATCAAGAGGGATAACCATGACAATGAAAGTAGCTGAATTAGTAATAAGATCGTTGATCAAAAATAAGATTGATCAACTTTACTGCTTGCCTGGTGTTCAAAACGATCCTTTTTTTGATACACTCTATGACTATACGGATTCAATTACTCCCATCGTTTCCCGCCACGAACAGGGGGCTGCTTACATGGCAACTGGAGCAGCACTAGCAACCGGAAACAAACAGGCATTCTGCGTGGTTCCCGGTCCGGGTTTCCTGAATACCACTGCAGCGTTGTGTACAGCTTATGCCGTCAATGCTCCCGTCCTGGGAATTATTGGTCAAATACCTCTGGAAGAAATCGGCAAGGGTCATGGGTTGTTACATGAGATTCCAAATCAATTGGGTATTTTATCAAGCCTGACGAAGTATTCTGATCGTATTATCGGAGGTGGCAATGCAAGAGAAGTCATTGAAAATGTTTTCAATGCACTTTCCAATGGCAGGCCTCAACCCATTGGAGTGGAAATCCCGGTAAATGTCTGGGACCGACTTGTTGGGGAGTGTGGTGAAAGCAAACAAAAATCAAGTCAACTCCCAGTTGATCTGGACAAAATTGAAGAAGCCAAAAATATATTGATCGAAGCCAAGGCACCAGTGATTGTTGTTGGAAGTGGTGCACAAAATCACAGTTTGCTGGTTAATAGACTTATGGAGACGCTGTCAGCACCAGTTATGTCATATCAAAACGGTCAGGGTGTTGTATCTGCGGATCATCCGTTGAAAATCAATTTGCCGATAGGATATGACCTTTGGCATGAAGTTGATGTTGTTCTCGGGTTGGGTACCAGACTTCAAAGTCAGGTTCATCAATGGGGACAGGATGAGAACCTGAAGGTAATCCACATTGATATTGATGAGACCCAACTTGGCAGAAGTGCCAGGACAGATGTGGCGATAAATGCTGATTTGGCAGATGCCTTGCCAGAATTGATATGTGTACTTGAAGGGAATGAAATCAAGCGAAGTGATTGGGTGAAGAGGGTAGGGGAAGTATCTGAACGGAGATGGAAGGAAATCAGACATAAATTGAAACCCCAAATAGCTTATCTTGAAGCAATTCGTGATGTACTGCCAAAAGAGGGAATTTATGTCGATGAGCTTACCCAGGTAGGTTATGTGTCACGATTTGCTTATAAGGCATATTTGCCCAGGACATATATTTCTACCGGATATCAGGGAACATTGGGGTATGGCTTTCCAACGGCGCTGGGTGTTGCTCATGCCAGAAGGGATGTTCCGGTTGTGGCTATTGCTGGCGATGGCGGTGCCTTGGTTGGCTTGGGTGAACTGGCAACAGCCGTGAAATACAATATTCCCCTTACGACAATAGTTTTTCAAGATCATGCCTATGGAAATGTTCAGCACTTTCAAAGAGATGTATACGGTGGTCGGATCATTGCCACTGATCTTACCAGCCCCGATTTTGTCAAATATGCCGAGGCATTTGGGGCCATGGGTTTGCGAGCCAATTCGCCAGAGGAATTGAAGCCCGTTTTGAAACGAGCAATCAATCACGATGGTCCATGTATAATTGAAGTACCGGTGGGTGTATTTCCCAGCCCTTGGGAGTTTCTGGTGCTTCCCAAGATCAGGGGTGTATAACTACTGTCGCAAATCAAGGTGAATTGTGGAAATAAATTTTCCGACACTTGTTTTGCCTTTAATCATCACTAGTTCTGGTGCTTATGAAAAAGCTTTTCAAAAGATCAAAAAACAAAGATTCCTCTAAAAAATCACCTCGGCGATTAAGAATACCCTTCAGGAAATCCAAACCGGTAGTTTCCGTCATTAGACTTGAGGGTGTAATTGCCTCTGGTGGTAGAATGAGGCAATCCCAACTATCTGACGAAGGTGTTGCTCCCTTTGTTGAAAAAGCCTTTACAAGAGGAAAGCCCGTTGCAGTAGCTATGGTGATTAACTCACCAGGCGGTTCACCAGTTCAAAGTTCACTTATTGCTGCCAGAATAATCAGATTGTCGCAGGAAAAGGAAGTTCCAATCTATACTTTTGTAGAAGATGTTGCTGCCTCAGGGGGCTACTGGTTAGCAGCAATTGGTGATGAGATTTATGCGGATGAAAACTCGATTGTTGGCTCGATTGGTGTCATATCATCTTCATTCGGATTTCAGGAACTGTTGAACAAGGTTGGCATTGAAAGACGGGTTCATACTTCTGGGGAAGAAAAAAACATTCTTGATCCATTCCTTCCGGAAAACCCTGATGATGTTGAAAAACTCAAGGAGATTCAGAAGGAGATTCATGAGAACTTCATTTCCTATGTCACGGAAAGAAGAAAGGGAAAGGAAATTGATGAATCGGCCTTTACTGGTAGATTCTGGACAGGCCGCAAGGCAATAGAAATCGGATTGGTCGACCAGATCGGGCATATGGTTCCGGTGATGAAGGAAAAATTCGGTGAAGATTTGAAATTCAATTCCTATGTCAAAAAGAAGAAATTCCTATCTTCCCTTGGGGCACAGGTCACAAGTTCAACATTGGATTATTTCAAGGCGAATTCACTTTGGGAGAAGTTTCGACTCTAGGTCACTTAATTTGCTATCCTACAAATATCTTTTCCAATCAACTTTCAATTTCTGACATTTTTGCCCTTGTTTTAATGCACTGTAAGTCAAAAAAAGGTTTATTCACAATTGTTCATAAGCCAGTTAAGAAGACATGAAGAAACGTCACTTGCGTAAGAGGGGCCGACACAGCGCAAAACCTTGAATGAACCAAAAGATCTGCAAAGTATGGGGTATTTGGCAGACTAGGATTATTTTACCTCAGTCCTTGAAGAGATATTTGGTCCCCCAACAAGTAAGTATTAATGGTGGGTCTTCTTGGAATTACCTTGTAATCTTCCGTTAACTTCTGCTAGGAGAGATGAATGGCCTGAGTAACAAACAGCTGAAATCCATGCTCTTGGACAGGATGTCCTTCAAGAAATTTGTTGGCCTTGAAACATTGGATTTGGTTCCAGACCATAAGACCTTGTTTAAGTATCGCTTCATGCTCAAACAATCGGGTCACTTTGATGAATTGGTTGAGGCTTTTAAGAAACAGTTGCTAGCCAAAGGTTACAAGATACAAAAGGGCAACTATGTAGAACCAAAGTTGGTTCCTTTACCCAAGTAGGGTGATAATTGAAATCATGGAAGAATAATAAGTACTTACTCTTAAATTGAGGGGATAATCGCATTCGCAAAAGAATGGAATTTACATCCAATTTCTCTTCTTTGATTATCCTCCTCACTCTTGAGCTACCATCCACATTAGATACATTTCATTTCACTGGTTTAGAGGGATCTCAAATTAAGCGTGAACATTCCCATAGTTCAATTTAGCAATTATATTCACCATAATTTAGTCTATATCGGGATATAAAGTTTTGAATACCGAATTACCTCTGGTATTATCAGCTATGGTGGATAATCCAACCCATTCACATTTAAGAAAGTATTTGAATTGTATTTTGATAGACAGGTATGACGTAAATGAATGAATCAGTCAGGAATCGGGCAGCATTGATAACCGGTGGTGCAACGAGATTGGGCAAGGAGATGGCTTCTGCCTTGGCAAAAAGGGGTTTTGATCTGGTCATTCATTACAACAGTTCAGAGAATGAGGCTATAACTCTAACAAATTTATTATCTTCATTGGGGATAAAAGCTTTAACAGTGAAGGCAAATTTACTTGAACACGAACAAACAATCGATGTGATTGCTCATGCCAGGGAAGCCTTGGGAAAGCCCTTGAACCTGTTGATAAACAATGCTTCCATTTTCACCAATGATTCTATCGAAAATGCTACCCTGACCAGTTGGGACAATCACATTTCATCAAATCTACGGGCCCCTTTTTTTCTGACACAAGCCTTTGCCCATCAGGTTCCAGATGAAATAATCGATGAAAGGGGAGAGTTTCTTGCCCAAGGGATGGTTATCAACATGGTTGATCAGAGAGTACTAAAGCCCACGTCCCATTTTGCTACATATACCTTGGCCAAAATGGCTCTTTGGTCATTTACCCAAACTGCAGCCATTTCGTTGGCACCAAGGATCAGGGTCAATGCAATTGGACCAGGACCCACGATAAAAATGGATAAACAATCGGAGGAGCATTTTTCAAATCAACGCTACAATACCATCCTGAGGAGAGGTTCCAATCCCCAGGATATTGTCGGAGCGATGAATTATTTTATCGATTCCCCTTCCGTAACAGGCCAGTTGATTTGTACAGACAGTGGGCAACATCTAACCTGGAATCCTAAATACCTTGGTGAAGATTATTAACTTTCAGATTTCTTAACTTTGGGTCTCTTTTAATCACTATCAATGCAATTTTAACTTGAAAATGCCGTTTACAATAGGTGATGTGGCTCCATAATTTAATCAATGTTGAGCCTTTATCCCCAATAATTATAGGAACTGTCCGGATCAAGTTAGAAAATTCATTTTGTACAGAAAAGTCATAACAATACTTATTAATCCTATCAGATAAGAAATTATGTTTTTGCACTTAAATTTCTAATTCCTAGTGTACAAGTTAGGCTAATTTTTTGAACCAATTACTTGGGATCAGGAATTTTAAATCAATGAAAATTAGTTCAGCCGTGCAATTTTCCCTGAAGTAAAGGTTTTAGATTTTGGTATTAATAAAGTGTGGATAGTTGAGATAATAAATAATCACGTGCTGAGTTACATTTGCCTGGAAAGACAAGTTCAATACTTTTGGATTTGTGTTTGACCAACTTCTACTTTGCAGAATACCTTTTTGATTTTGAGTGAAGAAAAAATATTTAAATTCCATGAAAGAAGCATTTTACAAAATTAATTTTAAATATGATTTTCTTGCAAAAAAAGGATTGGAATTTCAAGATTGGTTTTGCGAATTAGCCAAGTATGTTTGGAGTGATGATTTCGAACGGATTCGTCCCAATGGAAAACAAGGGGATTGGAAATGTGATGGAAGGCAAATTAGTACTGGAACTATATTTCAGGCTTATGCTCCTGAAAGACCTAGGATTACCAATACGATAAATAAAATCAACTCAGATTTTGAAGGAGCAAAGAAACATTGGCCTGATTTTATGAAAAAATGGATCTTTGTTTATAATGACCCAAATGGTTTGCCTCCAGAAGTTGCACGAACACTTGATAAATTAAGAAATGATAACCCTTGCATAAGTATTTCTTCTTGGACCAAAGAAGATTTATTCACAAATTTGTATTCAAGGTTAAATCATGAAAGTAAGGAAATGATTTTTGGACCAGTTCCAGAAGAAGAAACATTTAAAAGCATGACATTGGAAGATTTGGAACCAGTTATTGATAGTTTAATGACAGCTGATCTAGACCCAATACAAGAACTTCCACCCCCTCCATCTCACCTAAAATTGGAAAAAAACAATCTATCTGAAGATGCTTCTAACCTTCTACTTCTTGGACGGAGTCGAGTTAGGTTAGTAGAAATATTATTTCAAAAATCAGGACCCGTCGAAATGGGGGAAAAAATTGCTGAATCATTTAGAAATCGATACTGTGAGTTAAATGCCTATAACCTATCAGCTGATGAAATTTTCATGTATCTACAAAAATTTGCCCATTTTTTTGAAAAGAAAAGCCCAAATCATCAGGCTGCTGTAATGGCAGTTTTGGCTTACTTGTTTGACAATTGTGATATCTTTGAAGATCCAGAACTTGATGAAGAATGATTTTACCTACCAAACATATAAGGTTAGATCGGTCACTCATTGGTTTGGGGGGTGAAATTCTTGGTTTGTTAACCAGACCTTTAACAATTGCTGGGTTGTGGGATGAAATCAGAAGAAGCCGCTCCACAGATAAAAAATTATCTCCAGTGAGTTATTCCTGGTTTATACTTTGTCTGGATTTCCTATTTATAATAGGTGCCATCAGGTTGACAGAAAACCAATTGATAGTTCGAGCTTCATTATGATTAGAACTATTGAGAGTGACCTGAAATCATTCAAGACAATTAACTTTCTTCCCGGTCTAAATATTCTCCTTGCTCAGAAAAGTCCAAATGCAACCAAATTGCAAACCCGAAATGGTGCTGGAAAAACAAGTCTTCTAGAATTGGTTCATTTCCTTTTTGGCGCTAGATCAACTCCCAAGAGCATATTTCGAAAACCAGAATTAAAGAACTGTAAATTTAGCATGGCTTTTGAACTGAATGGGGAAAATATGGTAGTCTCCAGGGTTGGAAGTACTAATCAAAAAATTTCGCTCAAAGGCAACACCCAAAACTGGCCAATTGTACCTCAAACTAATCCCCCAAAAGGCGAAGTAGAAATTTCTAATGAAGATTGGAAGAAAGTACTAGGCCATTTTTTGTTCAAATTAAAATTCGAAACTGATGCGGACCAAGATTTCACCCCTACTTTCCGGTCTCTATTTCCCTACTTTGCTCGCAGAATCAAGGATGGTGCTTTCCAGAAGCCCACCAAATTTTTTAATCAGCAACAAACTTGGAACGAGCAGGTGGCAATTTCCTATCTATTAGATTTAGATTGGAATATCGCTACAGATTTCCAAAAACTCAAAGTTGAAATTAAGGATACAAGGGACCTTAAAAGTATTGGGGCTAGGGGTTCGACTGCTTATAAAATTGGAAAGCCGGCAGAGATAAGGTCACAAATTGCAGTTAAAACACATGATCTACAACAGATCAAGTCAAATTTTGATTCATTTAAAATTGTTAATGAATATCGGGAACTTGAAAAAGAAGCTGACGAATTGACAGGGAAAATTGCTTTATTGGGTGAAGAAAATTTAATTGATAGGAGGTCAATCAGTGAGAATGAGAATTCACTTATTGAAGAAACAGAACCAGGGGAGATGGATTTAGAAACTCTGTATAATGAAGCGGGTATTTTAATACCAGAACTGATAAATTTACGAATTAAAACGGCCAAGGAGTTTCATAGAAAGATAATCTCAAACAGAAAAAACCATTTGGAAAAAGAAATTTCTTCAGCCAAAAATCGGATCAAGAAACGAGAAAAAGAAAAAACGAGGTTAGATCAACGTCGGTCTACGATAATGGATATTTTGAAAACTGGGGGCGCTCTGGACCAGTATTTAAAATTGCAAGAAGAGCTTGGTCGGTTAGAAGGTGATATTCAAACTCTCCAACGGGAATTAGAGGTGGCTCAAGAATTAAAAGAGCGTGAAACACAGCATAAAATTGACATGAATGAGCTTGAAAAAAAACTATCCCAAGATATCAATGAACGTTCACAAATAGTTCACAAGGCCATATGGACTTTCGAGGAATTATCCAAATCCTTATATGAAAGGGCTGGGCAATTGATAATTGATAGCGGGGAAAAAGGGCCCAAATTCGATGTAAAAATTGAAGGTCAAAGTAGTGAAGGAATAGCAAAAATGCAGATTTTCTGTTTTGATCATATGCTAATGGATTTAAACTCCCAGATGGATAGATCCACCGGTTTCTTAATTCATGATAGCCATTTGTTTGATGGAGTTGATGGCCGTCAGGTCGCCAAGGTATTGCAAATTGGTGCCCAGCGCGCTGAAGAAAAAAAATTCCAGTATATCGTAACCCTTAATTCGGATGCACTTCCAATAGATGAATTCCCCCCTGATTTTGATATACAGAAATATATCCTGGATGTGGAACTTACTGATAAAACAGAAACCGGCGGTCTTTTTGGATTGAGATTTGATTAAATGGGAATTGTTGGATCTAAAGAATTTTTAATTCCAAAACCTAGTTAAGATTTAACTTCACATTAATGACAGGACAATTTTATCCAAATCATTTTTTCATTCCGGTTAATTCAAGAAAGTTTTGTTTTTCTGAAAACATTGATGCTAAATAAATTCCTTTACAAGCGTATTTTTGAAAAGTTAGAAAAATAGGTAAGATTTAGTTCCCCTTCAAAAGGATTTTAGAATTTGTAAATCCTCTGAGTCTTTACTTTGAGATAGCCTTGAAACAAATATTTATTTCTTTTTCAAATTGTTTCCATCTGCTTACAATAGGATTTATGATTCAGGCTATAAGCGATGACTAATGAAGCCGACCATCAAATTGGCTTGCGAGGGGTCGATTGCATCAGGCATTATGCCAAAACACTCGATGGGAGTCCCGGCGTTTACAGAATGCTGGGTTCCAAGGGTGAGGTTTTGTATGTTGGAAAAGCCAAACACCTCAAAAACAGGATAAGAAACTATCTCAATCCCATGGCCATGGGAGGAAGAATCGAAAGAATGGTTTCGTTGACAGCATCCATGATGTTTTTGACAACCAAAACCGAAACCGAGGCTCTGTTGCTTGAACAAAATCTCATCAAGCAATTGAAACCTCATTTCAATGTACTGCTCAGGGACGACAAGAGTTTCCCTACCATCTACATTTCAACAGATCATCCCTTTCCTCAAATAAGGAAACACAGGGGCAAAAGGGAGTTGAACGGCAAGCATTATGGCCCGTTTGCCTCTGCTGCTGCCGTCAACAGGACAATCAATCAACTTCAAAAGGTATTCCTGATAAGAAACTGTTCTGATACAATTTTCAACAACCGGACAAGACCTTGCCTGCAATACCAGATCAAGAGATGTTCAGCCCCCTGTGTAGGACTTATCGAAGAAGAAAGTTATGCCGAGCTCGTCAATGATGCTCAAGGTTTCCTACGAGGGAAAACCTCCAATATTCAACAGAATTTGGCTTCAAAAATGGAACTTGCCTCAAAGGCGCTGGAGTTTGAGAAAGCCGCGGCCTTCAGAGACAGGATTCAGGCATTGACACAGATACAGTCGGTACAGGGCATCAATCCGCAAACAGTTTCCGAAGCCGATGTGATTGGGTTGAGTCTGGAAAATGGCAAGGCTTGTGTACAGGTCTTCTTCATCAGGTCCCATCAGAATTGGGGAAACAAATCCTTTTTTCCAAAAACGGGAGAAGGGGCTGGCGAAGCAGAAATTCTCAAGGCCTTTCTGGGTCAGTTTTATTCCAACAAGCACCCTCCAAGGGAAATATTGCTATCCCATCCCATTGAGGATTATGATCCGATGGTAAAGGTGCTTAGTGAACTAAGGGGCGCCAAGGTAAAACTGAACATTCCAAAAAGGGGGGAGAGAGCCCTTTTGATCGAGAATGCAGTACGAAATGCAAGGGAATCACTGACCCGGAAACTATCGGAGGTGGCAAGCCAGATATTGTTGTTCAAAAGACTTGCAGAAAAGGTTGGTTTGGATGAAATACCGGAAATAATCGAGGTTTATGACAATTCACACATTCAGGGATCGTACCAGTACGGAACAATGATTTGTGTCGGCAAGGAAGGGTTTCTCAAATCCTCCTATCGTAAATACAAAATCAGGGACGAGCAACTGACCCCTGGTGATGACTATGGCATGATGCGGGAAGTCTTCACTCGCCGATTTCGTAGATTGCTGGAGGAAGATCCAGAGAAGAACAGTATGCTTTGGCCAAATCTCATAATAGTTGATGGGGGGCAGGGCCAGCTGATGGCTGCCAAGGAAGTTCTGGAGAATTTCGGACTTGATGAAATCTCTCTCATCAGCGTTTCCAAAGGGCCCAATCGAGATCATGATATCGAAACCATACACCTTGCCGATTCGTCCAGATTCAAGCTGGAAAAGAATGACTCATTACTGTTTTTTATCCAGCGGATCAGGGATGAAGCCCACAGGTTTGCCATTGGAACACATAGGTCGGCAAGAAGAAAAAATCTTCGAAAGTCATCATTGGATTCCATACCTGGGATAGGAGCAGGAAGAAAGCATGCCCTTTTGCATCACTTTGGGTCAGCCAAGGAGATAAAAAATGCTGGTATTGACGATCTGAAGGCTGTTCAAGGCATATCGGAAAGCATGGCCCGAACCATCCATGCGTTTTATCACGATACCGAATAAATCATGGGAAATATTATTTCATGACCATCACCATTCCAACCATACTGAGCATAATTCGTTTATTTGCCGGATTTTTGATCTTGCTTGGCTTCCTGTTTCTGGCAAGGCCCGTAGCTGATATTCTGGCCTTTGTGGTATTTGCATGTGCTGCAACAACCGATTTCATTGATGGTTACATTGCCAGAAAATTCAACATGGTTTCAGAACTGGGGAAAATCCTTGATTCGATTGCCGATAAAATTCTGGTCACCATGGCATGGATCATCATCATCACTTATTATGAATTCAATTCATGGATTATTTTACCCATAGGATTAATAATCTTCAGGGAATTGTTTATTTCAGGTTTGCGGGAATACCTGGCCTCCAAAAGCTTGAATCTTCAGGTTACCTTCATAGCCAAACTGAAAACCACCCTTCAGATGATCGCGATTTCATTGACCTTTTTCTCGGGTATAATCGTTGACGGAAGTAGTTCGTTTACTGCCTTTTTATTGCAACCTGTTGCGGGTTCAGGGACAACCCTTATGGACATGGCTTGTATCGTGCTTATTTGGTTATCAGCAATTCAAACAATTTATACCGGCTTGGAGTATTTCAAAACGGCACTTGGCTTGATGGGAACCAAAAATGATGGTTAGGGTATTGTATTTTTCCTGGTTGAGGGAACGGATTGGTGTTCCCTCTGAATCAATAGAAACTGATGCCGTCAGGGTTAATGAGCTGCTCGATGAACTCAGGGAAAAGGGTGAAAGATACAAATTGGCCTTCAGACAAACCTCATCCCTATGCGTCGCGATTAATCAGGAATTGGGAGATATGGATTCGGATATTACCGAGGCTGATGAAATTGCTTTTTTCCCGCCTATGACTGGGGGGTGACATGAAACTGTCTGTTCAGGAGGAACCATTTTTCCCGGATGGGAAAATTGGTCACTTTTCCAACCTGAATCAAGAAACCGGAGCGATTGTCACTTTCTTGGGCAAGGTTCGCAGTGACCCTGAAAATCACCTCGATTACATGCTCATCGAGCACTATCCGGGAATGACCGAAAAGGCCATTGAAAAGATGATGGCTGAAGCCGTAAAACGGTGGAAGCTCATCGATTGCCTCGTTATTCACAGATACGGCAAATTGGTTCCTGGTGAGGATATTGTTCTGGTGGCCACATCTTCCAAACATCGCAGGGAGGCTTTTGAAGCGGCCGATTACCTCATGGATTTTCTGAAATCAAGAGCCCCATTTTGGAAGAAGGAAATATCTCAAAACGGCGAAGCATGGGTCGAAAGCAAGGAAATTGATGAGCTAGCCTTGGATCGATGGAAATAGCAACAGCAGCAAATTCCATTTAATTGTATGGATTGAAACTGAATTCAAACTTTTCCCAGAGAAAATAAAGCAGATTACAGAAAAAATCATGGTTATAGTCATGATTTCCTTAATTAACAGGCACCTCTATTTTCAGCTGAATTCAAAATGGAACCGGGAATATTTTTAAACAACATGTTCATCACCAGTTACATTTTAGGCGAAAGCTCCCAAAAATGTCCAAATCACTAACAAGATCCGCCCCCCCCCTCTTTACACATCACTACCTTCATTTTAACCATCCGGACACACTTCTTCCTTTGATCAGAACTCAGCCTACTCCTCAAATGTACCAAACCTCTTCATGTTGCCACACAAATCCCACAAGCCTATCTAGGCATTCAATTCCTTCATAGTCTTGTACGGGGCTGATCGGGATGGCATCAATTGTCTAACGGGTAAAATACCTGGATCCACGTCATGAATCTGGACGGGTATGTTCTTGTCACACATGGCCAACTTGGCATATTCCATTATGGTGTAGTTGCAGGTTATGGCCAACCGGCAATCCAAAACAGTGATTCCAAGCAGGGAAATTAATGGGACTTGTAAAGATAGGTTGACCACGAAACAATCCACCTGCCTGTCAAGACAATTCAAGCCGGTTCTGCGCCGGAACGGCATGTCCTCTTCACGGTCGGGAGGAAAATCGCACATCCGCCCACCTATCTTTATAAACCCCCATGATTAACGTATTTTAATTGATTGGGATGAAGTTGGTATGTACTTGTGAGAAATTTAACCACTGAACGGATAGTAATGTATGAAGAGTCATGATTTTAGGAAATCTTTTGGTTTGAAACATCAATAACGCATACTTTAATTTATTTTTTTGCTCTGAAGTGAGAGAATTTACCAATTGTTGATGAAGTTCATCAGGACTTGATGGCCTTGTTCCTTTTGGAGATATTTGTGGCTTACAACTTTCAGATTCACCAAACCAGAAAACAACATAAATTCCATAACCCTCCGAATGAGGATCCCTTGTGTATTTAGCAATCAATTGCGATTGAATTGATGTCCAAAGATTCTTGTGACAACTTCTCTTTATTTCGATAGGCACATTAAACGGAGGAAAGGAGATGCGAATATCAGATCGCTTGTCGTTAGCGTAAGTACCTTCTGGTTGACCATCTATCCCTAGTGATTGAAGTTTGTAATTCAAATCAGATAATAAATTATCCCTACATAAATTCTCTTGCAAAGGTTTTTGGGGACTCTCATGACTATCTACAATCCAGTATTGCTTCCAATCTGAAGAACTGGAATTACGAATATTGTTTCCAATTTCATTCAGATAATCGCAAGTCAGAGCTGTTAGGTCAGCTGGATTTGAAGGTTTTTTATTTTCTAAGGTTCCAAGGACATTTTCCAAACCGCAATATTTGAATTCAGCTTCACGACGGGTTACCATTTGTTGCTGGTGAGCATCTTCCAGATAGTTTTTCCAACGTATTAGTTGTTTATCTGAAACCAGTTCCTTTAAGGCATGAGTTGCCTTCTCAGAAGAAATATTAGACAGTTGGTTAACATAATCTTTGACAATATCTGCAATGGTCATTTCTCTGGTTACGAATCCAGCTTTGCCAGAAACTAATTGATAGGGGAAAAATGAACTTCCAATATGTTTTACTATCAGTTTAATTACTTTAACCTTTAGTCTGACCTCCAAGTCAGGTTGAAAGGCAAAGAATTCCTCTTCTAAAGTATTGGCAAAGTATCTTATTCTTCTCTCATTCCTTGGAATTTCATCTATTACATTTTTAATATAAGTTTCTGGGTCTATGCATAAACCCAGTGCCAACCAGTAAATACGCTGCTCTATGTTCATGCTTTTGTGCTTGAGCTTTTTGCTAACTAATTCTGGTAGATTTTGAGAATTATGCTTTCTTGCAGCGAAAAAAAGATAACCGAGCTGAGTTAATTGATCAGCTTTGCACCTGACTGGAAATCGTTTCAAAATTCTAAAAGCAGCATATTTCGCAACCTCTTCATACTCTTTGGAGAATGACAAATCATAGAGATGTTTAGTTCTACTCGTTTTTGATCTAAGAGTGGTTAAAGCATACTCCACCAATACATCAGCTACTATCATAGGATGATTTGACAATATCCAATTGTACCATGAGGGAGGGTATTGTTGCTCAAGATATTTACTCAAGATGGAAGTAATATAAACAGCAACACACAAACGCAAATATTTGTCTTCCAATTTTGGTAGGAATGATTCACCTTCCTTTGATTTTTCTTCAAAACCAGCCAGTAATGGTGAGGATAGTGGATGTCGTTTATATTGCGAGTCAAGCTTTATAATATTGCTAACTGTGGGTAGATCATTTCGTAAGAGACTTTCAGAAAAGCTTAATATAACTGCATCAACCAAATCTTGGTCTCCGTTTAAGACATGCTCCAATCTTTCCTTTGGTGAATTGCCCTCAGGAACATCATCAAATTCACCAAAATATACTTCAGCAAGATTGTGAAGCAAAACTGGACTAACTGTGTTATTGCGAATTTCTTTTTCATATGGTTTCACTTGGTCATGCCAATTAGGTCTTTGTTGCAAACCTCTATTAGTCCATCCAGAATTAGTTTCAGCTGATTGTTGGTTGTTTGATAATTCTTCTATTCTTGTGTTAAATATCTTATAGAGGTCACCCTTATTCTCTAAGGCATTGGATGTGGTTTTGAGGTTAAGGTTTTTATTGAAACTTCCTTCATAAAAGTGGTCAGCTAACTGTGTAATGTACCATCTAGCAACTATCGGGTTTTCAGCTATTAAAGCTTGGTCAAGACACCAATCGCAAAAATCTGAGGGGGATACAAAATCAAACAATCTTCCCTTTTTTTCTAAATGCAAACAACGAAACAATTCGTCATAGCTTTCAGAATTTTTGGAGCACTCATTTACACTTTTACTTAATAATGATTTCCAAATATCTGGATGATTACTTAACCACTGACGTATCTGTGAGCTCTCGGAAGAATTAAGTTTATGCGTTGAATTTGCCTTATACGTAACACCCAACCATTTGAACAATTTGTCCGGATCAATATCATTTTCTGATTTCTGTAGAAAATGATACAAAATTATTGAAGTGAAACACCTTGGACTATACCGGGTTATTCCTTTTGATCGTACTTCTAGAGGCAGTGCGTAGAATTTTTCTGTAAGTTGATCAAGTATTACGCTTAATTGTTTAGGGTTGGATTTGTTAGGTAATTCGTAACGCCAGAAATATTCGTATTGTTCCAATAAACTAAATGATTCCCTAGGAAGTTTAAGGTACTTAAGTATTTCCAGTTCCGATATTGCTGTAGGATAGAGAATCGACAAAACGCGACCAAGCAAACTATCTTGAGGATCATTTATCTTACCTGAATATATTTCTTCACATATTTCCCTGAGTTTTATTATATTTCCTTCTTGATAATTCGCCAATACATCTACCGCCAATAACTTGATTCCTGTCCACCATCCATCATCACAAATTATCTTAACCAAGTTATCTGTAATACTAGGTAGAGGCTTTCCTTGTTGAAGTGCTTGTAGCAGGACTAAAAGGAAAGATTGCTCAGTATTCGAATATGAAATTGAATTGAGAATTTTACATATCTCACTTTCCATATCTGGAGTAATTAGATCACCGTAGAGTATTGTTCCCAAGGGATCTCTCGCAAAAATTTCAGTTCTGCTAAGTTTGTTATGTGATGCAAACCATGCTGAAAGGCCTCTGAGTTCTGAAACCACCCTATCATCATATCCAGTGATCAACGCAAGAATTCTTGCTGTTGGGAGCCCTTCATTTACAAGTTTTGACAAATATCTTCCTGCCAGAAACTCTGCAACCTGCCGATGTATTGGTATGTATTTTCCAGGAGATGGTGAACTGAACAACTTGCTTTGTAGACAAAATCTAATAGTATTTTGCTTTATTCCCGATATTTCATCCAATAAAATGTGATTATGATTTTCATTATCGGCGAAACCCTCAAGACCTTTTAGAAGAAGGATTGTACAAAGTTGACCACAATCATTTATCAAAGCATTGATGTTACTGCGATTAGACCTTGTTGCTATAGAATGTTCCTCATTGTGTTCTTTTACTAGTGATTCACATGCCAATTCAAAAACTGCTTTTCTGTTTTCAGGCCAATTGTTTCCAGTTCCGACTGCCAAGGCCAGCATTTTTAGACTCTGTGGGTTTGTAAATAGCCCATCAAGACCATTGATTTTAGCTTGGGAAATAAATTGATCTGGGTCTGGGATATTAAATTCATCACTTTTGAGAATTTGGCGAATATCTTCTAAATTGAGAGGATCAAGTTGAAGAATCTTTATATTATTGTCTTGGGATACCTTTTTGATATTTTCCTCGTCATTAGAACCTAACCAGTCTGCTTCACGGCAAGAAAGACGAAATTTTGGTTTGTTAAGTTTGTTGAGTTTATTTCTGATTTTGTCCAATGTTGTGCGCCCATCACCTTCACCGGCCCTTTGTTCGTCAAGTCCATCGATAAATAGTGGGGTTTTGTTATATTCTTGATCAAGAGTGATAAAATCCCTTGCAGTAATAAAGTCCCCACCTTGTTGCTCAGCTTCTTGCTTGAAAATCGTTGTCTTTCCTGAACCTGGTGGTCCAAGCAATATATAAGCGGAACAATCCTGCCATTTCTTAATAGAATGAGATTGGGATATTCGTAAATCATTAGAATTAGAAGATTTTATTTCATGACATGTTCGTTCAACGTATTTGGTCATTCAATCTCCAATAATTCATCTGCTGGAGTCATGAAAAATTCTGAAAATGGGATTCCTCCCTCACCAACGATGAAAGATTTAGTAGGTTGGAAACGCTCTTTAAATTTAAACAGACCGTCTAAATTTGGTTTACGAGCTCCACTTTTTACCTCTATGGCTATTAAATCTGGGCCTACTTTCAGTACAAAATCCACCTCATGATATTTTTCACGCCAATAATACAATTTTGTATTGTATTTTCTTGTATTCAAAAGATGTGCCCCAACAGCACTTTCGACTAAGTGTCCCCAATAGCTTCTATCAGATTTGGCTTGACTAAATGAATAATCTGAACTTGCGGAAATTAGAGCCGTGTTAAACACATTCAATTTTGGGCTTGATGACCTTATCCGATATGGTTTCAATGAATAAGTCTCAAGACCAGTAATGAGACCGGCCATTGACAAGAGTTCGAGGTACCTGGCTAAAGTTGTTGTATTGCCGGCATCATCTAGTTGCCCAAGCATTTTATTATATGACAAAATTTGTCCTGAATAATCTGTACCTAAATGAAAAAGCTTTTTTAGTAGAGCCGGTTTGGCTACACGTTGTAATTTTAAGATATCTTTTTCTATATTTGGTTCGATTATTGCTTCGGTAATATATTCTCTCCATCTGTCCTGATCACTGACCAAATAAGCTGCTTCTGGATATCCTCCAAAGTAAATGAATTGATCAAGGTCAAATTCGAAAGCCTCCAACATTTCAGAAAACGACCAGTGCATAAGCTGAATTGTTTCAAATCTACCTGCAAGGCTTTCGTTCAACCCCTTCTGCATTAGCAAGGGTGCTGAACCTAGCAATATTACGTGGAATTGTTGATTCTTCCTTCGGTCTGCATCCCAAAGCCCTTTGACAATTTCTGACCAATTCGGAATTTTCTGGATTTCATCAATGGCAAGAATAAAACCCTTTTCACTTTTATTAAATAATGTCCTAGCCTTCTCCCATTCTCTTACTAACCACCTTCCGTCTCTTATGTTACTATCCAGTAAATAGAGATCCCTATTTTCCTGGGTTGGGTCAAAATCTGGATTCAAGGTATTTTCGATTGAGTAGGGCTCATCTGTTGAAACAAACTTAAATGGTAAAGCCTGATTGTGTAAAGTTTGTTTCACTAGTGTTGTTTTTCCAACCTGCCGGGGTCCAAAAACATAAATTATACGTCTTGGCTTTTCATTCAAGCGACTTAACAAAGTTGAAAACTGAGGATGTGTAAATTCTACCATTATCTTCCATTACTGTATTGAGTAATTTTACTCAATACAGTAATTAAAATTGGAACCTATAAAGACGGTTGGCAACGAATCAATCCACCAGTTTGTCAAGATGGTATTCAAACTGCCTCTGCCTCAATTCGCTTTCCCTCGTCAGTTCCTCCTAGCAATAAAGTTTTCAGACAATTCCCACCTGTTCCTCGATGGGGGAGGGAAAGGCATGAGAATGGTTTGTAGATCTCCAATGTAAACATGCGGAATCCCGGCATGGATTGAAAAGGAAACGGACAGCCGGACAGGACTTGTCAGGCTAAATCCACGAGACAGTTTTGCTCTGACATGTTTCACCTGCCTTGATGATATTATTCTTGTTGATGTCAATATAATTATTCTATCGTGTTTGAAAGAAAAATCGACTCGGATAGCCGTGAGGCCGTACCCCATTCAGCAAACAATAAATTGATGATCCTTTTTCAGGTGCTGCTGATATTGATTGGCCAATGTTGATCACGAATGATCATCCGGCTTCTTCGTAAATTTTGGCTTTTTCCTCGTCATACCACCAAAGATACATTTCCCCCAGATCATAAGGTGGCAGGTTTTCGGGACGGGAATAAATGTTTCTATAGGCAACCCGATGTGTTCCGGAATACCAGTTGGGAACCCAAATGTGCATGGATCGCAAGACCCTGTCCAGAGCCTGTACAGCAATCGTGAGTTCATCTCTGGTTTCGGCACTCTCAACTGCATCCAGAAGAGCATCAATGGCAGGGCTTGAGACGCCCGCAATGTTGTAGCTTCCAGTCAATTCCGCACTCGCCGAACCAAATATGGAGCGGAGATTTTGCCCCGGAGTCAGGGAAAGGCTGTAACGACGGGAGGTAATGTCGAAATCAAAATTTTTCTCCAGATTCTTGACCTGAGCAGAATCCGGTGAATATATGGATGCATCAATCCCCAAGGCCTGCAGGTTTTCAATGAAAGGGGTGATAATCCTATGGGAAGATTCACCTTCCGATAAAAATTGAATCTTCAGTTTCTCTCCTTCGGCGTTGACCCTTTGCCCCTCCTCAAGTACCCATCCGGCCTCGTCCAGCAAAGCGCCAGCCTTTCGTATAATTCTTCTGTCGGCCAACTTGTCTGGGTCAGATTTTGGGGGAGTGAATGCAGGTTCAGTGAATACCGTTTCCGGGATTAGCCCTCGCAGGGGGTCCAGCAGTGCCAGTTCACCTTCGGAAGGTAAACCTTCTGCCTGCAGGTAGGAATTCTCCCAAAAACTGTCAGTACGCTTGTATGCATCGTAGAACAGCGTTTTGTTTGACCATTCGAAATTGAATGCCATGGCGATTGCTTCCCTTACCCGCGAGTCTGTTAATTTTTCCCGGCGTAGGTTGAACCAATAGCCTTGGGCTCCTGAGGGACGACCATCCGGAATTACTTCACGTGTGATCCGGCCACTTTCTATTTCAGGAAAATCATAACTTGTTGCCCAAAGTTTGGAATAATACTCTTCCCTGAAGTCGTAATCCCCACCCTTGAAACCTTCAAATGCAGTGGTGTAATCGTTGTAATATACAACTTTTATCGCATCATAGTTAAATCGACCCTTGTTGACAGGCAAGTCTGCTCCCCAATAATCATCTCGTCGGCGAAGTTGGGCAAATTGACCGGCATCAGCCTTTTCAACAATATAAGGACCCGAGGCAAGAATTGGATCAAGGGATGAATCTTCAAAGTTTCTGTCGTTGAAATGGGCTTTTGAAAAAACCGGTATTGATCCTGCCAGTACAGGTAAATCGCGTGTCTGGTGTCCTTCCCTGAAACTGAATTTGACCTGGGTATCACTGAGTGCTTCAGCTTTTTCAATTTTTTCAAAGGACAGTCGAAAGGCAGGTGTTCCCTTTGTTTTCAGCATTTCAAAAGAGAATACCACATCATCGGCTGTTACAGGACTCCCATCGGAAAATCGGGCCTCCTCGCGAAGATTGAATATGGCCCAGCTTCTGCTTGGCTCCGGATAGGTAATTGATTGGGCCAGGAGTCCATAACTCGAGTCAGGTTCATCATCAGATTCTGTCATCAGGGTATCGAAGGCAATTCTAAGGTAATAGATGTGTATGGAATTCCCCTTGACAATGAAGGGGTTCAAACTGTCAAAGGTACCAAACCCCCAGACCGACATGTTTCCACCCTTTGGGGCATCGGGATTCACATAATCGAAGTGCAGGAAGTTCTCATCATATTTCAAATCACCGAATACGGAGATGCCATGTGATGTAATTATTTCATCAATTTCATCTGCAAGGAGTTGGTTTACCACAATCAGGTTGATTGAGAACAAGACAGTAAAAATTTTCCGGAAAAGGTTTTGAAATATCAATTTATCCATTTGGAAAGAATAATTTCGAGAAACTGTTTTCATTCTTCTATTTTCCTTGATTCAATGAGGCATTGGATTTTGTACTACAATTTGGGGAATAACTCAAAGGATTGATGCCTACAACCCAAAAGCCATATGGGGAAAGTTTCTTTGAATCAGTAACCGCTATCCCGGAGTTTTTGCTCCAATTCAAAAATTTTATCCTGATAGAGCCTATGGGTTTTCAGGTAATCGTTGTTCTCTTCCTTAAGCCGGTCAATTTCTTCTTGCCAATATTGTTCCTGCTGGGTCTGGTGAGCTAACAATTCTTCATTCTGATGCTGGGCATTATTGATTTGCCGATACAATCCTGTGATGATTTTCTGATCATCGGTTTTTTGGAAAAACTTGGTATGGATCAATGAGCCAACCCAACCCAAAACAAACATCAATCCTGCAAGCAGTGATAAAATAACAATCAGTTCAAGTCGTTCCATAGTTCAAATATTGACTATCATTTTTTGAGGTGGGGAAAAGCTGCCCCCTGTACTATTCAATTCCATCTTCAAGTATCCGGATTACAATTCTTCGATTTTTTTCCCGACCTGCTTCAGTTCTGTTGTTGGCAATCGGAAATTTTTCTCCATATCCAATGGCAGTTAATATATCACTTGTTACTCCTTCCTCAACCAGTGCATCAAGAATGGCAACAGCTCTTTTCGAACTGAGTTCAATGTTCATCGATTCTCTACCCTGACTGTCTGTATGTCCTCCAATTTCCCAGGTCAAATGATCACATTTCATTAATACTTCGGCAATGTCTGGAAGAATGGCACCAGTTTGTTCGTTTATCTCGACCGAACCAGAATCAAAGGTGATTTTTTTGTCAACCAACACCTCCGAAATTCCACTCCTGCATTCTTCGGCAGAAAGCAGGGGGAGAGGTATCACATCTTTATCTATTTCGACATTGGATATAAAATCTCCACGATTCAGTTCTGATGTCAAATGATTAATGAATGAATCATACTTTTCAGAGGAAGAAACCTTGCCCGAAAAATACAATCCTTTTTCAGGAACAACCAATTCTCCCACGTCAAGTTGGGTCAATGATTTTATTCCGGTCGCAATCAATTCCAAATCAATTGAAGCGCTTGCTTCTTCAATCTGAATAAAATCACGTATTTCTTCCTTCAGGAAATAGGCGCTCGTTATATCTAGCAAGAGAGACTTGATGGAATTGTCCGGTATTGTTCCAAAAATGGTTAAATTGTTTTCCAAATCCTTGGTAATCCTGAGAAAGTCCGGGTTCAATTGGGTGAATTCATCAGTATTGCTCAATATTTGGAGATTAAATTCTTCACCATATGAGCTATTGAAGATTTTCTCAAGGGAATCAGTAACCTGATCAGATAATTCATTCTTGCTCATCACGATTACGGAGAAATCAGAAATCCTCAGGTGTGTTTCCTCGGAATTGGTCAATGCCTCAAGTAATTGGCTGATTAAGTCTGACCAGACTGGTGAAGGTGTTCCATGGGCGATTTGGCAACTCAAATCCTGGTCCGGAATGATGGAGTTAAGCAATGAAATGAGCCTGTTCTGGCTTGCAGCATCCGCAACATGACAGATTTCCAATCTGGAATCTTGGTCATTCAGGAACACGCCGAAGCGATATGGCTTGAAAAGCGGTATCGGATAGGAAAGATTCAATTCCAAATCTACTTCACCAGGTTGGTCATGCATCAATTGGGCAGCAATTTTTTCAGTTGCTTCCTGGGTGTCAAAGTGTGACGTCACACGGACAGTATTACCAGAAATTGCAACTAGTCCATCTGGCAAGCCATTCAACAAACTGGTTCCGTATTCGACCACAAAATTTAATTCTGAAGCCACGACATCAGATTTCAGAGTACTGAAGTCATTTATGGTTTTTTCAGGATGGGCCGTACGCAATAATTCAAGAGTTGAGGTTTTTTGCTCCTGGCTGAAAAACGAACCAAAAATAAAAATCGTGCTGCCTCTGGAATACATTACGAGTTCTAGTTTCTGTGAAGGGGTATAGGGTGTTTCGGTTGTCTGAATGTTGTTGATGATTCTGTCAGGGTCAAAATTCAGGTTGACCAGTGATATTAAACCGAAATATTCAAGTTGATTGGGTGGTGTTCCTGAAAGTTCCACCTTCGTCCCATTGGGCTTGGCAGTCAGCCACTCTAGGGAAAAATCACTGGTGAGGTTTTCAAATTTTGACAGGGTTCGATTTTCGATAAATAATATCGAAAGATGGGTCAACCCATAAATCAAGGCTAGAATTAATCCGAACAGACAAAAATGATACCTTCTTTGACTTTGAAATAGCCAGCCATTTGCATATTTTTCCAGGTTCAATCCTGAATTATGGAAGGAAAGGGATTTCATAAGAACGAGGCCAACAACAATCCGGCAACAATTATCAATCCAGCATCTCTATTGGAACGGAATAGTTTCAAACAAATTTCAGGTGAATTCAGTTCCAGCCTTTTGATCTGCCACATCATATGGAACCCGAATAAGGCTATCGATGTAAAAGCCAGAGTAATTCTTGTTCCCCCTCCGTTTGCAAACAATACAATACCCACCGCAAAAGTTACACAAAGCAGCGAACCAAGCAGGAAATACACTAACCACTCCTTGGTTTTTTTGCCAAATAACAATCCTGTTGATTTTATACCTGTCAATTTATCATCTGTTGTATCCTGATGGGAATAAATTGTATCGTAGAACAATGTCCAGAAAATCCCGGATATGTATAGGATTAGGGGAGGCAATCCCAACGAACCCATATGGGCAGACCAACCCAACAAGGCTCCCCAATTGAAGGCCACTCCCAGGAAAAACTGTGGCCACCATGTAAATCTCTTGGCAAAGGGATAAATTGTTGCCGGGAAGATGGATAGCAGTCCCAGAATTATGGAAAAAGTGTTGAAAGACAGGAGAATCAGGGCAGCCAAAAGCGACTGTATGACGAGCCAGATGAAAGCGTTTTTTCGGGATAACCTACCGGATGGCAGTGGTCTGGATTTGGTTCTTTCCACCTGTGCATCCATTTTGTGGTCCATAAGGTCATTCCATGTACAACCCGCTCCTCGCATGAGCAAGGCACCGATTCCAAAGGCCACAAATAGCCAAAGGTCATGAATTGAAAACTGTCCTGACGAGGTAGTTGCAAGAAATAGGCCCCACCAACAGGGGATCAGTAGCAACCATGTTCCAATAGGCCGGTCCCACCTTGCAATCTGGAGGTATGGCAGTGCCCAGGCAGGTGAGAATTTATATACGAAGTTGTCGACTGATGCATCGGAAACCCTTACCATTTGTGAACTGTATTCCTTGCTGGTCATAACGGCTTTACATTATTAGATTACCAGGTCAAAATGGCAGAGAAACCTGAATCCCATTTGCCAATCAGATTGCGGTTTATCAGGTATGAAACTGCAATTAATGGGTTGGTTAGGGGTGTAACTCATGTAAATCTGTCTTGAGCAATACATCTTTCCTATTCTTTTACCCTGGTTTAGTGGCAATTGTTATACTCCAATCATAAGTTATGGGGCATGTCTTTTCGAAAAAACAGAGCAAGATTATTTGTGGAATCTCCTCTTGGGCATGGTATCGGTGTTAAAATAACGGGACAGCAATTTCATTATTTGAAAAACGTTTTACGAATTCGGTCAAACCAGTCAGTTTCCCTTTTTAATGGTTGCGAAGGCGAATGGAAGGCAAAAGTAAAAGAAATTGCCACAAAAAAGATAGTTTTGTTTTGTGAAGCGAAAACAAGGAAACAGTTAAGCCCACCCGACTTTTGGTATCTTTTTGCCCCATTGAAGAAAGCGCGTCTGGATTTTGCCATCGAAAAGGTAACCGAGATAGGGGTTTCCAAGATAATACCCGTGATCACGGAATTTACCCAAAGCACCAGAATTTCCACCAAACGGCTTCAGGCCATTGCAATGGAAGCCACGGAACAATGTGGGGGACTTAAGGTGCCTGAAGTGATGCCTCCCGGATCCTTGTCTGAAATCATTGGCGGTTGGCCTCCGGACAGGGATTTGATCTATTGTGACGAGTTGGCAGAATGCACAGGGGAAATACCATCAGTGGTTTCAAGGGGAGGGAAATTGGCGATACTTATTGGTCCTGAGGGTGGTTTTTCACAGAAGGACAGGGAGTTGATTGATACCCTGGATGAATCATGCCGATTTTCCCTCGGAAAAAGGATTTTGCGAGCAGAAACAGCGGCGGTTTCAGCTTTTTCGTTGATCAGATGGCATTACGGTAATGGTTCTCTTGAATAGGAAGCCAGTTGTTCCTTCTTTGTTCGAGTCGGATTTTATCCAAAATGATCAAATGGTTGTTATGAATGGCCAATTTTACGTATAGGTAACACGATGAAAATCGAGCAGTTTGTATTTTTTGTTTTCATGAATAATTTTCGGAATATCGAATAAATGTCCATTCCCCAACAAGGCAACAAGGTAATTGAACATTACCATGATCTTGTCGAATATCTAGAGCAGGGGTGCAAACCCAAAAATCAATGGCGAATAGGTACCGAACACGAAAAATTTGGATTTGTCCAAAGCAACCGGAACCCTTTGCCCTACCGCGGGGATTGTTCGATTGTTGCCCTTCTGGAGGGACTCAGGGATGAGTTTTCATGGCACCCGGTCCTTGAAGGAGATAACCTTATAGGTTTAATGAAGGACGGAGCAAATGTCTCGCTTGAACCCGGAGGGCAGATCGAACTATCGGGGGCTCCATTGGAAACACTTCATGAAACCTGTGATGAGGTAAACAACCATCTAAAGGAAGTCCGTACCATAGGTGACCTTATTGGTGCCGGCTTCATGGGTATCGGAGCTGCACCGGAATGGTCCCATGAACAAATGCCCATCCTGCCCAAGGGCAGGTATCAACTGATGACAGACTATATGAAAAAGGTTGGTCAATTGGGTGTTCAAATGATGTACAGGACCTGTACAGTTCAGGTCAATCTGGATTTCAGTTCCGAGTCCGACATGATCAGAAAACTCAGGGTAGCCCTGGCACTTCAGCCGATTGCAACGGCTTTTTTTGCCAATTCACCTTTTTTTGAAGGTAAGTTTACCGATCATTTGAGTTGGCGAAGCAGGGTTTGGAGGGATTTGGATCCTGACAGGACAGGCATGTTGCCATTTGTTTTTGATGATGGTTTCGGTTTTGAAGCCTGGACAGAATATGCTTTGGATGTTCCCATGTATTTCGTATTCAGGAATAACCGCTATCTTGATGCAAGGGGGCTTTCGTTTCGGGACTTTCTAAAGGGAAAGTTACCCATATTGCCTGGTGAACTCCCTCTGGATTCGGATTGGGGCGATCATTTGACGACAATATTTCCAGAAGCCAGAATAAAAAGGTTTATTGAAATGAGAGGTGCTGATGGCGGGACCTGGGGCAGGCTCTGTGCACTTCCTGCACTTTGGGTGGGTCTGCTATATGATCAGGATGCACTGGATGAAGCATGGCAACTGGTAAAGTCATTCGATCACGAAACCCGGGAAGCCTTGCGGGTGGAAAGTTCCCGACATGGATTTGAAGCCCGGGTTGGTGAAATCAAAATTCTGGATCTGGCCAGAAAGGTTCTTGCCATTGCAGATAGGGGCTTGCAGGCAAGGCAAAAGTTTTCTTCCAGTCAACCACTTGTGGACGAGCGGCATTTTCTCAATGCTCTCTGGGACAGTTTGGACACCAAAATGACACCCGCCGACGAACTGCTCAAAAAATTCCATGGTGAATGGGGAGGCAAACTGGGACCGATTTACGATGAGTGCAGCTATTGAAAGGTTCATAGCTGTTAGTGCAACCCTATATATTGGGTTTTATAACGGATTGATGAGCGTCATTGCATGATTTTAGGTGAGTACTTTGACTCGTCAAAAGATTGTGATACATAAACAACAGTTATGTTGTGAGCTCGGTAAGGCTAACTGTAACCTCTACTACCGGGTAGAACCAACGGGCCAACGTAATTCCAGAGCACAATGCCAACGATGGTGCTTGTGAAGAGTACAATTGGTTGGGACACTCCCTCCATGCGATAGGCTCGCGTCAGGAAAAGTATCATTCCACCAACACCCAGCACCACAGCAACCAAAGCGAAGGGTAGCGGGTGAGTTCCCAACGCTTATGCCGCTTTCACCTCGTCCCCAGAAAAGCTGGAGACATCTCTACCCATCAGCGTTTTCACTGTGAACGGTAGAGAACGAGGTTTCGGCTGCAAGCTCCGAGACCAAGTGATAAAGCAGCGACACTTGATGCCCGACTTAGCCAGACACTAGGAATAATCACATGAGTCAAGAACGGTCCTGCAAGCTACGTTTGCGCAACGCCAAATGCATCAAGAGTGTTCTTTTTGTAGGTAACATCTGCCCAATGCATCTTTATTTCCTCAGCACCCATTACCATTGCGCCTACGAAATGCGCAATTTCATGAACAAGGATCGTGAGGACAGTCAAAATAACCGCGATGGCAAGCTAGCTAGGAAATTTCTTTAAGGTTTGCATTCATTAAAGCTTCGTTTGGAGTGGTTTTATACCCTGATCGGCGATCAGGGATGAGGTCCCTGCAATTCAATTGTTCAATTTGATTTTGGATTCATTGCCAGACAATAACCTTTTCAAATTGGATAGATGGCATAACCAAACCATTATGGTGATAATTACTGCAACGGGCAGGAAGTCATGAATATCCAACAGATACAGCCCGATTGGGAAGAACAGGACAGAAATCAGGGCCGACAGGGAGGCAAATCTGGATAAAAAGGCACAGGACAACCAAATCACTGCACAGATTAAGCCACCCGGAAAGGAGATTCCGAAAACTATGCCAAAGTAGGTTGCAACTCCCTTGCCACCCTTGAATTTGTGCCAGATGGGAAAAAGATGTCCTAAAAAAGGCGCAAATGCTACGATTTGAAGTTGAATCGTATCGTCAAGAATAATAATGGCAGCCAATACTGGTATCAAACCCTTGGCAAAATCCAACAGGAGAGTCAGCCCCGCCGCCCAATGATTTCCGGTTCTAAGTACATTGGTCGTGCCAATGTTGCCCGACCCGATTTCACGCAGATTGCCGAGGTTGAACAATCTTGCCAATAGAATTCCGAAGGAAATTGATCCAAGACAATAAGACAGAATTGTCAAGGACAGAAAAGTTATTGATGATTGACCAAACAGTTCAGACATCTTCTTCCCGGTTGAAAACAATTCTTCCAGCGACAATGGTTTTCAGTACTTTTCCCTGGAGTGATTGACCATCAAAAGGGGTATTCTTGGATTTGGATGCCAGTGTTGTTCGGTCCAGAATATATGGATAGTCCGGATCAAACAATACAAAATCAGCTTGATAACCCTTGGCAATTCTTCCCGAGCTCAAACCAAACCTTTTTGATGGATTGTAGGAAAGAACCTTGAATATGAGAGGCAGGTCAAGATCTTCCGAATGATATAATCTGAGTAGGGCAGGGAGGAGCGTTTCAAGACCGACCGCTCCACTTGAAGCCCTGTCAAAGGGTATGCGTTTTGATTCCTCATCCTGGGGTGTATGCATGGAGCAGGCTATGGTGATCACACCTCTTTTCAAGCCATCAATGACGGACTGTCTATCATCCTCTGAACGCAAAGGCGGTTTTACCTTGAAGAAGGTTCTGTAATCTCCAACATCCAGATCATTCAGGGTTAGGTGATGAATGGAGATTCCTGCCGAAACATTGAGTCCCCTGTCCAGGGATTGTTCCATTACCATCAAACCCTCACGGGTTGTAATTTGGTCGGCATGATAATCTGCCTTGGTCATTTCAACGAGTGCCAGATCTCTTTCCAGACCTATTCTTTCGGCCATAGGAGATACCCCTGAAAGACCCCTGAGAGTGGCAAATTTGCCTGAAGTTGCAGAAGTTCCACCGGACAGCCATGGATCCTGTGGATGTCCTATGACAAGGGAGTTGTTTTGTGAACAATAGGTCAGGCAATTGGCCATGACCTTGGAATTGTTTATGAAGGAATCGCAATCTGTAAAACCTACGGCACCAGCATCAAGCAACAGAGAAACTTCAGTCATCTGTTCCCCCAACCTCTGTTTGGTCAAAGTCGCAAGTGGATAAATGGGAATTTCAGAGGCCGATTTGGCCCTCCTTGTAAAGAATTCCAGGGTTTCCGGATTATCTATTGGTGGAGATGTATCAGGTCTGGATATCATGGCGGTAACACCACCCCTTGAAGCTGCCAGGCCTGCTGTACCAAAACTTTCCTTGTGGCGTTCACCGGGTTCGCCAATCTTCACCCCGAAATCAACTATACCCGGAGCAAGATACCTTCCTTTGCAATCGATAATCGTCCAATCTTCGGGTGAATCAATCCTTTTTTCGCTTACTTCGACAACCTGACCATCGGATACAACCACTTCACCATTGTAAACCCTGTCTTCCTCCGGGTCGACAATTCTAGCATTCCTGTAAATATCCACTCTACGATTCCACTGTTCACATATCAATCATTCTGACAAAGGTGGCATATCACGGCCATTCTGGCAGCGACGCCAAATTCCACCTGATTTTGTATGACCGAATGGTTGATATCATCAGCCAGATTACCATCAATTTCAGTACCACGGTTCATTGGGCCTGGATGCATGACGATGGCATCTTTCCCGGCATGTTGCAATTTTTCATAAGTCAATCCGTATGTCTTGTAATATTCCCTGATCGAAGGAATCATCGCACCGGCCATCCTTTCCTTTTGCAACCGGAGCATCATGACGACATCCACCCCTTTCAAACCCTGCTCCAAATCATGATAGATTTCAACTCCCAACTCTTCAATTTCCGAAGGCATAAGTGTTCGGGGTCCCACCAATCTGATCAGATTGCCCTTTTTACCGAGCAACTGTATGTTTGATCTGGCAACCCTGGAATGTTTGATATCTCCACAAATGGCTACCTTCAAACCGGAAAGGGTCTTTTTTGTCCGCTGGATTGTCAAGGCATCCAGAAGAGCTTGGGTAGGATGTTCATGGATACCGTCCCCGGCATTGATTACCGAACAATGAACCTTGTCTGACAAAAGATTGGCTGCACCAGAACTGGGGTGTCTAATGACCAAAATATCAGGTTGCATGGCATTGAGGGTCAGGGCCGTATCAATCAGCGTTTCACCTTTCCCCACTGAACTTTTTTCAACCCCCAAATTCATCACATCGGCACCAAGTCTCTTGCCGGCAAGTTCAAAACTGGCCTGTGTTCTGGTGGAATTTTCAAAAAATATGTTGATTTGGGTCTTGCCTTCCAATTCACGGGAATGTTTGTTCGATTGGCGATTAAGATTTACAAAATCATTTGCCCGATCAAGGATGGTGTCAATTTCCTGAACGGAAAGATTTTCTATTCCCAATAGGTGTTTGATGTTATCATCCCTTCAAGGCTACTATCCAACTGGAAGAAAATTCCTAATTTCTGATTTAAGAATTTAAGTGCATAATTGGTAGTTAATTTAAAAAACAGTTCATAATTTTGAAGAAAAATCTTTTCCAAATCTAGACTGATCAATCAGATGGCAGATATTAAGGACAATATAGAGATCCTCAAATGGCAAATTGAAATGGGGGTCGATGAAATCATTGGTGAAAAGCCGGTGAATCGATTTCTCGAAGAAGACCCAAAAGTTGCCAAACCAACCTTGAATGTGTCCCCTTCGCACGACATTAAGCCTCCAGATCCAAAATCAGTTGAAAAACCACCACAAGAAAACATCAATTCCCAAGATGCAGTAACAGAGGCAACAAAACTGGTTGCTGATGTCAACAACCTCGAGGATTTAAGAAAAGCGATATTGGAATTTCCACATTGCTCGTTTAGAAATACTTCAAATAATCTGGTTTTTTCTGATGGTAATCCTGAAGCCTGGTTAATGATTTTGGGTGAAGCACCAGGTTACGAAGAGGATATGAAGGGAAAACCGTTTGTGGGTAAATCAGGCCGGCTTTTGGACAAGATATTTTCTGAAACCGGAATTTCCCGATCCAATTCAAAGCCTCATGATTCATTCTATATCACCAATACCATAAATTGGAGACCACCCGGAAATCGCAACCCTATTAAAAATGAAATCGAAATGTTTCGGCCATTTGTCATAAAGCATATTGAATTGATCAACCCTAAAATATTGGTTTTGTCAGGTAACATCGCTTGTACTGCAATTTTAAACCAGCAGGGTATAACCAAATTGCGGGGAAAATGGTTGAATATCGATAATTTGCACATTATGCCGATTGTTCATCCAGCCTTCCTGTTGAGAAATCCTACTTTCAAAAAAAACACTTGGCAGGATGTACTGGCAATCAAGAAAAAGCTAGTGGAGCTGATATGAATTCCGGTGATTTGCATCCTTTTGTACCAGTCAATATTGCTGTATTGACCATTTCCGATACCAGGACTAAGGAAGATGATAAATCAGGCAAGCTTTTGGCACATAAAGCAGCCGGTGAAGGTCACAAGGTGGTCTGTCAAGAAATAATACCGGATGAGTTTAACCTCATTAGGAAAAGACTGTTGGAATTGGGTGAAAAATCTGACGTGGATGTGGTGATAACCACTGGGGGAACAGGTTTAACCGGCAGGGATGTTTCAGTTGAAGCTCACCACAGTATCTATGAAAAGGAAATAACTGGTTTCTCGGCTTTGTTTACGTTGCTGTCCTACAATAAAATTGGAGCATCAGCCATACAGTCAAGAGCTTGTGGAGGTGTCTATGCCGGAACCTATTATTTTGCCATACCAGGTTCTCCAAGTGCTTGTAAGGATGCTTGGGATGGCATACTGAAATCACAATTGGACCTACGAAATCTTCCCTGTAATCTTGTAGAGATAATGCCTCGTTTGGAAGAGCACCGGAAATAAAATGGTTTTAAATTAACGAAGAAAAAGGAATACCCCAAGATAATAAATCCAATGATGTGAATGTAATTGGCACTTGCAAGGGTTTTTGGAGCAATCCTGCATACAAATGAAAACGATCTAGCCAATGACTTTAAAAATAGAAACTTGGTTGGTGGAAAGGTATATCGGGCAGAACGACCAAAATAATCTTACTGATCATACAAAGTTTACTAGAAGTAAAAGACGACTACTAGAGGAAGCAAATTGTCGGTAATAAAAATTGGAAAATCTTTGGATAAATACATGGAGCAATTTTACTACAAATGAAGCAACAAAACTTAGTATATTTCCATTGGAGGTATCCTTATAAACAGAAACTATTGTTTGTAAGAAATATATTTGAGATATAAAATCTGACTTCTTAACATCCCTGGATTTCATAGGTATGGTTATCGGTAAGTATTGTTAGCAGGATTTTGGAAGTATCCAGTTTCTTGCTACTGTCTTTCAGGAATTCAAAATTGGTATAGATGACACTAAATTCACGGTTTTCCAGAATTTCCATGGGCTTGTAGAAAAATACCGGATCGGCTGTACTTTCGTAAATCGCAAGGAATGGTTTCTCAGGATTGAGCAGTGATGTACTGATACTTGTCGAAATCACCGGAGGATCCGTTTCATAATTTATTGTACAATCAATCTCATCCTGGTGGCTTGCAGGAGCCCAAACTGTTGGTTTGCTCAGTAAGGAATCATGTAAAGCTGGCCAATCCATTTCAAGGAATGGCAAAAGGTCAATTGAAATTTCCTCGAAAACAGGAATGCAGACATCCTTGCAAACTCCCATGAAAATTGTTCCAATACCACTTATGGGCATTCCTGACTTTTCAGGTTTGATTTGCAATGGAAATATGACCCTATCGGTATAACCAATGGACTGTTCTCCAGCCATCTCGACAATGGATGGATTGGGCCAGTGAATTTCGTAGTCCTGGAAATTGTTTTTGGCAAGCCATTCAATAGATAGGGGAATTCCTGTATTTCCTGTTTTGCGCCAATAGGTTTTCCAACCTTCAACCAATTTTATGTCAATGCCTGCATTGTGAACCTCAATGCCATTCTTCTCCTCCCTCCATCCATGCAGAATTTCAATGGTGTAGATATCTTCTGGTATGCTCGCATTATAGAGGGCCAGACCAGAATTTTCAGGTTCGCTTGCCATTGAGGGGTTAAAATAACCTATCAGTAGCAGTATGTAGAAGAACCTGATAAAGGAAATCTTTATTAATGGTCGTTTTTGTTTTTTCATTTTTTTCATAACAAGTTATTCTATCTGCCAATGATTAAGTTTGAAGTACCTTTCAAGTTTGAAAGCAATAAAATGGATGACGGTCCAATTTCAGGTTCCACAAAACCTCCCGTACATTACCTGACCGGCAAACTGTTGATTGCCATGCCGGCAATGGATGATCCTTACTTTCAAGATAGTGTCATATTGATTCTTGACCATGATGAATCCAAAGCCGTGGGAGTTGTAATCAACAAACCCGCGGGTTTCATTCAATTTGGTAAGCAGGTAGGAAAGGAAAAAGCTGAGGTATGGGATAATTTACAGATACCCGTTTACTTTGGTGGACCGGTTGATAGTGAGTTGGCAATGATTTTACACTCATGCGATATAACCGATTACGAGTCATCGCAAGTAATTAATGAACACTTTTGTGTTACCAGTAGCTTGCACATACTGGAGGAGATTTCCAAAGGGGAAGGTCCTGACAAGCGTCTTTTCTCATTGGGGTATGCCAGTTGGGCCCCGGGTCAACTTGAGAATGAACTACAGGCAAATGTTTGGCTTGTTGGAGAAGGTTCAAAGGATCTGGTATTTGATACGGATGCCCACGATATTTGGTCATCCGCAATTCAATCAATCGGAGTAGACCCAGGTTTACTGTCAACCAAAGGTGGTACGGCCTAACCATTTTCCCAGGCAGTTCAATCCTTTCGTGCTGCTCTTTCCAATCTGTCATTGATCGTCAATCCCAATCCCGAATTTGGAACAGGTGAGACTATGATGCGCATTGAATTGGCAGATTGGGCTTTCTGGTCTGCTTCTCTCAAGACATGATAAAGATTTTTTGCTGCCTCAACTAAATCGCCCTTTTCAGAAAGGTTGAATTCAGCATCAGCAGACTCTCCAAATCCAATCAAAATATCATCTTTTCCTTTTTCCTGACAATTGATGACAATTGAAGTCTCCGGGGAATAATGACGAAATTTGGAACCTGGTGAAGGTACGCTTTCTCCCTCAAGGCAGGATTCAATGTTCAAGTCGGACAATTTTTCTGAAATTTCCTTTTTGGTAACAAACCCTAGTCTAAGTATCCGGATCTTGGCATGATCACACATCAATATCGTTGATTCCAATCCCATGGGACAGTCTTTGCCATCAATTATGGCATCTATTTTGCCATTGAAGTCGGATAAGACATGGTTGGGTGAGGTTGAACTGATTTTTCCGGACAGATTAGCAGATGGACCCACAATGGGCTTTCCGAACAGTCCAATTAGATTGTGCATGATGGCATTTGATGGTATCCGAAGGGCAATGTATCCTGAATTTGCAGTCACTATATCGGGTATTTTTGAGGATTTCTTTATCGGTAGGATCAAGGTTAGGGGACCAGGCCAAAATATTTTTGCGAGGTGACGGGATGTATCATCAAACAAAGCCAGTTCCGAAGCCATTTCCAAATCCTTGACATGAACAATCAAAGGGTTTGATGATGACCTTCCCTTGACCTTGAATACCTTGGCGACGGCTTTCACATTGAATGAATCTGCTCCCAAACCATATACGGTCTCAGTCGGAAAAGCCACCATTCCGCCATCTTCCAGAATACCTGAAGCCACAACCAGTGACTTTTTCGTGGGAGGGAGTAGAAGTGTTTTCATATTGAATTTAAGGGAATCTCTTTTATCCATTAATTGGAGATGGCATGATTTTCAAATATCGGTTTTTCAATTTTATAATCCTCAAAAACCACAGGCTTTTCACAAATTTTTTCCAAATCCAATCAAATTCTGGCCAAAGCCGACCACATTTGACAAGATTGCAAACTCTTGTCTCAAGTTCTGGGGCATTGTGAAACAATTTTTCCAAACCACCATTCCAGCAAGCTCCGGATATTCAAACCATTGGGGATTACATACTTTAAGTAACCTTTGCAGGATCTAACCTGCTTTTTTTGGATTTTGCTTGTGCCTCTATCGAGTTGATTTTGGTTCGGCTTTCAACAAAGGGCTCATGACATTTGGTGATACGCCATTCTTTCAAACTTGAAAGAATGGTCACTTAAGTATAATCCCCAAAATTTAAATTAACTCGCTTCCGGGGGACATAGGTACAATAACAGCAGGAGTATTGCGTTATTGTACCATTTGAGAGTAGATCGATGCACAAACGATACGATGCCCCCTTTATATGGAGAAGCAAAATGGAGTGTCATTCACCGAACGTTTGGCCCTCATACCCTTCGCCATACTTCTGGTCCTCGTAACTGGTGCCACTGGGGTCCACGATGCTAGCAGTGATGGCGCGGGTGCGCGGGAGACGGTCAAACCCTTCAACCCATTGACTAGGGCAGGGCTGGTAGGGGGTATGCCAATAATTCCATTGGGGTGACCAGTTTACCTCTGGGTCATACAACTCCAGCTCGAAGGTTTCGGTTTCCTCGGCAATATGGTCTCGGAGGGTTTCAACTCGGACCTCTTTATGAGTATCGAACCTATGAAAGGTTATGGTACCTTCCTTTGGTACATAATCCTGACTGCCAGCTGTGCCGTTTTTGGTGCGAAATTTGTAGCGAACAACCCCATAGGTTTTGCGCGGTTTCATGATACTGAATACGACGGTTTCAGACTCCTCCACAAGCTGAGAAGGCGTTACGATAGGCTCGGCGAGTTGCGGCGACCTGCACTGGCTATCATCATTGGTATTATCACTTGGGGAGGATTGAAGCTGAAAGGGGTGGTAGACCCATGAAAGCGCGGACTGCGGCATGAGCAAAAAGGCAAAACAAAATGACAGGATCAAGGCCATAATAGAAGGAAATATAATCAATTTTCTCATTGTTTTTCTCCATTAAGTTTTTTCGTCGATGCCTATTATGGATGATTTCGCTGGCCAATGTAAAGTACTTTTTCCTGACTTCAGACATTTTTTGGGATTACATACCTGACCATGCAGGCTTGCAATTTTCCTCCCGACCTGAACAATCCCGCCTGATGAAAACCGGAGATGTCACCGATATCCGAACCGGAACCCGGTTGAATGAAACCTCCATGGCCATGACGGGTGAGTATCCTGTCATGAACGGTGGTATCAAGCCATCCGGCCATCACAATCAATTCAATGCCGAACCGGCTTCCATTGCCATGAGCCAGGGCGGTGCATCGGCAGGCCATGTGGATTTGATGTCCATTCGGTTGTGGGCAGGGGCCGATTGTTGTGTTGCAACGTCGAAAACACCGGATGTCATGACAAGACACCTGTTTCATGTAGTGCGGAAGAGGGAGGGAATTCTTGCGGCATTCCAATCGGGAAGGGGACATGGGATTCCGGGACTTGGGAAGGCGGTTCCTGAAAATCCTGCAATCAGCCCCTTCATTGTGGGGCAGGTGGGGATTGTTGAACGGCTGGATTGCCGGTAGGAATTGACGAGGGAACGGGAGTTGAGGCAGAGGCAGTTCGAATATCATCTTGACAAGTTGGTGGGGTGATTGCTTCAGGAGTGCGTAGTCAAGTATATAATCCCCAAAAAATTGCTATAGATTGCTTGGGTTTGAATAAACAGTTGTGCCCTTTATTTTGATTGCAATTCAGGGAATAGCATCTATAAATAAATTAGCAGTCATATAAGGCAATAATAATATGAGATTTTATATTGATTCTGCCGACATATCAGTTTGGCATGATCTCATGTCCACAGATTTGTTTTATGGGATTACAACAAATCCAACCTTGGCTTACAGATCGGGCCTTTCTTACCCGACAATTGATTGGGGTAAGATGGCTCGTCAGGCAGCTGACCTTGGTGCCATGGAACTTCATGCACAGGTATATGGGCCTGTGGAGGGTTATACCGATTGGGCTGGTACCTTTTATGAACACGGCAATGCCGCAGGACTTCGCCCCGTTGTCAAAGTACCACTAACTGAAGATGCTGTCAGAAATATTGGAGCCATAAAAGAACTTGGCGGGGCTTTACTGTTAACTGCCGCCTATGATGCCAAGCAAATGCTCATCGCAACTCTTTTAAGTGTTGATTACATTGCTCCTTATTTCGGTCGAATGATTGATAATGGTATTCCAGCCCTAGGTGTGCTTTCTGATATGCTGGCGATTCGGAACAAGACCAAAGAAACAGCACCACATATTCTTGTGGCTTCATTACGGACAACAGATCAATTGGTTCGACTTGCGGCTCAGGGTCATGACCACTTTACCATTGCTCCAAATATTTCACGTGCTCTATTAAATGACAAAAGAACATTATTGGCAGTGGAGGAATTCGAAGATGCCGCTACAAAACTCATGAATTGAAATCTCGCCTCATGGAAGAATTTGAATGCATCCAATATTGAAGTTCAGTGTACAAACAGAATATGAAGCAATAGTTCTTCAGCCAATTCAATCAAATATTCTGATTTCCAATCAGAAGTTTTGACACAAAAACACCATTGATGTTTCACCAAATCAATTTTTAAATCTGGTTTGCGTGGAGTCGTGGTCCATGCTCGCTGTCAAAAAAGTAAGCTTGGTTTTTATCAAGTGTAATACCCGCTGATATTCCCGTTGCAATTTCAAAATCCTTGGGCATTTTTACAACAAGATGACCTCCCCGAAGGTCAAAAGTCACAAGAACTTGATCACCAGTCATCTCAACGGTGTAAACATTCGCATCAATTAGCCCTTTTCCGGCAGCAACCACCTTGCAGTCTTCAGGTCGAAATCCAAAAGTGGCTTGTTTGGTGTCGGGAATACCTGATGCATCAATTTCTGCATCACTGGTCAAAAATTTTCCGGCTGTGATTGTCCCATTTATGAAATTCATTGGAGGTAAACCCATAAAACCTGCAACAAATAAATTGACTGGGTCGGAATATACCTCCTTTGGTGTTCCAATCTGCTGAATGACACCGTCCTTCATGATCGCAACTCTATTCGCCAATGTCATTGCCTCAATCTGGTCATGGGTAACATAGATTGTGGTGATACCCAGCTCACTTTGCATGTGCTTAAGTTCGGCACGCATATTTCCGCGAAGCTTTGCGTCAAGGTTGCTAAGTGGTTCATCCATAAGAAAAACCGAGGGTCGACGAACAATGGCTCTTGCCAGGGCGACTCGTTGCCTTTGACCACCAGATAATTGACTAGGAAACCGATCAAGGTGGTTGTGCAATTCAACCTGTTCAGCAGCAACTTGTACGGCTGCGTGCCTCTCGTTTGTTGGAACCTTGGCCATTTTCAATGGAAAGCCGATGTTTTCAGCAACGGTTTTATGTGGATAGAGTGCATAGGATTGAAAAACCATGGCAATATCGCGATACTTGGGTAAGACCTCTGTAACGTTGGTATCACCAATCAGTAACTCACCTGAAGAAATGCTTTCAAGACCGGCGATCATACGTAGTGCGGTTGACTTTCCACAGCCGGAAGGACCAAGAATAACCAGAAATTCCCCCGCTTCAACTTCAATTGAGAAGTCCTTCAGCGCATGGAAACTTCCATAGTATTTGTTCATTGAACGGATTGAAATTGATTTTGCTGACCCGTTTCTGTTTTCGGTTTCTTCTGCCATTGGCTATCCTTTTACCGCTCCAACCAGAAGGCCCTTGGAAATATATTTTTGTAGAATTACTGCAAGCAAGACGACGGGCAAGATCATGATGATGATGGCGACACTCATTGTCCACCATAGTATACCCCGCTCTCCGGCATTCATGGCAGCAACAAGTATAGGCATTGTCTGCGCTTTGGTCGTTGATAGAAAAAGAGCAAAAAGATATTCGTTCCAGCTGAGAATCATAACCAAAAGTGTCGTTGCAGCTAACCCTGCACGAGAAAGTGGCAGTACAATTTCCCTGAATGTTCCAAACATTGTGGCTCCATCAAGTTGGGCACTTTCCTCCAAATCTCTTGGAATTGTATTAAAGAAGTCAAACATCAACCAGACCACAATGGGCATGTTCACAACACAATATGTCAGGATGAGAGCCATATGGGTATCCAGCAGGCGTACTGACTGGAACATCATGTAGATTGGTACGACGACAACAATCGGGGCAAGTATACGCTGTGATATGATCCAGAACAGAATATCACCATTGTGAAGGTGTATCTGGTGGAGACGCCCCACACCCCGGGCTAGGAAAAAGAATAATGCCACACCTACAGCCAGGGCCACTCGCCAGTCAACATCAAAAGCACTGATGGAAACCCAGGTCAGTGCTACCAGAAAAACGAAGAATAGAATGGTGATGAGGTTGGGGGCATAGTGTACTCGACTAAGTGCATAAGCAGCCATCGATCCGATAAGGACAGAAAGGGCAGTTGCCGACAATGAAATGATGATTGAATTGATGTAGGCTCGGAGGGTGTCCTCATAATCGCTGACAAATAATTCATACCAAGCATGCATACTGGGTTGAAAGTCAATCCAAGGCAGAAAATAAGGCCCTTGATTAACTGTTGCTGCATTTTTGAACGAAGTGATAATCAGCCAATAGATGGGAAATAAAACAAATGCAGACCATCCTAAAAGCAATGTATACAGAATAATACGCGATGCCAATGCCATTTCACCTATGGCGCGCGACTCAAATAGGCCGGATTTTGGATGGAGAGTCTTCATCGTTGCTTTCTAATCCGCGAGTGGATAACCAGGTTAAAGAATGAGGCACATGTTACCACAGTCACGAATAAAAGGATATAGGCAATGGCCGAAGCGGCCCCCAAATCCAGGGATCGCCAGGCATAGTAGGCTTGTAAAGATACTGACTCCGTTGCAATTCCTGGTCCACCAGAAGTCATGATGTTGGGCAAATCAACGATCTTGAAGGCCTCGATTGCCCGAATAAGCATTACCGTTGCAGCAATAGGCAATACATGAGGCCAGATGATTTCTCGAAATTTTTGCCAAGGTCCCGCACAATCTAACTCGGCTGCTTCTGTCAGGTCACGGGGTACACTTTCAAAGGCAGCCAGCATCATTATGAACACAAAAGGAATCCACTGCCAACTATCGGCCACAACAATGAAAATGCGTGCTGCCCAGGGATTCGTTGCCCATGCAAACTCACCCAAACCCACCCACTGCCAGACGTCCGCAAAGGGTCCCTTGGTTGTGTCAGCCATCATGCGGAAAATATAACCGACTCCAATGGGGGTAATCATCATCGGCACAAAGAATATAACGCGAAAGGCATTTTTGCCCATGATACGCTGTGAACAGGCAAAGGCCAGGGATGTTCCAATCAAGAACTGTATTCCACACCCTACGAAAACATAAAAAAGAGTCACTCCGACAGTACCAAATGGATTGCCGCTGAGGAGCGTTGCGGAAAACAACCAACAAAGACCTAGAGCCATTGCGAACGTGATCATTCGTCCAATGAAACCAACCCAGGTGAAATGACTCCTGATATACTTGATTATCCACCCCAGAAGCACTGCAGTGAATGCAAGACCCACAATCCAGCCGAGAACCGAAATCTCTGTAAAAGTTCCAATGAGATGGAATTGTTCAGAACCGAAAAACTGCTTTTCAAAATTCTTCCAGCCGACAAAGCGGATTTTGAAACCACCACCTGATAACCGTACACGGGTAAAGGACAACAATAAGGATGCAACAAGTGGAAATATTGAGAAAACAAGAATGAGGGTTACAGCAGGTGCAAGAAACACTCGCCCCATATTCCTGTCGATCCATTCGTTCATTGCGTGATTGGTGGAGAGCTAAAAGGTACTGATTGTTGTTGAAATGCAGGCAGTCAAGCGACCGCCTGCATTTTTGAATGCTCAGTTGGTTATACCAAGAGACAGACGATAAAGTTCAGCCTGCTCTTCACGGCCGAAATCGTCAGTGATTTCTTCCCAGGCTTCCTCGATATTCTCCAAGGCCTGTTCAACTGTGATTTCACCAGCCAGATAACGGGCCAGTTCACGGTCCAGTACAACACCAGTGTATTGCTGAGCCCCTGGAATACGGAAGTCAGATGCCATGTTGGGATGATTCAGGCTTTCCTTGATCGCGCCAAGATAATTCTCAGCTGCTTCCTGGCTAAATCCAGCATCAACCCAAGCTGCGGTATCGTTAAGCTGCGAATTTCTGTATGGATTATACCCTGTCCATCCCATGGTTACATCAACATTCGACTGTGCGGCCTGGTTCATGTAACTCAGAAAATCGTATGCGGCCTGCTTGGCCTTGTCACCTGATCCTTTGTTAATGGCTGCTGTCCAACCGCCAAATGCGGCAAAAGGAGCATAATTAATGCCATCAATCGCATGGGGACAGGTATTGGCATCACAAGCAACAAGTTCACCGGTTTCCGGATCAAGAACTTCAGTTGATCCCGGCATGATGACAGCACCGATCTTGTCTTTGATCATACTACCTTCTTCAATTGACAATGGCCCAATATCTCCCCAGTCAATTGCCAAACCACAACGACCCCCGACAACCAATCCTCGAGTATCACCGATATCCTGATTGAGTTCATCAGGTGGTCCGTATTCACCGGTGGCCTTGTAAAGCTCAAACGACTTGTCCCAAGCTTCGTTATTGATTTTGGGTTTCATGGATTCGTGGTGAAAATAAATACCCTCACTCGTACCCATTGATTGTACCCGGCTAGCGGCTACAGACTGGATGGCAAAGTAGGATTGGGCATTACGCTTTTTAAATATGCAAGAGCCATAATCAGCTTCGCCATCGCCATTCATATCCTGACCGTGTATTTTTGAAGCAACATCAAGATATTCTTCCCAAGTACGTGGTGGTTCCAGCCCATTGGCCGCAAGTACATCTGTACGGTAATAAAGCATCTGGAAGTCACCATCCAATGTAATGAAGTAGGTTGAGCCAGATACCTTTTGATTGAAGTCACGGAAATATGGAGCAATGTCATCAAGGTCAATCTTGTCATCCTTGGCCAGATAAGGGTCAAGGTTTTCAACCAGGTCTCCACCTACGAGTTCAATACCCCAGCCCGATGCAAATACCCCAACATCAATTGAGTTTGTGCCGGTTGCCCAGTCAGTAAGTATCTTCTGAAAGAGTTCTGCAAAAGGTGCTTCGGCAACACGAATCTCGGCACCGGTCATCTCTTTGAACTCTTCGGCACGGTCAACGATTCTACCGGCAATGACCGGTCCTGGTCTCGTCAAAATATTCACTACAACCCCATCATAATGGCCGTCAGCACTCGCGGTTAGGGGGGGGAATACCACACCACCTGCCACGATTAAGGCCGAAACCTTGATCAGATTGCGAACTACATTAATTTTTAGCATGTCTAAATCTCCTTTACTGACTAATAGCTAATATTTAAAGTTACTCCTTGGTTTCACATCACGGCACCAATTTGCCATGGAACAAATTCCACTCCACCAAACCCAAGCCTTTCACTTCGGGTTTGTTCACCATTTGCAACCTTGATGATGAGTTCAAAGATTTCTTCGCCCTTTTGTGCAATGGAGACTCCATTGTCAACGATGTCTCCACAATTTAAATCCATATCATCAGACATGCGCCTGTACATATCGGAATTCGTTGCAAGTTTAATGCAGGGTGTCGGCTTGTAGCCGGATACCGATCCCCTTCCCGTGGTAAAGACAATAATTGTTGAACCGGCTGCGATCTGACCCGTGACTGAACAAGGATCAAATCCAGGACTGTCCATGAAAACAAATCCTTGTTCTGTGACTTTTTCACCAAACCGAAAGACACCATTCAATGGAGCAGTGCCGCTTTTTGCAGTTGCTCCAAGTGATTTTTCCAGAATTGTAGTCAGTCCACCGCGCTTGTTTCCAGGGCTTGGATTATTATCCATTTCACCACCGTTGAGGGCAGTGTAATCTTCCCACCAGGTTATTCTCTCGATTAGTTTCTTGCCAATCTCCACCGTTTTTGCCCGTCGGGTCAAGAGATGTTCAGCCCCATAGATTTCAGGTGTTTCAGACAGAATCGTTGTCGCTCCATGTCTGACAAGAAGGTCCGATGCATATCCGAGAGCAGGATTGGCCGTGATACCGGAATAACCATCCGAACCCCCACACTGCATGCCAAGCATGATTTTGTCCACTGGTGCCAACTCACGACGGGTCGTGTTGGCGATGGCAAGGATTTCAGAAAGTTCGGCCAGTCCCCGTTCAACCGTCCGTCTTGTACCTCCTTCATTTTGAATTGTCATGTACCGGAACTCTCCATCAGGTCGAATTGTCCTGCCACCCACAAGATCCGCCACCTGCATGACTTCGCAACCCAAGCCAATCAAAAGGATTCCTGCAAAGTTAGGATGTTGGGCGTAGCCAGAAATAGTCCGAAAAAGGGTAGCGTATCCTTCATCTTTGGCAGATAGTCCACAGCCTCCTCCGTGAACAATCGGCACAACCCCATCAACATTCTCAAACGCATCGACCAGACCAGATTTCTCTGCTTCCTCCGCAATGAAGCGAGCCACAGAGCCTGAACAATTGACCGTGGTGATGATGCCGACATAGTTGCGGGTTCCAACACAACCGTCAGCACGATGGTATCCCATGAAAGTGCGTTTGGTTTCGATTTTGGGAAGCGTATTGGCCTTGCTGGCGAATGCATAGTCCTGTTTGTGCGGACTCATTTCAAGGTTATGGACATGAACATGCTCACCGATATTAATATCGCATTTTGCCTGACCAATTATCTGTCCGTACCGCAATATGGCATCCCCTTTGCCTATGGGTCTTGAAGCAACTTTATGACCGCGTTTGATGCTGGTGTCCAAGGCTGAGTTCAATTTATAAAAGTGGTCACCCTTGGTCAGGTCACGCAATGCAATAAGAACATTATCTTGATGGCTGAGCTGGATAACGGGTCGATCTTGCATTGTGATTCATTTAAAGAATTGAGTATCAAAAACTCGATGATCAAACTTGAAAAAAGTGTAATGGAAACTAACATGTCAGATTATAGTTGTCAAATTTTTTTTGTATATCATGATAACCCATCTTTCCCAACAGGTTGACTTAAAAAAAGTCTCTCTACCGGACTACCATTCTGAATCATTTGCCGAGGGAATCTACAGAGTATTTCGTGAAGCGATTTTATCTCTTGACTTCAAACCAGGTGAAATCATTCGAAAAAGACCGATTTGTCAGAAGTTTGGGGTATCGCGCACCCCTGTTGCCGATGCCATGCTCCGTTTAGAGAGCGAATCACTTGTTGAAATAATACCACAATCAATAACACGTGTTGCCAAACTATCGCTCCGATCAATCCATGATGAATCCTTTCTGCGCGAGGCTCTGGAAGTAGCTGCTGTCGCTTATGCAGCAAAGCATCGCACCCAAGAACAAGTAGACAACCTTATATCCAACTTGCGATCTCAAAAGTTGTTTGCCGAATCCAAAGATTTAAACGCCTTTTACCAGCTTGATGAAAAGTTCCACCTCATTATTCTGGAGTGCTGCCAGGTTTCCAACCTTCCGGCAACGTTGGAAAAGTTATCCACTCAGGTTCGACGAGCCCGCCTTTTACTGTTACCGAACCCGAGCCGTATCAATAACACCGTTAATGAGCATGAGGCAATAGTTAAGGCCATCCAAATGGGAAATCCAGATTCTGCCACCAGTGCAATGCGTTCACATCTTCAGCAACTTATCAAGCATTTGGAACCTCTTGAGAAGCAATGTCCAGAATTGTTCAATGTTTGACAAGTCAGGATTTTAATGGTTGATGCAGTACACATGAAAGCAAGCGATACAACAGCACTCAATTCTCGCACCCGCCAACCGGTTAATTTAACTCGAATGGGCTTTGGGGGTGCACCTCTGGGAAATTTGTACAGAAAAATCAGTGAAGACAATGCACAGTCGGCCCTTCAGGCCGCTTTTGATGCAGGCATTCGATTCTTTGATACGGCACCTCAGTATGGGCTCGGACGTTCAGAGATGCGTTTCAATCCTGCCATCCAACGTTTTGGGCGCCAGAAAATTAAATTATCAACCAAGGTTGGTCGGCTTCTTGAAGATTGTACTCCGGAAGAAGTAACTCCTGAAGCCTTTGTGGATGTTCCTCAAAAATGTATTGTCTATGACTATACATATGACGGAATAATGAAATCCTTTGAAACAAGCAAAGAGCGACTGGGAGTATCAGAGGTTGACCTTCTTTTCGTACATGATGTGGATGTTTTTACCCATGGCAGTCAGGAAGCGAGCGATGCCAAGGTGCGGGAGTTGTTTGAAGAGAGGGGGTATCATGCACTTGAGGAGCTTAGAAATAATGGCGATATTCTGGCCATCGGCGCAGGTGTCAACGAATGGCAGGTTTGCCAAAGACTTATGAATCTTGGTGATTTTGACTGTTTCCTTTTGGCTGGTCGTTACACACTTCTGGAACAGGACGCACTCGAAACTTTCCTTCCTTCCTGCCTTAAACGAGATGTAGGCATTATTCTCGGAGGACCATATAATTCAGGAATCCTTGCTACCGGTCCTGTTGCAGGAGCAAAATATAATTACATTGAGGCTCCAAAGGATATTTTAAATCAAGTGGGCAAGATTGATAAAGTTTGCCATTCTCATGGCGTAAGATTGATCGAAGCAGCTCTTCAATTCGTATTCGGACATCCGGCAGTGAAGTCCGTTATTCCAGGGGCTTCAAATGCTTCGGAGGTAGAAGAAAACGTTTCTATTCTTGAGAGTCGGATACCTGCACAACTTTGGTCTGATCTACAAGGGGAAGGCTTGATCCGTTCTGATGCCCCAATTTCCAAGGAGATGCTTAATGTTACGTGATATTGATCCTGTATTGTCACCTGATTTGCTTTTTGCCTTGGCTTCAATGGGTCATGGCGACGATATAGTCATAGCTGATGCAAATTACCCTGGAGCCAGCTGTGGACCACTTTGCATTCGTGCTGACGGACTAAGTGCAAGTGTCGTTTTGAAAGCAATACTGACTATCCTGCCATTAGATACGTTTGTTTCAGATCCAGCAATTTCAATGCAGGTCGTTGGTAAGCCAGAGGTTGTTCCAGATGCAGTTCAAGACTTTCAATCCATCATAAACAAATATGCTGATCATCCGGCAACGATCACAAGCTTGGAGAGGTTCAAGTTCTATGAAAGAGCATCACAAGCTTATGCAGTTGTGCTAACCGGAGAGCGCCGGCTGTACGGCAACATCATTCTCAAGAAAGGTGTAATTGGCTCGTGAGAATTGATGCCCATCAGCATTTCTGGAAGCTGGACCGAGGGGATTATGGATGGTTGAACCCTGAACTAGGAACGATTTATCGAGATTTTTTACCCGAAGACATCAAGCCGTTTCTTTCACACCATAATATTTCTGGTACAATACTTGTCCAGGCTGCTCCAACAGTTGCTGAAACAGAATTCCTTCTCCAACTTGCCGAAGAGGTACCTTTCATAAAAGGAGTTGTTGGGTGGGTTGATTTTGAAAGATCTGATTCAGCCGAAGAAATTTTTTGCCTTGCTGAACATTCCTCCCTTGTGGGGCTTAGGCCGATGATTCAAGATATTGATGACATTGATTGGATGCTTGGTGACAGATTGCAACCTGCATTTGAAGCCCTGATCGAAGCCAATCTTGCATTTGACGCGTTAACATTGCCACTGCACCTAGCAAATTTACTCAAAATCCTTGCCAAATACAATGAGATGCGCGTGGTTATTGATCACGCTTCCAAACCACAGATTAGAAGCGAACAATATTCTGATTGGGCAATGAACATGAAGATAATAGCATCTGAAACAAATGCTTTTTGCAAATTGTCGGGGCTAGTTACAGAAGCAAGTGATAAATGGACAGTTGATGACATCAGGCCATATGTGGACCATTTACTTGATACATTTGGCACAGGGAGACTTATCTGGGGAAGTGATTGGCCAGTTTGTACACTTGCAGCCAGCTATGACCGTTGGTTTGAGGTCACCAGTAGACTACTCGAAAGTCTGAGTGAAAAAGAACGGCAAGCCATTTTGGGTTATAATGCCAGGATAGCATATAAATTAGGTGATGGCTAACGGAATTGATAAACAAAAGTGGTTTGGCTTTCATAAACAAATTAGGGGGATGTACTTATTTCCCCCTTTATTTAATATTAAGGTGCCCTTGACCCTTAATTATATTGAGGGGTAAGAATTCGTTGGTTTGTGTAAATGATTCGACTGTTCTTGAAAGAATAGTACTGGTTTTTCAGGTCTCAATGGACTGTCACTCGTAAAGGGATATTGATTTGATGGGATTCAAGGCTCCCATAGAAGAATACAGATTTCTGTTCAACCGGATTTTTGATCTGGATGATCTGTTGCAAACAGGAGATTTTGGTGATGTCGATAAGGAAGACATTGATTTTTTTCTTGAAACCATAGCCAAAGTTGCCGAGGAGACAATCGCCCCGCTTCAAAGGGCTGGTGACAGGCATCCGGCTCAATTGGAAAACGGTGTGGTGAAAACCTCACCTGGTTACAAGAAAGGTTATGAGGTCTTGACCGAATCCGGTTTGGTCGGAGTTTCAGCCGACATGAAATATGGCGGATTGGGATTACCCAAGCTCGTACAAAATGCCCTGAATGAATTTGTCAACGGTGCATGCATGTCGTTGGGATTAAATCCACTTCTAACCCAGGGTCAAATTGAAGCACTCGAGCTTTTCGCCTCCGAGGAGATCAAGGACCATGTCATTCCCAAACTATTATCGGGGGAATGGTATGGAACCATGAACATCACTGAACCACAAGCGGGTTCTGATGTTGGTGGAATTAAAACTGTGGCTCGACAGATCGATTCCAGCGAGTATGAAATCACAGGGCAAAAAATTTTCATCAGCTGGGCGGATGCGGATTTCAGCCAAAATGTGTGCCATTTGGTACTGGCAAGGCTTTCGGATTCTCCACCTGGTTCAAAAGGACTTTCACTCTTTCTGGTTCCCAAATACCTTCCTGATGGTGAGGGTCATTACAAAATCCGGAATCAGCTCCAAATTCTTTCTCTTGAGGATAAATTGGGGTTGCATGGTTCCCCGACAGCTGTGGTTAGTTATGATCGGGCCTTGGGCAAGATTGTTGGTCAACCCAATGAAGGATTGAAAGCCATGTTTGCAATGATGAACAGTGCAAGATTGGGGGTAGGATCTCAGGGGGTTGGTGTTGCCGAAGCTTCATTACAATCAGCAGAATACTATTCCAGGGAAAGGATTCAGGGGAAAAACAGGGATGGCCAATCATTATCATTAAGTGAGCACCCGGATATTAAGCGAATGCTTGCAGTAATGAGGGCCCAGGTATTTGTGGCCAGAGCCATTTGTTCATACTGTGCCTATTCACTTGATAAGGCCAAAATGACCAATGATCAGAAATGGATTGATAGGGCAGGGTTGTTAACACCGATTGCCAAGTATTTTGGGTCGGAAACAGGGGTTGATGTATCCATGGCCGGCATCAGGATTCATGGAGGCATCGGTTATATTGAGGAAACTGGTGTTTCACAGTATTTCCGGGACTCGATCGTTACGACCATATATGAGGGAACCAATGGTATCCAGGCCAATGATCTCCTGTTGAGAAAGCTGGGCAAGAATGGTGTCACCGTTCACACTTTGATTGATGAAATCATTGAAAAAATATCCTCAATGGAGCCACATGATTCAATAGATGCTTCATTTGTTCTGGAAGCAGCCAACAAAATCAAGGAAGCAACCAATTGGCTTATGCGGCAATCAGACCAATCAAGCAGGTTGACGGGCGCTCAAGCCTATTTAAGATCGATTGGTCTTTTATTGGGCGGTTATTTCCACTATTTGGCAAGTACTCATTCTGATGCCAATGATAACAAAAAGGTAATCGCCTTGGTCTACTTCAAAAGATTATTTCCCAAGATCCATGCACTTTGTGATGAGGTGATGGCTGGCTGTTCTGATCTGGATGCCATCAAGTTCGATTGAAACAATCGGTTTTGAAAGAAATTTAATGACCATAGCCTTCCCATACTCTGAAAAGCCAGAGGATGAACATCCCGTCATCATTGAGGAGGGGATCCTTTGGTTTAGATTGCCACTTCCCATGGCCCTTGATCATGTCAATGTTTTTGTCTTTGAAGAAGATCATGGCTGGACAATAATCGATACCGGGTTTTATACCAGGCGAGGGGTTGAAATCTGGCAGAATATAATTGCTAAGCACCTTGATCCAAAACCTGTAAACCGGGTAATAGTAACTCATTATCACCCTGACCACATTGGTATGGCTGGTTGGCTTGGATCAGAATTTAATGCCGAAATAGTTACTACCAGGATTTCCTGGTTGTTGGCTCGTATGCTGGTTCTTGATGTTCAGGAAAAACCCACCGATGAAATCATTTCCTACTTTAAGAATGCAGGCATGACAAAGGAGAAACTGGAAGAAAGGAAAAATTCCAGACCATTTAATTTTGCTGACGTGGTTCATCACATTCCCCTGGGGTACACCAGAATATCCGAGGCTGATACCATTATGATAGGTAAAAGGAACTGGACCGTCAGGATTGGCCATGGCCATGCTCCCTCACATGCAACCTTTTGGTCAGAGGATGGAAGTATGTGTTTGGGAGGGGATCAGTTTCTACCAGATATTACTCCCAATATCGGTGTTTATGCCACGGAACCCGAAGCAAATCCCTTGAAAGAATGGTTGGAGTCTTGCCGGATATTTTATGAAACGACAAATAATGAAACATTGGTGCTGGCTGGACACAAGTCTCCCTTTAGGGGTGTCAAGGAGCGTTTGGGTCAACTCATCGATCATCATAAGGTCTGTCTGGACAGTTTGTTGTCTTATTTATCCGAGCCAAGAACAGTTATTGAGTGCTTTGAAATCCTATTTGGAAGAAGAATCCCCGAAAGGGAATTCGGGTTGGCAACAGCCGAGGCATATGCCCACCTGAATTTTTTGTGGAAGGAAGGGAAAATTAGCAGAACCCTTCATGAGGAAGGTTATTTCACCTGGCAATTGAAGTGATCTTTCCAGTCATAAAGGGATTCATTTTTGCTATATATTTTGACTAAACATTGTGAATTTGTTGGGTTCCAAGAAAATATGATTATATTAATGCACAACCATCAATTGGTAATTTGAAATATTGCACTACAACTTTTTAAATTAAGGAAAACCTCGTGTCGGAATATGAACATGGTTCGATGAATGTTGAGCAAAACGAAAAGGATTTTGCTTCCTTTATAAAATATTCAAGAAATGTAATCATTATCGCAATCCTGGTCCTGATCTTTCTCGCAATATTCAACAGTTGATCAGCAATTTCCCTCAAAAGGGCCAACTCCCAGAGTGAAGATATATTTGAATACGTTTTTGAAAACTGCTTACGATAATTTCGCTTCTGTGACCGCCAATACCAATTAGAATCTATCTTTGTAACTATTCAGGTATCCTGAGTGCCATGAAAATAGGTAAAATCGGCATTTCCCAATATATTTTTCTGTACAATCCTTTGCATTTTTGTCTATAAAATTC
>JAPORQ010000059.1 GCA_026710155.1 Paracoccaceae bacterium
CCGATACGTTGCACGACCTGAAATGGATCGTACAATTGATTGACGCCAATGCGCCGAAACCAAACCGCCCAAAAACTTACAAAAAAAAGAGGGGGTTATACGCTTGACGATCCAAAAATAAATACTATATTATAGTTAGTAATTAAAATTGGATCGGAAAAATGGAACTTTTAGAATTTTCAAAATCATTTGACACTCCCGAAAAATGCTTGGAGCATATCAAAAAACAAAGATGGGCAAAAGGGGAATATTGCCCTTGCTGTGGCAGTTCCAAGAAAATCTATCATTTTTCGGATGGGGTTCGCTATAAATGTTCTGAATGCGGTAGGGTATTCAGAATCATTACTGGAACCATCTTTGGAGATACTCAGATAAAGAAACTTCCCCAGTGGTTTCTTGCAATTTACTTTGAAACTACACACTCAAAAGGGATTGCTAGTGCGCAATTGGCCAAGCATTTGGATATTAGACAACCTACGGCTTGGTTCATGCTTCAGCGAATCAGGAACGCATTGACTCAAGTGAGTTCTGATAAACTGCTTGGTGGAAATGTGGAGGTGGACGAAACCTATATCGGGGGAAAAGAAAGCAACAAACCTCTTTCCAAAAGACAAAAGGGAACACAAGGAAGAAGCACAAAAACCAAGCAACCTGTTTTGGGTTTCAAGGAAAGAGGGGGGAAGGTCAGGGCTTTTTCAATCAATAAAGCCGACAGGACTACAATAATTCCATTGACCTTGAAGAATGTAGCATTGGGGTCAACCATCAATGCCGATGAATACCGTTCATATAATTCACTTGCCAGTTTCTACACTTTGAAAAGGGTAAATCATAGCGCCAATGAGTATGTAAGAGATAATGTTTACACAAATGGTATTGAATCTCTTTGGGCAATGGTTAAAAGGGTTTACATGGGAACACATCATTGGTGGAGTAGAAAACACGCCCAAAAGTATTTGAATGCTGTTTGTTTCCGAGAAAACTACAAGCATGAACGCAAGGAAAAAATGATAATCGTCAATGCAATGTTGAATTTGGGGCTGGAAACCCGAATCACTTATCGGGAGTTGATTCAATGACCGATTTAACACAATTCAACAAGATTTTTTCTCACACAACAAAGAATTATCTACCAAAATCAAGAGCCAATCCATTTGTAAAGTGGGTGGGTGGAAAAAGAGCATTGGTTCCTGATATTGTTCCCTTGCTGCCAGAAAACATAAACAGCTATTATGAGCCGTTTGTAGGTGGTGGTGCTTTGTTTTTTGCACTGGAATCAAGGTTAAGAAACGCTTATCTATCGGATATAAACCTTGACCTAATCATAACCTACAAGGCTATTGCCAAACAGCCAAAGCAACTGATTCGGCTATTGAAGGAACATGAGTCCCAGCATGGCAAAACCCATTACAAGAAAATAAGGGATAAGCATAATCTTGATGATCCCGTAATGGTCGCAGCTCGGTTTATCTATCTCAACAAGACATGTTACAATGGATTGTATCGTGTAAACAAACAAGGAAAATTCAATGTTCCGATAGGAAATTACAAGAATCCCAATATTTGTGACAAGGAAAATCTGTTTGCGGTTTCAGAGGTTTTGAAGAAAGCCGGTATTGAATACCATTCATTTGAATTCATTGAACCACAATCAGGGGATTTTGTTTACTGCGATCCGCCTTATGACAAAACATTTACTAGTTATTCTGGGAATGGTTTTAATTTGGATGATCAGGAAAAATTAAGGGATAAATGCGTTCAGTGGTCAAATTCTGGTGTCAATGTGATGATTTCAAACAGCGATACAGACAACATCAGATCCCTTTACAAAAATTTCAACTTCAATAATGTTCAAGCTGCCAGAAACATAAATTGTAAGGGGAATGGTCGGGGGAAAGTAGGTGAACTTATAATCACCAACTATTGAGAAAATGCTACCAGGGGGAACTAGGGCAAATAGAACTGGGAACGAACTTGAAAACTTTGTTGCCAATCGGTTAGAAGAGCGGGGCTATCAATTCGTTCCCTCAAATAGGTTTCATGCTTCAAGCATTCTTGAAAAGCCAATCTATACAACCCAATACCACATAGGAAACAGCATCTACGAAAAACCCCGTTTCGTTGATCTCATTCTGTATCATCCAATCAAATACCCAAAGGAACTTGCCATACAATGCAAATGGCAATCTTCTGGCGGTAGTGTTGATGAGAAATACCCCTTTGAAGTATTGAGTATTGCCTACAATCTGGTTGATACAATCATTATTCTTGATGGTGGTGGATATTCCGAAGGGGCTAGGGATTGGTTGATAGGCCAAGCAGGGAAAAACAACTTGAAGCATGTATTCAATCAAGGGGAGTTTGCCAGATTTGCGAACAAATTCCTATGAAGGATCGTCAAGCGTATAACCCCCAAAAAAGATTTCAAAGTGAGACACTACCAAATTTTATGATTGCAATCGGAACAATCTGTATTCTCTGGTGGAGCCAAGGGGGGTCGAACCCCTGACCTCTTGAATGCCATTCAAGCGCTCTCCCAACTGAGCTATGGCCCCTCTAAAGAATTGCAGTCAATTATTGATAGGTATTTTGCTCGGTAAATTCAATATCAATGTTAGCAGGATTTTATTCCAATCACGGAATCAATCAGGTAAAATGAATTCCGGGCAGAAACTGCCCTTGTCTAATGGGATAGAAGCTGGCTCAGAAATATTTTGGCCCGTTCCGTTTCCGGGTTGTTGAAGAAACTTTCAGGATCGGCGGTTTCAACAATCTCGGCATCGTCCATGAATATCACCCTGTCACCTACCTGGCGGGCAAAACCCATCTCATGGGTGACACAAAGCATGGTCATGCCATCCTCGGCCAGTTCGACCATGACATCCAGTACACCGGATATCATTTCAGGGTCAAGGGCCGATGTGGGTTCATCAAACAGCATTATCTTGGGTCTCATGCACAGAGCCCGGGCAATCGCTACTCTTTGCTGTTGGCCACCGGACAATTGCATGGGATATTTGCTGGCCTGTTCAGATATGTGAACCCTGTCAAGCAATTCCATGGCCATTTCGGCAGCCTCGGACTTGGACATCCCCCTGTTTCTGATGGGGCCTATTGTCAGGTTATCCAAGACGGAAAGATGGGGAAACAGATTGAAACTTTGAAAGACCATGCCAACATCCCGCCTGATCTCCTCGATGCCCTTCATACCCGGTTTTACTTCCCTACCATCAATTCTGATGGTTCCCAGTTGATGTTCTTCCAATTGGTTGAGACATCTGATCAAGGTTGATTTGCCAGAACCTGAAGGTCCACAAACAACCACCTTTTCTCCCGAATTTACCGAAAAATTTATATCAAACAGGGCACAGAAATCCCCGAACCATTTACAAAGCCCGGCAACCTCCACGATTGGCTTGTCATCCGCTTTGGTCTCTGGAACCTTTAGGGCTGATGTGATTTTATCATTCATTGGTGGTTTCCTTGAATTGGTTCTAGCGATTGGACCGGGCTCCCCTTTGCTCCAGTTTGGCAAAAACATAAGCAAAGAAATAACACAATACGAAATACATGGCCCCAACCAGTATCCAGGTCTCGAACACCTTGGTCGTGGTTGCTGCCACCTCAGTCGCAAGAAAGGTCAATTCCTGAATGGAAATCAGGGAAACAATTGCTGAATCCTTGATCAGGGTTATGAACTGTCCGGCGAGAGGTGGAAGGATTTTCCTGATGGCCTGGGGAAGGATTACATCCCTCAGGATATTAAAATGGGACAGGCCTATTGCCCTCCCGGCTTCCCATTGTCCCTTGCCGATCGATTGAATGCCTGCCCTGACGATTTCGGTAATGTAGGCACCCTCAAATACGGCAAGACATACCATTCCAGCGATGAAATTCTCAAACAGCCTGGGATCACCAAACATGAACCTGAACAAATCATTGTCCATGATGGGGCTGTCATGTCTCAGGCTCGACAGTCCGATCAGGGGGAAGATCTGACCGGAGATGAAAAAGTAGAAAATGAATATGAAAACAATTGGTGGAATATTTCTGATGAGTTCAACATAGGTTCTGCTTATGATCCGCAGCGAAAGATTGTTGCACCTCCGCCAATAACCCATCATGACACCAATAATGGTTGCCAGAATGGTGGCCCAAACGGCTAGTCGGAGGGTTGTCAACAAACCCTGGATGAGCAGATTGGCCACCCACCTTCCGGATTCTTCATCATACCTGACTATGAAAGTGAAAACCCTATTCCAGTTCCAATTGTAAACAAGTACATCATTAACCTTGTAAACGGCATACATGACCATGCCGATGACAAGTCCGATCAGAACCAGATCAACAAGGGTTACCCTTCTTCTGGGCAAGGGGGGAGGTGGTGAATTGCGATCCATTGTCCAGCAGACAAGGCAGCCACTTGAAGGCTGCCCTGTCAATTGATCACCTATTGATCAATGGAAACCATGTCAATCCATGCGGATCGATTCTTGAACCAATAATCATGGGTTTCTTTCAACCAACCATCATCGGTACGAAGCAGAATCCAGTTGGAGAAGTAGTTGAGGGCATCAGGGTCACCCTTTCTCAGGGCAAATGCCTCATTACCCCTGGTAAGGTTCTCGCCCTCGAAAGGCAGGAATAACTTGTCTGGATTGTCATCAGTCCAGACACGGGGCTTCGGTGCACCTGAAATGGTTGCCGTGGCATTGCCATTGACAACTTCCTGGAAGGCCTGGGTATCATCATCAAATCTTCTGATTTCGGCTTTTGGGAACATTTTCTGGGCAATGGTACAAGGGGTTGCACCACGACGACAGGAAATCGTTACATCCGATGAATTGAAATCCTCCAATGTCGATTTATCCCCGGCAAGTTCGATACTCGCTGCCATTTGCTGGCCTGAATTGGCATAGGCGCTGGTGAAATTGACTGTCAGGTTTCGTTGTGGTGTAATTGACATCCCGCCGATGATGACATCAAACTTCTTGGCGAGCAGGGCCGGAATGATTCCACTCCACTGGGTTGGAACGAATTCAACTTCTACGCCCATGTCTTCGGCCACCTTCTTGGCGACATCGATTTCGAATCCAATCAGATTGCCTTCCTTGTCACGCATGGCCCAGGGTACAAAGGTTGACATGCCCACTTTTAATACGCCCCGCTTTTGAATTTCAACCAGTACGCTTTCTTCCTGTGCCTGAACGGAGGAGAAACCCACTCCCAACAAGGCAATGACAGGGGCTATAAGAAATCCCCTGAAGATGTTTTTCAGTTTCATAACAAAACTCCTCTTACTAATGCTTACCTTTCTCTAATTGTCTTTCGAACAGGGAAACCCCTGCTGAAAGTGTTACTGTCAGGGCCAGGTAAATGCCCGCAACAATAAACCAGATTTCAAAGGCCATGAAAGTCTCCGAAATCAAATTCATACCCGCTGTCGTCAACTCCGATACGGCAATGACACTGACGATGGCGGAGTGCTTGATAAGTGAAATGATCAATCCCGTCAGGGGAGGAAGAATAAGTGGCAGGGATTGGGGAATGATTATTTTGGTATATTTGTCATATGGCGTCAGTCCTATTGCATCACTGGCTTCATACTGATCCCTGGACACCCCGATGATCCCCCCTCGAATGATTTCCGAGGCAAAAGAACCCTCGAAGAAAGACAGGCAGAGCACACCGGCCCAAAATCGGTCCATCCCGAAGATTGGTGCCAGCACGAAATAAAACAGGAAGAGTTGGACCAGCAAGGGAGTATTCCGGATGGCTTCAAGATAAATGGTGGCGATCCATTTGCCGGCAAATGAATTGGACAATCGGGCAAAGGCCGTAACAAATCCAATCAGAACGGCAAAGATTATCGATACGCCTGCCAGTCTAAGCGTTTCAATGAACCCCAGGACCAGTGGACCCCAGATTATTTCACCATCAATGATCCGATAAAAGAACCTTGGCACCCTGTACCATTGCCAGTTGTATTCCATTGCCTGGGCACCCCTGTAAGAGACCCACGCCAGTATGCTGAAAATTATAATGGCCTGCAACACCTGAAGGCTGGTACGGGCCGTCTGGCTGAGACTGATTGTGGCTTTTGGCCGTTCTCTTGTAAGGGTTTGATCAGTTGCGGCCATTTATTTGTACATTTACCACCAGAACAAAATCCTCATTATCCCAGCCCATGAAAAAGAGAAAGGTTCTGGTCTTCCCCGACAACCATTTTGCAATGAAGTGCTAAACAACATCAAGGACCACTTTATTTAATTGTGTTTGGTTTTTCAACTAGAAAAAAATCAGCGCTTGAACTGGAAGAAAATGTGCCATGATGTTTCTTCCCACCTGCCTCTGCAAAATATGATTGCTGAAGAATGCCTTGTTGCCAACAAGCCATGTTCGAGTTCTGGATTTCCAGTTCCAAACGCGGGGCATTTCAAGAAATCAATTATCATTGATCAGATTTATTGGCCGGGCAAATTTGGAAATAAACGAAAAGCCAATGGTCATGATTTAATCAATCATTCCCATGGCATCTATTTCCACCAACAAATCCTCATCTGCCAAACTTGAAACAACCACTCCCGTGCTACAGTGCCTTACACCGTCAAACCATTTGTTGATAGCCTGATAGACTGCTGTTCGGTAGGAAATGTCGGTTACATAAACGGTCAACTTACAAACATCGGTTAATTCACCACCTGCCTCCTGCATCCACTTCTGTATGTTGCGGCAAGCCTGATCAGCCTGTTTGCCCGGGTCTCCCCTCCCAATCAGAACACCATTGTCATCAACGCCAACCTGACCTTGCATGAAGACAATGTCGCCACTTGCCCTGATGGCCTTGGAATAAATGGCCTTGGCATGATAGCGGGTTTGATAGGGGTGAATGTGTTTTTTCGGCATGTCTTCACTGTAAATTCTTCAGACCTGAAGGGTTTATTGTTATCTCTATCAGCAGGCTGATGCAAATTCTGATTTGCTGGTCGGAGTGAGAGGATTTGAACCTCCGGCCCCTGCCTCCCGAAGACAGTGCTCTACCAGGCTGAGCTACACTCCGAATTCAACAACATGATACTGATGTTCTCCGTTAACTCAAATCATTCAGGCAATTGATTACTTCTTTACCCATCTCTGATGTAGTGGCTGGATTTTTTCCTTCAACCTGCAAAAGGTCCGGTGTCCTGACACCATTGGCCAGTGCCTGTTCAACGGCCTGTTCCAGCAGGTCTGCCTCCTCAAGCAAACCGAAGGAATATTTCAATGCCATGGCAAAGGAGAGAATACAGGCACAGGGGTTGGCTTTTGCCTGACCGGTAATGTCAGGTGCAGATCCATGTACCGGTTCATAAAGTGCCCGAGGAAGACCCTTGGGAGAATTGTCTCCCAGGGATGCTGATGGAAGCATGCCAAGAGAACCGGTCAGCATTGCTGCAGCATCTGATAGGATATCACCAAATAAATTATCGGTAACGATCACATCAAACTGTTTGGGATTCCTGACCAGTTGCATGGCTCCAGCATCCGCATACATGTGGCTCAACTTTACATCAGGATATTCATTGTCTCCGACCCATTGGACCTCCTCTCGCCAGAGTACACCGGATTCCATCACATTGGCTTTCTCCATCGAGCATACCCGGTTGTTTCTTTTTCTGGCAAGTTCAAAGGCTGAACGTGCAACCCGTCGGATTTCCAAAGTAGTATATCTTTGCGTATTGACACCAATTCTTCCTCCCTCATTATCATCCATGATTCCCCGCGGTTCACCAAAATACACCCCGGAGGTAAGTTCCCGAACGATCATGATGTCGAGCCCGGATACAATGTCCTTTTTCAATGAGGAAAATTCAGCCAGGGCATCAAAACACATCGCAGGTCTCAGATTGGCATATAAATCCAATTCCTTTCTGAGTTTGAGAAGTCCTCTTTCCGGCTTGACCTCAAAGGGAAGATCATCATACTTGGGAGCACCTGCTGCACCCAGCAAAATGGCATCAGTATCAAAAGCCAGTTTCAGGGTCTTGTCATGTAGTGGAGTTCCATAGTTGTCATAGGCGATACCACCGACCAAATCCTCGGTAACGCCAAATTCCAGACCCCGCCTGTCCTTGAACCAGGAAATAACTTCCTTTACTTCCTCCATCACTTCAGGGCCTATGCCGTCTCCAGCCAGAATCAAAAGGTTGTACATGGCTGTCAAGTTCTCCTTCCTGTAATTGAATTTCGATTGCGAATAAAGATGAAACAGATGGTTTATAATCTTGGATCATCAAGTTGACAAGGGAAGCGCCGTGGTACCAGACCGGATTGCAACCAGCAAATATGGGTATAGATCGAATAAACAGGCAACTTGGTTATCTTGCGAATGTCTGCTGCATAGGGAGCCATATTGGTGCACTCAAGTACGATTCCACCGACATCCTTATGGTTGTTGACCATATCCCGGGCTGCATCCTTCAGATCTTCCAGGCAAAGGGAAAAATCGATTTCGGGCAAGTCATCCAGAATCTTGTGGGTAAATTCCCTACCTTCTTCCGTACCCACGATCGGAGTATCGAGGGGAACATTGGCCAGCCTCAGGTGTTCATCGGTGAGATGTTCCTTGGAAATGGTAATTATACCAGCCCTCCTGTCACTTCCCAGCATGCTGTTGACCATTGGAACCTGCATCAGGGAAGAGGTCGCTACCGGAACATCAATGGCATTCCTTACCTTGTCCTGTATGAGTGCCAAAAAACCGCAATTGGTAGTCAATCCATCGGCCCCATGAGCGACCAGGTCCTTGCCGGCCTGAATAAATCCTTCCAAAAGACCCTCGGCCTTCTTTCGCACGACAATGTCGGGGGAAGCCCCCTTGACTATGCGATACTGAACCGGAAATGGCCACGTATTGGCATTGGCAATATCCCCGTATATTCTAGGAAATTGGGTGTCCAGCATCATCACGCCGACCGTTGCACCAAAAATAGTCTTGCCACCTCGCTCAACAACCATTTCATTTCCCCCGCTTGCAAAATAATTTTCAATATTTCCTACTCATGGATTTATGAAATATTCAGTCAAAATCAAACCCTCGTCAAACGCAGAGCTGTGGGATTGACAATATGGCGGGTTATAAATTACATTCATTCACAGTCCGGAACAGCTAATCCTAAATTTGGGTCCTCCACTTTTTTGGTGGGTTGGATTTGTCTTGGATATGGCTGAATTGACTACAAGGATGATGATGAAGCTCTGAAAAGCAACCGGTCAATTCGTCATGCTTCAAATCCTTTGGCCTTTCGGGTTCATTGTAATGAATGAAAGATTTTATGGACTGTGTTGCAAACGATCATGAAGTGGCTTGTTCAAGGCTCATTGAAGGACTTCGGGAGATGGAATGATTTGATGACTTGTTATTTACCCACCATAATTTGAAGAGCCTTTTTCTCTAAACAATCATTTTAATGGTTTTCCTGATTGAGGGCGTTGAATTGTAGATGGAACCATAACCCTCATTATGCGAATGATGGTCTTGAGCATACCTACCTTCTGTACATTTGAATTGGTAAAATTTGGTTGCATAAAAGTGGCTAATAACAAAAAACTAAATGCCAAAAGTATAAGGGTCTGTTTTGAATAAAATATTTCAGGCCTATTATTTTAATGGACATGCCCTTATTGCATTATCTAAATTCGTTTATCTCGTTTGTAAGTTTTCAATTTGATTTGATTTAATCCATGAATTCCACACTATCGGGGGCAGATGCCCTTTTACGAATGCTTGAAAAGTACGAGGTCGAATACATTTTCGGGTTATGCGGTGATACAACCCTGCCTTTCTACGATTCCATCGTGACTCTTGATCATCCCATTAATCACATTCTGGTCCGTGATGAACGTACAGCCTCCTATATGGCCGATGGCTATGCTCGAACGACAGGCAAGGTCGGAGTGTGTGAAGGTCCGTCGGGTGGTGGTGCCACCTATATACTTCCAGGCCTGGTTGAAGCAAATGAATCCTCCTCGGCCATTTTATCAATTACAACGGATATCTCGCTTGCCTCCTATGGGAAATTCCCCTTAACCGAAATCGATCAGGAAGCATTGATGCGTCCCTTGACAAAGTGGAATACCGTGATCAGACGAGGTGATCATATTCCACGCATGATTCGAAAAGCGTTTCGTATGATGACAACCGGACGACCTGGTTCAACCCATCTGGGTATTCCCTATGATATACAATATGAAGATGTTCCATACGAGGATATCTGGGCAGATAAATCACATCTCCATTTCCCTGCCTGGCGGGCTGCTCCTGAGCCGGGAATGACGGAAGAGGTTTTGAAACTTGTCATATCTGCTGAAAAGCCCGTGATTGTCTGCGGTGGTGGCGTCGTCATTGCCAATGCCATGGAAGAGTTGAAGAACTTTGTCGAATATTTTGATATACCTGTTTTGACCTCGATTTCGGGTCAGGGATGCCTATCTGAATTTCATCCCAACTGTGCTGGTGTGGTCGGCTCAAATGGAGGTACCGAAGAAACTTGGGAAATCCTGAAGCAAGCCGATCTGGTAATGTTTCTCGGTTGCCGGGCGGGATCCACGACCACATCACGGTGGCAGGCTCCAACATCGGATACCAGAATAATCCACATTGACAATGATCCTGAAGTGATTGGTGCCAATTATCAAACAGAACTCGGTATCGTTGCCGATCTTTTCCTTGCTTTGGAGGAGTTGAATCAACTTCTTGCCGAGGGTGGTTTTCCCAGCAAGGGATTTAGTGGTGCATCGATAGTCAGACAGGCCATCGAGCAAAAATTTCAAAAGTTCCATGAAATCGCTCGATCCGCCAATGACATGATAAATCCCGAGGCCATTGTTGTCGGTCTTCAGGAAACATTGTCGGATGATGCTATAATCGTATGTGATCCAGGTACGCCTTGCCCTTACATATCGGCATTCTACCGTTTTCCCAAGGCAGGCAGATACTTCATAACCAACCGAGCACATGGAGCACTGGGTTACTCTCTGGGTGCGGCAATGGGTGCCTGGTGCGGAACCAAGAACCGTGAAGTCATTGCCATTATGGGTGATGGTTCATTCGGTTTTTCCTGTGGCGAGTTGGAAACCCTGACCCGGATTGGCATCCCGATCACCATTATCGTGATTTCAAACAAAAGTTTCGGCTGGATCAAGGCAAGCCAGCATGATGATTATGAGCAACGTTATCACAATGTTGATTTCTCCCGAACGGATCATGCCAAAATCGCTTCTGACTATGGATTGAAATCCTGGCGGGTGGAGAATATTGAGGATTTGAAACCCAAATTGCATTCGGCCATCGAAACCGAAGAACCCACCCTGGTCGATATTGTCTGTCAACCGTTGGAACAGGCCAAGGCTCCGGTATTGAGATGGATGGGCTGATTCAGGACACATATGACTAACAGTCATAAGAAACAAATCATTGTTGTAGGTTCTGGCATAGCCGGAGTTTCCACGGCCTTGTGGCTTCAGCGCTTCGGCGAGAATGTAACCCTCATGGATCGCAGTGCACCAGGAGAAGGTACCTCGTTTGGCAATGCCGGTGTTCTTGCCGCGTGCTCAATCACGCCCGTTACTGCACCAAAAATGGTTTCCAAGCTTCCAGGATATCTGCTGAATCCTAATTTTCCCCTCTATGTTATCTGGGAAAAATTGCCATATATTGTACCTTTTCTTGTTCGCTATCTGCTCCATGCCAATGATGCTGACACAAGAAGAATATCAAGGGGGCTTACCGAGATTGTTGCCGATTCGATAATGCAACACAGAAATCTAGCCCATGGTACCAAGGCGGAAAAATGGTTGCATGATTCGAAATACATTTTTGCGTACGAATCAAGAAAAGCCTTTGAAAATGATGGTTACGTCTGGTCAATCAGAACCGGGGCCGGTTTTGAACCACAAATCGTGGAGGGACAGGAGGTAAAGGAAATTCTTCCTGGGACCGGAAACAACATCAATCTCCTTGCAGTAATGGATTCTCATGGTTTTATCACGAATCCCGGACAATATGTCAAGGATCTCGCCATGACCTTCAGGGAGCAGGGAGGAACCTTTATCAAGGCCCAGGTCAAGGATTTCAGCAAGTCAGGTGACAAAATCAGCTCGGTTGAGACCGATCAAGGGAGTTTTGATTGTACTGATCTGGTAATAACCGCGGGAATCTGGTCCAAGGACCTCATGAGAAAGCTGGGGGTGATAGTACCTATGGAATCAGAACGGGGGTATCATATCTTGTTACGTTCCCCGTCAACCATGCCTCCCTGCCCGATCATGGTTGCTTCAGGAAAATTTGTCATGACACCCATGGCGATGGGATTACGGTGCGCAGGTATTCTGGAATTTGGAGGATTGACGGCGCCGCCTTCCAAAAAGCCGTTGCAAATAATCAAGAGACATGTCCGAAGCACTTATCCGGAATTGGAATGGGAGGATACCGAAGAGTGGTTGGGGCACAGGCCTGCACCTTGTGACAGCCTGCCATTTATAGGTCAAGTGGGTGAATCTCGTATTTATACAGGATTCGGACATCATCACATCGGATTGACAAGTGGTCCGAAAACTGGCAGGATTTTGGCTGAATTGATAGCCAATAATCAATTTATGATTGACATTTCCCCGTATTTTCCTAGACGATTCAGTTAAATCGTTATAGCTAAAAAATTATTTTATGGAGAAAAAGAATGAAAAGAATTGTTGTAAACATCCTAGCAATGCTGGGAGTACTGTTTTCTGCCGGTGTTGTCATGGCCGAAAAATGGGACATGCCTATGGGTTATTCGGCAACCAATTTCCACAGCCAGACGGGAGCTGAATTTGCAGCCTGTGTAACCGAAGGAACTGGCGGTGAACTTGAAATTGTTACTCATCCTGGCGGTTCACTCTTCGGTGGAAGCGATATCAAGCGTGCCATTCAAACAGGTCAGACCCAGATTGGTGAACGGTTGTTGTCGGCTCATCAAAATGAAAATGCTCTTTTCGGATTTGACTCAATTCCATTCCTTGCGACATCATTCGAGGATGCCGTGGCCTTATGGGAATTTGCCAAACCGGAATTGTCCGCATTGCTTGATTCACAAAATCTTCATCTGCTCTATTCAGTACCATGGCCACCTCAGGGATTGTATTTCAAGAAAGAGGTCAATTCCGTTGCTGACATGGAAGGTATCAAGTTCCGTTCATACAATACGGCAACTGCCAGGATTGCCGAATTGGCCGGCATGATCCCGGTTCAGATCGAGGCAGCTGAAATCTCGCAGGCATTTGCCACCGGAGTAGCTGAATCCATGATTTCCTCAGGATCGACTGGTTATGACCGCAAGGTATGGGAAAGTCTTACCCACTTTTATGAAGTGGATGCCTGGCTTCCAAGGAACTACGTAATGGTCAACAAGGATTCATGGCAAGGTCTTGATGATCAGACCAGAAACGTAATCAACGGATGTGCTTCCCTGGCCGAGTATGCCGGATACTGGAGATCTGTTCATTACACCCAATTTACCCTAGGAGAATTGGCCAAGAACGGCATGGTTGTTGAAAGGGCAAGTGATGTTATGGCTGATGAACTCAGGGGCTTCGGCGAAACCATGACATCTGAGTGGCTGGAAAGTGCCGGTGAAGCAGGTCAAAGAATCGTTGACGGTTTTCTGGCCCGCTAAACATTGATTTATTCAAATCACGGGTTGGCAGATTTCTGCCAACCTCCAGTCTTGAGTAGGATAAGATATTGATTGAAATAATCGGGCCTAAATTACGCAAATTCCTTGACGGTCTTTATTTGGGATCAGGTTATTTGGCAGCCTTATTTCTGATTGTCATTCTGGTACTTATCCTGCTGCAGATGATGGCTCGATGGACTGGCGAAATGTTTACCGGCGGTCCTGATTATGCTGGATATTTCATGGCAGGAGCATCCTTTTTTGCCTTTGCCTATGCCTTGAACAACGGCAATCACATACGGGTCACACTGGTTTTGGGAATATTGGGTAAATATCGCAGGATTGGTGAAATCTGGTGTTTTGCCATGGCCACCGTTCTGGCCGTTTACTGGGCCAGATATGCCATAAAAGCTACCTGGTGGTCATACAAGTTGAATGATATATCACAGGGTCAGGACGCCACCCCCCTTTGGATTCCCCAAATGAGCATGGCTATAGGTTCAGTCATTTTTGCCATTGCCCTATTTGACAATCTGGTCAGAGTTGTTTTGTTTGGTACTCACTCTGCTGGGTCCCAAATTCTCAAAGGGGAGGAGTAGTATTTCATGGAACAATTGTACCTGACATTGATCTTTCTCTTTGTCCTGTTTCTATTGCTTGGAACAGGAGTCTGGGTAGGCCTGGCCCTGTTTGGTGTAGCTTTTGTCGGTTTGGAGCTTTTCACCTCACGTCCGGCCGGTGATGCGATGATTACAACCATCTGGACATCATCGAGCAGCTGGACCCTTACCGCTTTGCCCCTGTTCATATGGATGGGTGAAATACTTTTCCGGACAAGGTTATCGGAAGACATGTTCCGTGGGCTCTCCCCATGGATGGCCCGTTTGCCCGGGGGGCTGGTTCACACAAATATCGTTGGCTGTACGGTATTTGCAGCTGTATCCGGTTCTTCTGCGGCGACCTTGACAACGGTCGGAAAAATGGCCATACCCGAACTCCGGCGGCGAAAATATCCCGAATACATGATAATTGGAACACTGACCGGGGCCGCTACCTTGGGTCTCATGATTCCTCCTTCCCTTACCTTGATCGTGTACGGCGTTACGATCAATGAATCCATTACCAAACTCTTTCTGGCAGGGGTCATACCCGGTTTGGTGTTGGCCCTGATGTTCATGGCCTATGTCGCCTTGTGGTCGGTTTTCAGGCGAAAAGAGGTTCCGGAAATCAGCAACCGAATGAGTTTTATGGCAAAGGTCAGGGAATCAAAGTTCCTGATCCCGATCCTGTTGCTTATAAGTGTGGTTATCGGGTCAATGTATCTTGGGTGGGCCACGGCAACTGAAGCAGCAGCATTCGGGGTGGTTGGTTCCCTGGTTTTGGCAGCAAGTCAGGGTTCTCTTGATCGGAAAACCTTTATTGAAAGCCTTCTTGGGGCGACCAGAACTTCTGCCATGATTGCCATGATCCTTGGTGGTGCAGCAGCCCTGTCGTTATCAATGGGCTTTACCGGCTTGCCCCGCGCCTTGGCCAACTGGATAGATGAGTTGGGGCTTACACCGTTCACGCTGCTTATTGCGCTGATGATATTTTATATCATACTCGGATGTTTTCTTGATGGCATTTCATCCGTGGTACTGACCATGGCCATTGTTGAACCCATGATACGCCAGGCCGGGATTGATGTCATCTGGTTTGGTATTTTCATCGTGGTGGTGGTTGAAATGGCGCAGATTACTCCTCCCATCGGGTTCAACCTGTTTGTCATGCAAGGCATTACGGGACATGAAATGAACTATATTGCCAAAACGGCCCTGCCCATGTTTGCCATCATGGTCTTGATGGTATTTGTACTCATTGCCTTCCCCGAACTTGCCACCTATCTCCCCGAAACCATGAGGGAACGTTAACAACCTTTCCCCTAAGTTTTCTTGGTTTTCCAAAGTCATAAATGACATGCCAAACTCCAGTCAAGGAAATTAGGTTATCGTTTGACTGTGAAAAGAAATTGATCACTTTTCACTTGTGATCATCATTAATACACATTAATTGTTGTATTAATGTTGGTCTTATAAAGATAAGTTGACCACGAATCAATCCACCAGCCTGTCAAAACAACCTCCAAACCGGCCCCGCCCCAATCCATGCCAGGCGTCTAGTCCACCCCCCCCCGGGGGGAGCATGGCAACCGGGCCATGCGACGGTCTACAGGGGAGGGTGCCTCCCGTTCCGTCTGCCAACCACCTGCCCCCTCCCTCCAATGACGGGGGAGGGTGACCACATCGCCGGACCGGGGACCGGCCCGTCAGTTGGCGTTGGCGCAGCCCAAGGTCCTCCGTTGGGCGGTGTTTCGGTCATCATCGTTCCAGACGCGCGACCGTCCGCACAGGCAGTTGCGAATGTCCTGGAAGGTCCGGGGGCTGATCGAGAAGCAGCCGCTTGTGGTGTTGGCCACGTAGCCGGGCTGGCCGCTCTCGTTCGACGGCGTGTAGGTGCCACCCGTCATGAAGCAGCGCCTCAGCAAGGGCCTCGACTCGCCAAAGCCCGTTGCCGTCGTCTCGATCGTAAAGACATAGGGCGTGTTGGAAGACAAACCAGAAATCGGTAAAAGACCACCGTTTAAATTGGGAGCGCCCGAAGTTATTTGCCCGGCACTAGCAGAAGCGGCTTGAGCATTCGTCCTGGCGTTCCTGACATGGTATTGAATGGTAAAACTCGTCGGTCCGCCATCCCCTGCCTGCGCCCTGAGTGCGCCATAGAGGTTGCTGTAGGCATTGCCTGCAATGTTTGCGGAACTGGCCGTTATACTCGAAACCGATCCACTGACAGGGTCATCAGTCTCGCCTGGCCCTACACAGGCAGGCTGGCCGACCAGCCCCGGGGCGGTGATGGTCTGAGCTTCTGCTGGACCGGCGAACGCCATTACCAGCAGGGCGGCGATCAGATTAAAAGTGGGGGGGGGTATTCAACAGTCGTTTCATGAGTCGGTTCTCCTAATGTATGTTTGC
>JAPORQ010000064.1 GCA_026710155.1 Paracoccaceae bacterium
CTTGATCAAATATGTAATCCCGAAACTTAAAATCTATTCAAGTATATAATCCCCAATAGATTTTGAAGTTGTTGATAAACTTGAAGGAATTGACCGGAAGAAAATGGAGATATTTGCTCAAACTTTTGTCAAAGACTCTGATTCTGATTTTTTGAAAAGTGTTGATTGTACATGGACCAGTTTGTACGTGAGTGAAACTGCCTAGGCCTTTTACCATGCATATTTTATGATATTATCTTTCAGTGCAATTCAGATGAAGGCTCTTGAGTTGGGGCAGCCAGTTTAAGCCCTCACCAAAAGAACCCTTGCGGAAGGCGATACTTGATTCGTTACCTCACCAAAAGACAACCTTTCAAAAGTATCCAGATCTATTTGAATCCATTTTCCTAGCAGAATTGAGGGAGGTGGTACTAAGGGAACTGAAAATATCCATAAATGGTGATCACCCAACAAAGGAGAATTGGCCAAGGCGGGTGCAATTCTTGTTGAGTAGGACAACATTCCTAAACCGAAGTAAAAGTAGTAAAATGCTTGAGTTACCTACATGCCGGGGGAGGGAGGTGATGATTCGGGCTCGTCATCGGGCTCGGGTTCCTCCTCGACCTCTGGAAGCAATTCCTCAGGCGGGTGGTAGACCCCGTTGTGGGTGATGCCCCCGTTGCCATGCCGGAAATGGGTCCTGTTGTCCAGAATTCCCTCGGCCCTAAGTGAAGCTTCATCGGATCGGGGTGCTGCCAAACCTCCCAGATAGTTTACAAAGGCTGGAAAGTTTCCTTCGTCAGCCGCTTCCAGCGCATTGATGTAGCCCAGCTTGTTCTGGGCCGGGATGATCGGTGGGAATTCCCCCGCCCTAGCATAGGCATAGGCCATCAGCATGCGGGATATCCGGCCATTACCATCCTGAAAGGGATGGATCCGGACAAATTCATGGTGCAGCCAGGCCGCCTCCACTTCCGGGACCATGGCAAACTCCCGATGCCCGTTGTGGAAGGCAAGGAACTTCTCCATTTGCTGTTCCACCTGTTCGGGTGGGCAATATTCGTGGACAAACCCGTCCCTCCGGCGGGGATTGTTGGGCCGTATCTTGTACTGGCCCTTCCTGAGGGGAATCTCGATCCGCTTGCCAAAGGGTGTGATCCCGGTTGCACTGGCCTGGTGCCTGGTAAGGAGGGCATGCCATTCCTTGATGGCCGATCCCGTCAGGGGCCGCTTGTCCGAGACATGGGCAAACATCATCTCAAGGGCAGCCTCCTGATCCTGTAGCAACCCCTTCAAGGTTTGATCGGACACGTCCATCACCGAATGGGCTCCCCTCACCCCTTCGAAACCTTCGGCAATCAGGGTTTCGGTAACCCCGGTTTTCAGCAGGTACAGGCCCTCGATCTGGCCGGTCTCGATGGCAAAGGCCCGCCTTTGCGAGAGCAACCAGAGATCCATCGAACTCTTGTCAAAGGTCCTGTCCTCCAGCCTTGAACGCATTTCCCGCCATCTTTTGGCCGACTGCCGGGCACCATCGTGCCGCAACTGCCGATGGACCGGATCGAGATCACGTACCGGACGCCAGATGGCGCCGACCGGTTTGGGTAGTGAAGTGTTCTTGTTCATGGCTTTTTTTCCAGGATTTTCCTGTAATGGATATGGGTATCCGGAAATCATTTGACAAGGTAAATCCCCACCCCGACCCATCAATGGATTTAGGCTCAATTCCATTATGGCCGGCAATTCCTACCCTCTATATTCATTCCATCCACGAATAAATGCAGGGTTGAATGGAATGGATCCAAAAACCTGAAGGAGGAAATGAAAAGGGACTTTGACCACATACGGGAATTGCTGCTGGAATTTGAGTCCCGTGAAAATTTCCTGATATATGTTAATGATACCGACATGAAAAGGGGTTACGATGTGGGATTGATGTGTGATGTCAAACTCATGAAAAAGGAAAAACCCTCTGGAATAGCCTATCGCTTGGTCAATCAGGGCCATGACTTCATTAATGTTATCAGTAATTAAGAAATCTGGCAGGAAGCCGTTGCCAGGACCGGAGATGCAACCCCAAATATCCTCAAGGCGTTGGTCCTCAAACTTCTGGAGGAAAATATCCTGGATTAGAATCCTGATACCGGGCACAAGACATTTCAGTAAAAACAGGCAAGTCCATGCATGAACCCCTGCCAAGTTAGAGATGGCACCAATTGAATTCTCAAATAAAGAAATTGGCGGTGGATCCCCATTATTTTCCTAAAAGGACCTTCGCAGCTGACTTGGCTTCATCGGTTATGGTTTCAGCTGAGAGCATGCGGGCTATTTCATCAATTCGCTTTTCTGCATCAAGAAGTTCCACTGAAATTCTTGTATCCTGACCCTTGATGTGTTTTTCAATCTTGAAATGGTGCGAACCTAGGGAAGCGACCTGAGGTGAATGGGTTATGGCGACAACTTGTGAATTTCCAGACAGATCCATCAGTTTTTTTCCAACTGCATCTGCGGTTGCACCCCCAATTCCACTATCAATCTCATCAAAAACCATGCTTACATCAGTATCCATTTTGGTTAGACAAACTTTCAAGGCCAACAAAAATCGAGATAATTCTCCCCCAGATGCCATCTTGTTTATTGGACCTATGGATACCCCTGGATTGGTTGAGGCCAAAAACTGTATGTCATCCTTTCCAGTGGCCCCTTCCTGCCCAGTTTCAATCGATGTCTGAAAAACGGCATTTTCCAATTTGAGGGGTGGCAATTCTGCACTGATTTGCTTGTCAAGCTTTTGGGCAGCCTTGGTACGTGCAGTGGAAAGTAGTCGGGCACTTTTTTGGTAATCTCCATAACTGGTTTTTCGGGCCTCCTCCAAATCCCCAAGTTTTTTTTGTTCAATTGCCAGAACAGCACTTTTATCCTCAAGGCCTTTCCAGAAATCAAACAATTCATCAGGTTGGACATTATGCTTCCTGGCCAAAGCCCTTATGGCGTACAATCTGTTTTCCAGATTTTCCAGCTCATATGGATCAATATCAATGTTCCTTTTGAGTTCATCCACACTGCTTTCTGCATCTTCCACCTCTACCAAGACCCGTTCCAGGGCATCCTGAATACTCCTTAAATCTTCCTCTGAACCTCCCTTTACCTTGCCCAGGGCATTGATGGCCTCTATTGCCATTTTGGTAATGCCTCCAGAACCGATATTCTGGGCAACCATCTCAATTGCTTCCCTGTTTCTAGCAGCAAATTTCATACCTGTTCGTCTTGATTCCATTATTTGGTGCTCGTTTTCCTTGAGATCAAAATCTCTGAATTCAAGCAATGAATGCGCAGTGAATTCCTGATCCCCGGCAAGTATCTTGATGCGATTCTCCAGTTCCCGGCATAACCTGGTTTGTCTTTGGTATTCGGTCCACAGCTCTCGTACCTTGTTGACTAGTTTTTCATTGCCTCCGAACTTGTCGAGGAGGTCTTGGTGACATCTTTTGTTCAGAAGCTGGCTTGTGTCATGCTGACCATGGATGTTGATCAAAAACAAAGCAAGTTCCTGGAGGAAATCGCTTGAACACCTGCTGTTGTTGATAAATGCAACGGACCTTCCGCTTGGTGAAAGCGTTCTTCTTATGAATATCTCGGTGCCCGATTGGTAACCCCTTTTGTTTAGAAAGGTTTTGATCGGATTCTTTTCCGAAACTTCAAAACATACCGTTACTTCGCCACCGGACTTATCACTTGCCGGAAAGTTTTTGGGTGATTCAAAGCCAAGTGCAAAGCCCAATGAATCCATAATGAAGGACTTTCCTGCCCCAGTTTCACCAGACAATATATTGAGGTAGGGAGAAAACTCTAAATCCAATTCCTCTACAAAAAGGATTTTTCTGAGTGAAATACCCTTCAGCATGGGAAATACTGGTTATGATAGCCTATAACCATTCACCCCTGATGGTCATTCTGTTGAACTTGCGGAAAAATCCGTCCCTAGGTCTGTCCGGCGGGATATCGGCACCAACCCTTTGAAGCAAGCTGTAGGTGTCATTATACCAATCAGTATCATTGAAGTTATACGCCAGGATTGCAGCTGCCTCCTCGGCTTCGCTGATCAACCCCAGTGAAACATAGGATTCCACAAGACGATGCAAGGCTTCCGGGACATGACTTGAGGCCTTGGTATACAAATCACTGAATTTGGGCTGGGGTTCTTCTGCCAGGGAAATATCATCTTCCTCGTCCAGAATCTGGAAATCATCCAGGAAGGTATTGTCAATCACCTTGCTGAACCGCTTGATGGCTGCGCCATAATGTTCTTTGCTCAAGTAATATCTGCCAACTTCCATTTCCTTGATGGCCAGCCGGTCTACCACAATATCTATTTGGTGATAGGCAGATTGTGCATATTGGCTGTCACCATATTCCTGAACAACCTCAAATAGGGCATCAAGAGTATTCTTGGCTATGGCCCGGTCCCTTCCCTTCAGATCCAGCTGGTGATAATAGCTCATGGCTATGAGATATTGAGCATACCCAGCGTCCTGATCACCAGGATAGAATGACAAAAACCTTTCAGCCGCATCTCGGCTCAACTCATACTCACGAGCAAGGTTATAGGCATAAGCTGCCTGTAATGTTGCTTGTCGGGAATAATCCGAATAAGGATAGAGTCTTTCGATTTCTTCAAATTTACGCGCTGCCAATCTGAAACGATTGCCATTCACGTTTTTGGACGCGGATTCAAAAATTTGCTGAGCAGTGAAATCCTCAATATCCGTATCATCGTCTCTTCCGCCGCATCCGAACAGAAGGCTGAAACTGATGATAATCAAAATTAGCGGTCGAAATAGTTGCACTGTTTATTGTCCCTTTACCCTCGCAGATCAATTATCCACAGAACTGATCATGCAATCCCATGAATAAATCCTAACATATCTGCCCGGATTGTCATCCAAGAAACTTTATTTAGTCCATAAATTTAAGGATTTTTTTCTCAGGTGCTAGTTTTTTACCCGTATCCCTTACAATTATGGCGGCGGTATTGAAACTGTTACTTGAAAAGTTGCCCTAGATTTCAGGCAAATCCGAGAGTTGGGCCTTCATACCCGGAAGCTTTGATGAAATGGCCTCAGGGGCATCAACTATCTCGTAATTATCCTTGTCAGAAAACAATTTGCGTAAAATTTCAATGTTGGCATGATGTCCTGATTTGTAACCTACAAAAAAACCTAGAATTGGATAACCGGAAAGTGACAGGTCACCAACTGCATCAAGCATTTTATGCCTGACGGGTTCATCTTCATGCCTGACGGGAAAAAGGTATTTGTTACTCTTTTCGTCGATGATGGCTACATTATCGTAATTCCCGCCCAGTCCCAATCCATTGGACCAGAGATATTCAATTTCCCCATTCATGCAAAAGGTTCGGGACGAACTTAGTGAACTTACCACCGAACCATTGATCAGACTTGCTCGCTTGCTTTGCTTTCCGATTGGCAAAGGATACTCAATGGTGAACTCCATTTCGAAAGTATCCGACGGATAAAACGATGCATGTGCCCCAGTGCTTGTATCCTCACAATGGACCGGCTTGAGTACCTTAAGAATTTTTTGAGGTGTTCCCTGGCTTTGCAAACCGGATTCCAGAAATTTCATTACGAATTCCCTGGCACTGCCATCAAGGGCAGGAATCTCTTCGCCGGAAATCAACACCTTGGCATTTCTGATTCCACAAGCTACGAAAGCAGCGAGCAGGTGTTCTGTTGTTTTTACCTTCATACCCATGGAATTGCCCAAGGTAGTACATCTAAGGGTATCTACAACATTTCTGAAATTGGCGGGAATACAACTATTCCCACCCTCACAATCGGTTCTATAAAACCGAATGCCGAAATCGGAAGGGGCCGGGAGTATTGTAACTTGAGATTCCTTGCCGGTGTGAAGACCAGCACCGAAAAAACTAACCTCGTGTCTTACTGTTGTTTGGGTCATTGCCCTTCCCTCTGTTTCCAAACCGGATTTAAATTCTTTTATCGGAAAAGACAATTAAACGATTGTATCAAATGGTTTCATGCTATTTTAGGGGATTATATACTTAATAAGGGCACCTCTATTTAATGAGGTGAATCTCTAAAGTTTGGAACATTGAATTTACCTGTCCAGTGTCAGTAAGGAATGGTTTTTTTCCTTTCCCATAAGGACTTTGGCGAAATCTTTAGTAATGACTGGATATATGGTAAACTCAGCGAATGACTATTTCAAGGCAATAAATAGAGGTGTCCTTAAGTGACCATTGCAGGATTTAACCTGCTTTTGTTTTGGATTTTGCTTGTGCCAATATCGAGTTGATTTTGGTTCGGCTTTCAACAAAGGGCTCATTACATTGGTGATTCGCAGTTTTTTCAAATTTGAAAGAATGGTCACTTAAGCATATAATCCCCTATTGTTGCATGGAAAACCATCTTGGATTTCAAGTGTGACAGTCTTGGGTGTATTGCATGGCTTGTGCATTTTGCCATGTAAGCGGGTTTTGCATTGGCACAGTATATTCGGGATGCTGGTCCCATCCATGGCTTGCCCGCATCATAACAGCCTTTTGCCTAGATCAACCCTTGCAACCAGCATGAGGTTTCAGCAAGAACAGCCATGACTGCTTTCCTGAAGGGATAACGTCGTTTGAGTGCCTTGCCAGTGCAAATCCATGGATGAAAAAAGCGGTCCGGAGACCGCCCTTTTTTGGTGTTTAATACCCCTGAATCAATTGTCTGATCCGAACAGCCAATGGTTTGACGGGAAGCCTGCTCCATCGCGAATATTTACCGTTGCAAAATAGCCGTATTGGCGGAAATGCCGAGCGGGATCGGAGCAACTTTCTTCCCGTGTCCTGTGAGTCGAACCGAAATCATCAAAACTCCAGGGAAGCTGCAGGTTGACGTGAAACCTTTCCCAGTCTTCACTTTCGTCATCTTCTTTGGCTGTCACCTGAATCGTGTATGATGGATTGCTCTTGGTCAGGCGTGCCGTTCCAGATTTAGATTCATAATCCAAAAGGCTAGTCCCACCATGCTGACCTACTTCTGCTTCGTTGGGTTGGTTTTGCTGCCAAAAGGGGACGGGGTCTGTTTGGTAAGGAACTTCTAGGACATAATCATCGGCGATGGGGCCGTTGAATTCCGCGGTGACTTTCAACGTACCAGATTGTCCTTCAAATAAAGTGAGATGGCGGGTTTCGAAGCCCACCCAAACCTCACAAGGTTCAGCGGCTAATTGCCCCCCCCCAATGATTGCCACCAGCACGGCAGCCATGGTAGATATCCGTTTCATATGTTTCTCCTTAATTTAAAAAGCCTTGGTATAGGTAAACTGCACATCCGGATCCTGGCGACAGCAACAATTTCATGCTGTCATCTTAAGCCCAGAAAGTGATAATCACTATAGTTGAAATTGCCATTAAGTCAAGATAAAATTTGCCATGAATATATCTGGCCACAAATCGGGTACAGACGGTTTGAAGATTGATCAACTTTGTATTTGTATTTTTTTGCTACCACGCTTTTCAGATTTCCAATTCCCTTTTTCTGTCGATTGATCTGGCTTCATTGAATTGCTTTTCCGAGATGGCATCATCACCATCTCTGTTCAACTTCTTCAACATCCTTTCAAATCCCATCCCATTGGCGGGCATCTCATCTGAACTGATCATTCCGTCACCATTATCACCGATCTTGTCAAACATTCTGCTTAAACGTTACTTCTTTCATTATGAGGCTTGATCATCCGGGTTTGATGACCATTCCACTTTGGAAATCAAGGCATCCCCATTCAAGTCAATGTTAGTGAACCGTCGTTCATGGTGGATCTTAATATCGTTGACGGTAATCATGCCATCTTTATCGTCATCCAATTAAATGAAAGTGGTCTGACAACCCTTGCCCCACTTTGATTTGCCGAGATTACTCTTTCTATTGTCATGGGCATGGGAGGATTATCCATACAGGCATATGGCCAAAACACCTGTGATCATTGCAGCCATTGCCTGAGACACCAGCCTGATCATGTTAATTTCTTCAACAACAAATTCTTGCCAATATCAACAATTAATAGATTATATGGACACTTATCCAATTTCCGATATCTTTACTTAATATTTTTTATTTACTAGAATTGGTAACTGATACGAAAAACAAGCAATGAGTATTTTTGTGGATAAGGTTGGATTGGAGAATGGCTAGCAGACCGAAGAAACGACCAATTCAGGTTGCTGATAAATTCTGCGTTCCCGATACAATTTGAGAGGTTGCGTTATTGATAAATCACGATAAGAATCATCAATCAGAATTTCATTTACAGGTACAAAGATCTTGAAGATTTCAAAAAAAAGACCTCATGATGAAAAACCCGTTTTCTGGAAGAGAATCGCCAGGCTATTGCTCATAATACTAATAGTAATACCATTAATCCTTGTTTTGATACTATGTTCCCTCAGCCTGATAAACCCACCCTTTTCCTTTCAAATTGCCAAATCGTTCATCAGTCATGGCAATATCAATCATGAGTGGATCGATTACGAAGAACTACCCGATGGGTTGGTACTGTCCCATTTGGCAACACAAGATGAGTTTTTCTGCACGCATTGGGGTTTTGGCCTTAATTCCTCCCGTGACAGTAATAGGAAAAAGCCGACAACACTTACCCAAAAAGCCGTTCGAAGCCTTTTTCTGGGGAGCGCCGATCAAAATCTGCGCAGGGTTCTGGAAACGCCTCTTGGCCTTTTGGCAGAAATCTTCTGGTCCAAAAAAAGAATTCTGGAATTCTATCTGAATTACGTAAAAACCGGCACTTCAATTTTTGGAGTGGCTGCAGCATCCCAAACCATTCTAGATAAAAATATTGAAAACCTGACCCTGGAAGAGAGTGCCTTATTAACCGTAATGCTTGAAGCACCAAATGATTTTGATCCATTTGATTTGCCACCTGAATTGAAATTGAGGATTGAATGGATAGTTGAGAAAATTGAAGCAATAAAAGCGGATGGAAAGGCCGATTGCTTGATCGGCAAATGACAGGATTGTCAATTTGCAATTTTGTGAAATCTCAACTTCTTAAAATGTAATCCTGCATCAACAAGTTGCTGACAAAACTATTTCCACGTCCCTGTTCTACCTGTTTTGCCAGTCTATGTGCCAGATATTCGGACAGATCGGCATGGCCCGGTAGGTTTTCAACCATCAACTCGTTGACATAGCGCAGATCCTTGAGTGAATTTTCGATGGTAAACTTGCTACCATCATAATCACCTGAAAGATATGGTTTTATTATCTTTTCCAAGGTATATGATCGTACAGAACCTGCGCTCATTACATCATATAATGCTTGCCTATCAATGCCCTTTCTTTCTGCACATAAAAAGGCGTCAGCCAGCAGAATGGTCATTCCCTGGGATACAAGGTTGTTCAATAGTTTGGCAATGTTGCCTGAACCCACTCCACCGAAACGACGCATGACGTTGGAGTAAACACCGATTATGGATACTACCAGGTGGTAATCCTCCTGATTACAGCCAACGAGAGAAGCCAACTGGCCCTCAACTGCCTGGACTGGACCTCCGGTTACTGGTGCATCAGCAAATATTGCTCCATTTTCCCTTAGGCAGTCGGCAATTCGCTTGCTCGTTTCAGGCTTCGATGTCGTGGTATCTATCCAGAACATGCCAGTCTTGAATTCGGGGGCCAGAATCTCTGCAACCTCGTCAACGATTTCAGCATTGGGAAGACATGAAACCAAGCCATCTGTATCCAGGAGTACATCTTTGGGTCTTGTGACCAAACCTGCTCCCATTTTTGTCAACTTAATGATTGGTTCAGGGTTTCTGTGCTGCAAGACCTTGACTTCAACACCACTTTCAAGCAGGCATTTGGCCATGCCAAACCCCATCAACCCAGCGCCCAAGAATCCGATTTTTTGAACTTCAGCCATTGGCCTTTTCCCAATTCATGACCATTGTGCCGGCAAGTTCGAATGCATTGCGAAATGCACCAATGTCGGCAATACCCAGGCCAGCTATGTCAAAAGCCGTTCCATGGGCTGCCGTCGTTATGGGATGGGGAATACCCCCCAAAACCGTAACACCCCTATCAAAACCCATTAGCTTGAGAGCTATCTGTCCCTGATCGTGATACATGGTTACGATCGCATCAACCTCGTTGTTTTTGTATTTCAGAAATACCGTATCCGAAGGCCAGGGACCATCCACTGCAATTTGCTTCAAGGCAGCCTTTTTTACCGAAGGTGCAATGACATTGATTTCTTCGGTTCCGAAATTGCCTCCGTCACCGGCATGTGGATTCAGGGCAGCAACTGCTATGCGGGGTCGCTTGACACCCGATCGCTTCAGGGTTCTGTTGATGAGATCTATCGAGTTGATTATTCTTGTTTCATTGATGGCACCCGATACTTCCTTCAGGGCGATATGGCTGGTTACCCTGCTGGTCCAGAATCCGTCCAGCGTATTGAGCTCTGTAATGTAGCCTTCATAATTCAGATAATCCTTCATATGGTGAAGTTCGTCCTGAAATCTCAGTCCACCCAGTTTGAGGGCCTCCTTGTTGAAGGGAGCAAAAACAAGGGCCTCAATAATCCCGTGCCTCAACAAATCCAGTCCCAAATTCAAATTGGCCATGGCCGAAGTTCCCGAAGCAAGTGTAACCTCACCTATGACTGTTTCCTCCGGATTTATGGTGGGGTTGTCAAAATGGGCAAAGGAAGGGACATTTATCCAATCATCCTTCCAGGCATCGACTGGATGGAGATTATAGCCCCTGTCCGCCTGTGCCTGTCCCAATTCAAAAACATGCCTGTCACCAATCAGTAATACATCATTGCTTTTGGCCACTTCCCCAACGTTAAGAAGTTTAGCTATCAATTCGGTTCCGATTCCACTCGGATCGCCGGGAATTATACCAATCTTCGGTTTTCTTTCTGCCATCTTCCTAATGTAAAATTGCAATTATCTGATTATGGAAACTTCCCTATTTGCCCCAGGACAGGACCGCCGGATCATGGGATCTGAGTAATTTAATAAGTAAATCCCTGGCTTGAGGTCGCAACCTTTCAATTGGATGGCGGCAATGGCTTGATTTGATAATTCCACCCGCAACCATTGCTTCCTTGGTAGCTCTGAACCCACATTGTCGGTTTTCATGATTAATTATGGGCAGAACAGCATCATATTGTTCTCTGGCACTGGATTTGCCGCCTGACAAAAAGGATGTGATGACAGGCCGGATAAGTTCTGGAATCAATGCTGATGTCATTGAACCCGTAGCTCCAGCTTCCAGGTCGGCATAGAGGGTTATGCCCTCCTCTCCATCAAAAGGGCCTTCAATGTGTTGATCGGCAAGCTTGAGTAAATTGTGGATTTTTTCCGCAGCACCCGTTGACTCAATCTTGAACAGCTTCAGCATTTCAATATTTTGCGCCAATTCTGCCAATAGAGGAATCGACAAGGATACTCCCGATAACGGTGCATCCTGAAGCATGATCGGAATTCCCACATCACCCATTACCTTGAAGTGATCAACTATCTGATTTGGTGAACCCTTGAGAAGTGCACCATGGTAAGGTGGCATGGCCATCACAATGGAAGCACCTTCGGCAAGGGCCGATTTTGCCCTTTCACTGGCAATCTTGGTGGAAAAATGGCTGATGGTGACAATCAATGGCATTCGTCCTGCAACATGGTTGATGCAAACCTTCTGCAAAAGGTTTCTTTCGTCATCGGAAAGCGAGAACTGTTCCGAGTAATTGGCCAGGATACAGGCCCCATCAACCTTCTGGTCTATAAGAAAATCCAGTGTTCTCTTTTGACCCTCAAGGTCAAGATTACCCTGATCGTCAAAGACAGTTGGCACGACTGGCCAAATTCCCTTGTATTTCTTCATCGGTTCATTCCCTGCGTAATATTATCGGGGGTAAATTGATATGGTGCAAATATGAAACCCATCATTCATCAATGGTGAAATTGTTGAGGTATCGGTCAGAAATCTTGATGCCCAGGCCGGGTATGTTCTCGTCAAGAATCAGATGGCCATCCACCGGTTCCGGATCGCCTTCAAATATGTAGTAAAAGAGTTCATTCCCTATTTCCACATCAAATACCGGGAAATATTCACTCATTGGACAATTGATATTGGACATCGTGAGGTGATAGTTGTGAACCTGACCGGCGTGGGGTATGACGGGTATCTGGTAGGCTTCGGCCATTGCATTGATCTTGTTGGCAGCCGTGATACCTCCCACCCGATTTGTATCGTATTGCAACACGGCCACGGCTCGATGATGCAACAACTGATGGCATCCGATGACGGAAAACTCATGCTCCCCTCCCGAAATGGGAATGGGGCCCCTGTTCAGCTCGGCATAACCAAGAATGTCATCGGCAATGACCGGCTCTTCCAGCCAACGGGGTTCATATTTTTCAAGCTTCGGTATCATTCTTCTGGTATAGTCCAGATTCCACCCCATGTAGGCTTCCAGCATCAGGTCCCGGTCATAACCCAGGACCTCACGAAGAGCTTCGACCCTCTTGATGTTTTCCCGCATGCCTACCATACCATCCTTTGGGCCATAACCGAACCGGGCCTTGAAACCCTGAAAGTTGCCCTCCATAGCCTTGGCGGCTTCCTGTTGCATTGCATCAACCGAATCGGCATACAACTTGGAGTAATAGACGGGTATCGTATCTTTGGTCCGTCCTCCCAAAAGCTTGAAGACGGGCTTTCCGACAATTTTTCCCATCAGGTCCCAAATACCGATATCAATGGCGGATATCGCCGTCATTCCGATTCCCTTGCGTCCCCATGCATGGGTCTTTCGATACATTCTTTCCCATAAAAGAGCATAGTCAAAAGGATCAGCTCCAATCACCAGGGGAGCCAGATACCGATCTATGGTTTCCTTGATCAGGGGTGGTGCCAGAGCAGCATTTCCAATGCCAATCATGCCATTGTCGGCAATCACTTCACAGGTCAGCCATTGATGAAACCGAAAACTTGCCATTGCATCTTCACTTGAAGGCAAGGCATCAGTTGCCGATGTGCAAAAATTGGCTTTGGGAGGAACGGTTGGACCAACCCAATTCCAAACCCTTGTTCTTATTTCGGTAATCTTGACCATTGTTCACAAACTATGCCCTTAATTGCTTGATGCGGTTCCATATCGGTTTGCCAAAAAGCGCCAGAAAAGTCAAAACCAGGAAAAAGAGGGTCAGGGGCCTCGTGGGCAGCAGCCACCACTGTTCCTTGAGCATGACCATAGACTGCCCAAACCTCTGTTCCAGGATTTCGCCAAGGATCAAACCGATCGCCAGGGGAACTACGGAAAAGCCATATCTGCGCATGAAATAACCCAGAACTCCAGAACCAAGAGCTACCCATACATCCATCATTGATTGGTCAAGGGCGTAGGCACCTACGATTGAAAAAATGAATACACACGGCCACAGTATTTGAACAGGGACCAGTGTTACCCTTGCAAAAATCTTGGCACCGTATAGCCCCACTCCCAGAAAAAGCAGGTTGACAAACATCATTGACCAGAATATCGAGAAGGCAAAATCAGATTGTTCGGTAAACATTGTGGGGCCGGGACGAAGCCCATGAACCATCAGGCCGGCAAGTATGACTGCAGCCGTCGGGCTTCCCGGAATACCCAATGCCAGCGTTGGCACCATCGCTCCACCCGTAGCTGAATTGTTGGCCGCTTCAGAACCTGCTATGCCTTCGATTGCCCCCTTGCCAAACTCTTCCGGTGTCTTGGACCATCTCCTGGCCTCATTGTAGCCAATCATCGAGGCGACGGTAGCACCTTCGGCAGGTAGAATGCCGATGAATGTCCCAATTCCGGTGGAACGCAATATGGTTTTCCATACCTTGATATAATCAGCCCTGGATGGCAGTTTGATGGCCTTGAGTTTGATTCTTTCAAGCCTTTCCTGGCTGTTTGAAATCTGCACCAGCATTTCCGAAATACCAAAGACACCAATCATCACGGGTACAAATCCGATGCCGTCAGACAGTACTGACATGTCAAAAGTGAATCTCTCGACACCGGTCATCAAATCTATTCCAATTGTTGATACCAAAATGCCCAAACAGCCAGCCAAGATATTTTTGATCGGTGAGCCTCCTCCGATGGTGGCCAGCATCGAAAGGCCGAACAGGGTCAGGGCAAAATATTCCGGCGGGGCAAAACTATAGGCTGCACGAGCCAGAAGCGGGGCAGCCAACATCAAAACAATGACACTGCAAACACCTCCTATTGTCGAGGCGACAACGGCCAGCCCCAAAGCACGGCCCGCCTCTCCCTTCTGGGCCAGGGGAAAGCCATCCAAACAGGTTGTCGCACTTGCTGATGTACCCGGAGTATTGATTAGTATGGCCGTGATCGCCCCGGCAAATGTTGCCGAGCAGTATATTGCCGTCAAAACGGCTATGGCAGCGACCGGTTCCATGGTAATGGTAAATGGCAGTAAAAGTGCCGCTCCGGTTGTTGCATTCAAACCTGGCAAAGCTCCAATGATGACCCCTCCAAGAGTGGCTGCAATCAGAAGCACAACCAGCGATGGGTCTGCCAGAGCCAACAGGCCGGTAACTAAAGAATCCATCTAACCGTACCACAAATTGGTCAGGAAACCGCGTGGGAAACGAACTTCAAACACCTGATCAAACAGGAAAAAGACCCCTATTGGCACAAAAAATCCCACAATGAGGAAGGTATACCAGTCACGCTTTTTCCAAAGCAGGGTTAATCCCAGACAAGAAACGGCCAAGGCAAAGAAGAAATCTAATTGCACCAAAAGTACAAATACCCCAATTATTCCAAAAGCCTTGAGGGTTGGATTTTGAATTCTTTCCGATACCCTTATCGGATCCTTCCAGACAATCAGGGCTGTTAGCCCTACCATCAGGGCTATCAACAACTGTGGAAAATCAGATGGCTGTATACCCCGTTTGAGGATTGGGGGCATACGGGCAAACTCGGTAGTCAACCAGTAGGTAAATCCACAAAAAATGAGAATCACCAGGGGAACCAACCATGTTTCCGGAGTGGCTCCCCTGATGTTTTGTTTTAAATCACTGTCCACAAGTATAATTCCAAATCAGGACGGCGAGTTAACCATGCCTACTCGATAAAGCCAAGTTCACGCAGAGCCGATTCCATGTCGTTGATCATGGTTGAAATCTGGTTGCCCCAGACCTCTGAACCAGCGACCGAGGTTGAATCAAGACCCACAGAAATAAGATAGCCCTGGTAAATGCCATGACTCATTGCCTTGATAAGCGATTCCTCGATTTTCTGAGCAACATCATCTGGTGTATCTGCATGTACCACAAAGCCACGGACTGTCGAGAAACTGACCGGTATCCCCATCTCCTTGGCTGTGGAAACATCAGGCAGGGCAGCCATTCTCTGATCTGCCAGGACCACGATTGGACAGATATCACCAGCTTCAATCTGGCTCACGGCTTCGGCCAGGTTCAATACACCTACATCGACCGCACCAGCGATAAGTTGGGTTGCAAGCTCACCACCACCATCAAAAGGCAAAATTGTGGGTGTGGCCATACCACCCTTCAAGGTAAACATGAAAGCAGAAACATCATCAATGTTTGCTACATGGGTAGTACCATAGGTAAGTCCGGAATCCATCTGCGCCGCGACAAAATCTTCGGCACTTCCATATACACCACATCGAACCATCAGAATTTGAGGATCATCTGTGCCTCTTGCGATTGGCCTGATGTTTTCAAGTTTCATGTCGGTGTTGCCCTTGGCCAATTCAGCGGCATGGCCAATGGTGAAGGTCAATATGGTATAACCATCGGCAGGAACCGTCAGATAGTAATCCATGGCAGCTGAGCCACCACCACCCCTCTTGTTGACAACCACCATGTCCTGGCCAAGTTCGCGTCTTGCACGCAACATCATCATCCGAGTGGTAACGTCAGTTCCACCGCCCGCACCGGCGTGGGTTACAACTTCAATTGTCTTATCTGGATAGTCTTGAGCCTGTGCCACGACCGTAAGGCCACTTACGACAAGACCTGCCAGTAATATGCGAAAAAATGGCATTTTTTTTCTCCCATTTAAAATTCTCAATTCAAGAATGCCTAAAATAATGACATTCCTTGTCATTCTTTACAGATATGATTGGTCAATACAACCCAATACCTCCAACCAATTACGAGTAAGATTTTACCAAAAACATATCCTGTCGAGAGTGCTTCAAATTGCATGGTCGGACAATTTGGCCTCCCCCGACGTACAGTTGATCTATGGACCTTCCCCCTGCCTTGGGAAGGTATGCAATATCGCATCCATCAATATTTTTGGCGATTATATACTTGTCTCCACTGATTTCAGCCCCTTTTCCGGTTGACTCGCGGTTCCTTGCCCGGGATTGAAAAC
>JAPORQ010000006.1 GCA_026710155.1 Paracoccaceae bacterium
CGAGGCCCTTGCTGAGGCGCTGCTTCATGACGGGTGGCACCTACACGCCGTCGAACGAGAGCGGCCAGCCCGGCTACGTGGCCAACACCACAAGCGGCTGCTTCTCGATCAGCCCCCGGACCTTCCAGGACATTCGCAACTGCCTGTGCGGACGGTCGCGCATCTGGAACGACGATGCGCAAAACACCGCCCAACGGAGGACCTTGGGCTGCGCCGACGCCAACTGACGGGCCGGCCCCCTGTCAGGCGATGTGGTCACCATCCCCCGTTATTGGAGAGGGGGGGCAGGTGGAACGGGAGGAAAATCGTACATCCGCCAACCTATCTTTATAAGCCCCTTTCATATGGGTATAGTTGATGCTGCTAAGAGAGATCATTAAAAGTTTCCCAATGCCCTTTGGCCAAGTCTGGAATTATGAGTGGTTTTGATGCAGTTAAACCACCAAAAAATATGGGTGGATGGGCATGATAACCCGGAGTTTAGTGATGGACCAGTAGTTTTTGCTCCATATAGCAAACCCAGAAACTAAACGTTAGCAGGAATAATACCATTTCTCAAAAGTAATGACTCATGGCAGATTATAAAAAATCTTCGATGCATCCACCTCAAAAACAACACCTTTAGGTCGCTAACAAAGGTATGTTGATACTGTATAAACCAAGCACATTTGAAGAATAATTTGGAGATGCCTATTGGTGTTTACCTTTGAGAAATGGTATAACAACACATACCCCTCCCACAGGTTTTACAGCCATTCAACAATCAACAAAAATCGGCCTCACCTCACCACTTCCAATTTGTTTGGAAATCTGAAGGTACTAAAAGGTTTTTTTCACCATATTCGGAAATATCACTAATCCCGCATAGAGCCATGGAAGTGGCCAATTCCTTGTGCATGATTTCAATGGCTTTTTCAACACCTGCTTCACCCATGGCTCCCAGACCATAAATATAGGCACGTCCAATAAGTGTTGCCTTGGCTCCCATTCCAATGGCCCGCAATACATCCTGGCCCGAACGGATACCGGAATCAAAATATACCTCCACCTTGTCTCCTACAGCTTCAACTATTGCGGGCAAGCTCCTGATGGTGGAGAGAGCACCGTCCAATTGACGTCCGCCATGATTTGATACAACAATGGCATCGGCGCCGATGGAAACAGCCTTCTTGGCATCCTCTACATCCATGATACCTTTCAGAACAAGTGGACCATCCCAAAGATCCTTGACTTGTCTGACCGTATCCCAATCAAGTTTGGAATAAAACTGATCAGCCACCCATGACATCAATGAGCTTAGATCTTCAACTTCATCAACATGACCATAGACGTTTCCGAAACTCTTTCTAGGCGTATGCAAAATGCCAAGACCCCACCTGACCTTGGTAGCTAAGTCCATAAGGTTAGAAATGGTTGGTCTGGGAGGAACGGCCAGGCCATTCTTGAGATCCATGTGTCTTTGACCGAGAACCTGTAAATCCATCGTCAGAACCAACGCCGAACAATTTGCTTCCTTGGCTCGTTTGATCAGGTTATGACTGAATTCCTGGTCATTCATGTAATAGAGTTGGAACCAAAACCCTTCTCCTGCTTCCCTTGCAACATCCTCAATTGAACAAACCGACATGGTGGATAGAATGAAAGGAATGCCCTTTTTTCTGGCTACACGAGCTGCCTTGATTTCCCCATCAGCCGACTGCATACCGGTCAATCCAACCGGAGCCAGTGCCATGGGCATTGACACCTTTTTGCCTAGTATGGAGATTTCCGTTGTTGTTTGTGAGATATCAACCCCTACCTTCTGGTTGAATTTGATGAGCCCCAAATCCCTGGTGTTGTTTTTGAATGTACTCTCGGACCAGCTGCCCGTCTCGACATAATCGTAAAACATCTTGGGCACCCTACGTTTGTAAAGTTGTCTCAAATCTTCAATACAGGTTATTATCGGCACTGGATTCTACTCTATAAATGAAACAAGAATGATTTTTATCAGGGACAGGATTAAACTGCTCGGGAATTTACTCCCTCAGAAAGGTTTTGAACGAACTCCAAAACCTCCTTTACGGGTCTTTCCTCGGCAATCAAGTTGACAATTGAGGAGCCTACCACAACTCCATCTGCAATACTGCTTATGTCCTTTGCCATCTCGGGGGTTTTAACACCAAAACCAACACATACCGGTAAATCGGTTGCCTTTTTTATTCTGGCTACATCAGGTGCGACTTCTTCGGGTTTCGGAGCGCGCGCACCAGTTATACCGGTAATGGAAACAAAATAGACAAAACCACTGGTATTTTCCAAAACACGGGGAAGTCTTTTGTCATGAGTTGTAGGAGTTGCCAGACGAATGAAACTCAAACCTGCATCGTTGGCAGGTATGCACAATTCCTTATCTTCCTCCGGTGGCAGATCAACAATGATCAAGCCATCTACACCAATTTTGACCGATTCCTTGATAAATTTCTTGACCCCATAGCTGTAAATGGGATTGTAATACCCCATAAGGATAATCGGGGTCTCATTATCGGTTTTTCGAAATTCCCTGACCATGGACAGTGTCTTGGCCAATGTTTGCCCAGCTGCAAGTGCTCTCTGACCTGCCAATTGTATGGTTGGACCATCAGCCATTGGATCCGTAAATGGAATACCCAATTCAATGATATCAACACCTGCACCGGGCAACCCCTCCAGCACTTTCCGAGAATATTCCGGATTGGGATCACCTGCCATTACATAGGCAATAAAGGCTTTTTGATTGTTGGATCTTAATTGATCAAATTTTGAAGTTATCCTTGACACTGGACTCTTTCCTTGATTACTCCGGTTCCATGGTATTTACCATCCAGGGTATTCCGAATTTATCCTCCAGTACACCAAATCCCGGGGAAAAGAAGGTTGGTTCAAAATTCATTTTCACAGTTCCGCCTTCAGACAATTTTTCAAAAATTTCACGGGCTTCCTCAACCGTGTCAAAATTCAACGAAATGGCCATTCCTCCCGGTTTTTGGTAATTTCCCGTAGGATCGTCCGAACCCATCAAGCAGCCTCCTTCCAGGGACAAGGCAACATGCATTATTTTGTCGTCCATATCCTTTGGAAATGGGCTTTCTCCAGGCATGTCTCCAAATCTCTGCGCGTATAAATCATCTACACCAAAGATCTTTGCATACCATTTGAATGCTTCTTCACAATTACCATCAAAAAACAGGTAATGATTTATTTTCATCAAGATTCCCTAGACTTAAAATTCATATTCTGATCTCCATATAATTATCCCTTATCAATGTTAAAGACAATGGGTTGGAGTGTGGGTTTCAGAACTGGAATTATCGGATTGCCGAATGTAGGCAAATCAACCCTTTTCAATGCCCTGACCCATACGGCCTCGGCCCAAAACGAGAATTACCCCTTTTGTACCATTGAAGCCAATCTCGGAGAGGTTCCGGTCAATGATTCCAGATTGTCAGAAATAGCCGGTTTTGAAAAATCCAAACAGATAATCCAGGCCAAGACAACCTTTGTCGATATAGCTGGTCTGGTCAAGGGGGCTTCCAAAGGGGAAGGGCTTGGAAACAAGTTTTTAGGCAACATAAGGGAAGTTGATGCACTGGCACATGTGGTGCGTTGTTTCGATGACAACAATATCGTCCATGTTGATGGCCAGGTTGATCCCTTGAGGGATATCGAAACCATCGAAACGGAGCTTATGCTGGCCGATCTGGAGTCAATTGAAAAACAAAGATCAAGGTTAGTCAGAAAAATCAGGGGTGGTGACAAAGAATCATTGAAAATTGATGGATTATTGGAGCTAGCCCAGGAAAAACTTGAACACGGTATCCATGCCAGGCCAACAGGTCTTGATGAGGAAGATACGAAATTATGGCACAGGCTGAAATTGCTTACATCCAAACCCTTTCTCTATGTTTGCAATGTTGACGAGAATTCCCTCAGTGATGGCAACAATTACTCTGCACAGGTTGAAGAATATGCCCGCAAGCATGACGCAAGTACTGTTCTGGTCTCAGCCCAGATCGAAGAGGAAATCAGCCAGCTAAACGCTGAAGAAGAGCAGGAATACCTGACCGAAATGGGACTTGACAGATCAGGACTTGACCGCCTGATCCAGAAGGGATACTCCCTCTTGGGGTTGATTACCTATTTTACGACAGGTCCAAATGAAACCCGGGCATGGACCATACAAAAAGGGACCAATGCTGCTGATGCTGCGGCAGTAATCCACGAAGATTTTCGGCGGGGTTTCATCCGGGCAGAAACAATATCATTCGAGGAATTCATATCGTGTGGTGGTTATCAACTGGCTCGCCAATCAGGTAAAATCAGAACCGAAGGAAAAACCTACAAGGTCAAGGATGGTGAAATCCTTCACTTTCTTTTCAATGTTTAAGCCAATGACATACCTTTGGCTCAGTCAATCGCCACCGAAACCTGATTCAGGATGCTGAAAGATTGGCCGCCAGTTAATCTGAAGTCTCAAGCAGAGTCAGAACCTCATCACATCTTGCACAAACCCCTTGATGAAAGAATGATCCTACCTCAGGCAGTATTTTCCAACACCGTTGGCATTTATCCCCTTTTGCATGGTTGAATTCAACCCTGAAGCCATTGTTGACATCTGTCCCAGATTTATTCTCCATTGAAGTTACCTTGACAACATCAATTTGGGAGGTGATGCAAACATCATCCAAGGGCACAGACGTTAGCAGGTTGTAAAGCTCTTCATCCTCAACAAGGATTCTGGGATGAACTTCCAGACTCGAACCGATGACCTTGGCTGCGCGCTGATTTTCGATTTCTGCATTGACAACCCTTCTTACCTCCCGGATTTTTTCCCACTTTTTGGCAAGATCGTCATTTCGCCAGTCAGTTTTGGCTTGCGGAAAATCATGTAAATGAACTGAATCTGAAGACGAGGGATTGCGTGATTGCCAAATTTCCTCCATGGTAAAAGGCAATATGGGCGCCAGCCAGGTTGTCAGAAAATTGAACAGTATGTCCAGAACCATCAGAGTCGCCTTGTATTGTTGGCTCTCGGGATATCCACAATAAAGGGAATCCTTTCTGATATCAAAATAGAACCTGGACAAATCGGTATTCAGGAAATTGAAGATTTGAGAGTACACACTTCGGAAATCATATTCGGCATAGCCGTTTCTGACCGTTTCATCCAATTCGCAAATCCGATGCAAGACCCACCGCTCCAGATCAGGCATGGTAGTCCAGTCAATTTCCTCGACCTCACAGTTGTCATGTAGATTGCCAAGAATGAACCTGAATGCATTTCTCAATCGTCGGTAACTGTCAATGACAGTTTGAAGGATATTGGGACCTATCCTCAGATCAGAGGTGTAATCTGACTGGGCCACCCAAAGGCGAAGTATATCCGCACCATGTTTCTTGACCAACTCTTCGGGCGATACGGTATTGCCCAATGATTTGGACATTTTCTTGCCCTTTTCATCAAGCGTGAACCCGTGGGTCAGCACTCCTCTGTAAGGCGCCCGTCCGTTGGTTCCACACGATTGCAACAGGGACGATTGAAACCACCCACGGTGTTGATCGGTACCTTCAAGATACAAATCAGCCATGCCATCGTGACTTCCGTCATCACGGTCCCTCAAAACGAAAGCATGGGTCGATCCGGAATCAAACCATACATCCAATATGTCCGTTATCTGTTCGTAATCTTCAGGCTTGTAGAGACCTTCAAGTATCTTTTCCCTGGTATTTTCCTCATACCATGTATCGGCTCCTCCCTCTTTGATCATGGCCGAAATCCGGTCATTGACTCTCTGGTCCCTGAGTAAAAGGTCCTTTGCTCCCGGACTGGCTCCCTTCCTGATGAAACAGGTAAGGGGCACACCCCAGGCCCTTTGTCTGGAAAGCACCCAGTCCGGTCGTTTTTCAAGCATTGAATTAATCCGGTTCTGGCCAGATTGAGGTGTCCATTTGACCCTATGGTTTATTGTATTGAGGGCTCTTTCCCTGATTGTCTTGCCTTCACCGGATTGGTTATCGTCAACTTCCTTGTCTATTGCAACAAACCACTGGGGGGTATTGCGATAGATCAGCGGGGCCTTGGAACGCCAGCTGTGAGGATAGGAATGGACCAGTTTTCGTCTGGCCACCAGTTTACCCTTGGTGATCAGGTTGGCTATGATGATATTGTTGGCAGCACCCTCCTTGCCGTTGGAATTGAATATTTCCAATCCCCCAAAAATGGGGAGGGAGGACCGAAACCTGCCATCTTCATTGACATTGTGAGTCATGTGGAGGTTGTGCTTTCTGGCAATCAGAAAGTCATCGTCCCCATGCGAAGGTGCCGTATGCACGAATCCTGTTCCGGCTTCGTCAGTGACGTGATCACCCGGCAACAGCGGCACTGCATAATCCCATCTGTTAACATCTGGTTCCTGCTCCGAAACCATGCCACGGAAAGGGTGTTCACATACCAGTCGAGCCAATTCCTCGGATGAAACGGTTTTGATCTTTTTGTAGGCGGTTATTCTCGAAACCCTGGCCGTTTCCTCTATCAGGTTATCGGCCAATAGAAAATACTCGCCCTTGCCAAACCAGTTGTCTTCAGGTGCTTCTGTTAACTCATAGAGCGAATAGGTTATATTCGGGTTGAAGCAGATTGCCTTGTTGGAAGGAATTGTCCAGGCAGTTGTTGTCCAGATAATAACAGATGTATCTTCAGGTATGCCAGCTTTGGCCAAATCCTTGGAAAGTGTCGTATCAACAGGAAACCTGACCCATATTGATTGGCTGGTATGATCCTCATACTCGACTTCAGCTTCGGCCAGGGCCGTTTTCTCCACGGTTGACCATAAAACGGGTTTCGAACCCTGATAAAGCGTTCCATTCATGAGAAACTTCATGAATTCTTCGGCAATGACCGCTTCGGCGTGGTAATCCATGGTCAAGTATGGATCATTCCATTTACCGATCACTCCAAGCCGGCAAAACTCCAGCCTTTGAATGTTGATCCAGTTTTTGGCAAACTCCCGACACTCCCTCCTCAGGTCCAAAATCGAGACATCCTCTTTATAAAGACCGCGTTCCCGGTAATTCTCCTCCACTTTCCATTCAATTGGTAGCCCATGGCAATCCCAACCCGGGACATACCTTGAATCCTTACCCATTTGTTGTTGCGACCGCACAACAAAATCTTTCAAGACCTTGTTCAATGCATGACCGATATGGAGATGCCCATTGGCATAAGGAGGCCCATCATGAAGAATGAAGGTTTCCCTACCCTGCTTGGCACGCAATCGGTCATAAACTCCAATCTCATCCCAACCCGATAAAATACCCGGTTCCTTTTGGGGAAGACCGGCCCGCATGGGGAATGTGGTTTTCGGCAATCGAAGGGTGGATTTATAATCTATGGCTTGGGTATTCATGTGTTTTACCTACGCTTGGGAAAATGTATCTTTAATGTCTTCCGGTATCAGGTTAAATCATGGATTCGGATGAGTGCTGACGCTTGATAGGAATGTGGCGATTTATGTTCTGCAAGGATAGTGAAGACAAAAAAGGAAACCTATACTAAATGGGATTACATAATAATTTTCAACCACGAAGAGGTCATCGTATGAACTTTAGCGGCAATTGCATGACATTTCAGAAGTATCTATAGGTGGACTCATGCCACGATTTGCAATGTTGGTCGAGTATAATGGTGAGGCTTATTGTGGTTGGCAAAGGCAGAAAGCACAATCCTCCGTTCAGGAAACCATCGAGAATGCAATTCGCAAGCTAGAAGGTGATTTGCCTCATATTACTGCTGCCGGGAGAACAGATACGGGTGTACATGCCCTGGGGCAAGTCATCCACTTTGACTTGAAAAAGGACTGGTTGCCCCAAACCCTCATAGCTGCCATTAATGCCAATCTGAGACCATCCAGGATAGCTGTCCTCAAGGCAAGTGAGGTGGCTGAGGATTTTCATGCCCGATTTTCAGCTGTCAAAAGAACTTACCTCTACAGGGTAATCGTACGATCTTCTCCCCTGGTTTTCGAAAGCGGCCTGGCCTTTCAGATTTACAAGGATCTGGATCTGGCAGATATGATCAAGGGCGCATCCCATCTCATGGGCAAACATGATTTTACAACCTTTCGTTCTGCCCACTGCCAGGCCCTGTCCCCTGTAAAGACAATGAACAACATACAAATTGACAACATCTTGAGTCCCTCAGGCAAGGAATACGAATTCATCCTTGAAGCACCCAGTTTTCTGCACAAGCAGGTGAGGAGCATTGTTGGAACTTTAATCAAGGTTGGCATGAAAAATCTTGATCCAGATGATGTCAAAACAATCCTTGAAGCAAGAAATCGCCAGGAATGTGGGCCATTGGCACCACCCAAAGGTCTCTATCTAAAGAAGGTAACCTATGATCATGATCCCTTTTCAGGCATTGCAAAATCAAAATGAATCCTCCAAAGATGGAAACACCAAGATTATTACCCTCTTCTGGCGCAAATGATTATTGGTCAAAAGAATAAGTAAAAGCGAGTTGGATAATGAAACAAGACAATCCGGTAATTCCTCTGGCATCAACCTACCAGACAAAAGTTCATCCAGATTGGGTTGATTACAATGATCACATGCGTGATTCATTTTATTCACTGACATTCAGCCTGGCCGTGGACAGGTTCCAGGAAGAAACCGGTCTGGGAGACGAATACCGAAAACGGGAACGAAATACTGTCTATGCCCTGGAGTTCCACAATTATTTCCTTTTGGAGGTAAAAATGTTTGCCGAACTTGATATTCAAACCTTCGTTCTGAATTCTGATGCCAAGAGAATTCACCTTTACCAGAAAATGCAATCAGCCGGTGCATTGGTAGCCATTTGTGAAAGCATGCAATTGCATGTATCCCAGAGAGGAACTCCAAAGGCCGTACCCTTTCCCGATACAATCTATCGTGAACTGCAATCAAGAATCGTTCCAGCCGAGTATCTTGCGGGCTTGATGCATCGTTCCAGAAAACTCGATATCAACAACAAAAAGCGGGAACAATCAACATGAATGTGAAAACACTTGGACTGCTTGGTACAGGTGTCATTGGTGGCGGTTGGGCTGCCAGGGCCATTCACTGTGGGGTAAATGTAATCGCAGCTGATTTTGACCCAGCCATGGAAAAATGGCTGCGGGATTCGATTGGCAATTCCAGACAGGCCCTTTCTCTGTTGACCGAGGGAGTACCCTTACCGCCCCCGGGAAAGCTGGAATTCACCACCAATCCCCTGGAAATGGCTGAAAAGGCTGATTTTATCCAGGAAAGCGTTTCTGAAGTAGAGGAGTTGAAAACGAAGGCTCTCTTGCCTGTATCAGAGGCAGCACGCCAAGAAGTGGTAATTTCCTCAAGTACCTCGGGCTTTCTGCCTACTGACCTTCAAAAAGATCTGAAACATCCGGAACGATTTATCGTGGGACATCCGTTCAATCCCGTTTATCTCTGTCCACTGGTCGAAATCGTGGGAGGTAAATTGACCTCTGAAGAGGCAAAAGACATAGCCCGGGAATTTTATGAGGACATTGGCATGCAAGTGCTAATGGTCAATAGAGAGGTTCCAGCCCATGTAGCCAATCGCCTTCAGGAAGCCATGTGGCGCGAAATCCTGCATATGCTCAACGAGGGTATGGCCACAACTCGGGAGTTGGACGAGAGTATCGTTTACGGTCCGGGATTAAGATGGGCAGTCATGGGTATGAACCAACTCTACATGATGGCAGGAGGCGATGGTGGGGCCAGAAAATTCATGGAAAAATTTGGCCCGACCCTTACCATGCCTTGGTGTAACATGGACGGGCCAGAACTTACCGAGGATTTGCTTGATAAATTTGAATTTGGTACAAACCAGCAGGCTGAAGGTAAAACCGTCAGGGAACTCGAAGCAATAAGGGATGAGTGCATGGTGGCTATCCAGAAGGTGCTGGCGAAGCACGATTTTGCCTCAGGCAAAACGCTAAATGCCTTCAGAGCCAGAAAAGAGAACCAGCAGGGATGAGTTCATCCCTGATCAGGTGGTTGGCTCCAGATTGTGGATTTTGACATTGGGGCAAACCTTCCTTGCAATATCCAGAATATGTTCATGGTGGGTGAAGTAAATCACCTGACATCTTTCACCCATCTCTTCAAGTACCTGCAAGGCTTCGGCAGTCCGTTCGTTATCAAAGGTTTCGAGTATGTCATCGGCCAGAAAAGGAGCTGACCGGTTGCTTTTCATGATTTCATAAAAGCCCGCTATACGGAGAGCAAGGTAAAGTTGAAACCGGGTCCCCTTGGAAAGGTCCTGGGAAAACATGGTTCCACCTTCCTTTGGTTCCACAGTCAAAATCTCCTTGTTCTTTACCAAAGTGGTACCAAGGGACTTATAGTTGCCGCAACTTATTTTGGAGAAGATTTGTGAGGCCAGGGTCATCATTTCACTCTTGTGGGTGTCCCTGAATTTCCTGATGGCATGTTCCATTGCGATGATCCCGAATTTGTTCTTCAGGTGGGTTCGAACCTTTTCCTGAAGGTCAATCAGCAGATTCTCATGATATTCCTTGATCCGTGCAACCGAATCATCCCCTGAAACAGTCTCCAATTCCCTACGAGCCTCACCCAATTTTGCCTGCCTTTCATCACGTACAATCTCACATTCACTCAATTTGCCTTCAAGGGATCCTTTTTCACTTTCAAGTTCAGCCATATCCAGATCCTTGACCTGATCTATTGCCTCTTGCTTCGTGGGCAATTCCATTGCCTTACGAATATTTTCCAGAATCTTTTTTTCTTCTGTTTTCAATTCCTGGTATCGTTCGGCCCTTGCACAACAATTCTTTATTGCATCCAGATTTTTCTCGTCATAGCGAATACCAAACTCCTCAATGTTCTTATTAATTCTGCTTAAATCCTCTTCAAGACCCAGCTTTTCCTCTATTCTATTTTCAAGATCTACCTTGGTGTTCTTGTTTTCGCTGTGAATCCTGAGGTTGTTTTGAACATGCTCTTCAACAGAATTCCACAATTTGAGGACATCATCGCCTTCAATTCCCAATTCATGAGCCAATTCCCTTACATTTTGGGTAAACCTGTTCTCATCGACCTTCATTTTTTCAATTCTATCCATCAGGCTGTTCAATTCTGATGCCTTGGGAATCAATTGGTCCAGAGTAGTGATGATTTCCTTCATCTCGGAAACAAGGGGTATGTCGGATTCACCAAATACGGTTCTTTGGCAGGCTTTTTCCCATTGTTTCAACCATCTGGATTTACTGGCTTCTGCCTCTTCAAACACTTTCAATCTTGCCCGGTGATCCACCTTTGCCCTCAAATGCTGGTCACGCAATGATTTTATTGTCTTGTGTCTTTCAATAAGGTTTTCGGCAGTCGAAACCAGGGTTTCCAAATTCCAATGGTCCTTGCAGTCTATTTTTGCTTCTTTCAGGACATGTGTAAGGGTATCCTGCAATCGTTCTGCTTCTTCTTCAAAATAATTCCTTCTGGTCTGGAGTGACTGGAGTTTTCTCACTGAACCCAAGATCTCATTGCGAAGATCAAGCCAACTGATGTATTCATCGGTGGTTTGCATGCTTTCCAATCCTGGTATACTTGCAAACAAACTGTTTCTGGCAGCAATCTGAGTTTTAATTTTCTTTTCCAGTTCCAAGCAGTTTTGCTTTTCCAGATCCATCCGGTCATTCAGTTCCTTTATTTTTGCTTCCCTATCTGATCTAACAACCTTGCTTGCTTTTTGATCAGCTGCCCGGGAGGTAATTTGATCATCACTTCTCATGGCCCATTCGAATTGTTCTGCTGTCGAAATATTCAGGGTATTCTTGTGCTCAGCCCAACGATTCTCCCGCCTGTTTCTTGCTTCTGCCAAGTCTTTGAGGGTAACTTCTTCAGATTCCATCTCATTGAGAGAATTTTCGATTTTCCTTATTTCCTGCTCCAGATTTTTCTTTCTTGCCTTGGCTTCACGAAATTCCCTATTGGTCTCCTCGAATTGCTTTTGCTTCAATCCAATTTCCTGTTTTGAAGGGCAACTCAAATCTTGCAGGACATGATAATCACCTTTCCAAGGAAGTAAATTGTGCAAACCACTTTCGATTTCACCTTCAACATCCAGAATGTCTTTGGTAACATTTTGAAGTAATGTTCGGGGATCATTCTTCCTGATTTCCTGCAATACCGATTCAATTGCCACTATTTCCTGTTCCAGGTCTCCAGCCTGATCAAGTTTGGCTTGGATGGAATCCATCTCCTCGGTGGCCTTTCCAATTTCTTCCCGGGCAGTCTGATAATTCGCTTCTATGCCTGAATTTTCCTGCATCAGGTCCCGTAACAATCCAATTGTAGCCGAATCCGGCAATTTCAGGCTTTCATTGCCATCACTGTATTCCAGTCCAAGCCGACCAGTCAGATTCAATACTTCTGCCCTAAGTTCGTTTTTTTTGTCGGTTCTACGAGGAAGGTCCTTGATTACTGATTTATAGGATGCTTCAAGGGCCTTGGTCTTAAAGACCCAAGATTCCAGATCAATGGCCTTTTCATCAATTAAATTGGTACTTAATGTGTTTTCCTTTCGTTGGATTTCCTTGGTCAACTGATCCAATCGGCTATTGGTTTCGATCATTTCGTGGTTCCAATCATCCAGAATCTTTCTCCAATTCTGCGGGGGTATGGGCAATTCCTTGAAATCCCCCAACTCATCCTTTATGCCTGACAGGGAACCAACCCATCTCAAGGCATCTATTTTCCTTCCCACCTGAGCCAGTTCGGTTTTGGCTGTTCCCAATGATTTACTGGCAAGATCAAGATTGCTTTGAGCCTCATCGTAATTCCTTAACAACGCTTTATACTCGGTAGCTCCCTTGTCCTTTTCCTGCCACTCTCCCTTCAGCTCGGCCAGTTCATCCTTGATTTGCTTAAGCTGGTTTTTGGATGTGCCTTTCCTGTAGAACTGGTCATTGTTCAACTGTAATTCTTCAAGTCTTTCACTAAGGTCAGCCATTCCGGCACTGGCGGAAAACAACAATTTCCCCAAATCACCCTTGCTTGCCAGGATTTCATTTCCACCCTTTTCAAGCGTTTGATCGTTGGCAGTAAACAGAATTTCATAGTCTGGACGGGTATATCCACCCAAAAGGGCATTCAAAACCGATTCCGATACAACTTCATCGTCCATGTCACGCAGGGAATCCTTGGCTTTTTTGATCCTTTTGTACTCAACCAATGTGCTTTCATTGTCCAATGTGGCCAAGATTTCCATTGCGGTTGAATGCTTGAAGCCATAGGGTGAACCGCGTTTTATTCCAAATAAAAAATCAAGCCAGGCTTCCATGGAGGTGGTTTTACCGGATTCATTCAGCCCAAATATGATATGAAAGTCTGGCTTCTCCGATACCCTTTCCCCGAAATCCAAAATCTTGCCGGAAAACATCCCGTACTTGGACAAATGCAACTTGTTCAATCTCATGGACCTGCCTCTGAATCCGGATTTCTCAGGTATGCCAGCGTATCTGTAATTCCTTCCTTCAGGAGTTCTTCAACAATTTTGTTTTTTTCGTCTTCAGTATCTCCTAATACCTTCTTCGAAGGTGCTGGCAGGGCTCTTAAGATTGTCTCGGTATAGTCTTCAATTTCCCTAAGTACTGAATGGGGAATTTCAGTGTCCTCCAAAAATGCAAGATTGGTCAGGGCACCAGAATTAACCTGGCTGTTATCGTTCAATGCCTTGCCGCGTGTATGGATATCCACTTTTTCAATCCAGAATTCGTGGTTGTCATCGACGATTCTTCGAGCTTCTTCCAGCAGGATTTCAGAATCCCTTCTGATCTTCCAGTCCAATTCGGTGGCACCTTGCAAGTCTAACCTCAGGACATAGATTTTATGGCTAAGGGTTTGGGACAGCTGCTGGATTTCTTTCTGTATGATTTCAACCAGCTCTTTCCATTCACCTATATCAGAAACATCAATCTCCACTCTTTCAAATTGCAAAACTGAAAGCGATACTTGTTGCAAATCCGTAATGCCGGTTTCATCTACTGAAACCATGGAAACGGTTTTTTCTCCATCTTCACCAATGTTGCGCCCCTGTGGGATTCCTGGCATTACTACTGTTGAATCTCCTTTTTGGCATGATTGTTTGTGAATATGTCCCAAAGCCCAATAATCAAATCCAACCTGTCGTAATTCGTTTAATGAACTAGGTGCATAGGTGTCATGGCCTTTGGTCCCTCCAAGACTGGTATGAAGCATCCCTATGTTGAAACTTCCCTGACTTGGGGAAGGAAATTTGGGCAGGAGTGATTCCGGAACCTGTCTATTCGGGAAACTGATCCCATGGATGGCAATATCCAAATCATCCTTGGTCATGTTTACCGTCTCGGCCTTTATTGAAAATATCTTCACCGAATCGGGGAAAATCAGTTGACCGGTAATTACCGAGCCAGCATCATGGTTACCCTTGATAATGAAAACCCTGATGTCTTCCTGGTGTAATCTTTGCATTTGATTGGCAAGGAATCGGGCGGTATGCATTGAATTCTGGTCACTGTCATAAAGATCACCAGCAATCAGCAGAGCATCAACCTTTTCCTCGATACATAGGTTTACAATCCTGGCAAAGGTTTCCCTGGTGGCAATGCCAACTTGCAACTTTAATTCAGGATCCCTTAAAGCAAGGGACCTTAAAGGTGAATCCAGATGCAAATCTGCTGTATGGACAAAACGAAACATACTTTTCCCTTTGGAGTTTATGAAAAGTGAACCTTAAAGGTTATATGCCAATAGAGGACTTTCACGTTGATGACAAGTGCATGGTGATTCTTGTCGGTGGACAAATCTAGGAAGGTTGCTTATTTGAGAATTAATACAGTTAACTGGTCCGGTTGTTCATTGTAACCATACAGCAAAGGCCGTTCTGTTCCTGAGGTCTGAATCCTGCAAATTCCTGATGGCGGTTTCGGCATTTGCAATGTCAATAAGAACATCACTACGATTTAATTTACACAAAGGGTCATAGTCAGCCTCATGTCGCTTTTCCTGAAGATCAACAAACTTGCTAGCAAAATCCTGAATACTTTTCGTAAATCGGGACATCTTACTGTTTCTGCATTTACTCTTTGTGATTTTATGATTGGGAGCTCGGTATATCTGCTGCCAGACAGGTTGGTTCCTGTCAGATTCGGTCGAACCAACCCAAGTATCTGCACAATTCAAGCATAGGGCGTGGAACATAGCATAATATGCAGTACTCTGTGCCCTATTCAGATTTGCCTGAGTCGGATTATCCTGATTAAGATTTACCAATCCCCGAGCAGTTTCAATTAGGTCAGTTGGCTGCAAGGGATTCGTCTTCTTCCTGGGTCCTGAAGTAAAAAATGGGATGTCGTTCTACAAAGATATTACCCATGGTTTCCCGCAAGTGCCGGGCCAATCCAAAGGTTTTGTTGGAATCCAAAAGATTATCTTCAGCCTTGAAGACCACCCTGATACGGAAGATGGGATCGCCATCGGCATCTAGGTCTTCCTTGCAACTCAGATTAACGACCTTCGCTGGTTCAAGCCGTTTTTGAATAATCTCTTTCAAGGTTTCGTCGAAATTTTCATGCATGGTGGTTCTCCTTTCTCAAAACAATATAGTGATCAAATTGTTATCAGACAAGAAAAATCAACTGGTCCAGAATTTACCTGTTTTATTTTAATGGAACTTGGATTATTGTTTGTTGGCTTGAACAAAATTGGCTGAATTTTATGACTGAAGTGAATTTGAATGATAGAGTTGGTGATCTTTTGATGGATCTTGGCTTGATCAGGCATGAAACACAAATTCTATCTGTAAAGCCCCTTACTGGAGGTGTTGCTTCGGATGTGGCCCTGGTTGAAACAGACCAGCATAAATACTGTGCCAAATTTGCCCTTCCCAAAATGCGGGTGGAAGCTGATTGGTTTGCTCCTGTTTACCGAAACAAGTGTGAATATGAGTGGCTAAAGATTGCAGAAGCCATCATCCCCGAAAATACCCCGAAAATGTTTGGCTTTTCCGAAAAATTCGGTGGTTTTGCCATGGATTACGTTGGTGGAGATGATTGTTTCGTCTGGAAAGAAAAACTTTTTGAATCCCCTCCCGATGTTTCAATCGCCGAAAAAGTTGGAAAAACCTTTGGTAAAGTTCAGTCCCATACCGGAAAAAGTACGTTCAACAGTTCCGAGTTTTTGAAGAAGGATGTGTTTTTCCATATGAGGATAGAACCCTATATCCTTTATACCGGTTCCAGGCATCCCAACCTCAAACCCATTTTTGATGGTGTGGCCAAACAGTTGGCAGATGCAAACAAAACCTTGGTTCATGGTGATGTATCACCCAAAAACATACTTGTGAAATCCGGTGAACCGATTCTGATTGATGCTGAATGTGCAACAATGGGAGAACCAGCTTTTGATGTGGCCTTTTGCCTTAACCATTTCTTTCTCAAGGCCGTGTTTTCTCGCCAATTCAAGAAAGGGTTGGAGGAAGCTGCCCTTCGTTTCTTCGGGTGTTATAATGGGTTTGTACATTGGGAAGACAAGGAGGATTTCAGTCGGCGAGTTGCCAAATTGCTTCCCATGTTGGGTCTGGCCAGAGTGGATGGCAAATCACCGGTCGAATATTTGAACCCTGACCAACAGGAGGGTGTCAGGCAAATAGTGATTCCCCTGATACGTTCACCACAGAATTCCATTCAATCAACCATCAATGCCCAATTTTCCGGTATAAGATAACTTGTACCTTGACCGCGAAGATTCAAAATATAAGAGCCAGAAGAATATGGGATTCGAGAGGTTTCCCTACAGTTGAGGCCGAAGTTGAAACTTCCAATGGCCTTCTGGGACGAGGTCTTGCTCCAGCTGGAGCTTCCAAAGGCAAGCGAGAAGCAATCGAATTGAGAGATGGAGGGCAATCCTTCCGGGGGAAGGATATAAAACGCTCGCTGCAAGTGATTTCGAACGAGATAGGTCCCAAACTGATTGGAAAATACATTCATGAAGCTGCGGACATTGATCGCTTTCTCATAAGTGAGGATGGAACAAGACAAAAATCGAACTACGGTGGCAATACCCTGGTTGCCATTTCATTGGCGCTTTATAACACTTGGGCAAGGTCAGAAGGGATTCCCTTGTGGAAACTGTTTTCCAAAATAACTGATGCAACACCATTGGTACCGCTACCTGAAATCCAGATTTTTGGTGGGGGTGCCCATGCTTCCAACAGGGTTGATATTCAGGATTTCATGATCATGGTTCCCAAGGCGTCTAGTTTTGCTGAAGCGCTGGAGGTTACCTCGGAAATCTATCACAGCGCAGGATTATTACTCAAACAGAAAGGGAAATTGGCCGGAGTTGCCGATGAGGGTGGCTGGTGGCCTGATTTCGATAGTAATGAGGAAGCATTGGAAATGCTTGTCAGGGCCATGGAAGAGGCTGGAGAAAAACCTGGTGATCGTGTGGTTATCTCCCTTGATGTTGCATCGTCGGAATTCTATTGGGACAACATGTACCGATTGGGATTGGAAGGCAAGGATTATACTGCCGAACAATGGATTGAGATTCTGGGAGGATGGTTGAGTGCATATCCCATTGTTTCGATCGAAGATCCAATGGCTGAAAATGACCCCGAAGGAATGATTGAGTTCACGAGGATATTTGGGACAAAATACCAAATAGTCGGGGATGATTATCTCGTAACATCTGAACAGTTGGTAAGGAAATCACATGAGCAAGGTGCCTGTAATTCCCTTTTGTTGAAGGTGAACCAGGTGGGAACAGTGACTGAAGCAATCGAGGCTTTCAAAGTTGCCGATTTCCTTGGATGGAAAACCATTGTCTCAGCCCGTTCAGGTGAAACCGAAGATGCAACCATATCTCATCTGGCTACGGGACTTGGTTGTGGCCAGCTCAAGGTCGGATCCTTCTCAAGATCGGAGCGCATGGCCAAATGGAATGAATGTCTCAGAATTGAAGAGGTGCTTGGAGCAGGCAGTTTTGCAGGTTCCCTTTCCTTGTTGAATACATGGTGGAGACTTTGAAATTTTGGTGCACATTCGGTTAGTTAAACCGAATTTTATCACATATCATCAGGTACTCAGATGAAGATATTATAGTGTCGTTTGATTTCCTCCTCGACTGAAAACGGAATATACATTGGATGGTAATTATCCAGAATATCCCGGGCTTTTGCCTTGGCGACATGCCAGATGTCGGGAGCTCCCCTCTCTGCCCATGCTATAGGGGGATCACGATCAGCAATCGCTGGATAGAAATAATCGCGCTGCATTGCCGCCATCGTTACATCATCGCCCAGAAAATGCCCTGTACCCAGTACCGCATCGGTTATGGCATCATAACTTATGGTGTCATCATTGACCTCTATACCCCGAATTGACCGGTAAATATGGGAATGCATCTCGTTATCCAGGATGAACGCCTCAAATGAACAACCCAAAATGGAAGCCATCATGCCACTGCTCTCAAAAACCATATTGGCTCCGGCCAATCCTGCTGATAGGGCAGTTATACCCTTTTCCACACCCATTTGGGCATCAACCGCCTTGGCATCACTCATGCTGGAGGCAACGCCCGATGGAAGCCCCAACCAATTGGTAATTTGAGCGCTGGCAGCATTCATGATGGCTGTTTCAGCACCTCCACCACAAAAGGCTCCTGTTCTCAGGTCAACGACAAAGGGCCAATTGGAAAAGACCATGGGATAACCCGGTTTGAAGCAATTCACCATGGCAAGGGAAGCCAATGTTTCTGCCACAGATGTTACCAGAAATCCGGCTGGTGGTGCGGGTGCCGTTGCCCCAGATTGAGCTGCCGTAATACAGTTAACCGGCAGGCTATGCCGAATACATTGCTGACAGACTTCAACAGCATCCTCACCATACTTGAAGGGAGAAATTATCGGGCTGATATGGACAAAACACCATGGCCTCCGGCTGAATTCCCCCTCACCACCTGCAATCATGTCAAACATCCTGACAACAGGTTCAACATGTTCATGAATGAAGAAGGATGTGGCTATCGGTTTGGTTGTTCCCTTGGCCAATGCAAAGGCGGTGTTGATATCCAAATCGTAATTATTCGGCAAGTCGGTTGCCACACAACACCTCGCAAACCAGCTGATATTGTTGAGCTTGTCCTGTAAACGGGTAAAATTGTAAAGATCCTGCAAGGTTGAAGGTCGATATAGTCCGGTATCAATATCCAGGGTTTGGACAGCTGCACCACCAGTACCGAAATGAACCGTGTTGCCACCAACTTCAATTGACCGGGCTTCATCCCTGCCATGCAGGGTTATTTTCTTGGCAGCACCGGATATGATGTCCTCGATCATTGACCTGGGAAAACACAATCTCCCCAGCGAATTGATACGTGCACCTTTATTGACACAGGTATCTACCAGGAAATCAGGAGCATCTCCCATTCCCAATTCTTCCAGAAACTTCAGGGCATTATCATAAATTTTTTGAATACCCTCTTCAGTCAGAGGTTTGTACTGTCCTCCAATCTGACCTGGGGGCGCTGGATTTACTTCCGGTTCATCGGCAACCCTTTTTGCAACTCTTGCAGCCCTTCCCCCTGCACGAGACGGCTTTCTTGCCATCCAATTCTCCTAAAATTGATTCTTCCAATGAAAGGAATTACTCGCAATGATTTATTTTGACAATGCGGGGTTTTAGATTCAATTAACCAAATTATCCAAATAAAAATTTATTTTCTTGATATGCCTTAACCCACGATAAACGGTTTTGGTTTGTGCCATGAGGATAATTTTGTTCAAATGACTTCAGAAAAACGATAAATCACAAAATCTTACCCTTTTAATCTTAGGCAGATTTTTGGTTCTGGTTTTGACATACTTTTCGGCAAAACATGTCAAATCAATATGAACCTTGGCCCTAAAGAGGGCCAAGGTATAGATTAATTCTGGTTTATTGATAATCGGCAGCGTTTTCTGCAGTAACCAGAACAGTTCCCGTGTCAATTACCGGATCAAGAGACCCACCATTGATCAAGCTCACTACGCTTTCAACCCCAATTGCCCCCATATTGTAAGGGTTTTGTGCAACCGTGGCAGCCATTTCGCCAGCCAATACACTTTCTGCAGCATCAGGGTTGGCATCAAAGCCAACAACAAAGATGTCTCCAAGCATACCTGCATTCTTGATTGCTTCCATGGCACCCAAGGCCATATTGTCGTTGCTGGCAAAGACAGCTTTCAGATTGGGATTGCCGGTCAGGATATTTTCCATTACAGCCAACCCTTTGGCACGATCCCATTCGGCAGTCTGTTCTGCAACGATATTAAGACCACAGGCGGTTAATCCCGCGTTGGAACCATCAGCCCGGGCCTTACCGGTTGATTGGGTAATGATACCCTGGAGAATTGCCACATCGGATCCTGCTGCAACATTTTCACAGATATGGGTTGCCGCAAGAGATGCTCCGGTTTCATTATCTGTTCCGATATAGGTCACACCTTCATTGGCACCCTTGGTATCGACAAATACAACTGGAACCCCGTCAGCAATGGCTTCATCCACTACAGGAGCCAGCGCATTCGGATCAGTCGGGGCGAGTACGATACCAGCAGCACCCTTTACCAATTGGTCCTCTATCTGGGCAATTTGGGCAGGAACATCTGATTCGGTTGGAGGCGCCAATACAACCACTTCCACACCCAGTTCCGCCGCTTTTTCCTCGGCTCCCCTTTGAACAGCAGCCCAGAATGGATTACCGGCACCGGGACCTTTCATGCTGACCAAGATTTTCTGTGCCGACACACTCGTTGCAGTCATCAACAAACCAGTTGCAATGACTGCGATTAAACCAATAATTCGTTTCATAAAAATCTCCCTTTTAAAAACAAATCGTATTTTGATTGGCAATTTTTAACACAATTCCGGCCGGAATTGAAACAATTTTTCTAAATTAGAATCAATGATTTTAGTGCTTTGATTAATTAAATACTGATCATTGATTGAAATACGGTTTGAGAATTTCATCAATCAAAATTAATTTTTGGCAGATTATTGATACAAATTTACAGGTTTGGACATGCCCATTTTGCTTAAAGACATATGGCCAATTGAGAATCCAGGGGAATATAAAATCCACTTTGCTAGATTTGACCGGAAGTCACAACCACTGGAAGTGTATGTAAGAAGTAAACAGAAATGGCAAGGTTGGCAAGAATATAGACCTGAGAAAAAATGACTTTAACCAACCCTATATCTTTTCACTCATGCGATTTTACCATGAGAAGGGCGTTCGAATTGCACGGGGTGGTATTCAGATTATTAAAGCGACATTCAGATAAATATGAAGTTGAATTATTGGATTTTGGAAAAGAATTTATCGGACGCTTGAAAATCCGTTATTCCCAGAGGGATAAAGGGGTTGAATTACAACTAAACGAAGCAGGTGTGATTTGACTGTAATTGTAGAATATCAGATTGACACCCGTGCCTTAGCTTCTTGTTCCCCAATCCCTTCGAAGTACATCAATGAAGACGGCAAGGACTATGATCCCGCCGATAAGGATCTGTTGCCAAAAGCTACTTACATCATTAAGGTTCAACCCGTTTCTGATCAGTCCCATAATAAGTACACCACCAAAGATTCCCAATACCTGGCCACGACCACCAAAAAAACTTGCCCCTCCAATGATCACTGCAGCTATTGCTTCAAGTTCCATACCCTGACCGGCATTGGGGAAACCCGAATTGGTTCGGCCAGCCATGATCAGCCCTGCCACACCGGCCATAAAACCGCAAATCGTATAGACGATAATCAGGGTTCGATCAACATTTATCCCACTTACCCGGGCTGCTTCAGGATTTCCACCAATGGCATATACCCGTCGCCCGAAAACAGTATGTTCAAGCAGAATCCAAAATACCAAATAAACGAATATGGTGAAGAGAAAGACAACAGGAAGATTATATCTCGTACCATCAAATTCACCAAGATAAATCTGGGCAGATCCCAGAAACCTGACAGGATCCGGAAGTCCTGAATAAGGCACGCCTCCCGATATCAGATTGGCCAATCCTCTGGCCATGAACAACATTCCCAAGGTCATTATGAAGGGGTGTGGCATTCTAAGTTTGGTTATGCCGACACCATTCACGAAACCGGCCATCATCCCCATGAAAGGTGAAAGACACAGGACAATTGGCCAGGGAACCCCGGAGGCATTTGAGACTGCCAGAGTCATCATTCCAAGTGCTAAAACAGAACCAACCGATAGATCAATACCGGCTGTAAGAATGACCAGAAACATTCCGATGGAAAGCATACCGTTGGCAGCCGTTTGCTTGAAAATATTGGAGATGTTTCGCCAGGACAGGAACACTTCAGGTTGCATGGCCCAAAGTACCAGACACATAACGACGATGACTATCAGTATTCCGTAACGATCGAAAAACGGAATCATGCGAACATGCCAAGGCACCTCATTGTTCATTTCGTGATTACTTGACTCTGTCATGAGCCAACTCCCTAACATTTTCCTTGGTACCCATTATCCATCCGATGACTTCACTACGACTGGTGTCCTTGAGATACGACTCACTGAAGTTTGCTCCATGATAAAGGGCCATGACCCGGTCACAAACATAGAATATATCATCCATCCGGTGGCTGATGATCACAACCGAAATACCCCGGTCCTTAAGTCCCACGATCATATCGAGTACCTTGCCAACCTCCTTGATGGCCAATGCCGCTGTTGGTTCATCCATAATGACCACCCGAGCTTTAAATGCGATTGAACGGGCTATTGCAACTGCCTGGCGCTGTCCTCCAGACAATTCTTCAACCTTTTGTTCCACACTCTTGACCTGTATTTTCAGGTTGTCAAGGTGATCTTTGGCCATTTGCAAACCCTTCTTGTGATCAAACAGTGATATCAATCCACCCAGGACCTTACGCTTGGGTTCACGACCCAAATAAATATTTTCTGCAATGTTCATGTTGCCGGCAAGGGCAAGATCCTGATAGACCATTTCTATACCGAGACCACGAGCATCTCTTGGACTGTGAAACTGTACCTGTTTGCCATCAAAGTGCAAACTTCCCTTACTCGGTGGATACAATCCAGAAAGGACTTTCATGAGTGTTGACTTGCCGGCACCATTATCACCGACGACACCCAGGACTTCACCGGGCCAAAGCTGCAAATTCACGTCCCTGAGGGCAGTAACTGCTCCAAAATATTTTGAAATGTTACTTGCTTCCAGCAGGGGTGTACCAAAATTTGTGTTTTGCAGTGGCAAGGTCGGTGTCTTCTTTTACTGATTCCAATGATTCAAAGTTCAATTACATATTACATGATTAATGTCAATATCAGACAGATTTAGATTTAGGATTCAGCCAAGACATTTACGGGGAGTGATAGGTACAGAATAAAGTGTTTTGCTTTTTCTTGACATTAATATATAGTCCTATATTATACTAATTATGAAACAATTTTACTAAAATAAACTAAATGTGATATAATGATGAGTAAGTATGTATATATTCCATTTGATCGTAAGTTCTACAATGACATCATCCGATTTTCCGATGGTCAACTTGACCCGGTAGATTTCATTGAAGATCAGGTGTACTATTTTATTGAGCGCAATCTTTATAGTCATGCCTTTGCATGGTTTGGAGACAGACTGATTGAGTTCGCAAAAATCCACTTTGAACACCATGTGGAAAAACTTGAAGCGGAATTTGCTCGTGGTAATATTTTACCAGAAATGGAAGCTCCTCTCGTGTGGAAAGAAGTAACGATATCCTCCGGTACCGATGTGAGAATGCAATATGGGGGGTCTTACCACTTCGCGCGTGTAAAAAACGGGAAGATCGAAGACCAGGACGGTAGGTTTAGCCCTTCAGAGTGGGCTTCTAAGGTTGCAAATGGAACAAATCGTAACGCGTGGCGTGACCTTGATTTCAGGTTGTCTCACAATGAATCGTGGATTTCCGCATCCCATCTTCGCGTTAATATACGTGAAGTTTTGAACGAATTGGGAAATCAAGAAATTTAGAATTCTAAACCATGACAAGCTACCAGGATAAGGAGTAGGTAAATGATAAAACATGATTACGAGCGCAGCATGAAATATGAACAGACAAACGCAAAATAGATTACCAATAAGTGGCACTTTCAGCTTAGAGTAGGGGTTGAGAGGTGTAATGACGCCGGAATATAGCGATTACATTGTGTATGTAGATGAAAGTGGTGATCATGGGATGAGATCGATTCATCAAGAATATCCAGTATTTTCCCTTGCCTTCTGTATATTCAAAAAATCGGATTATGTATTCGATATTGATCCTGGCTTGAACTTTCTAAAGTCCAAATACTGGGGCCATTGGGATGTTGTATTGCATGAACATGATATTCGTAAAAACAGGTCAGATGACTGGTCATTCTTAACCGACGGTAAGTTAAGAAATAGCTTTCTTTCTGATATAAATACACTGATCGAAGAATCAAAAATTTACATAATCGCGAGTGTAATTCATAAGAAAGATTTAACCAAGTATCCCTCACTGCAAAACCCATACGAATTAGCTATGTTTTTTTGCATGGAGCGGTTAAACGACTGGTTAATCAACAAGAACCAAACGGGTCGGATTATTCAAGTACATTTTGAATCCCGTGGCAAAAACGAGGATAGTAAGCTTAAGGATGATTTTCGGCAGATTCGGAATAATACTCCAACCTCTGAACCATCGAGAACAGATTTTAGCAAAATCACCTACCGCATGAGGTTTTTGGATAAAAAAGTCAATTCAACAGGTTTGCAACTGGCAGATCTTGTTGTTCGCCCAATTGGACTGCATAGTTTTAAACCAGATCAGCCTAATCGGGCTTTTGAAATCATCAATAACAAATTCATCACACTCAACAATGGATATTATCAAGGAAAGTGCCTGAAAATATTTCCCGATTTGCAAAACAAAGAAAAGCCTCGGTAAATACCGAGGCTTTGCCGACCGGGTAGTCCCAGTCCCTTTAGTGAGTTATTAAATTAACAGTAATTAATAAAAAAGTCAAGAGAATATTTTTAGATTCAATATATATTTCCTACCGATAGGGTTGTCACTATTTAAGGGCAATCCTCGGAGGTATACTATTACCACCAACCAGATACCATGGGCTTGACAGTTTCCTGCCCTTTGTAACAAAAGGAGCGGGAAACGGGGAGAGACCCCGAAACGGGTTTCTCCATCAATTTCATCCTGAAAGGAGTCGCGCCCATGGTATCTAACTACCAAATGACTCGTGATTCCCACCCTTTCATCGTAAGAGATATGAACTGCTTAGCCGGAACCGGAAACTGTCCAGTTATAATGAACAACTAGGCAGTTAAAGATTCAGCAATTTATCAATATCTCTAGGGCTAAGGTCAAATTTTGATGTGGACTGTTTGATACTATCTCTCTCAACCCGTCCTTGATCTTTCTGCGAGAAAATTATCTCAAATGTGTATTATCTTCAACAACATCTTGAGAACAACAAAATATATTAAATTCAGACTTCCTGCCTCAGAATAACAAATCAACAGAATCATCAATGTTTTGTCCCAATACCAAAGTACATCACTTTGATCATTCAAATGTAATTCAAAAAACTATATTGCTTTTCCATCAGTACAAAAAGAATTCAAATTTACTGGTGGATGAATCATTTTGAAAAGCCAAGCAAATATTGTGGTGATCGGTGGGGGAATAGCCGGGTGTTCTACCCTCTACCATTTGGGTGTTGAGGGTTGTCGTGATGTAGTCCTTTTGGAAAGGGATACCCTGACTTCTGGAACCACTTGGCATTCAGCAGCACAAGTGACCAGTTTTGGCACCAACCAAACTATGCTCGGCCTAAAATCGCATTCCATAAAACTCTACAGGGAATTGGCCTGCGATCCATCATATCCTGTCAGCTATAATTATGCTGATGGCGGTATACGTCTGGCAAGCAAGCAGGATCATCTGGACGGCTATCACCACTTTGTTTCACTGGCAAAAGGGATGGGAATTGATCTTGAAGTTATTGACCCTGATGAATGCAAAAGGCGAAATCCGCTCATTTCCACCGAGGGGCTGGTTGGAGGATTGTGGGACCCGCATGATGGTCATATCGACCCGGCTCAATTGTGTCAGGCATTGGCCTTCAGAGCCAGAAAGAATGGCGCTCAAATTTATCAAAAGACCAAAGTGACAGGCCTGGTTCAGAAAAAGGATGATTCTTGGCTGGTTGAAACCAACAAGGGCACAATTCATTGCCAGACGATTGTCAATGCGAGTGGATACCGGGTTAATGAAGTTGCTTCTCTGATGGGGGTTCATCATCCAGTGATATCCATGGAACACCAATATCTGATTACCGAATCCATTGCCGAAATAGAAATGGCAGGCAAGAGAATTCCCCTTCTCCGTTGCCCGACTGACGATTTCTATTGCAGACAGGAAAAACAGGGACTTTTGGTTGGTTTTTATGAACAGGAATGCAAACCCTGGGGACTTGACGGCATTGACCCGGCCTTTACCAATGATTTGTGCCCTGATGATCTTGATCGGATTGCCGATGTCTTCGAGAATGCGGTCGGGCGATTACCAGTTCTGGCAAATGCCGGCATACACACGATCGTCAATGGTCCAATTACCTATTCGGCTGACGGACTTCCCCTTGTAGGGCCTGTGCCGGGTCGAAGAAACGCCTTTTGCATCGTTGGACTTAGAGCGGGATTGGGTGAAGGCGGGGGGCACGGATGGTTGCTGGCACAGCAAATCGTGCATGGTGAAGCCTGTTATGATACCTGGTCCTTGGACCCAAGGAGATTCGATCCGCATGCCGATATTGAATTCACAACCAAAAAAGCCATTGAGGATTACCAAAATGAGTTTCGCTTCCACATGCCTCATGAATACCGGCCCGCTGGCAGGAAACGGCGTCTCACCCAACTGACCGAACATTTGGCTAGCCTTGGCGCAATATTAGCACCACTCAATGGTTGGGAGCGGAGTATGGTCTATGCTTCCAATTCAGATTTCAAAATAACTCCCTCATTTGTAAAAAACGACTTGAATGACCTGATCAGGGATGAGATTCTTCATCTGAACAAAAATGTTGGCATTGCCGAAGTGAACGGGTTCAACCGAATTGAAATCACAGGGGTGGGTTTTCAACAGTGGCTTGATCGACTTTCCTGTTCGAAAATACCAGAAGAACATGGGCGAATTGGTCTGTGCTATTTCTTGAACCATCATGGTATGGTCAAGTCTGAAGCCACACTGGTAAACATGGGTGATCGCTTTTGGTATGGTTCGGCTGCTGCTTCCGAGATACATGATTGGGATTGGTTATCAGCCCATCTCCCCAATGATGGTTCAATACAACTGACTTCCCTGACCGAGGAATATCAAATTATATTGCTGGCAGGTCCCAAAGCCCCTGAATTGGTAAGAAACATCTTGAATACCGAGGTTTTTGCATCCCCCCTACAATGGGGACATGTTAGGGAAGTGAATATCGACGGCGTTGAGATTTACCTCTTTAACCTGAGTTATTCGGGTGAACTGGCATTCGAACTCCACGTACCAAGTGAAAAACTTCTCGATACCTGGCAGTACATTATGAAGGCAGGTGAAGGCCTTCGAATAAGGCCTTTTGGAAGTCTGGCAATCGAAAGCATGAGGTTGGAGAAAGGGTACAAGCATTGGAAAGCCGATCTTTTGACTGAATTTGATCCTTATGAATCAGGTTTGGGCATGTTTGTCCGCAACAAGGAGAACTTTCTAGGCAGGGATGTTTTGTTGCAAAGAACCCAGGAAGGAACAGGAAACAGCTTTATCTTGTTGAATATTGATAGCCAGGAGGCTTTTGCACACCCAGGCTCAACAATCTATGGTAATGGTGAAGTTGTTGGAACGGTAACTTCAGGTGACTTTGGATATAGAACGAATACAAACCTTGCCATGGGCTTTGTAAGGTTGGCAGAAAACGAAGTGGCAAATGTCACATTTGAAATCGATCTCCATAATCAAAGGGCAAGGGCCAAGTTATTATCCAAACCTCCATTTGTTCCAGATAATGTGTTGAGGAAACAAAGTATACTTCGATAGATTTCCACCCAGCTTGATCTGTCTTCAGGTTCTGCCGAATGGCTTCTCGATATCTGCCAGTTTCATTTCTATGTAGGTTGGTCTCCCATGGTTGCACTGGCCTGAATGTGGTGTATTTTCCATTTCTCGCAACAATTCATTCATTTCCGATATGGTCAACGTCCTGCCAGCACGAATGGAGCCATGACAAGACATTCTGCTGATGACCTCGTTTATCTTTTCCCTTGCTTGAAGATGACCTCAATGTATAAAGCATAAAGTAACCACTTCGGTATCCCCAACGGTTTTTATTTTCAGGGGAACACCAATCATGCATTCATGCAACCCAAATCTCCATGACTATTTCACTTCAAGGCAAAGGACTTTTGAAAGTTTGTGTCTGGTAATTATACCAATACAACTAATTAATAACCGATAGGCTAATCATAATCATATGGTTTTTGATACCCTTGTCTAATTGGAATTTAACCTGGTAACAGCGTCCAATGGTGATTGAGTCTGTGGTTTCAAATTTTACTGGTAGTTGGTTAAGGGCTATGAGTCTTTAATTAGTTGTATTGGTATTATAACCTGATACCAACATATTCATTGTCTTTGTAATTTTCTGAATTTCAAATTTAGATTAACATTCCTATTCATGTAAACTCCAGTTTTATTGTTAAATTCAGGAAAGCCTGAACTTAACAGGAGGTTTTGTTAATGTATTTTTCAGTATGATTACAGGCTTACAGACTCATAATATTCTACTTTCAAAGGCGGCCGTTGGCACCGTTTATTCTAACATTATACGAGTAATATGATTGAAAAACCCGATTATTTGTTGTTGATGTCTTTGATCTAGTTCCTCAAGCCTTGTAGGACTATCTGGAGGGGTAAATCCTGGTTTATCCAATACCTTGATAATTTGGATTATTGAATTACAATGCCACCGTCAATCATGAGTAATTGCCCTGTCATGTAATCCGATTCAGAACTGGCAAGAAATCCTGCGGTTCCAATAACATCTTCCGGATATGAATATCGTTTCATTAGAATCATGGTTTCGGCCAGATTATCCATTGATTCCCCCTCTTTTTTGAATTTGCCTATTGCAACGAGGTCTTTGTCAAGTTGTTTCCATAATTCAGTTCGAACTACACCAGGACCATACCCATTGACCGTAATATTATGTTCGACAAGTGCTTTTGCACCACCGTTAATCAATGCAAGGACTGCATGTTTGGAACAGGAGTAGGGTATGACATCGTCGAAAGCCTGGCGACTCAAAATGGACCCGACATTGATAATTTTGTAAGGACCGTTTTCCTTACCTTGCTTGATCATTGCTTTTGCTGCTTCTTGCATGCCTATGAGTACACCGAGAGCATTGACCTTCATAATCATATCCCAATTTTCTTCTGTAACGTCTAGGAACATCAAAGGTTTGTTTATTCCGGCATTATTCAACATGACATTTATAGAACCAAAGGATTCTACCGTAGTATCTACAGCGGCTTTCATGTCAGCCCGCTTGGTAACGTCCAATTTTACTGCTACTGCTGAACCACCTGCCTTATTGATCCTTGCGACAACATCATGACAACCCTCCAAATTGATATCACCAATGCAAACTTTGGCACCTTGGGCGGCATAGTACTCTGCAATGGCGGCCCCCATTCCTTGGGCTGCTCCGGTAATGAGTACGTGTTTTCCTTTAAGTCGAGTCTCGTGAATGTTCAAAATTATTCTCCTAATTAACTTTAATCCATTTGCTGCATTGTGAATACAACAATATGAAAATTATAAAATCAAAAAAATAACTGAATTGGACATAAATTATCCAAATTGGCTATAATTAGAATTTTTTTTCTTGTCGGTCGAAATAAAATATCTCCAACGCACTAAATTGCGCAATTCATTATGTTTAATGGGGGAAGATATCATGTTAAAAAGATTGTCACTAGTATTAGCATTAATAACCGGTTTGGTGATAGGGCTAGTTGGTAATGTAACCTTCGCTTCAGAAAAGGGTACAATCATTTCATTCAACGGGCCAGCTGGTGAAGCCTATATTGGTCGATTCATAAAGGGCATCAAGGAAACTGCTGCCTTAAAAGGATTTGACATCAAAGTTTTCGAAAACCAGTTCAATCAAGCAGAACAGGATCAACAAGTTCAACAGGTTCTGGCAGCCGGTCAGCTACCAGATGTATTTATTTGGTGGCCTTCTGATGCAACGGCAGGTCTTGGCTCGCTTCGTGCCTTGTCAAGAACTGGGGTACCAGTATTGAAAATTAACCAATTACCTAACGATCAGGACAGGGAGTACATTTTTGGTTATGCCGGTCCAGATGACAGGTTGCGAGCACGCAACGCTGGTTACATGATGCGAGAAGCAGCAGCGCGTAAATTGGCCGAAGGAGGTGAGGGTTTCAATGTTCTTGTCTTATCATATCCACATTCCTATGGCGGATATGGCCTTTCGATCAATGCCTTCAAGGATGCAATTGCTGGATCACCATTGACTGTCATCGGAGATATCGGAGAGGGTTTTGGCCAAGCTAACGGTTATAAGGGTGCTGCAAAATTGATCGCTGCCAACCGTGATAAAGGTATCCATTTTGTTTACGGCATGGATGATGCCATTCTAACAGGCGGAATCCAGGCTTTTGAAGAAGCGGGATATGTTATGGGAGAAGATGTTATTGCCGTTGGTACTGTCTGCAACGGAGACAAACAGCTGATCGAAGAAGGAAAGCAATTCGGTACTACCCTGCAATCCCCTTTACACGAGGGCCAACTTGCAATCAAGATGGTGGAAGAATATCTCGAGACAGGCAAACTGGCGAATTACATCAACTTCACACCAAACCCGGCAGTAACATTGGACAATCTTGAAACCGTAGCACTTCGTGGTTTCGACGGTAAACTATATGGTATTGATGAACTCTGTTCAGGTGCTTGGGGAGGATAGCACAAGATACAATCATAAAGCAAACAAGGGGGTGGTAATTGACCATCCCTTTGTGCATAATGAAATTTCACTAAATTAATATTTAGTATGCGGACCTCATAACAGAGAATCTCCTTGTGATACTGAAACTATCGGCTATTAATCGGTCATTCGGTGCTATTCAGGCGCTAAAAAAAACAGATTTTGAAATTGGCGAATCTGAAGTCATGGGGCTGGTTGGAGAAAATGGTGCCGGTAAATCAACGCTGGTGAAGATCATAGGAGGATTTGACGATGGCTATTCAGGTGAATATACATTGGACGGTGCTCCTGTAAGGTTTTCAAATCCATCGCGGGCAGAAAAAGCAGGAATTGCCATTGCCCAGCAGGAATTAAGTCTCATTCCTGCAATGTCTGTTGCCGAAAATATATTTCTGGTTGGTGACACCGTACCTTTGTTTTCTACAAAAAAATCCCTCGCATTGAAAGCCAAACCATATTTGGAAGAGGTGGGGTTAGATAAAGTAGATCCTTCAATTTCTGTCAACCGACTTTCTATTGGTGAACAACAGCTGGTTGAAGTTGCAAGTTTGCTAGCTCACGACCCAAGAGTATTAATATTGGATGAACCCACGGCAGCATTGGGTGAATCTGATAGCGTACGTATTCTTGAAATGGTTGAGAGACTAGCAGCAAATGGTAAATCTGTCATTTACGTCAGCCATCGGCTGGATGAAATCTTCAAGATATGTCACCGAATAACCGTTCTAAGGGATGGGATAAGTCAAGAACCACGCAAGGTGTCTGAATTCAATGTACATTCGCTGGTCGAATCCATGCTAGGCCGAGAACTGGAAAACATGTTTCCTGAAAGAATGGAATTAACAGGTACCGCACCGTTGTTAGAAGTGTGTGGTTTGTGGCCGGACGCCACGGTCGAACCATTCAACTTTGAAGTTTATCCAGGTGAAATTCTAGGTCTGGCAGGACAATTGGGTAGTGGATCAGGCGATATTCTTTCCGCTATGGGAGGGGCAAGTGGTACACGTGAGGGTAACATAAGATATAAAGGTAAAGAGTTTTTACCAAAATCACCTAAGGAAGCAATTAAGGCGGGTATAGCATATTGCTCAAACGACCGTAAACTAGATGGATTGTTCTTGGGCCGCCCAATCAAGGAAAACCTTACCTCTCCAGCACTTGGTAGAATATCCACATATGGCATACTTAACAAGGGTTCAGAAGAAAGGCTGGCATTGGGCAATGCCAAAAAGTTTACAGTAGATGTGACCCGTATGGGTACAGAAGCAGGTTTGTTGTCTGGAGGGAACCAACAGAAAGTTGCATTGGGCAAATGGCTGTCAATTGAACCAAATATCATTTTGGTCAATGAACCAACGCGAGGAGTGGATGTCGGTGCAAGAGCCGAAATCTATGGTAAACTTCGTGAATTTGCAAATGAGGGTAAGGCTGTTATTTTTGCATCAACCGACATCCAGGAGATTACGGGGCTGTCAGACCGTATCATAACTTTCTATCGAGGAATGCAGATAGGTGAGATTGTACTCGAAGATATTTCTGCTACCAAAGTACTTGAACAAATTACCCATCCCTTCGGAGTACACCAAGAGGTCAAAACGGCATGAGCAAAAGGTTAATTGCAAATGCTAGAGTAACAGGTTTAGGATTTGTTGATCGTCTTGTTCGTGACTATTCTGCCTTGGTGGTTTGTCTTATAGGTTTGTTTCTTGTCGTTTTTATTGTTGGAATGGCAACAGCACCGAATTTTTTAACCATTTTCAATTTCAAGACAATCATAAGAGATGCGGCGCTTGTTGGAATAATGGCAATCGGTTTGACATTTGTCACCTTATCGGGAAATTTTTTTCTCCTTTCAATGAAGGAGACAGCAGCACTTTGTATCATATGCTTTGCGACCTCCATGTCTTCAGGATATGGATTTGAAATATCGTTTCTACTGACTATGGTTTTAGCAATCATTGCTGGTGCAGCTCAAGGAGCATTGATCGGGATCGGAGGCAATCCAATAGTGGTTACTCTTGGTGCCGCAGGACTATTGTTTGGATTAGGTTCGTGGTGGAGTGACAATCTTGTGGTTTCATTTCGTAGACCTCACGGTGCAGAATGGCTTGGAACCGGGTCATTTTTGGGTTTGCCGAATATAACAATTGCCTTCATTTTAATCGCGATTTCTGCCGAATGTGTTCTTCGTTATACAAATTTTGGCAGACAAGTTTATTTGATTGGTGCGAATAGGGCAGCGGGGAAGGCCACGGGGCATGAAAATTTTCCAATGGCGATTAAGGTTTGTATTATTGCATCAGTTTGCTCTGCTTTTGTGGCTATAGCTTTTTCGGCACAAGTATCTAGTGCACATGTCAATTATTTCTCTTCGGAATTTGGTTCTTCTGGTGATATGACGATCATGGTTATTGCTACAGTCATGGTTGGAGGAAATTCGATCATGGGAGGATTTGGTTCAACACTTCGGACCAGTTCAGGCGCAATATTTATTTCGACAGTTGACAACATGATGGTCCTGCATGGTTTCAACAGCGGCCCCCGAGTTTTGGCCGTCGGACTCATGATCGTGTTTTCCATTATCGTGTTCGCACTTGTTCGACGTGGATCCAGGGCTCAGGAATAGGAAGATAGGTTAAAGTGAGTAAAATAAAAAATTGGGTTGTTGAAAATCACGATTTGGCCTTTGCCATATTACTTGCGGTTTGTGTCTATTGTTATTTTGCTTTTACCAATGACCTGTTTGCAACCCACAGAACAACATTTGCCATAATGGAACGCTTTGCTGTCCTAGGACTCGTCGGACTTGCCCTCACTTTATGCATCATTGCCGGTGAAATTGATCTTTCGATAGGTTCTAATGCTGCCTTGGCAGCTGTGATAGTCGTTCGTTTTACCGATAGTCTGGGAGCAGTTACAGCCCTCTTGATAGCAGTTACAATTTCAACTACCATTGGAATTATTCAAGGCTATTTCATTGCTTACCTTCGTGTACGGGCAATAGTACTTACTGTGGGAACATTGATGTTGCTCAGGGGAGTAGCTTTGTTTGCAGCTCAGGAAAAAACCGTGATGCTAACGGATTTCAGAGTCCCGGATTTCATTACAACGAAGATGTTCGGTTACTTCTCACCTGCAAGTATTCTTGTGATTATCATGTTTGTTCTTGTTGGTATATTCATGAACTATACTCGATTTGGTCGTGAAATCTACGCAATTGGTGGTGCCAGAAAGGAAGCACTTGCAGCAGGAGTCAACTTGAAACGACCGATGATTATTGTATTTGCAATTTCAGGATTCTGTGCCGGTCTTGGAGGTGTGATTATTGGTCTTAGATCAGGAACAGCCCAGGCTTTGGGGCTGCAGTATCTGCTTCTTGCCGGTACTGTTGCAGCATTTATTGGAGGTGTATCCATTTTGGGTGGAAAGGGTGGTGTAATCGGTGCAGCAATTGGTACATTGACAGTTAACTTCCTGAATACAGGTTTGGTATTTAATGTAACTCCTGCATTTATGGTACAACTTTATCTTGGAGTCCTGCTAATGATTGTCATCATGTTCCAAACTGGAAGTAGGGTTTTTGATGAGAATCAACGTCGTAGGCAATTACTTTCTGATGTTGATGCCAGACGCGGCCCGTTACTGGCCCGCCGACAGACCGGACCTCCTTGAATACCTTAAAGGATAAATTGAATTGGTTGCGTACTTGGGGCAAAATAGTATTTATTTCTTGCTTTGTATTGGCAGTTTGTAAAATCACGTAATTTTCAATTGTGGTTTTTCATGCAAGAGCATTTTTTCAATGTACTACAGAAATAAGCCAGAAGGTCCTTATGAAACAGAAGACAGGCGTTGGCAACCAGAAGTTTCCAGCAAGGAAATCTCCAAGTTGCTTGATTTCATTGATCAGTTTCAAAGTGAAGCAGAATTATCACTTTCACTAAAGACGGGTTACAGTGAATTAAGAATTCTCACGGAACTAATGCGTAACCACATTAGTGGCAAATTGTCCACCAGCAGTTCATTGGTTTGGGCCTCCGGTATGTCTTATGGAACGGCCAAGCGAGCACTTGCAAATATAGAAAAACGTGGTCTGATTATACGACGTCCCAAAACGGCCACCGGGAAGTCATTTTCCCTTCACCCCTCACTCAAATTAATTCAGGAATGGCAGGAATTTACCCGTCGGACACGAACTCTTGTTGGTGGACTTGCCGAATCGGTTGGTAGTTTGAACAATCGCCAAAACGAATACTACTTTGGTTCTTCTTATATTGGCAGCAATACATTAGCCCCTCTTTCGGTATTCAATTCAAAACTTCCAATTCGTGGAGAACTCAGACTATTGGTGCATGCAGACCCAACCTTTATGGCCATGCATGCATTAAGAAAGCAACTTGAGACTGTTTTTGGTGTTAGAATTTGGAGTCGTGCGCTTTCCATCGATCGCCTTCGAGAAGAAATACTGAACAATGCAAATGCACGAGTATCGCGCTATGATATCATTGCCTGTGATTTGCCGTGGTTTGGGGAAATGGCAGAGGCAGACCGATTTCTACCAGTGGATTCATTTATATCGGCAAGTGACCTTGATCTCTCGGATTTTCATGCAGTAGCGTTGGCAAGTACACGCTACAAAGGTAGGCAGTATGGAATCCCCGTTCAAACGACACCGGAGCTTTTGGTATGCCGAAGGGATTTACTAGAGGAAAAAGGGTTGAAACCTCCAAGAACCATCTCGGAAACAATTACCACAGCTAAGGCATTGCATAATCCCTTTAGGGGAGTTGCAGGTATTGCATGGAATGCCGCCCGGGGTACACCGCTTGGCCACTCCTTTTTGTTTATCATTGCGGCTTTAGGCCAACCAGTGCTTGATCTGCGAAAAATAAGGGAGGGATTCGATTGTGAAAATGTTGAGGGCAGTTGTTTTCGCCCTAAATTTGATTCCCTCGAAGCCAGGGAAGCGGCAGAGTATTTTTTGGAATTGCTCAATGTATCACCAAATGAGATATTAAACATGTCTTGGTACGAGAGGGCTCGGTGTTTTGCGGATGGCAAGGCTGCAATGGCCTACTCGGCAACGTTATTGGCCCCATTGTTTGAACTAAACAAGGAATCAAAAGCCTACAATAATATAGAATACATGCCCCACCCGGTTGGCGCTAATGGACATCCAATAGCTCCTGTTGGGGGATATGCTCTTGCCATACCATCAAATATAGATTCGCAAAGAATCAATGCAGCTTGGGATGCCTTGGTTACATTGACCTCTGCACAAGCCATAAAGCTTTATATCGAAAACGGTAGTTTGGTAAGCCCAAGATTCAGCGTTAGCAGCGACCCTGAAGTTCAGCAGTTATCACCTCTGATAACTATTGTCGACAAAATGGCTCGTGAAGGAGTATTGCAGGTTTGGCCCCGTCCACCAGTTCCTGAAATTGTAAGTATCATTGATATTGCTGGGGAAGAATTGCATGACATGCTACTTGGACAAAAAACCATTTCAACAGCATTGAGAAATGCACAAAACCGATCTGATGCCTTAATGCGGGAAAATGGTCACTATTAATGATTATTGGGGAGCAAATATACAGACCACTGCCTTACTTTTGGAAGAACTATATTTTCATGTCTTGACGATTGATCGATCTAAAAGTTTGGATTTTTGAAATATGTCTTGAGACTGGGCGGCTACCCGTTTCTGGAGTTTGTTGATGAAGGTGTCATCGAGCCTGTCCATTATGTGGCAGACCTTGTGGCATGGTACTTCAATGCCGAAATGGTGGGCCAATACGGTATGGTAATGATTCTTGCTGGCGACCTTTTGCTTGGAAGGTGCAAGCAGGCTGTCAAAACGTATTTCTCGGTAGAGTCTGAAATGAATCTCGTGGATGTCGCTCATGAACCGCCATTCTTACCTGAGGGCCGACATTGGCCATCTCCCTTCATGATGGAATGTCTTCATCCTTCCCCTAGGTTGTGCTGATTATTTAAGCGGTTTCCGCGGGTGGTCACAGCGTGGTGTCCGGTTCATGGATCAGGTGGAACTTGGTGTATTCGGCGAGTTTTTGCAATTATTTGACCTCGTCCGGGTCAGATATGCCAATGATACGCTATCTTGGCTTTCCTTCTTGAATGTGGTAGATTTGGACGATCCAGATGGAAGTCTTGTTGGTCAGTGGCGATGTCTTGGTCGGACGAACATCATGTTATCTTTTTTTGATTAGGTCGTATGTTTTTGCCTATTGCAAGTAAATATATAATTAGGTTCTACAAAAAGCTTGCCAGAATGACCAACAAACAGGAAACTCTATGGAATCGGATTGTGGGAAAAGGGAAAGAGATTAGGTCAGGACATAAAGTGTCAAAGTCGGAAGTAAACAAAATATACTTCGATAGATTTCCACCTACCTTGATCTGCCTTCAGGTTCTGCCGAATAGCTTCTCGATATCTGCCAGTTTCATTTCGATGTAGGTTGGTCTCCCATGGTTGCACTGGCCTGAATGTGGTGTATTTTCCATTTCTCGCAACAATTCATTCATTTCCGATATGGTCAACGTCCTGCCAGCACGAATGGAGCCATGACAAGACATTCTGCTGATGACCTCGTTTATCTTTTGTTCAACGATGTTGGTACTGTTCCCCTCGATTAGTCCTTCCAGAATATCCTGCAGCACAGACTTGACATCCGGGTTTCCAAGTAGGGAAGGAATTTCCCTGACACAAATTGCTCCCTGTCCGAATTCCTCAACAACCAAACCCAGTTGGGTCAATTCATCCTTTATTTCGATTATCAATTCAATCTCTGAAGTAGAAAAATCGATTATTTCCGGAACAAGCAGTCTTTTTGTTTCCGATTTTTTCTCGGCAAATTGTTTTTTCAGTTTTTCATAAACCAATCGTTCATGCGCTGCATGCTGATCAACAACAATAATTCCATTCGGGGTTTGAGAAACTATGAATTTCTTGTGGAACTGAACTATTGCTGCCCCCAGGGGATATTGGTAATCACTTTCCGAAGCTCCTGTTGGGTCCGCAATTGAGGGCAGTGCATTTTCCAGCTGGGGTGGAAACTCACCAAGGGTATTCATTCCATCACTTTCGGAGGTTTCCCCTTGCACTGAGATCGTCCTGTTTTCAGTATTTACTTGCCCCTGCGGGTAATTGTAGAATCCTGATCTGGCCTTTCCCAATAATTGGGAAGATATGGCTGGCGCCGACCTGTGCCCCTCACTCTGAAGGCCTTCATGAATTGACTTCACGATTAGGGTGCGGATCAAACCCGGGTTTCGAAACCTGACTTCAGCCTTTGTTGGGTGAACATTAACATCGACCAAGTCAGCAGGATATGTCAAGTAAAGGACAACTAGGGGATATTTGTTTTTAGCTAGATGATCGACATAAGCGCCTCGCAAAGCGCCTTGCAACAACCTGTCTTTTACTGATCGACCATTGACAAAAAGAAATTGGCTGTTCGATATTCCTTTTGTGAAGGTAGGTAGGGAACAAAATCCAACTATTTCTGCCTCTTCAATCTGGTAATTTACCATAAAGGAGTTTTCAGCAAATCCCTTATCAAGCAATCGATTGAGACGTTCTTTTGTTGGCAATTTCACTGCACCAGGGTTAGGTTCCAGAGAAAAGACCTTTCTTAGTCCTCCTTCCGGATATTGTTCAACAAGTGTAAATCCAACTTCTGGAGCTGCCAGGGCAAGTGATCTTGCCATATCGGTAATGGCTCGTGCTTCTGATCTTTCGGTTCTGAGGAATTTTAGCCTTGCCGGAGTTGCATGAAACAGTCTTGTCAATTCAACTATGGTTCCCTTACTCAAGGCAGCTGGCTTGACATCAGAAACAACACCTGCATCAACTCTAATGTTAAAAGCGGATTCACTTCCCTCTACTCTGGAAGTAATTGAAAGGGAACCAGCAGCACCCATGGAGGGTAGGGCTTCACCTCTAAAACCGAGTGTCTTGATATCATCCAAGTTTAGATCAGTTATTTTTGATGTTGCGTGTCTTTGAATGGCAAGGGAAAGATCCGCTCGGGCAATTCCAATACCATCATCCACTACCTTCAGCAGGGATTTTCCACCCTCAGAGAAGATCACTTCAATTTGGGTTGCACCAGCATCAATAGAATTTTCAACCAATTCCTTTACAGCAGATGCCGGTCGTTCAATAACCTCTCCAGCTGCAATCCTGTTAATGGAATGCTCACTCAGTTTTTTTATTTTTTGAACCAACTTAAACCTATTACTATGGTGAAACCATGTACCAATATTTACCTAATTTAATACCTCTTTAATGACAAGATAAATATTACAGCTTTTGACTTGATCATTACCCAACCAGCAAACTGATTCTCTGGATTACCGGAGATATACTCGCATCGCAGTCAGAATAAGCGATTGGATCGCTATTCTTTGCTGATTGCGGATATTGGATATGGTGCGGTACCAACCAAACCACAGATATTCCCAAGGAAACTTCCGATAAAATGGGGATTCATTTGGATTTTATATGACTTTTGAGACCACGGTAAAAATTTTCGTGTGTTCCAAGAGCCAATAAAGTTAATGTAATCGTTTGCTCATGAAAGGTATATGCAAGTAGTGTTAACTGTTTCACCATCTTGAATTTATAAACGCGAACTCCTGAAAGATCACCACCTTTTAGCTGTCCAATTTTTGGTTCATTAATGATGGCATTGACGGCTTTATCGAGATCTGCTTTTTGGTTGTTATGTAGTATTTTGACGGTCTTCTTAAACATGTTGGTTTGTACTACATTCATTTGTTTTTACCAAATTCATATGGGGTTACCTGACCATCAGCAACTTCCTGATTGGCAATAAGAATGTCCTTGATAAAGCTGTAGGGTAAATCCGGATTTTCCTCGGCTATTTTCCCAATAATTGACCAATACTCAATTTGCTTTGGAATAGAGCGATGGTAGACGCCACCATATTTACGTGCCTTGTTAATCAATTCGTCAGAAAGTTTTACGGACATCGGCATATGTGCCTCCTTTTGAAAATGATCTTCCTAAAGAAATATGGCAAAAGGAGGTAAAATGCAACTTTATTCGACATTTTAAGTCTAAACAGCACAAACAACATTCTAGCTACAAAGAGTATTGTTAGAGCCTGTTCCAGAAGTTCCAAAATGTAGCAAATTCAATACATTTCCAGATAAAAAACCATTTTTGATTCCAAAACAGTTCTAAATTTCAGGGCAAACAGCATCATATTTATTGTTTTTGTGACTTATGATTCAGGCTCTAAATCTTTAGGCATTCATTCGCTCTTTGTGTCAAAACGAATTTGTCCAAGGTTTGGAGACACTTCCTCGTTCAACCAATTCAACGGGCAAAATACTTGTTCTAGGTATGGTTGCATCCTGCGTAGTCATCATTCTTGTCAGCAATTCAGCACTCAATCGTCCAACATCAAATTGCTGAATACGGATTGTTGTCAAACCAGGTGGAATTAGATTCAGAAATGGAAGATCATTGAAACCGGTTACCGAAATATGTTCGGGGCATGTAACGCCCGATTGATGCAATGCTTTGATGGCTCCAAGGGCAAGTCGGTCATTGGCACAAATAACTGCTGAACAATCGAGACCACTGACCAATAGGTCCAGGGCACAACGACTCCCTTCATCCTCGTCGAATCGATTGGCATAGGCAATGGCCTTTTCTGGAATATCAAGCCCGATGTGAATCATATGGTGTTTGAAGGCGTTAAGTCGCAAATTACCTGTTGAAAGGGCTAACGGGCCAGCAATGTGGGCTATTTTTCGATGCCCCCTTGCATATAAATACTGGATCAACAGCCGTATGCCTTCCTCATCATCGTTTATGACGGCAGGAATTGAAGTGTGATCGGTTTTTCTGATGGCGGTTACAAGTGGGATTCCATGCTCTTCAATAGTTTTAAATGGACTGGCAGAAATCTGGGGAGCTGCATCAATTATCCCATCCACTCCCCTTTCCAGAAGTACACCTATGAGGTAATTCCGACGTTCTGAATCATCATCCGTGTTGACAATCATGGAAGTATATCCCAAAGGTTCAAGAACACTTTCTGCACCACGAACTATAGGCGCAAAAAGCGTATTGGTAATATCGGGCAATACAATCCCGACAATCATTGTCCGATGGGTCCTCAGACTGCGAGCCAATTGATTCTTTCGATACCCCATCCGGGTTGCAGCATCTTGAATTTTTGCCACAACTTCAGGTGTAAGCAAATCCTGTGTCCCGGAGTTCAAGGCCCTTGAAACAGTTGATTTGTCAACACCAACCTCTTTGGCTATATCCTTGAGTGTAACGACATTTCTCTTTTTTTTGATGACCATTTACCAACCATTAAAGCTACTTAATCTTAAAATACATGTTTTTTTTGCAAACGATTGTAAAAAATTTCTTGACATTGATATTTTTCTTATTTATTGATTGAACTTTTATTATGCAATCGTTTGCACAATATAGAATTTTTTTGAAACATACCGGTAGCAAATTCAACAATATCAGGATCAAAATCAACGAAAGGAAGCAATAATGAGTGATCTAGTCGTCGGATGGATAGGAATCGGACGCATGGGCTATGCCATGGTCGGACGTTTGTTGGATGCCGGGTATACGATAAAAGTTTGGAATCGTACCAAATCAAAGGCAGAACCCCTGATCGCGCAGGGAGCTGTACTGGTAGATAGTCCTGACCAACTGGCTTCGGTCGATGTACTGGGCACAATGGTATCTACCGGCAAGGACCTTGAACAGGTCTATTTCGGTGAAAATGGGGTCCTTACTGGTGAAGAATCACCGGAAATCCTGCTTGACTGCTCATCCATAGCCGTCGATCAGTCAGCCGATATTCGGAACCGGGTAAATGAAAAAGGGGGTGATTTCCTGGCGGCACCCGTAAGCGGTACCGCCAAATGTGTCAGTGCCGGCAAGTTGAGTTCGGTTGTATCAGGACCACGTGAAGCATTCGATAGGGTCAAGCCGATTATCTCCACTTACGCTGTAAGAGGGGTTTCCTATGTGGGTGAAGGTGAACTTGCAAGGTTTTGTAAAATCGCCCATAATCTATTCCTTGGAACCGTTATCACAAGCCTTGTTGAAATGACTTTATTAACTAATAAAGCCGGAGTCCCTCGCCGTGATTTTTTGGATTTCATCAACAATTCGGTAATGGGCTCAATCTTTACACGGTACAAATCTAATGCCTTGATAAATCTTGACTGGTCAACAACCTTCACCCCGCATTTGCTAAAGAAGGATTTGGACCTGGGGAGGGTGGCAGCTGGTGAACTTGGAGTTAACATGCCAACTTCAGCCATAACACGCGAAATTCTGCAATCACATTTTGGTGCAGCACAACTCCAGGAGTATCCAACGGAATATCTTGAAATGGATTTTGCAGCCATTCTGGAAACTTTGGCCCTCGCATCAGGCATGAAACTTGAAAGTGAAAATTCTCCATACCCCACGGGTTTGGAGATTTCAAATCAGGACGAACCTCAATAGGTAATTCCACTGTTATTCAATATTATGGAGGAAAAAATGAAAAAGCAGTTTTTTGGTATCGTAGCTGCCCTGACGGTATTGCTGGCGACACCCACCATGGCCGAAATCAAAATCGGCGCTTCCCTACCACTCACCGGGGGGTTCTCAATCGCCGGTTCCAAGCATGAGCAGGGATATCAACTCTGTGTTGACTTGATCAATGAAAAAGGTGGCATAATGGGAGAAAAAGTCAATCTCATTATGTCCGACAATCGATCCGACCCGGCCACCGCCATCAATCAATATGAGCGATTCATCAATGTTGATCAGGTTGATGCCGTATTCGGTACCTTCTCATCACGCTTGAGTTTTCCTGTAGCCAACATATTGGAAAAGAATGGTTTTGTTCACCCACTACCAGCAGGTGGGGCACTACGAATCTACACCCAGGGACATCAAAAAGTATTCTACTTCCAGCCAAGTGCAGCAGAATATGTGGGAGCAACCCTTCAGGGCATCTTGGAAGATCTGGTACCTGCTGATGATAAGCCCGCAACTGCAGCGGTGGTAGCTGCTGATGATTTCTTTGCCAATGCCGTCGAAGCGGGTCTTCTTGGCATGGAAGTGATGGATCCTGCTGACGGCAGTGTCGTCGAAGATCTGGCTCCCGGTTTCCTTGTGGATGCAGGTGTCGAGATTGTCTACTCTGAAAAGTGGCCGGAAGAAGGATTCAATGACTGGTTGACCTTGGCCAATTCAATCAAGAGGTCTGGTGCCGAACTCATAGTGGGGTTGACCGCTTCAGCCGAAGAAGCCGTGCAAATCACCCGTGCACTCAAGACGGTACAGGCTGATCCAAAAATGGTTTATTTCAGCCAGGGAACCCAGTCGGAATATCTTGAAGGTACTGGCGAATCCTCTAATTCGGTACTTGTTCATACCTCTTGGCATCCGGCAGTGCCATTTCAGGGACTCCTGGCTGGTGAATCCTTCTCCAATCAGGATTTTGTCAAGGCCTTCGAGTCTGCCTATGGTCAAGCTCCCGATGAAGACAGTGCCATTCCCTTTGCTGTTTGTCAGGGTATAGAACAAGCCATTATAGGGGCAGGTTCGACCGGCAATGATGCAATGTCTGACTGGCTCAAGGCACGAACACTTGATGACCCTGTAAGAACAATCCTTGGTCGATTTGCCTGGGATGAGAGAGGGCTTCCGAAAGACAAGCCATTCCTCATGTCCCAATGGAATGATGGTGAACTCCAGTTCGTTTATCCAACTGATGAATTTGAAGGAGTTCAAAGCATGACCTATCCCAAACAGGGATTCTAGAGTAAAATAAGTACAACCCGCCACCTGCTTGCTGGTGGCGGGTACCAGGGAAGATATAAAGAGAGAGCAAAAACAATAATGCTTGAAGTCAAGGAACTTTCTAAGCATTTCGGTGGAATCAAGGCTGTTGATAATTGCAGTTTTATTGCCAAAGAAGGTCGCATTACTGCCCTGATAGGACCAAATGGTGCCGGCAAGACCACAGCCTTCAATTGCATCAGTCGTACCATGGCTCCAACAAGCGGTGAAGTCTGGCTTGATGGTGAACGCATTGATCGGTTTCGACCACATCAAATCACGGCCAGAGGACTTTCCAGAACATTTCAAATTTCTCGTAATCTGGCCGACATGACTGTACTGGAAAACATTATTTGCCAGTCTAAAACCCGCGGATGGAAGGACTTGCTTAAACCGGCAATGAGTCCTGATGAAATCGATAAGGCCATTGGTATACTGGATTTTCTGGGGATAACCAGAATTGCCCATGAAGACGGATCCAATCTCAGTTTTGGTCAAAAAAAGCTAATGGATCTTGCTGCCCTATTGATGAGCGGTCCAAAAATAATTCTTCTTGACGAACCGGCAGGTGGTGTTAATCCAACACTCCTTGATGAGATCGTCAACCACATCCGTCGTCTAAATGAACAGGGCCTTACTGTCCTCATTGTCGAACACAACATGGACCTTATCATGCAACTCTCTGATACGGTTGTGGTCATGGCCCAGGGAAAGGTAATTGCCAATGGAACTCCCGATGAGATTCAAAATGATCCTGATGTTCTTGAAGCTTATCTGGGTGGAACTTCAGAGAACACGGAATGAGTAAACTTTTAGAAGCAACTGGAGTTGTCGCAGGTTATGGCGATGGGCCGGCTATTCTCAATGGAGCCGATCTATCGGTTCATCCACGAAAAGTACATTGTATAATTGGACCAAACGGAGCAGGAAAATCAACCTTGTTAAAGGCTATAGTGGGTATGTTGAAAGTACGGAAAGGCGATGTACGATACAAGGGTGAAAGTCTAAAAGGGCTCCGTCCGGATAAAATACTCAGGAAGGGAATCTGTTTTGTACCTCAGGAAAGAGCCTTGTTTCCCAAAATGACGGTTCGGGAAAATCTGCGAATGGGTGGTTATTCCATAACGAACGATTCCTACCTAAATAACAGAATTGGTGAAATAGAAGAGCAATTTCCAATCCTCAAGGAAAGACACAGTCAACACGCTGGTACTTTATCTGGCGGTCAGCAGCAAATACTTTCCATGGCAAGGACAATGATTCTCAAACCGGAAATCGTTATGCTGGATGAACCCTCCCTTGGACTTGCTCCCAAAATAGTTCGTGAGGTTTTTGGGGTCATGCAAATGATGGCCAAGGAAGGGATTACAATTATCCTTGTGGAACAAAATGCACTTATGGGACTAAAATACTCAGATTGGGGTGTCGTCTTGGATTTGGGTCGTAGTTTATTCGATGGTCCGGCCCAGGAAATTCTTGAAGATCCCCGAATCCAGGAACTCTACCTGGGTGGTATGAAGGATAAGCCATGATACTCTTGATACAGACGCTGATCCTGGGAATAGCCTTGGGTGGGGTATATGCATTGATGGGTTCGGGCCTAAGCCTGATATTCGGGGTGATGCGTATCGTCAATCTTGCCCATCCCTCACTGATTATGATCGGTGCCTATGTGGCTTATTGGCCATTTCGCTTATCCAACATCGAACCCATGTTCATGTTGCCCGTGGCTGCAATCATTCTTGCATGCATAGGGGCAATCCTCTATCGGTTTGTTTTTGAAAGGGAAGCCCGTTCAGCCAAATATTCCGAGATGACCGTTCTCCTGACCTTCGCCCTGGCCATGGTTGTCGAAGGCATGCTGGGTACTGCCTTTACCAATACTCAGCGTATAACCTCTCCCAACTATGCCACAGAGGCTTTCTTTTTGGCCGACATCTTTATTCCAAAGGGCCAACTTTATGCCTCAATCATATCGATAATCATAATTTCAGCATTGGCCCTGTTTCTGAAATATTCACGGCTGGGCTATGCCATAAGAGCGACAACCGAAAATCGTGAAGCCGCCGAATTGCTTGGTGTTAACGTTAATCGTGTCGGTTTGATCAGTTTTGCAATTGGCTTGGCCCTTGCCGGAGCAGCCGGGGCATTGGTTTCATTTATTTTTTCCTTTTTTCCTTCCAAACACTGGGAATGGATCGTCATTCTGATGTCCCTCGTTGTCCTAGGCGGTATGGGTTCAATCCTGGGTACTGTTATCGGGGCATTTCTGCTCTCTGCAGTGGCCGCCTTGGTCGGCACCTATTTTGGTGCAACCTGGTCTACCCTGACATTCTTCATAGCCTTGTTTGTCGTGTTGCTGGTACGACCACAAGGCCTATTTGGCGAAAAGCCGGAGTTGGCATAATGGCAGAACTTGCAACTGATGAAATACTGGCCGCCCGTGAGCGATATAACCAGAGTATTACCATAGCTATAAACAAGAAAAGAAGCTTGTGGTTTCCCTATCTGGTATTGGCCCTCCTGCTGGTTCTTCCGGCATTGCAATTAATTGGCAACTTCAACTATGTCATACATCTGACCCTGTTCACCGCTTGCTATGTGGTCATGGCTACAGGCTGGAATATTCTTGGTGGATTTACCGGATATATTTCTCTCGGTCATAATGTTTTTTTCGCCATAGGAGGTTACTTTGCCGGCATGATCTTTGCCCGGTTGGACATTTCGACCATAATCATGGCTCCACTGGCCGGTCTTGTGGCCGCCATTATAGGTTATTGCATCGGTTTGGTAACACTCCGTGTACGAGGTCCGTCCTTCATCATTTCTTCTCTTGCATTGGTCATGATCTTTCGAATTGTCTTCGAAAACTGGGAGTTTATAGGAGGTGCTGCCGGTCTTGCCTTACCCGTCAACGACTTACCCGTCCAATGGGCTAAACTACCCTATTATTATGCATTTATCGTAATGGCGGCAATTGCGGTCTGGGTCAGTTACAAAATCAAGCATTCCAAGTTTGGCCTTGGCCTGCGAGCAATCTCCAAGGATGAAATAAAGGCTGAGAGTTCAGGTATCAACACACGTCTTTACAAGGTACTGGCCTTTGCAGTATCGGCCTTTTTTGTTGGTATGGCTGGTGCCGTTTGGGGTGAGTATCTGACCTACATCCGGCCCAACATATTCCTTATCATACTTATTTCCGTCAACATGGTTCTGATGTGTGTTCTGGGAGGAAAAGGTACTATCGCAGGACCCGTGATCGGTGCCATACTCATTATTGCCTTCAATGAATTGTTCGTGGCAACCCTTGGTGCTTCCGAAATCAATGTACTGGCTACCGGCCTGATCATGATGTTGACCTTGATATTTTTTCCTCTTGGAATTGTGGGAACACTTGCCAAACATGGCAAACTCCCGCAATTCCTGAACTGGGACTAGAACATGTCTGAATTTATTCTTTTTAATGCCCCCCAATCGACTTGCAGCCAACGTATCAGGTACTTGTTGCATGCCAAGGGCATCGTCTTTCAAGAGTATAAGCTGGATCTGTTTGCCGGTGATCAACTGAAAGCGGAATATCTTGCCATCAACCCTAATGGTGTCGTTCCCACATTGGTCCATGATGGACAGGCTATCATTGACAGTACTGTCATTCTTGAATATCTGGAGGATATCTTGCCGGGCAGCCCATCATTTAGACCAGACGATCCGGTTGCCATTGCAGAGATGCGTTCGCAGATGAGATTTATTGACGAGGTACCAACTCCTGCAATTCGTGTTCCATCCTATAATCTCGCCTTTCTTCCCCATTTTCAGGCAATGTCAGAGAAGGAGTTTCAGGATTTGTGCGACAGTAAACCCCTGAGGCGGGAATTCCTCATGAAAATGGGTCGGACCGGCTTCCCCGACAAGGACATGGATGAAGCACTTGGTCGTTTACAAAGGGGTATCGACAGGATGGCCAAATATATCAAGGAAAATGGCGGGCCCTGGCTGTACGGAGATACCATATCCCTCTCAGACCTTGCAATCATGCCGGTTGTTGTCCGCATGGATGATATCAATTTGGGCCATCTATGGGACAAGTATCCCACAATCAACTCATGGCTTGAGCTGATTCAAGAGACCACGTCTTACAAGGCTACCTATTACCAAGGTTCTCTACTCACGGAGAAATACCCCCATCTGGCCAAACTTAAACAGAAAACCTGTTGACCTGTTTGATGTTTTGTTCAGATTGGACAGATTATGCACTGGATTTAGCCCTGATCAAGCACACCTAATATTTATTGAACTATTTTAGTAAAGGATATTACTGATGAACCGAGCACTTACACCCAATGTGTTGGTACCTGCAGATCTTAAACCAAACTGGAACTGGGAAGACCGACTACCTGCCTGGGGACATACCAATACCGACTTTGAGCGACGTGTGGATTTCGACCGGCTGCGTCGCTATCGACTTTCTCGTGCAAGGCAAGCCCTGACAAACAGCAATTGTGGATCACTTTTGCTTTTTGACGTCAACAATATCCGCTATGTCTCAGCCACCAAGATTGGGGAATGGGAGCGTGACAAAATGTGTCGTTTCTGTCTGCTGACAGGTGACGAATCCCCCTATGTCTGGGACTTTGGATCAGCTGCCGTCCACCATCGGAAATATTCCGACTGGTTGCTTCCCGATCATTGCCGTGCTGGTGTTGTTGGCATGAGAGGAACGATCCCGCCAAGTTTTGGCTTGATGAAACACTATGCCGAAGAGATTGCTGATCTGATCCGGAAAGCCGGCATGGCCGATATGCCGGTTGGTGTTGATTATGCTGAAACGGCAATGTTTCATGTCTTGCAGGAAGCCGGATTGAATTTGGTGGATGGCCAACAAGTCATGCTTTCGGCACGTGAAATCAAGAATTGGGACGAGATTCAGCTTCTGACCCAAGCGGCCAGCATGGTGGACGGAACCTACCACATGATCTACGAGAACCTGAAACCCGGTGTCCGAGAAAACGACATCGTAGCCTTGGCCAACAAGATGCTCTATGAAATGGGCAGTGACGATGTTGAAGCCATCAATGCCATTTCGGGGGAAAGATGCAACCCGCATCCACATAATTTCACAGACCGCTATTTCCGTCCGGGAGATCAGGCTTTCTTTGACATACTGCAATCCTATCAGGGCTATCGAACGTGTTATTATCGAACCTTCAACATAGGGCGAGCCACACCTTCTCAGAATGATGCCTATATCAAGGCACGTGAATGGCTTGATGCTGCCATCCAGGCCATAAGACCCGGGGTAACCACGGACGCTGTTGCCAGGCTTTGGCCAACAGCAGAATCCATTGGCTTTCCAAATGAACTGGCTGCCTTCGGTCTGCAATTTGGGCATGGGCTGGGTTTGGCTCTGCATGAACGACCAATCATAAGTCGTGCTGTGAGTCTTGATAATCCGATGGAGATTCAAACCGGCATGGTATTTGCCTTGGAAACCTACTGTCCGGCCGATGACGGGTATTCTGCGGCTAGAATCGAAGAGGAAGTTGTCGTGACGGATAAGGGTTGTGAGGTCATATCGCTTTTCCCAGCAGAGGAACTTCCCATTGCCAGTCGATATTGATCCATGATATTCGAGATCACCAGATGACCAAGTCAGTTCGAAAAAATACCGAACAATTCCTGCATTTATATAAGCAGATGGTCCGTATACGTACCTTTGAGGAGAATGCCAACCAGTTGTACCTCAATGCCAAGATGCCGGGCCTGACCCATATGTATATTGGTCAGGAAGCTGTTGCCGTTGGAGTTTGTGAAGCATTGGAAAATACCGATCGAATTACTTCGACTCATCGTGGCCATGGTCATTGTCTTGCCAAAGGTGCCAAATTCAAGCAAATGTTTTGTGAACTGCTTGGCAAGGCTGAGGGTTACTGCCGGGGTAAAGGTGGATCAATGCACATTGCCGATCAGGACAATGGCAATCTGGGTGCCAATGCCATCGTCGGTGGCTCCATGGGCATAGCAACCGGTGCGGCCCTTTCGGCAAAATTGCTTGATACCAAGACTGTGACAGTTTGCTTTTTTGGTGATGGGGCAACAGCCCAGGGCCTATGGTATGAAGTCATGAATATGGCTGCCCTTTGGCAACTGCCTGTCATCTATGCCTGTGAAAACAATGGCTATTCCGAATATACCCCAACCAGCGAAATTGCAGCAGGCTCCCTTAAGGCAAGGGCCGAAGCCTTTGGTATTGAATCACACAAGGTTGACGGACAGGATGTTCTGGCGGTTCATACCCTCACCCAGGGTTTGGTCAACAGGTTGCGTAATGGCGAGGGACCCTTTTTTATTGAATTGGAGACATACCGATATCATGGTCATCATGTCGGTGATATCAACCGCAGTTATTACCGCACCAAGGATGAAGAGACGGCTTGGCAGAAGGATCGCGACCCGATTACCAATTTTGGCAGATGGCTTGAAGAACAGGACATTGCAAACTCTGAGGAACTGTCCGAAATTGCAAGTAACATTCATGCCGAGGCTGATGAAGCCGTTCGATACGCAATTGATGCACCGTATCCGAATCATGGCGAGGTTGATACCCATGTCTTTGCTGGAGTGAAGCATGCCCTGCCCTATATCAGTGGAGGCCGGATTGGATCATGAAATTACCCATTCACAGGCCGTGAATGAGGCCATTGCCGAGGAAATGCGACGTGATTCAACCGTCATCCTGCTGGGTGAGGATGTAGCCGAGGCCGGTACCCCCTTTAAGGTCCTGTCCGGTCTTGTCGAGGAATTTGGAACTGAAAGGGTTATTGATACGCCGATTGCCGAACCTGGATTCATGGGAATCGCGGTTGGTGCAGCCATGACGGGCATGCGTCCAATCGTGGACATCATGTTTGGTGATTTTCTGTTTCTCATCATGGATCAATTGTGCAACCAGGCGGCCAAGACACACTATATGTCGGGTGGCAAACTGAATGTTCCGCTGGTGGTCAGGACCAATCTTGGTGCAACGCGTCGTTCGGCAGCCCAGCACAGTCAATCGCTGCATGCCTTGGTAGCCCACATTCCGGGATTAAAGATAGCACTACCAGCGACACCCTATGAAGCCAAGGGGCTGCTGAAAACTGCGATAAGAGATGACAACCCGGTCGTCATATTTGAAGATAAGCTGAGCTATCAAATGAAGGGTAATGTCCCTGAAGAGGAATACCTTATCGAATTTGGCCAAGCCAATCTGCTTCGTGAAGGCAGTGATGTGACCCTGATCGGTACTTCTTCCATGGTTCAAACATGTCAGGCAGCTGCCGACTTGCTGGCTGAAGAAGGAATTTCTGCCGAAGTTCTGGATCCACGAACAATAGTACCTCTGGACGAAACGGCAATCCTTGAGAGTGTCAGGAAAACTTCTCGAGCAGTGGTTATTGACGAGGGTCATCAAAATTATGGAGTTACGGCCGAGATTGCTGCACGGATTTCCGAAAAGGCCTTTTATCATTTGGACGCACCGGTCATCCGTCTTGGTGCCATGGATGTACCCGTTCCCTTCTCACCCGCTCTGGAAGACTTGACCGTTCCTACACCGAAACTTGTTGCCAGGAAGTCACTTTCCATCTGTCGTGGAGAATTGGTTCATGATGCATGAGATCATCATGCCTGCCTTGGGCATGACCCAGGATTCAGGTCGGATTATCTCCTGGAAAAAACGGGTTGGTGATGAAATAGCTCTAGGTGACATCCTCATGGAAGTGGAAACCGACAAGACCACCATGGAAGTGGAAGCACAGCATTCCGGCTTTCTTGCCAAATTATTTTCCGAAGAGGGAACCGATGTACCGGTTGGTGAAGTTATTGCGATAATTTCAGATACGGAAACAGATGGTGAAATTCCCGAATCCTCAAGCCCATCCAAACCAGACAAGGAAACTAAATCTCCAGCAAGTCCACTGGTAGGAGTTCCAGAGCCTGAAATGCCAAGTCTCCCTAAAACACCTATCGTCGACAGGAACAACACATATGGCAAGATTTTAGCGTCCCCAAAGGCAAAGCGACTGGCTGGTGAACATGGTTTTGATCTGGGTTATCTTGTCCAGTTGGGGCTACCACAGCCTTATCATGTTTCGGACCTCAAGGAGTTTGAATCCATACCACCTGATCATGCACCAGGCATCGAAATATATGTTCGTGCTGAAGTGGATGGTACGGCATTCCGGGACTTTGGTGAATTGATAAATAACAGAGCAGATTTACCGATCACGGTAGCAATGGCTGCATTTGCCGCCCGGTCATATCAGGAAGTGCTCGGGGCAAGGGATGTTGTGGTACAGGTGGATACCATATCCAAGACGACTATTTCTTACATTGTACCCGAGTTTGCCTGTCTAAGTAAAATTGTCCAGACCGATGAAGCGAGACTGCCGGACCTGATTATCACCGATCTTACACACTTAAGATTTTCAAGCCTGAAGTGCGACCCTGCATTGGTACCCAACTTTTCCATCGGAGTGAAGGGGGACAGTATTGAAGTTATGCTGATATCACCCAAAGGTTCTTTGGATCAACTCCAGCTCGTCAATTGCATGGAAGGTTTTATCAACAGGTTGGAAGAACCCCTGATGTATTTGCTTTGAGAAGTAGTTTATGCGATTACTCGAAAATATGATTTGAGTTCCACCTCAAATACTGTAAAAAAATAGCAACTTCCATTTTCCTCCCATGGCAAGAGATTTTGATGCCGCTTGGTATCCTTGATAGAAACAATTTATCAATTTTTTGATGATATTTGGTCCATATTTGACAGGATATTGGATTTCAAAATGATTTGATAGAAGTTACAAAACAATGTAATTTGTTATTAGATTGACATTACATTGATTATATGCGTTCTGAATTTAGACAGGCCATATTCATTAAATTAACTGGAGTAGGGATTTTTACAATTGACTAATGTTTCTTTGACAGGTCTGGCAAAGGACCTAAGAGTACGCCAGGAAGAAAACAACCCCGTCCGGATAGGATTGATTGGTTGTGGTGAAATGGGTACGGATATTGTTGTTCGTACCGCACACATGGATGGGGTAGCGGTGGTTGCCATAGCGGATCACAAAACAAAAGCCGGGGTGGCTGCATTGAACTATGCCCATAATTCTGAAGTACCCAGTAAAATTGCCACTTCTGCATCCGACATCAACCGGATAATCGAAAATGGATCTGTTGCCATTACCGAAGATCCCCTGAATATAATCCAGAGTAATGTGGTGGATGTCATCATTGAGGCAACTGGCATTCCCAATGTTGGAGCCGAATACGGCGTCAAGTCAATACAAGAGGGCAAGCATCTGGTAATGATGAATGTCGAGGCTGATGTAACCATTGGACCGATGTTGAAGAAACTCGCTGATGATCATGGCGTAATCTATTCACTGGGTGCTGGCGATGAGCCTTCGGCCTGTATGGAACTCATTGAGTTCGTAACGGCCATTGGCCATAAGGTGGTTGCTGCGGGCAAGGGTAAAAACAATCCCCTGCGTTTTGATGCCATTCCTGATGATTACCGTGAAGAGGCTTTGGCCAGAAACATGAACCCACGCATGTTGGTGGAGTTCGTCGAAGGGTCGAAAACCATGGTTGAAATGGCTGCCATCGCCAATGCCACAGGCCTTGTTCCGGATATCCCAGGAATGCACGGACCGAACGTGGGACCTGATGAGTTGGCCAAGGTCTTGATTCCCAAGGAACATGGAGGTCTCCTGTCCGCTCCAGGACGGGTGGACTTTTCAGTGGGCAAGGGAATTGCACCAGGTGTTTTTGTCATTATTGAGGCCGAACATCCGCGCATTCATGAACGGATGAGTGATCTTAAAATGGGAGATGGTCCTTATTTCTCCCTGCTTAGACCGTTTCATTTAACGTCCCTTGAGGTTCCGCTAACCTGTGCCAGAGCTGTTCTTTACAACAAGGCAGACATGGTTCCCAATCCGGTTCCAAGTGCAGAGGTTTGTGCCGTAGCCAAAAAAGACCTCAACCCTGGGGAAATACTGGGTCAGATAGGTGAATACGACTATCGCGCCGTTACCTACAGGGCTGATGAAGCCAGGGTTGAAAAAGCCGTACCTTGCGGTTTGCTGGAAAAAGCCAGGGTCAAGCAACCCATCAGAAAGGGCTCATTGATCACGACACACAATGTGGATTATGTGCAGGATAGTTATATCGCGAAACTTCGTGCGAAACAGGACAGTTTGATTGGTCTTTAAGGCTTCTGTCGAAGATGACTTTCCAGCTTTCTCAACATCAATGACAAGGAAATTGTCATCACGAGATATATCAAAGCCACAACATTGTAGGTTTCAAAGTATCGGAAATTTCCTGCTGCCGTAACCTTGCCAAGTTGGGTGATATCCAAAACCCCCAAAACGGAAACAAGTGAGCTGTCCTTGACCATGGCAACAAAATCATTGCCCAGAGGAGGCAGGATTGTTTTTATCGCCTGTGGAAAAACAATAAGCCTGAAGCGTTGCCAGGAATTGAGACCCAACGAAAGCGAAGCTTCAATCTGACCTTGGGGAACTGACAACAGGCCTGCCCTGAATACTTCTGCAATAAAGGCTGAATAACCAATGGTAAGTGCCAGAATTGCCCTCCACAATAACGAAAAATCTCTGGTTCTTGCAAGTTCCAGACCCAAAAACTCCGCAATATGGTTCCAGCCCATTACCAGGGCGGGGGCAAATACAAAGGCTACATAAAGCAACAAGACCAAAATAGGAACACCTCTGACTACCTCTATGTAAAGCCTCGCAAATTGCCTGAGTAAAAGATATTTGGATAAACTGGCCAAGGCCAATAGTAAACCGATAACCGAGGCCATGAAAAAGGCCACCAAGGTAACGAAAATGGTGATGTATATCCCGGTCGATAGAGCATTCAATACCTTGGTATAAATCTCGTTTGAGAGTATCTGAAAAAAGGCAAAAAGGCCAATTCCCCCGGTGATGACTAACCACCAGGGGAAATCTTCCTTTTGTCGGTCTCCGTGCCCCATTCAGTATTTTTGGGTGGACTTACCCCCTCAAGGGCAAGCCTGCTAGCAAAAGGGAGTTATTGTCCCATCTTGTAATCAAGAAACCATTTTGTGTTCAAGGCATCAATGGAACCGGAAGCCTGCATGGCCTTGATTGCCTCGTTCATGGGTTCAACCAAATCGGAACCCTTGGGGAATATAAATCCAAAATCCTCAGTTCCCAATGGGCTTCCTATGATTTTCAGACCACCATCCGAGGCATCGACATAACCCGCTCCAGCTGTCCCATCGGTCAGTACAAGGTCAACATCTCCCGTTTTCAAGGCCTGAACCCCTGCACCAAAGGTTTCAAACAATACAATTCTGGGATTTTGCTCATTACCATCGAGAACATCATAGACGCCAACGTAAAATGGTGTGGTACCCGGTTGGGCAGCCATCAGCAAATCGGGATCTGCAGCAAACTCCTCGGCATTGCTGAACCTGTTTTCATCGCCCCTTACCATCATGACCATTTCCGAACGCATGTAGGCGATTGAAAAATCAACCTTTTCCATTCTGTCTTCCCGGATTGTGATACCAGTCATGCCCAAATCGAACTGGCCTTCACTTACTGCTGCGATCATGGCATCCCAACTGATATTCTCGTAGGTTATGCTGGCATTCAACAGGGAAGCAATTTCCTCCATTGCATCATATTCCCATCCGATGGCATCACCGGAATTGGGATCGATAAACTGCAGGGGCGGGTAGGCATTCTCCGTAACAACCACAATTTCCCTGCCCTCAAGGTCAGGAAGCCCCTGACCAAACACCTGGGACACATACATGACCGAAACCATAACCAGGACTGCAAGTCTCTTAATCATCAATACCTCCTGTAATTCTTAATTTGTGTTAACTCATTAACCAATAACTGAATCCCATAGCCTAAACATTACAAGGGGATTTACTAGATAAAATTTTGGTATGGCAAGATCCCTGCCAACAATTTGGTTGTCCCGAACTTGGATTGCTGTTATCGGATCGATAATTTTCAGAACAAGGTTTAAACAGGTGAATAAGTGGGCACAGGCAATTCCAAAAAGTAATTTTCTCCAGACTGTTTCAGTATTCTTTTCGATGATGGGTAGAAGACGGTCAAGGGTTTGGTGGACAATATTGCGGGCATCATAGATGAAGGGTTGTTCTGTGATTATTACAAATTGTATCATACCATTTCCCAAAAGTAACCATCAATAGGCATCTCCAAATTATTCTTCCAATTTGCTTGGATTCTACAGTATCAACATACCATTTGTTAATGGCCTGAAAGTGTTGTTTCTGAGATGGATGGATCGAAGATTTTTTATATTCTGCAATGAATCATTACTTTTGAGAAAGGGTATGATATGTTGGCGATGTATGAAATGTAACTTTATGACATTTGCCCCAAAGCGGGTATATCTGAATCTTCCAGGAAATTTTTTTTTCTTACTTGTATACCTTGGTTTAGGCATTCAACCACCGTTGTTTGCCGAGGAAATGTGGCATGGTTTAAGGGTCGCACCGGAAAACAGGTGTGCACCCTACGAGCGAAATGATTACAGTTATTCCCAAAGTGTGGAACTGGAAATCATAAGGTCAATGGACGGCAGGATTTACTCACCTTACACAGGACGATACTTCAATTTTCGTACTCAAACGGACATCGAGCATATGGTTGCGACTTCGGAAGCCCATGATAGCGGTCTTTGTGCCAGAAGCAACAAGGTCAAGCGACAATTTGCCTCGGACTTGGATAACCTCACACTTGCCAGCCCGATAGTCAATCGCGAGCAAAAAAGTTATTTCGATGCTGCCGAATGGCTACCGCAATTGAACAAATGCTGGTTTGTCCATCGTAATGTTCAGATCAGGTTGAAATATCAACTGACCATAGATCGAAAGGAAGCCAAGGCGATTGACAGGGTAATCGAGAACTGCGATTCCTTCGAAATGGTATTTCACGAAGGCACGCCTTATTCCCCCAAACCCACATCAGAATGGGACGAAAACGGTGATGGCAGGGTCACTTGCAATGAAGCAAGAAAGGCTGGGATCGCGCCGGTTTATGCAAATCATCCTGCTTACAAGTTCATGCGGGATGGAGACGGGGACGGGGTTGTCTGTGAGTAATATCAGGAAGGCGTATCCGGCTGTCCAACGACGACAAACACCAGCTCTTCCGGACGAAAGAGGTTTTTGGCAACTTTGTTGATATCCTCCAGCTCAATTGCCTCAATCATATCATTCCTGTGCTTAACATAGGAGGCAGGTATGTTGTCCAATTGCATCCCGGCAAGGATTCCCGAAATGTCCTCATTGGTCTTGAACCTCAAGTGATAGGATCCCTTCAGGTACATTTTTATCGTATCCAGCTCTTCCTGGGTTATACCCTCGTTGGCAATGCCGGCCCATTCCTGCCTGATGGCATCAATGGCCTCATTCACTGTTTCATTGGCAGTGGCCATGCTTCCAATGACCATTCCACCAGTTTGATAGGTCGAGAGAAATGAACTTATGCCATAGGTCAATCCAAGATCCACACGTAATTTCTTTTGCAACCGAGAATTGAAGCCCGACCTGCCAAATACCTCATTCAGGACATATGCCATCAGGAAATCAGGGTCATTACGAATCAATCCCCTATGGCCAAATACTATTGTTGATTGGGGTGTTGGAAAATCTATGATCTCGACATGATCCTCCTGTGGCAATGAAAGTGTCGGGACATCAGGTGGAGTTGTATCTGACAACCCACCCAGCAGACCATCAAGGAGTTCACCTAACTGAACTGCTGTAATATCCCCAGCAGCGCCCACGACAACTTTCCCCCTGACCAGCGCATTTTGGTAGGCGGAAACAATATCCTCACGGGTCAGATTGGCAACCGATGTTCTGTTGCCTTCCCGTTTGCGGTTCAAGGGATGGTCACCAAACATTATGTCAATGAAAGCATCAAAGGCAATTTCCTCGGGATCCTTTTCGTCGAAATCTATGTTTGTAAGGATTTGACCCCGAACTCGTTCCATGGGTTCTGAAGCAAAACCTGGCTGCTCCAGGGCCTTTCTTAACAAGTCCACCGAGGGCTCAAGGTTCTCGGTAATCATTTGTGCTGAGACCACAACCGATTCCTTGTAGGCATCAAAATCAAATCTTGCTCCCAACTCCTCAACCTCAATCTGAAATCCCACTGCATCAAGATTGTCAGTACCCTCTTCAAGCAACCCCATCATCATGTATGTCGAACCCTCTTTTCCAACGGGATCATGGACACTTCCAGTCAAGAAAAACATCTGCAGGGCAACGATGGGGTTTGAATGATCTTCAACCAGCCAGACCTTGATACCATTTGGTGTTTCGAACTCCTGAATATCGACAGCAGCATTTAGACCTTGTATCAGCAATAGAAAGGAGACAACAATGTAAGCAATCCTTTTGATCATTGTTCTGCACCCTCCTTGAGCAGCCATCCCGTAACCGAATTGTTTTTACTGAGCAGGATTTCGGCTGCTTTCAGGACGCTTTCCTCATCCGTATTCAGTAATTGGCCTGTCCATGCTGCGGTTTGTTCAACAGTCAAGCCATTTACAAATCCGTTTCCATACTCCATGGCTGCATTCTTGGCATCATCCTGTGCATAGATCCTGGAATATTTTATCTGTTTTTTAATCCGGTCCAAATGATCCTTGTCAACACCCTCATCAAGAAAACCGGCAATGACCTCATCCATTTTTGCCTCTGCTTCCTCAAGACCAACTCCTTCTGCCGGGACCACATACATATTTATGACAACCGGTCGAGTTACATCACCAACAAAGCCGGCACCGGTGTAGGTGGCAATCTTTTCCTGAACCGTTAGTTTCTCACCCAATATGGAAGTAATGCCACTTCCTCCAAGGACCTCGACCATCAAGGCAATGGCGGCAAGGTTTTCTTCGTCAGAGGCAATTTCTCTTGGTACATAGTATTTTCGGAATACATATTCTGTCGAAACCCTGGGGTCCCTGAACCAGACGCGTCGTTCAGCCATGTGGGGTGGTTCAAGCAGTTTGGGGCCTCTCTCGAAATCATCGGGTGACTCCAGATGACCGAAATGTTTCCTGGCCAGTTCAAGGACCTGATCGGGATAAACATCTCCACTTACCACCAATGTTGCATTCCTGGGGTGATAATATTTTTTGTAAAATGATTTTGCATCCTCCAGGGTAAGGCTGCGCATTTCATGTTCCCATCCGATTGTGGGGATTCCATAAGGATGATTTTGAAACAGCGCGGCGGACATTTGTTCATGCAAGAGACTGGAGGGGTTGGAATCAACTCTTTGCTTTCGTTCTTCCAGTATTACATCTCTTTCACGCAAAACGAGTTCGGGTTTGAAAGTCAGATTTACCATGCGATCTGCTTCAAGTTCCATTACTTGTTCCAGGTGCTCAATTGATACTTCCACAATATAACCTGATCCCTCCTGATTGGTGAAAGCATTGTTAAATCCACCCATGAGTTTGATTCGGTTGTCAAATTCGCCTGCTTCCGTTGTTTTCGTTCCCTCAAACATCAGGTGTTCCACGAAATGGGTGAGTCCTGATTTGCCTGGCGGATCATCCGATGCTCCGACATCATACCAGAGAATATGGTTGACAATCGGTGCCCGGTGATTTTCTATCACGATTATTTTCAATCCATTGTCCAGCTCGAATTGGGACAGGTTTTCCGGCACCTCCATTGCGCCAACATGTGAGGCGTACCAAAATAAAATGCCAATGAGTGTGAATGTTCTGTGTGCCATGTTTCCTTCACCTGATCTAAATTCAGATGTGGATTATTGTAGTTCGTCCAATCAAATTGGGAAATAACAATTTGGTTAATGCAAAGTGCCGGCCTAGGGAATTACACCTTCAGACCTAAGCCGTTGATATTCTTCCCTGCTATCCAGAGCCATGAAGGAATAGGCTGCAAAATAGACATTGATATTGGCCAATCTTTCCAGTGGTTTGGCTTGGTTTCTACGTCGAAATTCCAAATCTTCCGCGGCCAGAATTCCCCTGATATCACCATCAGCGCCCATCCTTTGGGTATAAAGCAACAAATCACTGTCCCGATCTGGAATTCGACCATCCACTTTTTCTTCGCCATCTGAACCGAGCAAACGAATTATATCCTCATTGGGTTGGGGATCAGCAGCATTTCGTGTGGTACCAGGCGGGGCCAAGGCTGCTATGCTTTCGGGTTTCTCAATAGGTTCGTATACTACCAGCGTCAATTCATCCGGGGCTCCCCTCGATTTATGGAATACCAATTCCGGTTCAGAGTTATTTCTCGAACACCCTCCCAGAGCGATCGAAATTACAACCAAAAAACACAACCCCTTGTTCATTTTCTGTCCCCAAATGAATTTGTTCTTTATCGAGTTAGTTAGATTTACTGTGTTTGTTACCGAAAAACAGCAGTAATCCCAGTCCGAAAAATATAGCAGTATCTGCAACATTAAAGGAATATGGATTTTTTATCCCACAACATGTGATATTAAGATAATCCATTACAGCACCATAAATGATCCTGTCAATCGTATTTCCCAAGGCACCGCCGGTTATGAGTCCTATCGAGAGAAACATAACCCAGTTTTTTTCCTGTTTAAAGGCATAAATGTAAAAACATGCAACAATTACGAGTGCCAATGCTATCCAGATATATCGTGTCAGTTCACCGCCACCACCAAACAAACCAAAATTTATTCCCTCATTCCAGGCTAGATGAAAATTCAGGATTGTTGGTATGACAACCATTCTGCGGATAGATTCCAGATCCAAAACATAGTAGATCAAATATTTGGTAAATTGATCAATACCTAAGGTGAGCAGAGAAATTGAAAACAAATGTCCCATCAATTTGATCTCTAGAAATCGTCCTGTCATTCAGTCCATCAGGACACATCACCTGTGAGAAGGTTTTGATCAGTGCTATACTCAATCTTTTTCAATTTCCATCGTTGAATGGACCTTTTTCCCTTGGTTGAACCAGATATTTGTATCAAGTTGGTGGGAATTATTTTTGAATTTATTGTATCCAGGTAAATCCCTTCATTCCAAACCAACGTCCCATTACCCTCATACTGAAAATCCCAAACTTCTCCTTGCGGCAAAACAAACTGAAGGGACATGCTTTGTTCTGACCATTCCGGTACGACATCCGGATGCAAGTTAAAACTGATTGTATAGGAAGCATCATTGTGCAAACCCGCTTCATTCGGGATAAGCGTATCGGATCCAATAACCTTGTTGCCAAGCGAATCCATCCTGATTTCTCTTCGGTGATAATATCCAAAATCAGTTGCAAAGGCATCATGCTGGGAAGTCAGGATTTGATATCCCCTTTCCCTTTTCAGTTCGTTGAAACTACTCCTCACATCCTCTTCTTCATTTAGATTCTGGGAAGGATTCCCGTCCACTGTCCTGGTGTCTGTAATCTGGAGGTTACAATGAGAGTTTAAGAATTGCGTTTGGTATTCAGCGGTTTTTTCCAAATTCTCTTCAAAACCCACATTCACGCAAAGGGGTGTGAAATTGGAAGTAAGTTCAAAGGTATTTTGCGTTGATAATGCCGATTGGATGGTTCTGGTTTGTGGGGGAGGAGCGACATCAATTATCAGGCTGGTTGAACCCAATTGCAATTTCCTATACCCAAGTCCCTTTGATACAGTTGAATTGTCCTTGCGGGTCAGAGCATTTATGGTCTGGCTGACGAGATGGGAAGGCGTATCCCTGCCGCCGTGAAAGCGAGCCAATTTCCCATTGTAGTGGCAGATCACACTTAAGGATTTGCCAATTCTGGTGGCTAATCTTTCCATTTCGGCTGGTAATTCCGTTGCATTTTCATCTGCAAGTTCAATAACCCAATTGAGTATTATCCCGTAGATAAGAAATTCCTGAGGATTGCGGGTTAGAAAACTGCCATCTTCCGGGAATTGGTTTTCGATCTTTTTACACAATCGTCGATAATGCCGATCCATTTCACCCGGCTTTTTCCTCAGAAAGAATCCTGCATGGATCAGTCCCATCAATGCTTCAACATATAAAGTCGGTTCCTTTATGGAACTCATAAAATATTTAAGGTGCGAGTACTGGTGTTGAACGGAGCCTGCAAAATTCCTCTCAAAATCCAGATCCACCCCTGTCAGGTATATCCAATGGTTTCTCAACAACCAGGTCAACCTCCTCCCGACAACTTCAGGTGCCCAACCCAAACCCGTGCCACTGCCAAATTTGATTAACCAATCCCGGATCAAATTCTGGGCCATGTTTCTGGCTTCGACCGCACCGACCGATGCCAAATCACCAAGCCATTGGAAACTGTGCAACCTAACCTGCAATATGGGATTTCTTGCAGCAATGGACCAGAACATGGAGTCATTAAAGACAACCCTTTCTCCATCAAACAGGAATCTGTTTTGAAGCAGGGCATGGCCTGCTTGCTCCGACCCATGTGATCTGACAGGAAATAGGTTGGGCTTGAAATCTTCTTGTAGTGACGTAAAAGCCAGTTTAGTCATGCGACCCAACCACCATTTTTTCCTATGGATTGTAGGCCAGAAACCATCATGTGAAAAATCAAATTGGTTAGAGTAGGTATTATGAAGGGTTAACTGCTTGGTCATGCTTAAATGAAACATAAAATTCAATAGTGTGAAATAGATAAGATTTCTGTATTGAAGATACAGGACAACCGGCCAACAAATTTCGGTTTCAAATCCAAACTTTATATATTTCTATATGAATGTTGGTTCACTTAAATTTAATGAGCTTTTCGATTTCAATCTTTTGCTTTAAAGAATTCAATCTCTTCCAGGGAATCAGTTTATTATGTTGCAGCATTCCGACAACTATTCCTGGAGCGATTCCTATTTCCCTTGCGAATTTCTTAATCGCAACTTCATTATAAGTCGAATATTTTGTTAGTTCATCCCAGTTTTTGCTTGGAACAAGAAATTTTGAAGCCCATCCGTTAGCCTCAACTTCCAATGAAACCAATTCTTCAGCATTATTTTCCAATTCCTCAACAAATACTGCTTTCTTGCTGTGCAGCAATATATGGGCGACTTCATGAAAAAAGCTGAACCAGAAATGATCATTGGTTTTGTGTCTACCAGTAACCTGAATAATTGCCTTTCGCGGAGTTAACCATCGGGCCGTGCCACTGAGGGCAATTTTTGGTAAGGCGGGTGTTAATACAAATGCTACCCCCGCTTCATTACAAGTTTTTATTATTTCATTCAGGTTTTTCTCAATTGGTTGTCTTGTTAATCCACGAATGTTCTTTGCAGCTTTCAGGAATTTACCCTTATCGTAGTCTTTGCAGTCCTGAGAATCGGCTTCGATTTCGCCAATTCTAAGCCATGTTGCCAAAGCTACCTCATCACTCTCGAAACTCATTGAATGTCTATAGGCTACATTCATCTCACCATACTTATTGTTCCAACCATCGATTGATCCCACCGCAAAAAATTTAAGAAGTTTTGAAACGGCATCAATTTTAGACTCTGGCTTGGTAAAAAATCCTCGCTTAACCAGTTCGTTAGTCGGGAATGATTTTTGCCAATTCTCGGCAATATCAGCCTCCACTTTTAATGCCAGATGGCTTCGATAATCAGATTCCATCCGATTCCATATTTCTGCAACTATTCCAGTTGTCCTTTCAAATTGAATCGCTGTTTCAGTATCTATAGGGGCTTTACCTGAAATTATCTCACTAATTAGTTTGGGACTGCGTCCACACCTTCTTGCAAATTCTGCCTGTGAACACTTATTATCCTCTAAAGTGATCTCAAGAAACCACCCTGGACGGACAGCATAATCTGGATTAAATTGACTATTGGTAATACTCATTTTTCATTTCCCTCGGTGGTAGTTTACAATTTCCAGAATTGTTACCTCAGTTATCTTTTTCTCTTCGATACCTCCATCATCTTTTAGTGGCACAGGAACAGATTTTGGAATAAATACAAGTCTTTTCCCGTCAAGGAGTTTAAGGGCAAATTGTCCTTTTCTGGCTCCCTGTAGTTGGTGTAACCCGAATCGACTGGACCCATAAACATTTGACAGATTCGGTGCTTTATCAAGAAATTTCAATCCTCCCATGATATATTGAGCATTGGGTTTACCGTATTTTCTTACTCATTCTTTTTCTGATTCACATAGATCTTTTAATTTTTTATTCTTGTATGTTATTTCCATTTGAATTTTTTATTTTTTATGTTACCCATTAGGTAATGAAAAATAATTTATTTTCAATGCTTCGGAACACAATTTTTGGCTTTTCATTCAGAATGGTAGGTTAGTTTAACTGTAAACTTCAAGGCCTGATGCTCGCAGTTTGCTTCTTCCCATTCCCTGAAACCGTTAGTTCAGTGTACTTCTGCTTACTTTCACTGAGTTAGGTCAAAGACAATTTCAATTACTTTACATGAGTGGAAACCACTGAAAAGACAAAGGCCCAAAATATTGTCTGCTATATCAAACTATGAGATACTGAATTAATCTTGAAATTCAGCTTGAATTGGAAATCAAATCCAATATGGCAATGACACCTTCCTGGTCCCATTCCTCATCTCCAATCAAGCGGCCAACTTCACGACTTTCCTTATCCAGTATGATAGTGGTTGGAAGGCCAAAGGCATTCATTGAGCCTGCAAAGGATAGGTTGGGATCAACATAGCTGGCAATGTTCCTGATGTTTTCCTCCTGCCAGAATTCTTCTATCTCGTTGCCTCTGCTTGGTCCTACGTGCACGACAATGACCTCCACTTCACCAGACTCATAATGACCCTGGAGATTATCAAGGGTTGGCATTTCCTTGCGACAGGGTGCACACCAGGTCGCCCAAAAATTCAGAACAACGACTTTCCCTTTAAAATCATCAAGGGAAACATAATTTTGCTCAAGATCCTGAAAATTATTTCCTGAGGTTTCAACCGGTTCCCTATGGATGATCAATCGCTCAAGGGAGCCTTCCCTCATGTCTATCAGGGTCGCTGAGTCGTACCCCAATGTTGTCATGGGGTTTGCTATCAGCAAAATAAAGAGATAAATCAGGAAACGAGAATTATATTGATACATTTTGAATATCTTCCTTGGAGGAGCAAATCCGATGGTTGAATTAAAAGACAAATATAACATTTGGGGTGGTCGTTTCAAAAACCAAACCGATGAAATTATGGAAAATCTCAATGCTTCAATATTTTTTGATTACAAATTGGCTAAATTCGACATTGAGGGATCAAAGGCACACACCAAAATGCTGGCCAAACAACAAATACTTAATGAAGATGAAGCCAAATCAATTACAGATGGTTTGAATGCCATCCTGTCGGAAATCGAAACAGGCAAGTTTGAACCCAAGGTTTCCCTTGAAGATATTCACATGAATATAGAAGCCCGACTTGCCGAACTTATCGGTCCGGTTGCAGGAAAACTCCACACGGCCCGAAGCAGAAATGATCAGGTAGCAACAGATTTTCGTCTTTGGTTGAGGGACAGAATTGATACCATTGTGAGCCTGATTTATGAGTTGGAAGTAGCCTTGGTCATGAAGAGCAGTGAAAACATTCATACTGTAATGCCTGGTTTTACCCATTTACAATGTGCGCAACCAATAACCTTTGCCCATCATTTATTGGCCTATGTATCAATGCTTGACAGGGACCGGGAAAGGTATCTGGACACTAGGAAAAGATTGAATGAATCGCCATTGGGTTCTGCGGCCCTGGCAGGAACATCATTCCCCATCGATCCTGACTTTTCAGCCAGGGAACTGTCCTTTAGCCGAGCCATGTTGAACTCGCTGGATGGTGTCAGTTCCAGAGACTTCGCCCTGGAATTTCTTTCCTCCACGGCCATCTGTGCTACTCATTTATCTAGATTGTCGGAAGAAATTGTAATATGGACAACATCCCAGTTCGATTTTGTCAAACTCAGTGACAAGTTTACAACCGGATCATCCATTATGCCACAAAAGAGAAATCCTGATGCGGCAGAACTGATAAGAGCCAAAACCGGTCGGGTTAATGGTGCATTGATAACTCTGCTTACGGTTATCAAGGGACTTCCTCTTGCCTACTCAAAAGATCTTCAGGAGGACAAGGAACCGGTTTTTGATGCCGCTGAAACAATTGAAATCGTATTGAAAGTCATGACCGGCATGATTCAGGATTTGAAAGCCAATGTAGAAATCATGAAGAAAAGTTCCGAATTGGGTTTTTCAACGGCGACCGACCTTGCCGATTTTCTGGTCAGGGAATATAATCTTCCTTTCAGGGAAGCCCATAAAGTCGTGGGTGAACTGGTTTTGCTGGCTGAGGAAAAATCTTGTACCCTGAAGGACTTGTCGCTTGATGACCTGAAGGATGTTTACAAGGACCTTGAGATTGAAGCATTGGATACCCTTTCGGTTGAAGGTTCGGTACAGTCCCGAAATAGCAAGGGCGGGACTTCACCTGAAAATGTCAAAAGGCAAATACAGTATTGGAAGGAAACTCTGAAATGCGCATAGCTCTGATGATACTTTTTCTGGGATTAGGATTAAATGGTTGTGGTTACAAGGACAAGCCAATACCCGAAGCTGGAATTGAAAGTACCTTTCCTGAAAATCCTCAAGAGGAAGTTCTATTCTAGCAGGAAGAATTTGAACGTCACCAATTTCCAACTAATTCAAATGCCAAATTCAACTTCAGTACATGCAAGAAATTTTGATATATGACTCATATCAAATATACTGACGGGATACTTCATGTAGAGGGTGTGGATATCCCATCCATCGTTCGTGACGTTGGAACGCCCTGTTATGTATTCTCCGCAAGTCAAATTGAAGATAATTTTCTTGCAGTAAAGAATTCCGCAGCCAGGTTTGGAGGTCAGGTTTTTTATGCGATGAAGGCGAATTCAAACCAGGCAATATTGAAGCTTTTGTTTGATCTGGAAGCAGGATTTGATGTTGTATCCGGTGGTGAATACCAGAGGGCCAAAGCTGTAGGATGTTCTGGGGATAGAATTGTTTTTTCAGGTGTGGGTAAAACCAGCGATGAAATGGAACTCGCCTTGACCGGAGGAATAAGACAATTCAACGTCGAAAGCTTTTCAGAAGTTCACCTGCTCGATTCAGTGGCTGGAAAGCTGGGACTGATTGCTCCAATTGCCGTTAGGATTAACCCTGATGTTGATGCCGAAACCCATGAAAAGATTTCTACAGGTAAAGCCCAAAACAAGTTTGGTGTTCCCATAGCCAGGGTGGAAGAATTTTTTCAGGTTGCCTCAGAACTTTCCAATGTCAACTTACTGGGTTTGGACATTCATATCGGTTCACAAATTACATCCCTCAGACCCTATGAAAAAGCCTTTGAAAAGGTTGCCTCACTCATACGTGAAAAGAACCTGCAAATATCAAGACTGGATTTGGGAGGTGGATTAGGTGTCAACTATCATCCGTTACATGACAATCCTCCCAAGGTTGGCGATTATTCCCAACTGATAAGAAACATCTTTAGTGATATGAATTTGGAAATAGAACTTGAACCCGGTAGATTTATCGTTGCAGACTCAGGAATTTTGGTTTCCACGGTACTTTATCGAAAGAAAGGTGAAAACAGGGATTTTCTTGTCGTTGACGCTGCCATGAATGATCTCATTCGACCGGCAATGTACTCCTCATACCATGAAATTAAACCCATAAGGGAAAAAATCGTTAAGGGAAACAAAAAATTCGATGTGGTCGGTCCGATATGTGAATCCAGTGACACCTTCGCCGAGAACAGAGACCTACCAGAATTCGAACCAAATGACATGATGGCTTTCATGACTGCCGGAGCCTATTCCACCGTCATGGTTTCGGAATACAATACCAGACCTGCTGTTGCAGAAGTATTGGTCAGGGGGGATAAATGGGCCTGTATAAAAAAATCTCCGACCATCACGGACATTATTAACAGGGATATTATTCCCTCATGGTTGTAACCAGTACTTGATGTGCAAATAAAATCACCAGATTCAGTCGACCTGATTTGATGACAAGCCAAGACCTTATATTCTTTCCCCGGAGAACCACCCCTTTCGAAAAAAATGTGATGATTCCATGACGGACGGGGTGGAGAGGACAAACCACTCGGTCAATTTGGACAATTCGCATTAACTGTATCATATGAATACTCCTTTGGTACTTTCAGGGGATTCCTTCAAAGTGCTAATCGATCCTATTATCTAACCAACGACATGCGGTATAATGATTATGCCTCCAGGGATCATGAGGGTTTCAAACCTTATGATGTTGCGGGAATGGATTTCTTTGCCCGATTGGTCAAGGGACTTGTATCATTGTCCCATCAACCTCCTCTTTGGAATAAAGATTTGGCCGAGCGTTTGTATCAATATAAAGTGAAAGTAACTATTCAGGTCAAGAAATTGTCAATATCTTGCAGTTTTTAGACTTTTTACAGACAGAAATGTAAAGGATTGTGCAGAAAAAATATATTGGGGAATTCCGATTTTGCCTATTTTCAGGGCACTCAGGATACCGGAATAGTTACAAGTAGAAAACATAAAAAGCCTTTTTGAAACACTTAGTCACCAGTTCTTCAAGGAGGAATTGAATTTGCCCAAGATGAAATCTCCGCAAGATCACCGGAATCCGATAATCTCTTCTCCTCTGGCATTGGATTCTCCAGAGAATAGAAGTTCTTGAAGGTGGAAGATTGGTTTGACATGACATCGTGGTGAATGGATTTTTCCTTGCCATTCGAAGGTTACTTCCCTATACTCTTGCATGTATCAACGGGTAGCCGAAAGGAAGGATACGAATGACCACCACACTTGAAAAACACCATGTAATCGGCCCCCTTGGTTCAGACTTCTGGCAACTGAAGGTTCCTCCTGACCTAGTTCCTGCGATGGCCCGGGAGTTTGACTGGAACCGGCTGGGTCGAAGGGTCATGATTGATGCCAGTGAGGGCATCATCTCCTGGATGAATCCGTCAAGTTCGCATGAGATCTTCGGCACTTCCACCGACCTGACGGTCATGATGGCGGGTTCGGTCCTGCGCAAACAGGTGAGGCCCATGCGTGGAACCCGTTGGAAAGGCCCCGACGAGCCCCAGAATGTTGGACTTGAGGCCGATGCGGCCTTTTATGTCGGAGAGAATGCCGATAGATGGTATGCCACCGATCATGAGGGTGGGGAGGAAGCCGTATTGGCATTCGAGGCACTGACGCCTCCGGATCTGGTGGTCGAGGTTGAGGTAACCCATTTTGACAGGAAGAAACCGCAAAGTTATGCCAAGCTGGGAGTCCGTGAGATGTGGCGGGTAAACGCCAGGAGGGGAAGCAAACGGGTTCAGGTTGAAATTCTTGATCTCCAGGATGCCAGGGGACCGCGACCAATGGGGAGATCCTTAATACTGGACGGTCTTGCCTCCTCCGACCTGCCAAAGGCATATCAGTTGGCACGGAGGGGAAATATCGTGGATCTCGGGGATTTGCTGAAGGAAAAACTTGTCCCTGCTAACAATTCGGGTCGCGATGGGGATCCTGATCTCACACCTCCTCCCTTTGGACCCGGCATGTAGGGCTAATTCCTCGTAAGGTCAATATTGGAGACTGTATTCTGTTTCCAGATAAATAGGGTTTTGTGATGTCTCATTGCCCCAAAGGAACCATTTTCAGAGCTTGACTCCCCCCCCCCACACACACAGATAATAGTCAACAGGCCAATCATGAGCATGTCATGGTGAACATGGCGGTTGGTATTGCTGGTATGGGGATCTTCAATCCCCCAAAAAGATTGATACATGTCTGCATTGTACTGCCTCAAATAATTGTATTTTTGACAGATTCTCATAAAATGGGACCTACAACAACTAAAAAAAATTTAAGGTGTATAAGTACATTATGTCACAATTCCCTTTCGAACCCAAAACAATGACTACCTTGCCCATCGTAGGTACAAAAGCCAGATTCCCGGTAAATCGAGTCTACTGCGTTGGACGGAATTATGCCGACCATGCCATAGAAATGGGACATGATCCAAATCGGGAGGATCCATTTTTTTTCCAGAAAAATGCAAGCAATCTCGATATTTCGGGAGAGTTTCCATATCCTAAAAAAACTTCAGATGTCCATCATGAAGCTGAATTGGCAGTACTTCTGAAATCAGGAGGTGAAAATATTACTGTCGAACAGGCACTTGATCATGTTTATGGTTATGCTCCCTCGCTGGATATGACCCGACGTGATATTCAGGCACAGCAAAAGAAACTTGGCAGGCCATGGGAAATAAGCAAAGCCTTTGAAAGGTCGGCACCGATTGGCTCGGTTCATCCGGCAACAGAAGTTGGTCATTTTACCAAAGGAAGAATTTTACTGAAGGTCAATGGTATGGTACGTCAGGATGGTGATTTAGACCAATTGATCTGGAAGGTTCCTGAGCTGATTTCCTATCTTTCTGAATATTTTGAACTTGTGGGTGGGGATGTTATTCTTACCGGTACACCTGCAGGTGTTTCCTCAGTTCAGAAAGGTGACGAATTAGAAGTAGAAATTGAAGGATTGAATACCCTCACCACGAAAGTCATTTGAAATCTGAGGATATGTATGTAGTCCGATTTAACTGTTGGTGTCATAATTGAAAATCTTGTGGAAAAACCATTGGATCTTCAGAAGAAACAAAGCTTTTATCTGCTGGAATATTTTGTTTGCTTGAATAATTTTTTACCTATACTAAAAAATTTTGGTAAATATTTTAATCCAAACAGTTTGAACTTGAGGAATATTCGATTGTAGCCCCCCTTTTTTGACATGTGACTTTCAAGAGTTGGAAATTGACACAAATCCTGGAAAATATCAGATCGGAACAACTTTCTGCCAAGGTTGGTGGAGAAAATAAATTACTGGATAATTTGATATCTGAGGCAGCAATTTCCCTCCAGACCAGGGAAAAGATATGTAAGGATGCAGAAGGTCTGGTTCATGAAATCAAATCTTTCTCCAAAGTTGGCCTGCTGGACTCGATTTTGGCTCAGTATGGGTTGGCAACCAAGGGTGGTGTTGCGATCCTACGCCTTGCTGAAGCCCTCATGAGGGTGCCCGATAGACAAAATATGGATACCCTGATTGCTGACAAGCTGAATTCTGTCGATTGGAGTATCCAAAGGGGAAACTCCTCAACTTGGCTCCTAACCCTGTTAACAATCGGACTTCACTTTGCCAGCATTTGCATTCAAGGAACCACCAGGCAGGGAATTAGCGGATGGCCAAGAAGGTTTCTCAAATGGAAAACCACTCCTTTCGTTCGTTATGCAACAAGAATCACCGTCAAAAAGATGGCAGGGAGATTTGTTCTTGGTAAAACAATGGGTGAAGCAATCAACCGTTCAAGTGTAGCCGAAAAAATGGGTTACCTCTACTCCTATGATATGCTTGGTGAAGCAGCACTCACTGCAAGGGATGCTGAATTTTTCTTCAAAGCTTACAAGGAATCCATAACCTCATTGGCCCCAAACTGCATCTCCCCTGATTTCAGGGACAATCATGGCGTTTCAATCAAACTTTCTGCCATTCATCCAAGATATGAATGGACCCAAAGAGATCGAGTATTGATCGAGTTGGTTGACAAGGTCAAAACGCTTTCCCTAATGGCCAAGGATGCCAATATCGGAATTAGTATTGATGCAGAGGAGGCTGATCGGCTTGAACTATCACTGGAAGTTATAAAAAAGGTTCTTTCTTGTCCTGAATTGGAAGGTTGGGACGGATTTGGAATTGTCGTACAGGCCTATGGAAAATCAGCACCATTTGTCCTTGATTGGCTATACCAACTCACCCGGGAATTGGACAGGAAAATTGCCGTTCGGCTGGTCAAGGGAGCCTATTGGGATTACGAGATCAAAAAAGCCCAACAGGATGGGTTGGAGGATTTTCCGGTTTATACAAACAAGGCTGGAACTGACGTATCCTATCTTTGTTGTGCCAGAAAACTGCTTACCATGACGGATAGGATTTATCCACAATTTGCCGGACATAATGCCCACACCGTCACAAGCATTCTGGAATTTGCCAGGGAAGATCAGCCCTTTGAATTTCAACGCCTGCATGGTATGGGGGAAGCCCTACACGAAATCATTAAATCCAGACATGATACCAAATGCAGAATTTATGCCCCTGTTGGTGAGCACAAGGAACTTCTGCCGTATCTAGCCCGAAGAATGTTGGAAAATGGGGCAAACAGTTCTTTTCTCAACCAACTCGCCGATCCCAAGCTACAAGCCAGTGATATTGTTTCTGATCCATTTGATTTACTGAAAAAAGCCCAAGAAAGCAACCTGCAGCCAGTGAAATCTCCAGAAGGTCTTTTTGAACCTGAACGTAAAAACTCCAAGGGTTGGAATATTCACAATCCAAGGGTTCTTGACGAAATTGAAACCTCAAGAAAATCATACCTTACGCATCAATGGAATCATTCAGCCGTTAATCAAGATGCTGGTGACAATTCTCTGGTCAAGACCATATCAAATCCCTCGAACCCGAAGGACATCGTTGGTCATTGCAGGTTTTATTCCGAAACGGAGGTCTCAAATGTATTGGAAAACGCCTCGCCCTGGTTCCAATTGAATGGCAGGAAAAGGGCAGAAGTGTTAACCAAGGCATCAAACCTATACGAAGACAGCGCGCCTGAAATTTTCGCCTTGCTTTGCAGGGAGGCCGGGAAAACAATCAATGATGCCGTTGGTGAATTGCGGGAAGCTGTGGATTTCTTGCGATATTATGCTGATCAGGCAACCGCAATGGATTCGCAAGAACCAGCCGGTATAATAACTTGCATCTCCCCCTGGAACTTTCCTCTTGCCATTTTTACCGGTCAAATAGCAGGTGCCTTGGCAGGGGGCAATGGTGTTATTGCCAAACCCTCGGAACAAACTCCACTAATCGCTGAATTGGCGGTGAACTTCCTGCATGAGGCCGGAGTACCAAAAAATGTGTTACAACTTACACCCGGTGAAGGTCCTGAAGTCGGAACCCAGATTGTGTCTGACGCCAGAGTATCAGGTGTGGCATTTACGGGATCTACTCAAACGGCTCAGATAATCCAGAAGAACATGGCCAGGCACCTTCATCCATCAGCCCGTTTTGTCGCTGAAACCGGAGGGTTGAACGCCATGATAGTGGATAGCACTGCATTACCCGAACAGGTAGTCAGGGATATTATCATTTCCTCTTTTCAATCTGCCGGACAAAGATGTTCTGCCTTGAGAATCCTATATCTGCAAAGGGATATTGAAGATACTTTTCTGACCATGCTTTTTGGTGCCATGGATCAATTAAGGATTGGTGATCCATGGAGTACAAATACGGATATTGGACCATTGATCGATGAAACCTTATACACGAAAATCACAAAATACATCAAGGATGCGGAACATGATGGTCGAATACTCAAACAGTGTTCAACCCCTTCCCAAGGTTATTTCGTAGGTCCAACAGTCATCAGGGTTCAGGGAATTGAAGATCTGGGGGAAGAAATATTCGGTCCAGTCCTTCATGTATGCACCTTTGAAATCGCAAATCTTGAAAAGATCACCGAGGAAATAAATTCCCGAGGATTCGGCTTGACTTTTGGTTTGCACTCACGAATTGACCGTCGCGTCAAGACAATAACCGACAAGCTCAAAATTGGTAACATGTATGTAAACAGAAATCAAATTGGTGCCGTCGTTGGATCCCAACCTTTCGGTGGCGAAGGGCTCTCCGGTACCGGTCCCAAGGCCGGCGGACCAGGTTTGGTCAAAAGTTTTACGAAAAAGGATTTGCCTTTGCATTCGTCGGATCATGCCGATATGTCCATGGTTGATCCAGCTGATGTTCAGAAACTCATTGACAGGGTGCAAAGGGATATCCCGAAATCAAAAACCGAAACTTTTCCGGGTCCCACCGGTGAGACAAACCAAATGAACTATTTTCCCCGAGGAATTGTACTTTGTTTGGGGCCAACCTCGCAAGATTGTGAGAGGCAGGCAGCAATTGCTTCTGCTGCAGAATGCACTGCCGTCAAGATATGTCCCGGTGTCAGAGGCAAGTATGGTATTTCGGGTTTCCTTGACCGTGAACATTTGAAAACATTAAATGGCTTCGAAGTAGTCGCTTTATGGAGTGATGAGCAAGATCTGAGATTGGCTAGAACTGCACTGGCCGAACGAATGGATAAATTCATTCCCTTGGTGGCAACAACAGAAATGGAGGAGTTTTTGTTTCACGAGCGCCTTGTCTGTTCGGACACGACAGCAGCTGGAGGAAATGCCACCCTGTTTGCCATGATGGGAAATAATTTCCAGATTTAATTCAGCAATTCAAAAAATACCTTGCAAACTTTCGAGAAATGATTTGTAAGCATTTAAATATTTTTTTAAATCTCCGATAGTAATATGACTGTGTTCTCCTGTCTCATGGGCAAATGCAATTCTTTTATCAACCAATTCATTTAATATAGTTTCGTTATTCGATTCATATGTAAAATTCGGATCAAAAAGTTTGACAAGGTGTTTAACCTCATTCGATTTTGGGTTTCTTACTTGTTTCAATCGGTATCTGGTTAGTTCAACAACGAAGTCGTTAACATTGTTAATTTGAATTTTTGCATATTCAAAAATAATCTTTTTCACCCCATGCTCAAAGCTACTACAAATTGAGATGCAAACTCTCTCACAACTAAGGGAGATTAACTGATCCGGAATGATTCCAGTATTTTTTTCAATGATTTCAATTAAGCTTGAAAGGCGGTTTAATTCCGAACTAAATTCCCAATTTTCCCAAGGTGTCATAAAACTTCAAAAGCCTTTTTTGCTTCCCCAAAACGCCTCCTTATGTTTTTTGGGTTTGCTGTAGAAGTAGTGTAGCCTTGTTTGAAAACTTCGTTCTCTAATAAATCCAAATATACCCGTTTTGTTTCTTCTTGACTTAAATCTGTTCCCTCTTTCAATCTTTTTGCAATTGAAGTTGCGACTGAATCGAATAAAGCCACATTGAAGCCTTTATTAATTCGAAATGATTTTTGACCAAGAGAGAGAAAAATATGTTCAACGGTCTTTTCAAAAATTGCTGCCTTTTCGTTAAGTTCTTGATGTGAACATTCTCTATTTACCTCCATATACAGATTGAGAAAATGTTTCATTGGTGGTGTATATCTGCTTTCCCATTCTAGAAAAGCAAAAAACCGAAGAATAATTTCAATATCTCTTAGGCGTTTACTTTTTGGTCCACAGATTTCCCGCCAAATCTTGTTTTCATTAAGATCATGTAGAAACTCGTTGAATTTGCCATGAAAAATACATGATCTAATTTCTTGGGAGGAGAGTTTTAAACCTCCAGTGTTTAACCGTTCAAATACCTCGTAAACACTGTCCATATTATTTTTTGGTGAATCCTGCTTGAATATAGTTGTTCTTATCCAGGAATTACACAAACGCAATCTGTCATCTTCGTTTAGAGATTCAAAGGTTTTGCCTTCCCATAGTTCGCTGATACCACTTAGAGTAAATTTCCTGTCATTGAATTTACCTTTGAAAAAACACACTAAAGTCATCAACCTTTGTTGGCCGTCAATAATTAAGTGTTTTTCTGAAGTGGGTTCCTTGAATAAAAATATATTTGGAATCGGAAGACCTAATAGTAAGGATTCAATAAATCGCGATGCGGAATTTTTTGACCAGACAAACTTTCTCTGAAATTCAGGAACAATAAAATGATCTTCATTTATTCTTTTAACTAGCAATTCAACCGGAAAGTCTATCCCGTAAGATGATATGGAATACAGATCTGAGGGAGTAACAGTATCTTCAACCTCAAGTTCATAGTTTTGAATATCCTTCAGTTCATCATTTAGTAATAAAACATCAGTCTCCACCTGTTTTCTCCTCGATAAACCAACATGGGTATGAATTAAAGTTGCAAATATCGCTTTCAAGGTGACAAGGACTTGAGCCAGCAGTAATATCCACTATAGAACTCGCACCTTTTTGTAAATATTTTCAAGACAATACATTATCATTTTGCCCTACCTAAAAGTGGTTTCTACCATACCATTTTCCTTAACCCAAAATGTACTTATTTTCAGCTGTTCCAAGACAGTTTAAATCTCACTGATTGGATTCTTGTGTTTAGGTGTTTCGGGAAGCACAATTCCTGCCTCATATTCTCCTGAACTAATAACAGATGAAACTTTGAATAAGGCAGTGATTCCCATTAATTTTTCCCACATGTATTTCCTGCGCAGCTGTCCCTTCGGGGCTTCCCGGCAGGAACAGCAACAAGTTTCCACAGTCTGGTCGACCGGGAACATCGGCACGCACGGGTTTGCCATCACATCGGCGGGGCATTGGTTTTCAGGGCCGTAATTGTGCTCGAAATTATAGCCGAAAATGTTTTTCAGGGCAGGAATGTTTCAATAGAGTTTGCGAAAAACGGTTCTCGACAGGATCGAAATTCCCTGTTCATGGGGGTAAAAAATTCAAGCGGGAATAACTGGTATATCACCAAGATTGAAATGATGGTCATGTCCAGCCGTTTGCCAATTCCTCCCCGTTCCCCACCGTATTCACACATCTTTTTTCCAGCCTCTTGCCTAACGATGTGGTTACCCTCCCCCGTCATTGGATCGAAGCAGGAGACTGACCAATGTATCAAGAGGCATCATCCCTTGGAGATTGCGGAATGGCTGTTTTCCGGGGAACGGGAAGGTGCCGCGGGATAGGATGTAGAGGCGGGAGAACCCGAGCCCCGGGCCCGTTGTCATGCTGCGGAGAGTGTACCAATTCCGGACCATCCGGTCTGGATATGACCTGATGGGAAATGTGTGAATCCAGTAGGGTATTAGGGGGGCCTGCACGGCCTTTCCTGGTTTTTTCCTTGACCTGCACGGATTCCCGTGCTATGTTACCGGTATGGAAAAGCATCCGCAAACATACAGTAGGAGAACCGACTCATGAAACGACTGTTGAATACCCCCCCCACTTTTAATCTGATCGCCGCCCTTCTGGCCGTGGCGTTCGCCGGACCGGTCTGGGCACAGACCATCACCGCCCCGGGGCTGAAAGGCCAGCCCGCCTGTGTAGGGACGGGAGAGATTGACGATCCTCTTTCGGGATCCATCTCGGCTGTAGGGACCAATCAAGCAACTTTGCAAATTGACGCCTTTTCAAATCTTTACAGCTCTCTGCGGGCTCAGGCCGGGGATGGCGGGCCAACTGAATTCACCATTCGATTTACGGCCTACAACGCCAGAACAGGTACACAGCAGGGTAGTATAGGTACCTTTGCCACTGTAAATTCAGGCTCCCCAAATCTTGCCGCCTCAACCCAAACGCCTTTTGGCCTGTCCGCAAGGACGCCCTATTATGTTGTGGTCTACACGACGGCATCGGGCTTTGGCGCGGCGAGGCCCTTGCTGAGGCGCTGCTTCATGACGGGTGGCACCTACACGCCGTCGAACGAGAGCGGCCAGCCCGGCTACGTGGCCAACACCACAAGCGGCTGCTTCTCGATCAGCCCCCGGACCTTCCAGGACATTCGCAACTGCCTGTGCGGACGGTCGCGCATCTGGAATGATGATGACCGAAACACCGCCCAACGGAGGACCTTGGGCTGCGCCAACGCCAACTGACGGGCCGGCCGGCTGTCATGCGCAACGGCCAGCCAACATCCCTGGTGTGGTCAAGGATCTGCCCGCCATGTCTTTTGGTATGAATGAATTCAATCCTTCCAAAGGGTGTGTCGAAGATACCGGAACGTCCCGTGGTCATCACGGTTATACCGGCTAGCGGGACCTGGGAGATGATGCCGTATGCCAACAGTGCTGACTCCAGGCTGAGATAGTTGTAATGGCCACTTCGAAGGGTAACGGCAATCCGTTCAAGCAGATTGGAACCTTGGTTCCCGGCCACGGTTTACATTTTCTCTATATTTGAAATCTTGTTCGGCTTCATCTTGCGATGCAGCCCAGAAATCATCATTATCATAATTTCCCCTGCATTCGTTCGTAAATTTTGTTTTTGTAAAACGGAGTACCTTGTTGTTTAGAAATTATTGTGAACGTTTATCAAAACAAACCATAATGGGGAAAGGCGGTGCAGATTCATTACCAGACACACCTGTCCAAAACGGAATATGTTAGCACAAAAGCCTGGACCGATGCCATTTTGGTCCAAAGGGTCCTGAGGTTGAAGGCCACCGCGGGGTCGTCGGCATTGTCACGGGACTTGTGGTCGAATTGCAGGAGCGGGGGCAACCTGGGAAGGAACACTGCCATTCCCGACACCAGGCAGTCCCCGGGGCTAAGGCGCCGATGCCTGACGGGATCGGGGACCTGTTCGAAAACCCTGCCGGCGGTTGACGGGAGACCCGGCAGGGAAAAATGCCGGCGAAAGCGGATTGTTGCTGGATGTCATCCTGGACATGATTGGTAATTCGGGCAGAAATGTTTCAATGGGGTTTGCGAAAAACGGTTTCCGACAGGCTTGTAATCCCCCTGTTCATGGGGAAATAAATCCAAGCGGGAATTACTGGCAAATTGGAAAGTTACGATCGAAACTCAAGCCTCAAGATCATCATGAAGTGGACTTAAATGAGCTAATACTATATAGAAATTAGGATGAGAAAATCAATATGATTTTGAGTTATATATAGATGGTTATTTTTTGGAAATGCTATAATATGGTCTGGTATTTTTTCACCAACCTGATTGGGTTGGTCATATCTAGCAGGAGAAATCGATGAAAGCAAAATACTTTAAACATGCCATTGCAGGCTTTCTTTCAATGGTTCTGGTCAGCGAAGCCATGGCTACAGAATGGAACGTGTCCCTGTGGGGCACACGCAGGGCATTTACCGAACATGTTGAGAAACTAGCTGAACTTGTCAGTGAAAAGACCGGTGGTGAATTTACCCTCAACCTGTCTTATGGTGGATTGTCCAACAACCGTGAAAACCTGGATGGAATTTCCATTGGTGCATTCGAGATGGCACAATTCTGTGCTGGATACCATTACGACAAAAATCCTTCCATAACCGTTCTCGAACTTCCATTTCTGGGGGTCTCATCGCTTGAGCAGGAAGTGGAAATCTCCCAGGCCGTTTACCGGCATCCAGCAGCCATTGAAGATCTAGCCAGGTGGAATGCCACCTTGCTAATGCCCTCGCCCTTGCCGCAATACAATATTGTAGGTGTTGGGGATGGTCCCAGAGCACTTGCTGAATTTGAAGGGTTGGCCGTCAGGGCAACCGGTGGTATAGGACAGGCCATGAAAGCCATTGGCGCGGTTCCGACCTCAATGTCAGCAACCGAAGTCCGTCAGGCACTTGACAGTGGTGTCGTTTCAGCGGTGGCCTTTGCTCCACATGCCCACATGTCTTTTGGTACGGTCGAAAGTGCCAAATGGTGGACCACGAATCTCAATCCAGGTACGGTCAATTGTCCAGTCGTCGTGAATACGGATGCCCTGAATTCCCTTAGTGAAAACGAACGGGACGCACTTCTCGGTTCTGTTGACGAAGCATTAGCTCATTACATCACCAATTACAATGACAAGACCATGGTCCAATGGGGACCACTGCTTGACGAAAAAGGTATCGAGCGCATTACCTATTCCGATGAAGAGCTCGCCGCCTTTCGTGAAGCTGTCGCAGCTCCCGCCGCCCGGGCATGGATTGAGGAAAATACCGCCCGTGGTCTGCCGGCACAGGAACTTTATGATTTGGTTGCGGGCATGATCGCTGGAAACTGATTAAACAATGATTCCCCGTCGGTAATACCGGCGGGCAACCAAATGGATAATGGTTAATTGGCTGGCTCATCTTCAGTTTTGACCGACGGATCATTACTCAGCAGAATTGACCGTCGTCTGTTTCAGATCGAATCCTTTTTGGCCCTTTTGGGAGGGCTTGCAGTATTTTCGTTGATGTTGCTTGCCGTTACCAGTGTGGGTGGACGCAATTTCTTCAATCATCCCATTCCAGGATATGTTGACTGGATTGAACAGGCCATGCCTTTGATAGCATTCATAGGTATTTCATATTGTCAGCGACTTGGTGGACACATCCGTATGGATATCCTCATAAGTTTGCTTAAGGGCCGGCCGCTGTGGATTGCAGAATTCATCGGTACCCTCTTGATAATGGTTCTGATGTTACTTCTGGTGTGGGGGAGCTGGTCACATTTTGAACGATCATTTGACTGGTCGGCACCCTATTGGAGTCGTGACTCAAGCCTTGATATCCGATTGCCTCTCTGGCCAGCAAAACTGCTTGTTCCAATGGCCTTTTCCGTGTTGTTTCTGCGTTTGGCGCTACAGGTATGGGGTTATGCTCGGGCAATTGTCTCAGGTACTCTCCAACCCGTTGCCGTACCACTGATTGAAGATGCTTCAAAGATCGCCAAGCAGGAGGCCGAAGCCGTTTCCGGTTTTGATCAAGAAAACGGAACACCGGTCTAGCGGAGACAGTTGTGATGGACACCATCGAAATTGGCCTCATAGTCTCCGGTTTTCTTCTTTTACTGGTGGTCCTCGGCGTGAGGGTTGCATTTGCGGCAGCCATTGCCGGAATGTTTGGTCTGATCTGGATATTCTGGGACAAGCGTGCCTATGATCCAGACCAATTTGTCTGGGCTTTGACCGTAGCAGTCAAGACGGCTGGTCAAGTACCCCACTCCAAGATTTCAACACAGGCTCTTTCACTCATTCCCACTTTCATACTGATTGGCTATCTCGCCTACTATGCCGGATTGACCAAGGCCCTTTTTGAAGCTGCCAAAAGATGGGTTGGTTGGGTTCCAGGTGGTTTGGCGGTTTCCACGGTTTTCGCCACGGCTGGATTTGCAGCAGTATCCGGTGCATCCGTTGCCACTTCGGCAGTCTTCGCCCGCATTGCCATTCCGGAAATGATTGCCATCGGTTACGACAAACGCTTTGCAGCAGGGGTGGTGGCTGCTGCCGGAACACTTGCTTCTCTGATTCCCCCTTCGGCAATACTTGTCATTTATGCCATAATCGTGGAACAGGATGTCGGTGCATTGTTGTTGGCAGGATTTCTTCCAGGTGCTTTTTCTGCGGTGGTTTATGCCGTCCTGATTGTTGGCATGGCTATTAGTGTCAAAAACTTCGGACCGCCGGTAAGCGGATTTACCTGGGTTGAGAGGTTTCGTTCACTTCCACCGGTATTTCCGATTTTTTTCGTTATTTCGATCATCATTTTGTTCATTTACAATCCTTTCGGGGGTGATGCTTGGGGCACACCGACCGAAGGTGGTGCTCTCGGAGCCTTTGTTGTGTTCATTATGGCTGTCTACCGGGGAATGGGGTGGCCTCAACTCAAAAGTGCACTTATGGAAACGGCCAAGCTTTCTGTCATGATCTTCACCATTATCTGGGGTGTATTGATCTTTGTCCGTTTTCTGGGATTTGCCGACCTCCCTGGTGTTTTTTCGGATTGGATTACCTCCCTGGACCAAAGTCCGATACTTACACTTGTCCTGATCCTTTTGGCCTATGCCGTGCTTGGCATGTTCATGGATGCAATTGGAATGCTTATTCTAACCCTTCCGGTGGTCTTTCCTGCTGTGATAGCCCTGAATGGAGGTGTCGATGTATCGGCCGCCGATAGTGCCTTCGGAATGACTGCCACCGGTTGTGGAATCTGGTTTGGCATCATTGTCGTAAAAATGGCCGAACTTTGCCTGATCACACCACCAATTGGACTTAACTGTTTTGTTGTGGCTGGTGTACGTCCTGAACTCTCGGTCCAGGATGTTTTCAAGGGCGTCGCACCCTTTTTTATAGCCGATGCGCTAACAATTACAGGTCTTGTACTTTTGCCGGGAATCGTTCTGTATCTGCCAAACCTGCTGCTTGGGGGATAAGAAGTCTTTTTACTTCGGAACGAGCACGGTTTGTTCAGACATAGGCCAAAACAAGCATGCGGGTTTTTTCCGGCAAATCTTTTTTTTGTAATTCGACTGTAGAACTACTGGCGAAATCAACCATATCCTCAGGGAAATACTTCAGACACTCGGTAATGAAATACATGTTCTTAGGTTTGTAGCACAAGGTTCTGAAGTGCATTGGAATGACCAGTTTTGGTTTGGTAATTCCTACTATACGTTTCAATTCGTCAAGAGATATGACCGGAAAACCACCGGCATGGCTCAACAGGATGTCAATACCCTTGAAGAAATCCAATTGGTCATCCGAAAAATCATTGCCCATATCACCCATGTGTCCAATAGATATGCCATCAACGCTGAATTTGTACATGGCATTCTGATCAGGATGACCACTTGGATGCTCACTGTGCTCCATTGCTTCTATGGCGTGGAGTGTAATACCATGGGACTCTAATGAACCGCCTTGCAGAGAAACCTCCAGGGCATCAATAACCGTCGCATTTGCCTTTTTCGGTACGAGATGATCATTATCATGGAAATCATCATTGCTGCTTGACTTGATCACTATGTCCGCTTGTGAAGCAAAGGGTTTGAAACCTGCCTTGTCTGGGTCGTAAGGATCTGTATAGATTATTGTGCCATCACTGCCTTCAATCTCGAAACAGGCTTGGCCATACCAGATAATGTTCATTTTATACCCCATTCATATTTCTGCAACCCAATGCGTCGGAACATTTCATGGACGCCTTATATCATATTGTCATTCCACCGATGGGTTGCAACCGATGTTTTTTCATATGACTTTAGGATTTGTGCTGAACTTCAATTTTAATCTTGTGTACCATTGAATCGATCAGCCTTAAATTGCGATCTTGCAAAATCCTTCCTGCCAGCCTTGGACAAGTTCAATTTTCAAGTGCCTCTTGCAAATGTCAGAATTCTTACTATTATTTCTGACAAGAAAAAGGAGAATTTCATGTCAACCGCCAAAACAATTCGTCATCGTGTAATGCTTATCCCACGGGGAAAACCGTTTACCACCAGAAGATTCCTCAAGCTTGGGTCACGTGCTGCCGTTGACAAGACACTATCCCGCTTGGCCAAGGAAGGTGTGATTCAGCGAATTGTCCATGGCATGTATGTACGCCCAAGGAAAAGCCGTTTTATTGGTAACGTCATGCCAAGCACGGAAAGGATCGTGGAAGTTTTGGCCAAGGAACATGGTGAAACTATCCAAGTCAACGGTGCAGAGGCCGCACTCCGGTTCAGGTTATCAACACAGGTGCCCACGGTGCCAGTTTATCATACCAGTGGCCCAAGCCGTGACATCAAGATTGGCAAATTGACCATCAGGTTGAAACATGTAAGCAACCGGAAACTATGTCTGGCTGGGAAACACCCTGGGCTAGCCCTTGCTGCCTTGTGGTATCTGGGTAAAAAAAATGTCAACTCCGACATAATCGGGGCATTGCGTGCAAAACTGACAGCAGAAGAGTTTGCAACCCTGAAAAATGCCAACATTCCGACATGGATGGTCGATGCTTTGGCCCGATACGACAAGGAAACTGCCTATGCCTAAACATTTCCTGTACTTAACGGACCATGAACGCAGGGATATTTTCTTGAGAGCTGTAGGAGAACTTGGCAAACCGATGGCCGTATTGGAAAAGGATATCTGGGTTTGTTGGGTTTTGTAGACACTTTTTTCATTACCGAATGCCCACCCGATGGCCTTCAAGGGAGGCACATCACTTACAAAAATCCTTGGAGCAATCAACCGTTTCTCAGAGGATGTGGATGTTACCCTCGACTACCGGTAATTTGAAGATGGTTTTGATCCCTTTGTGAAAGGTGCCAGCAGGACTGCCATCAAGAAGTTCGGTGAACGGTTGAAAGGATATACCTACCCGCGATTATGCCCGCGATGTAATCGTTCCCCATTTCCATTCCAGGTTGGGAGAGTTTCTCGAACCAGAGCAATTCATGCTTGAATCATCAGATGATGGTGAGAAAATCAGGGTTCATTATCCCCCTGTTGCCGAGAGTGGGAATGATTACCTGACCAGTGACATTTTGATCGAATTGGGTGGTCGTAATGTCATCTGTCCGAATGAACTCCATGTTGTCAAACCCGATATATCTAGGTTGAATCTAGACCTTGTTTTTCCTTCGGGAAACGTGGTGGTCCTTTCGCCTGAACGAACTTTTTGGGAGAAGGCAACACTCATACATGTCGAGTGCAAACGCAAAGTATTCAAATCAGATGCCAATCGCCTATCCCGCCACTGGTATGATTTGTGGATTCTGTCCAAACACGACATTGGCAAGATTGTAATCAAAAACCACAAGCTGCTGGAGGATTTTGTCCGGCACAAAAAGGTCTTTTTCCATTATGGCTTCGTTGACTACAATGACTGTCTCCACAACAGGTTCTGCCTAGTTCCTGAAGAATCGGCTATCATTCATCTCCAAAATGATTACCAAAAGATGTTAGGGGTTGGAATGATATATGGCGACCCGCCTTCATTTTGGAACATCATCAAGGGAGGTTAACAACCGATAGTCTCCCTTTGCCAAGCACTTGTTAATATATTCAGGTTTTAAGGCAATGGATTTGTGCCAGTCATGGTGCCGTAATTATGTCGATGACACCCATTAATGTAAAATGTGAATATATGGAGGGAGAATACTGGAAGACCTAATGCACTGTCCGTTACATATGGTACCCATTTTATAATGGCGATTTCCTTTATTCATAGGCATTCAAAGGAAAAATGATTGGAGTCTTTTGTTTGAATCAGCGCACTAGTTGATATGAATTTCAGGCAATTTATCCGGATTTTGATTTGGGTAGGTTAGCAGGGTTAAAACGATTCCCGCAGTTTGTCCTGAAAATTGGAGGTTATAAACTTTCTAAATGCAACTAGACAAATACTGTTTTCTATGATAAAAGTTCTTTATTGCCAATCAGCTAAAAATAAAAATCAATAGGTTGCTTGGTAAATTTAAATCCGGTGAACCGGATAAATAAGTTGACCAGTATTAAAACTGGATTAATACAAAAGAGGAAGAGCAGTTCTCATGGTAGCAGTAGCGGTGGATACTCCTGTAGTATCACAATATCATCCAGAAAAAATAAAAGAAAAAATTTCTGGCAAATCAGTATTTTCGACGGTCAGGGACATTACCTCACCGGAAGTAAAGATTCCCAAATCAATCAAGATCAATTCACGTTTGAAATCAGATGGCTTGGTCCTGATGGGGAAACTTCCCTCCGATGGTTTCCCCATTGTTTTCTTTGATCCGCAATATCGAGGGGTTCTCGATCGGCTGAAATATGGCAATGAAAACAATGCAAGAACAAAAGCGAGATCTCAACTACAGCAAATGTCGGAGGAGACAATCATTTCCTTCATCAATGAAATAGACCGAATACTGGCACCTAGTGGACATATGTTTCTGTGGTTGGACAAATTTCATTTTTGCTCGGGTTTTCAGGACTGGATCAATGATACCTCGCTCGATGTTGTCGATTTTCTCACCTGGAACAAGGGAAGGATCGGCCTGGGCTACAGAACCAGAAGAATGAGTGAATACCTGATTGTTGCCCAAAAACATCCAAATCGGGCCAAGGGTATATGGAAACTACGAAACATCCCTGATGTTTGGGAGGAAAAGGTGCCCCGAAAAGGTGTACATGTTCACAAAAAACCTGTCAAGCTGCAGGAAACACTCATCAGAGCAGTATCCAACCAAGGTGATTACATCGTGGATCCCGCTGCAGGCAGTTTTTCCGTGCTGGAGGCATGTCAGGAAGTCGGCAGGAATTTTATCGGTTGTGATATTGAAGGTTGATAAGTTCAGCCACCATTTGAAAGCCTTAACGATAAATCATATCTGACTTGCAAGGACACTGAGCATGGCTTCCAAAGGTATATACGGAAACAATTTGCCTCACGGCGGAATCATTCTTGTCAATCAATTGATCCATGAAAATGTAACCCGTGTGTTTTCGGTGCCTGGTGAGAGTTTCCTGAATGTCCTTGACGGGTTGCATGATTCTTCAATCCAGAATATTGTTTGCCGCAATGAGAGTGGTGCCTGCTTCATGGCCGAAGCATTTGGCAAAATAACCGGTCAACCTGGCGTTGCATTTGTTACAAGAGGTCCGGGGTCTTCCAATGCATCGGGAGGAATACACACGGCCAAGCAGGATTCAACACCATTGGTGTTGTTCATTGGTCAGGTCAAATCGATCCATCGGGGAAAGGAAGCCTTTCAGGAAATTGATTACACTGAATTTTTTGGGAGCCAGTGCAAATGGGTGCATGAAATCAGGAATGCGGATGAGATACCAGAGGTTGTTTCCAAGGCCTTTGCCATTGCCAACGAAGGCCGACCAGGTCCCGTTGCCATATCCCTTCCTGAAGATATACTGGATCAAAGATCCAATGTTGAAACCCAAAATTCCCTTCAACCCCACAACCCCAAACCTGAACATGATCATGTCAAGCAACTGATCACATGTCTTGAAGCCTCCATCCGACCACTGATTGTGGCAGGCGGATCCGTTTGGTCGCAGAGATGCAACGATTTACTGGAAGATCTGTCTTCCAAAACCGGCATACCGGTTGCAACCACCTTTCGCAGACAGGACAGGATAAATAATCGGCATCCCAATTACGCGGGTGACTTGACGGTTGGAGCAAATCCACACTTGGTTGCAATAGTGGAGGAGACAGATCTGTTGCTGTTGTTGGGAACCAGGTTCGGAGATATTCCCTCACAAGGATACAGCATTCCTTCCCGGCACACCAGTCGAAGAAAAATAGTCCATGTATTCCCGTCAAGTGAGGAATTTGGTAAAAACCTGCCCATTGACCTCGGTATTTGCTCCAAACCAGAGGATCTCCTTGCAGAATTGTCCAACTCGCAAATTGAATTGAAGGCCGAACTGTCCGATTGGGCTGAAAAATGCCGATCCTCATACAGGGAATGGATTACAGTGAAAGATGTACCGGGAAAAGTCAAATTTCCTGAAATCATTGCGTGGCTTTCGGCCAATCTGTCAGAGGAAACAATCGTTGCCAATGGTGCAGGGAATTACGCAGCCTTTTTACACCGTTTTTATCAACCCAGAAGATTTGGAACTCAGTTAGGCTCAACATCCGGAAGCATGGGATACGGATTGCCTGCGGCCATTTCGGCCAAGTTAGAGTTTCCAGATCGTACAGTGGTGTGTTTGGCTGGGGACGGGTGTTTGCAGATGACCATCAACGAAATGTCTACGATTTCCCAATATGGCATCAAAGTGATAGTGCTGGTAGCCAATAATGGCATGTTTGGAACAATCCGAATGCATCAGGAGCGATATTTTCCCTACCGGGTTTCCGGAACCGATTTATTCAACCCTGATTACCAGTTGTTGTCCAGGGCTTATGGCTGGCATGGCGAATTGGTGACCGAAACTTCACAATTCCCAGAGGCCTTCAAACGTTCCCTGACAGCGGACAGGCCTTCACTCATTGAGCTTAAACTGGATCCGGAGGCAATTTCACCAAGTGAAACCATTTCAAGCTTGCGGAGTTGATGATTTCACAACCAAAAAATTGGGGTTACATTATGATGACATTGAAAGTTTTTTCCACATTCCTACTGATTTCCCTTGTACCCATTACCGTTAAATCATCCATTGTCCCCTGCGGTGGCACTTTTGAAGAGTTTATTGGAGCCGTAAAACAGGAAGCGCTGGACCGGGGTACAGACCAGGAAACAATAGATGGCTTTCTGGCAAGTGTGGAACATGATCCTGATGTCATTAGACGCGACAGATCACAGGGGATCTTCAAAAAGTCCTTCATCGAATTTTCAAAACTCGTGATGACCAACCACCGTATCGTCAAGGGCAATGAATTTGCGGAAAAACATGGTGCAATCCTGGATGCAGCAAAAGAAAGGTATGGTGTCCCAAGTGGTGTATTGCTTTCCTTTCTGGCGCTTGAAACCGACTATGGTGTGGTTCAGGGCAGTCATAATACGTTGAATGCCATAGCTACACTTTCGCATGATTGTCGTCGACCGGAACTCTTCCAGCCGCATTTGTTTGCCGCCCTAGAGTTATACAAGCTGGATAATTTTGACCCACCGAATACCGTTGGAGCCTGGGCCGGCGAAATCGGCATGATCCAAATGCTTCCAGAGGATATTCTCAAATATGGCATTGATGCCGATGGTGATGGCCAGGTTAATCTCAAGGAGTCTGTTGCCGATGCGTTGATGACTTCAGGGAATGTATTGAATGTCACTGGATGGAGACCCAACCAGCCCTGGTTGATTGAAGTCATCGTTCCTGAGCAACTTGACTGGCAATTGGCCCAACCAAACCATTTTGAGTCACTTGGCAAATGGAAGGAAATGGGTATTATACCACGGGATGGGATATGGCCGGAATTGACCTACGAAGCAGCTTTGTTACTTCCTCATGGCAGATTGGGACCTGCCTTTTTTGCTTTCCCCAATTACAGCGTTTATCTCGAATGGAACAAATCATTTGTCTATTCGACAACCTCGGCCTTTTTTGCTACCCATCTATCCGGAAAACCCATTTATCTTGATGGTACCGCACCTCCACCACTTCCGGAAGAAGACGTGATCAGATTGCAAACCATTCTGGCCAATCGAGGACATGATGTAGGAAAGGCTGATGGTATTGTGGGAGCAAGAACACGGGCAGCAGTCCGACAGGAACAGTTGAACTTTGATCTGCCGGCAGATGCATGGCCTACCAAGGAACTCCTTGAGCTGCTTGATCAAAGCTGATATCAAAAGGGTTCCATTAACTGCATTTGGTCAGAACCTGGACATAATCTGAAGCTGATACAAGGTCAATGACATCTGACTTTCCATCTATATCACCATCGTGGGCAATAATTGCCTTTAGACCAACCTCCCACGAATTGGTCTCTTCGGTAGCCAAACCCCTTATTCCAACAAGGGAATGTCCCGAACCGATTGCAAATGCCGCTGGGGTTACAAAGATTTGCGGTTCACTACCTATATCCAGGCAATCTGGTTTGGCAATTGTGGTATCTCCATCCATACGGATCAATTCGGTATGATATATTCCCTTGGTCAGATCCTGGTCATTGAGTGCTCCAGCCATAAATCTTTGACTTCGGGTATCACCCTCAACCGTTAGTTGATTCCCCACAACAAGATCCTTTTCGACCTTGGCATCGCCAGTAAGTTTTACCTCGGGACAGTCAAGTGTCAGTTCATCAGTGGAGGTATTTGGGCTATGTGATTGACAACCTATACCGTTTAGATTGTTTATGACAGAGAAAATATCCGGAATGTTGTCGCCATCGGAATCAACCGGGGGACCCATGTCCAATTGATAAAGATTTCGGATTGACCCGAAACTGTCATTGTAACCATCTCCATCCTTGTCAAAACTGTTGAATACAACCTCCGTGAACAATTCGTTGTTGGATTCACACACTGCCCGTGCAGAACCCAAGGTGTTTATACATCTGTCCAGGTAAGTATTCGTTTCCACTTCCTTGCCATCATCTGTACCATCTGTATTTGGATAACCGAACACACCATTCCTTGAAAGTGCAACCAGTGAGGCAAACTGCTTTTTCCCTGAATAGTGAGGCAAATCCCTGTAGGGGCTAATATCCATTTCCCAGACACCATAAGGCCCTCTGGCAGTACTCCTTTCTTGAACATACCCTGCCGAAAACAATTTTGAAGCAACCACAGCCGGACTTCCCATGTGTGGCTCCAACTCCTGGCCTTCGGAAGATACCAGAATGGCTTCAAGCTCGTATTCCCCATTCGCCATTACGCCATCCAGAAGATGCTTCTCCACGCTTCCATCATTATCAGGATCAACATCTGCAATGGTCAATGTTGCTTGTGGAGATGAAGCGTCATTGCTGTTCACTCCACGCAGAAACAAGGTGAATCTGTTCCCGAAAGAATTTCTGAACGTTCCACCTTCAAGGACAGCATGAGGCAGGTAACCGGCTTCGTTGATCTTATCCATTCCTATCGACATCAGTAGCTGATTGTTGGATGAAGCCACCAGATTATCCCTCAATCTGTCGTATTCAAACCCGACGTATTTCTGCACGGATCTGGTGATGAACGCCGTTTCCTTGCCCAATGAAATCGCTTTCTGCCTTTGGTCATTCGAGGAAACCATAATACTCACGAGGCTGATGAACATACCGAACAGGGCAAGGGCGAGCGAAGCTTCGAACAGGGTCAACCCCTTTTCCTGGTGCTTCAGTCCCATATCTTGATTCTCGGGTTTGACAATCCACATGTTCGATCGCTTAAAAATAGCCGTCATACCAAACCGTCCAAAAGATAAAGCAGATTATCAAGGGAAATACCACTGCCAGAAAGGGAATTGATGTTTGTTTCTTCCCCATGGGCAATCTGAGCGGGCGATTACAAAGGGACCAGATCCAAAAACAAGATAAAACAACAACCAGAATGGCATAAAACATGAGAGTTTTTTCTGCTCCGTCGAAGAGCGCTATTGGAACAAATGCAGCCAGTATGTCCATCGGTGGAAGTATACCCATACTTAACCTGAGCTGTATTAACCAAAGGAAATGAACCAGTCCCAGCATAACAAGTCCCAAGGAGCCATTCGCCATGATCTCACCAAAGGTTGGATTGGTACAACTCCAACCCAGAATACCCATGCAAAAGGAAGTCGGGACTTGTAGTTCCAACGGAGCCCAATGGGTCCAGTAATCAAGCATTGCTCCAGCAGTCAACAACCCAAAAAACAGGATCAGGACCAAATGAATTATTGCTGAATGGTATAAATCACCGACAGTCAACAGACTGAATATTCCACCGATAGAACACCCCACCAATGTTATTGAAAACATCACAGGAAGGTTCACAGTCACAGACCCCTCCAGCCTTTTTACCCCCGCTACAGCCAATCTGGATACGGCAATTGGGAAAAGAAGGACGAAAATCCCGGTGAGACACAAAGTGTCCGTCATAGTTTTTCCCCAAGAATGAAAATATCCTCATCAATCATGTGGCTGGTTCGGGGTACAACAGTTTTACCTATCTGCATAGAATCTGCGCCCATCACGGAATGCCTGCCCCAAAATGATTCTGTTTTCCGGGCGTAGTCCCTTAACTCGCGCAAGCCAATAAAATTGCCATTTGTGATTTGATCGTGCTTCAGGTCATCCAACCAAGTCAAAACATAGCGGCCTTGCTTGCCGTGAACGATTTCCGATTGCCATTCCAGCCGGGTTTTCTGGTTGATTTCATTTTTTGAAAGCGGTCCAACAAAATTGCGGTTTTTTTCACCATATACTACTGCTTCCTGTTGAATCCCTACCAGCACTTTGGCAACTACCCGGGTTTTGTAATTTTCATCATTTTCCCTTTCCAGATCAGGAATAAGTTGCATGATGAACAGGGTTGCAAAAGAGAAGGGAATAAACATCCACATGGTCAAATACCCAAACTAAATCGACGATTGTGCAGTTTCGGCATATTCCCTGAGTTTTTTGCCCATGGGACGAACCAGATTATACTGCAGTTTTCTTCTGGCTAGCTGATCCTGTTTCATACCAAGATAATCTTCAAGAAGAGACCGGGAGGCTTGAAACACATTTTTTCTCATCAAGGGTAAATTGCTTTGGATTTCAGCCCGGAAATGTGCATGCACTCCTGCCGATTCTATCGATGAAACAGCATTGCCGGCATTGTTGAGGGTGTACCAGAGTGTTCTGTCCATCAATTTCAACCAGAGAAAGTTGGCAGTTGGAAGAACCCCACCCTCCAGTCTAGCCAGTCGAAGAATGGTCATCAAGGCAGTGCTTTTCCAACCATGTACGAGTGATTCATTCTCCAGTTTCCTGCCTGCTTCAGAATTGAAGGATGCCTTTATCTTGCCTTGCAGCCACCTATCCCTAACCAGCGCCTGCTCAAACCGGTCTTTATCCGGATAATTGGCATCAAAGGTGGCATTCAAGAATAACAGTATCTCCTGCCCCGGCCCCTGTTGGAAGTTGTAGTGCAGAATCAGTGCTGCAACCAGCCCCTTTTCATAATTCTTCAGGGATTTGAAACCATTCCAGGGAAATCCCATTTTGTCTTCCAAAACCTCATTGATCCCGTCAATTGTGATATCCTGAAATATTTCATCGGCATTTTTTTGATCAAAAGGAACAAGTTTGATGGCTAATTGTTCGGCTTTATCGTTGCCTGGTATCAGTCCTTCACTAATCAACCACTCTTCTGGACTGAGTGCTGGTTCCAAATGATCGGATTTGTTTCCGGAATGGATAGGATTTATCAGATACCCCACATTTTCAGCGTCGGTTGGCCGGATTTTTAACCCGCTATCAAAAGCAGGTGGCAAACGATCTAGAAATCCGACCCTTGTTCCCTTGATTGGCTGGGTTTCCCACAAACTGTCTAATGAATACCTGTTTCTGAATATCAAATCCGGGCGTCTTCCAAAGGAAAGCCATATGACCAGCATTGTTGGCAACAGATAGATCATTAGGAAGGCTGCACTGGCCTCCTGATGAATTTTCCACCATAATTCTGGGTCAACACCAAAATCATTGAATGGATTCAGGTAAGGTTCAATATGAAGCAATGAGTCTATAACAAAGGCTATTGAATTATCAATATCCCCATTGAAAGGGATTAAATCCGAAAGCCACAAAACAATTTTTACATGGTACCAGGCGATCGTCGAGATAAATTCCATTGCCTTGTCCCTAGCTAAATGGATTAACGATCCGATACCAAGAAACGCTATTAATACCAAAATGGCTATTCTGAGGTGTTCGTCGTCGTTGGATTGTTTTTCAGTGTTCATTTTCACCACGATCTCTCAAAATAACTTTTCTTGGGTTTCAACTTACCCTGATTGGTGAAACCTCAAAGTAAACAAATACCCTGATCGGATTGGCGTGAATTTTATAGTGGATAAAATAAACCAGGCTTTTGGCTCAGTTCCCGAATGGACACCTGCCTTAAGGAATTATTGCAGGTAAAATCATGACAATCTTGATCAACTTTTGATAGGAAGCTTAGGTAAACCACAAAACTGAACTTGGAGAAAGGTTTTCTTTCACAAACCATCACCTCCTGATTTAATCAATTTTGTACCCAATCCAAAAAGCAGCTTTTTTATCGGGAATTATATCCTTTCATGAGTTGGGATTAAATCAGGATAAAGGGATCAAGATTTTTTAAATGCTGATTTGAATAATCCAAGAATAGGCTTAAAACATCTTTGAATTAAATTCTTCTTCCCGAATAAATTTACTCTCCTGAATTTTATAGGGTCTAAAACGAATCAATTTTTTGTCAGGTTTTATGAAAAATCATTCAAATCTAATGGAGCGCAGAACAAACCTGCTTGGGCCAAACGTTCCAACCTTCTATGAAGATCCGGTTCATATTGTAAGAGGCAAAGGGGTTTGGCTCTGGGATCATTCCGGCAGGAAATATCTGGATTGCTACAACAATGTTCCGCATGTGGGTCATTGTCATCCCAAAGTTGTAGAAGCTATATATAATCAAAGCTCAACACTGAACACCCATACCAGATACTTGCACGAAGGTATTCTGGATTATGTTGATCATCTGACTTCCAGGTTCAGTGATAAATTTACTTCTGCCATCATTACCTGTAGCGGTTCGGAAGCCAATGATGTTGCATTGAGAATGGCTCAGGTCATTTCCGGAAACAAAGGGATACTTTGCACCGACAACACCTACCATGGCAATACCTCACTGGTAAGTCAAATCGGATCAAGAACAGAACCTATCGGGGGTTACAGTAATATTACAGGCCAGATACCCAGTCCGATCGGAACAAAAACACGTTATGACGAAATTGACCAAAGTGAAAATGAAAAACTTGCCGGGATTGTGCAGGAAAAAATTGATGAATTTCAAGAATCTGGTGTAGGGCTTGCCTGTCTGATTATCTGTCCCTTTTTTGCCAATGAAGGTTTTCCAACGCTTCACAAGGGGTTTCTGGAACCAACAATCACCAAGGTTAGATCGGCTGGTGGTCTTGTTATTGCCGATGAGGTGCAGCCAGGTTTTGGGAGGGTGGGCAATAACTGGTGGGGACACCAGTTGATTGGTTTTGAACCGGACATAGTAACTCTGGGCAAGCCTATGGGTAACGGTTATCCGGTTGCAGCAATTGTTTCAAGCAATGAAAACATAGGGATTTTCCGAAAAAGGTTCAGTTATTTCAATACCTTTGGAGGAAATCCCGTAGCCATGGCCGCGGCCCACTCAACCCTGAAGGTGATAGAAGAGGAAAACCTGGTTCAACATGCCTCCAAGGTTGGTCAAAGAGCCCTTGACAAACTTGATGATCTGGTAGCTCAATATGATTGTCTGGGTGTTGCCCGAGGATCAGGTTTGTTTTTGGGTGTAGAAGTATGTGATGGGGAAGGAAATCCCGATGCTCACATGTCCGGGCAGATAGTTAATTCCATGCGTGAAAAAGGTGTTTTGATCAATTCGTCGGGACGCCACAAATCCATTTTGAAGATCAGACCCCCCCTGACCATAGAAAATCAGGAGATTGATTTCCTGATCAATACCCTTGATGAAGTGTTGGACAGCCTTGCTTGAAATCAAAATTGATACAGAAACTGCCATTGGAGCTGCTTCCGAAGCTATTTTGGAATATCCGGATTATTCAATCAATAACCTATTGAATGTAAGTGAAAATATCATTTTCGAAGTTGCTGATAAATCTGGAAAAAAGGCAGTTCTACGTATTCACCGACCGAATTATCAGACGAGTTTGGGAATTTTGTCTGAACTCAAATGGATGACCTTTCTTTTGGCACGGGGAATACAAATTCCTGAACCCATAAAAAACAGGACTGGCCAATATATTACGTCAACAACAAACAATCTTCAGGCAACCATGATCACCTGGATAGCGGGTGAATCACTGCATGTATTACAAGAAAAACATCCTGGGGATTCGCCGGTGATAGATAAAATCTACTGCCAGCTTGGAGAAGTGATCGCTGCCATCCACAATGCAACCGATAGCTTTGAAATTCCTGCAGAATTCGAACGAGGCCGTTGGGATATCAATGGACTGTTGGGTACTAACCCGCTTTGGGGAAGGTTTTGGGAAAATCCGGCTCTCACCAGCGTCGAGAAAAAATTCCTGCTTGATTTGAAATCCAAACTCATCACGCGATTGGAACAGTTTTTGGAAGATGGGGCAGATTTTGGCTTGATCCATGCTGATGTGATTTCAGAAAATGTAATTGTTGCCGATGGCTATCCAATCATTATCGATTATGATGACTCGGGATTTGGTTTTCGAATGTATGATTTGGCTGTACCGTTGTATAGGTTTTATTCCTTTCCTTCATACACAAGATTGGCTGGCTTGCTTAAAATTGGCTATCAGAAAAAACGCCCCCTCTCCGAAAAATCCTTTGATTTATTGAGTGTTTTTGTCCTTTTGCGAAGATTGGCCATGCTTGGTTGGGTTGTACCCCGCAAATCCCCGAAAGAAATGGCTACCAAAACAAGGGACAACCTACAAGTCATCGAAACCCTTGTTGAGGACATCAATCTGGTTTAGGAAATAGGCAAAATGCCCTAGGCGAATTACTGCCCACTTTACCAGGAATCAAGTATCTTGTCTCTGTTACAGCGTTTTTGAAACTCTTCCCTGATATTGTTCCATCTGAACCTGACCGAATTCAAAACTATTTCCCTGTCAAGTTCCTGAAACTCTTCGGTAACCGGAGAGGAACAGGCCAGTGTTTCGGGACTCAGCGAAAAGGCATTCTCGCCAATGGCAGCATTCGCCCAGATGGTAATTTGACTTCTGTTTATAAAACTGTTTTTAGCCTGGATCATTATGACCTGGGGGCAATTTTCATCAAGGGTTCTTGCCACACATTCATCAAAAATGAATTTTGCCTTGTTGGAAATTTCTTCATCAGCGAGGTTGGATTTGGTGACGATATTGGAAATGGCATAAACCGTCAAATCGGAAAGGCAGGCAAAATACAATTCCCATTTTGCCTTGTTCAGGGAAGGTGCAAAAAATTCATCCTTGAAAATGTCAACATATTGCCTGCCCATTCTTGTTTTCAAATATCCATAGAGGGAAGTCTGGGCGACATAGGCTGCCCTTGAATGGATAAATTCAATAAGTTTTTCGGCCCCTTCAAGCTCTGAATTATCCAATCGAGAATGAATAATTCTAATTAAATCTCGGTATAGGTCTAAAAAAAAATCTTTCATACAATAATTAAGGGGTTCAAAATTTGTAATCAGGTATTTAATAAGCCGTTTGCAATATCTGAAAGTTTAGGTTAAAAACCTATTGGGTTTTAACCTAAACCTTTGTTTTTAATTTGGCTCTTAGGAGTTTTAATTCAAGGAGGCTTTATGGCCGATAACACATCAAAATCACCTGCTGTCCAGCAGGCGAGAGAGGCGCATTGGGCCAAAACCCGCAATCTAACAATTGTGGTTTTGGTTATATGGGCTATTTTTGCGTTGATAGTTCATCTGTTTGCAGGTGGGCTCAACCAGATCTCGTTTATTGGTTTTCCGCTAGGGTATTACCTTGCTGTACAAGGTTCCCTGGCTATTTTTGTAATTCTCATTTTCGTTCATAACAAGATGCAAGACCGCATTGATGACGAAGCTGGGTTAGAAGGTTAAGGGGGATAGACAAATGGCAGAAGATAAGCCAAGAGATTTTATCAACAATCTACCTAAAATTTATGGGATGTACACGGGTGGTTTCATCGTGTTCATTATCATCATGGCCATACTGGAGCGATTGGGTGTTGGTGCTAATACCATCGGCATCCTTTTCGTTGCCTTTACAGTCTTCATTTATGCAGCTATCGGATGGCTCTCAAGAACCATGAACGTTGGTGCCTATTATGTGGCAGGGCGAGAAGTGCCGCCGGTGTTCAATGGTATGGCTACCGCAGCCGACTGGATGTCGGGAGCGTCTTTTGTGGCCTTGGCCGGAGGAATTTACTTCGGTGGTCATGGATATCTGGCATTCGTTGTAGGCTGGACAGGTGGTTATGTTCTCGTTAACTCATTGATGGCTCCTTATCTGAGGAAGTTCGGTTGTTATACCGTACCTGACTTCATTGGAACCAGATACGGTGGTAACCTTGCTAGGTTCGTTGCCGTCATCATTCTGTTTGTGGCATCGTTTACCTATGTGACAGCACAGATCAATGCTTCAGGAACCATTGCTTCCCGAGCTCTTCACATACCCTTCGAGGTTGGTGTTTGGTTTGGTTTGCTGGGTATTCTTCTCTGCTCCATGCTGGGCGGCATGAGAGCCGTTACCTGGACACAGGTTGCGCAATACATCGTCTTGATCATTGCGTATTTGGTGCCGGTTATCTGGATGTCCAATGTCCAGGGCTTTGGTATCATTCCTCACTTCAGCTATGGTGACGCTGTTCAGCGAATTGCCGAACTGGAAACTCAATGGAATGTTGGTGCAGCTGCTACTGCCGATCCGGGAATTGGTGGAGTCAGGGTTCTGACAACCCTGCACAATGATCCGGCTGGTGGTATGGCTAGTTGGAAGTTCTTTACCCTGGCACTCTGCATGATGACAGGTACTGCATCGCTTCCACACATTCTGATGAGGTATTTTACCACTCCATCAGTACGTGATGCCAGAAAATCCGTTTCCTGGTCACTGTTCTTCATTTTCCTTCTCTACTTCACCGCACCCGCTTTGGCTACCTTGACCAAGTTGCAGGTTCTTGATCCGAATCTTGCAACCGGTATCATTGGTGACTCCATTGCCGAGGTCCAGAGTCTTGCATGGGTCCAGAACTGGTCTGATGTCAATTTCCTTAGGGTTGTAGATGGTAATGGTGATGGTATTCTACAGGTCAATGAATTCTTCATGCGACCGGACATCGTTGTGTTGGCCACTCCAGAAATCGCAGGGCTTCCTTATGTTATTTCCGGATTGGTTGCAGCCGGTGGTATGGCTGCCGCAATGTCAACCGCCGACGGTCTGCTTCTGGCTATTGCCAATGCACTCAGCCACGACCTTTACTACAAGATCATCGATCCGAATGCCGACACAAGAAAGCGTTTGATCGTTGCTCGTGTTCTCTTGATTGGTATCGGTTGTTTGGCTGCACTTGTTGCCAGTTTGCGTTTGACAGGAATTCTGGGTGCTGTTGCCTGGGCCTTCGACTTTGCGGCTTCAGGACTGTTCTTCCCACTTGTGCTTGGTGTTTGGTGGAAACGGGCCAATAGGGCTGGTGCGGTCGCAGGCATGATCTGTGGCTTCCTTGCCGGTTCGCTCTATCTGTATTACATCAGGTTTGCAGGTGGTGCCGAATGGTTTGGTATCGACCATCTGAGGTTTGCCATCATCGGTATGCCTGTCAGTCTGGTTGCAATGATTGTTGTAAGCCTGGCTACCGAGCCACCACCCAAGGAAATTCAGGATATGGTTGACGAGGTTCGTGATCCAACCGGTCGTGCAATTCTCGATCAATCCCAATAAACTGGATTTTACAGAAAATCATTTTGGGCAGGATGCTTATCCTGCCCAATTTATATTGGATGAGATATGACAGGTACTCTAGATGCATTTCCGGCCTGGGTTTTAATTTTTGATTACATAATGGGTATGATCATGTGGACCTTGATTGGTCGCTTTGGCATGAACCTGTTCCTTCCCCTGGACAGTCCTTTTTTCTTCATGAAGGCTTTTGTAAAGATGACCGATCCCATCCTCAAGGTATTCAAGCCCGTCACACCTTCATTCCTAATCCCACCCATGGTTCCATTGTTTGTTGCCTGGTTTTTCTTCATGATCAGATTTTATCTGATGCCCTGGCTTCTGGGATATTCGGTAATGGGGATGCTCTCCTTTCCTTTGGAAAGCGAGATTGCAGCCGGGATTTACCAGATTTTTGGTTAATATACCTGCAATTAACAGTTCTTTCCTATTTTGGTGGTTTGCCTCCGGCTTTGGTGTAATTTGGTGAGACAAATTCCCATATCAAAGTAAAACAGGAATGATGTATGAACGAAGCAGTTGAATCAAAGGAATTACAAGCCAGAAAAAGCGGAATGAGAATCCTGCGAAGGGTTACACCCTTTCTTTGGCCCAAGAACAATCTAGGCTTTCGTTTGCGGGTCGTGCTGGCACTCCTTGCACTACTAACAGCTGAACTGATCACCGTAGGAGTACCTTTTATTTACAAGGGTGCCGTTGATTCCCTAACCAGTGGTGAAGCGATTGATATCGCGGAAGTGGTTGCCATCGGGGCTATTACCTTAACCATTGCTTACGGTGTGGCCCGGGTTATGAGTGTCTTGTTTCATGAGCTTCGGGATGTCATCTTTGCCAGGGTTGGTCAAAGAGCATTGAGAACGATTGCCCTGGAAACGTTCAAACATATTCACAACCTTTCACTCCGATATCACATCACCCGTAAAACAGGAGGATTGTCCAGAATAGTCGAAAGGGGTGTCAAGGGAGTGGATTGGTTACTCCGTTTCGTTTTATTTTCAATTGGACCATTGATGATCCAGCTATTGATGATTTGTACGGTATTGTGGATCGTTTTGGGATTTTGGTACTTTGCAACCATTCTGATAGCAATATCCCTGTATGTGGTTTTTACGTTCAAGGTAACCGAATGGCGAGTGCAGATTCGCAGGGAAATGAACAAGCAGGATACCGATGCCAACCAGAAAGCCATTGACAGTCTCCTGAATTATGAAACAGTCAAGTACTTTGGTGCAGAAGAGAGGGAAGCACAGAGGTATGACAGTTCGATGGAGAAATTCGAAGTCGCTTCTCTGAAAACCATCTATTCCCTAGCGGCCCTCAACCTTGGTCAATCCGTAATCATTATGACGGGAACCGTAATCGTCATGCTGATGGCGGCAATCGGGGTCATGAATGGAGAGTTGTCAGTTGGTGATTTTGTATTGGTAAACTCCTACATGATTCAGGTGGCGATGCCCCTAAACTGGCTTGGAACCGTCTATCGGGAAATAAGACAAGCCCTTATTGACATGGGAGAAATGTTTGATCTCCTCGATGTGCCCCATGAGGTCTCCGACAGTCCCGATGCCAAGCCACTGGAGATCAACGGAGGCAAGATTGAATTCAAGAATGTTTCCTTTTCCTACTATGCCAATCGCCCAATTTTGAAAGAATTTAACCTGACCATCAATCCGGGTGAGACGGTGGCCATTGTTGGTCCGTCAGGTTCCGGCAAATCCACGATTGGAAGACTGTTGTTTCGCTTTTATGACGTAACCGAGGGGGCTTTGACAATTGACAATCAGGACATTCGAGATGTAACCCAAAGTAGTTTACATAAACAGATTGGTATTGTACCACAGGATACGGTGCTTTTCAACGAAACCATTTTTTACAACATTGCCTATGGGCTTCCCGACCCCAGTCCAAGACAGGTGGAGGAGGCTGCAAAATCAGCCAGATTACATGAATTCATTGCTGAATTGCCGGAGGGTTATGATACCCAGGTGGGTGAAAGGGGCCTGAAACTTTCAGGTGGAGAAAAACAGAGGGTTGGTATTGCCCGTACCTTGCTGAAGAATCCTCCAATTGTCCTGTTGGATGAAGCAACATCTTCCCTTGATACGGAAACCGAAAAGGAAATCCAGGACAGTTTCAATGAAATATCTATTGGTCGAACGGTTATTGCCATAGCCCACAGACTCTCTACCATTGTTCATTCCGACAAGATCATTGTTCTGGAACAAGGTGAAATTGTTGAACAGGGTACCCATGAGGAATTGTTGGAGGTTCATGGCAAATACCATGCCATGTGGCATCGACAATTGGCTGATGAAGAAAGTCAGGATGAATTGAGGGCTTGAAGGTTTTCAAGTCCTGATTTCGAATCTGGCAGCATTTATCTAAGGTATGGTTTCCAATACAAACCTCGCTCCTGCAATTTCCAACAAATCAAAGGTATTCATACAATCCAAACCGAAAGTCCCGCAGACATCAGGAATTTTAATCTTTAGTGAATTAGGCGGTGCTGGTAGCTTCTAGAGTAACCACCTTGCATTGATTAGCCATAGCATATGCTATCAACCAATAATCTCCAGAAGCTAAAAATTTTTACTTTTCTGCATCGGGTTTGTCTAATTCATTTACCCAATTGGTAAGATTTCTCAGGTAAGGTTCTATTTCATGGATATTTACAGGTAAAAATAGATTTTCATTTGTATTTACCCAATTAACAAATTCTTCGTCTCCATTGATTAATTCATCACGAATCCTATCAATACTTGCAATAGTACCCTGTTCATTTTGAACAACTAGCCATTCCCAAAATGCTGGACAAAACGAGAATTGGTAATATCTATTTTTTGCTTCAATAAAGACATTGGCATCAAGAAGATACTCCGGCATCGGTTTAATCGATTTCACCAGCCAATTTATTGAATTGTTGTGTACTGGAAATGTCTAATAACCCAAAAGCGTCCCGGTAAAGGGTATTATTTTCCAATGTGCTGGAAATAAGTGCACTCGCAAATGTCCTGCCAACTCTGGAAAGAGTATTCGCATAAAAGTCACCACCACCCGATGTTTCCCTATTTCGTATTTTATTTATCTCAGAATCCCATAAACTTTCAAAATCAATTCTTTCGAGAAAACCTGTGTCCAACAATCTTCGAAGAATTACCAAGGTGCTCACTTTAAAATCCAAAGATAATCGTGATATGGATTTCTGGTAAGGTTCACCGATTCTGATTTTATCTTCCAATTCCTTTTTCGGTACTAGCAGTTCAGCTGCAACCTTATTGCACCATATTTCAACTTCATTATCCGCTTGGTCATTTCTCAATTCAACGTTGGATACACCGTTATTACCAAGCCATAGATGTGCTAATTCATGCGCTAAAGTGAAAATTTTCGCAGCTGTGGAGTCCACGCCGTTAATAAAAATCAATGGAGCATAGTGATCGGCAAGAGCAAAACCGCGGAATTCGTTGGGGTTTAATTTTCGATTGGTATTGTTTCGTACTATACCACTGACCATAACCATAATACCAACCTTCTCAACTTTGCTTCTGAAAAATCTGAACGATTCTTCCTTGCTTTTGCATTCTGTTCGTAATGGAACAGAGTAGTTTATTGTTCTGGCAATCTGGTTGGCAATTTCTTCAGGGGGAATGGAAGTTTTGGTACTGCCAATAAAATCAAATGGCTTTAACTGTTCTCTTAATGCAAACTCTTTGTACCAATCCCGTCGGAGCAAACATGCGTGGATAGTATCCAAGAGTTCAAGGCTGGGACGTTCGTACTTATTGTCGGGCAAAGTTCTGAAATCTGTTATCGGTAATTTTTCTTCAGGGGGCTTACTGCCGAAAAGATAACCGATGGGTAAATGAACCTTTCGAGAAAATTGTTCTAATTGTTTTAGCGTCGGTTTAAGTTTTCCTTCCTCCCATTCAGGGAGTTTCTTGAAGGTACTTTTTTGGGCCAATTCTTCCTGGGTAAAACGAGCTCTCTTTCGAGCCCATTTGATCATTTCTGGCTTAATGTTGACGCGTTGGGAGAGCATTATTCTTATCCGAAGCCCAAAACTAAATTACTGGGGCTCAATTCTCCTTTAAAGTATATCAGGGATATTATAAACCTGAGTGAACCATTACTTAATTTAATACCTCGTTGTTTCTGTTTGTAGTCTGCTCTAATGTTGGCGTCAATTTTAATATTATAAAGGGTATTTCATATTTCCCAAACATTCTATTATATCAACCACATACCGCGTAACAGTTCCTTTGTATCAGGATATCGCATACATGATTTTTCTTCAAATGAACCGGGTTGTGACCATGATAATCCCTGAGTTACACTTTAAAAGGAAACCCTCTAGAAAAAGTTGCAAGTCCTCGCAGGCAAGGAAATAATGTAAGAGCTGCCGATTGATCAACGAAAAGATATTGCTCCTCTAGTGGATGCTTGATGATAAGAATGATGTACAAGATTACAAGAAATAATAGGTACTCTCGGCTATTCAGGTTGGGTCAATACAGTTGTTGATAGAATAACTATGACAATATCACAAGGGGCTAAAAGGTGTTTTTATCGTTGATCATCGATAAATGTTGTGTACAGATCAGATTATCCCGACTTCCAGCCTGTCAAGTAGTTTGGCCAGAAACTGATCACACTTTGAAATCTGTTCACGGGTGATAAATTCGTCAGCCTTGTGCCCCTGTTCCATTGATCCTGGACCGCAAACGACAGTGGGAACACCCAATCTATCCTGAAACAACCCACCTTCTGTACCAAAAGCAACCTTGAAGGTATCATTCGTTCCTGTCAGGGATTTGACAAAATCCACCACGGGAGCATGCTCAGGAGTTAACAGACCCGGATAGCCGGATATTTCTTTGATTGCAATGCTTGCTTCCGAAAAATATTTCCTGTGAGATTCTGCAATCTTATCTGCTTCCACCTGCAAGTCCTTAAGGATTAACGTTGGGTTATCTTCCGGCAAGTGCCTTATCTCGAAATCCACCGAACTTGTTGCCGGGACAATATTCAGGGCTACTCCCCCTTCAATTTTGGCCGTGTGGATTGTTGTATAGGGAATTTCATAACCAGCGTCCTGCTCTCCCGAGCTTGCCAGTTCTTGCTGCTTCGTCCTCAGCCTATCAATGAAATCACAAGCCAGATGCAATGCATTCAGGGCCTTTGGTGCCAAGGCGGAATGGCCACCCCTGCCATGACAATTGGCCTGTAGAAAGACCTTACCCTTGTGACCAGTGGCCACTTTCAGCATGGTTGGTTCCCCCACGATACAAAAAAGTGGTTTTATAGTGGAACCCACCATCATGTCCAGCAATTCTCGAACACCAATACATCCAACTTCTTCCTCATATGAAATTGCCAGCCACAAGGGAGTACACAAGGTCCTGTCCCTGGCCTTCAAGATGGTTGCAAGGGCACAGGCAACAAAACCTTTCATGTCCGTAGTACCACGACCGTAGAGTCTATCCCGAGTGGATGTCAATTCAAAGGGAGGAACCGACCAGTTCTGATCCTCAACCGGTACCACATCGGAATGCCCCGATAGCAAGACACCCGGCAGTTCCGGTGGCCCGACCTTGATAAGCAGGTTGGTTTTTGTTCTGTCCTGATTGTAGACCCTGGTTGTGTTTATGTCTTTTGTGCCAAGGAGCTGTTCCACATACTCTATCAGTTCCAGGTTTGAATCCTTGCTGACAGTAGGAAATCCTATCAACTTCTCCAATATATCAGTACTGTCCATTATTCCGATGGGTAAAAAACATCCCTCAATCAACCCTCAAGATCGAATTCCAGAGACCGAACAATATAAAACATTTCGGAATTCCTCAATTCCTCCAATACATCCTCGCCAGCAGGTGTATCCACTGACAGCAATGCAATGGCATCTTCATTTATTGCCGATCGTCCCAGGTGGAAACTGGCTATATTCACGTTGTGCCTACCCAGAATCGTACCCATGCCTCCAATTATTCCCGGCCTGTCCTTGTTGGTCGAATAAAGCATGTATCGGGAAATGTCGGCATCAATGTAAATGCCCTTGATCTGGATAATTCTGGGCTTGCCATCGGAGAAGACCGTACCGACGATTGACCGTGACATGTTCTCGGTTTCAACGGTCAGTTTAAGATAGGACTCGAATACTCCTGATTTTGTCTGGCTTGTGTTGGAAATGACCAGACCCAGTTCCCTGGCACACTCTTCGGCAGACACCATGTTGACTTCAGGATTGTTTATTTTCAGCAAACCGGCAATTGCAACTGAAGAAAGTGCCTTGGTATTCATTTCTGCAATATTGCCGTCAAACAGAACATCCAGTCGGGTAATCGGCTCATCAGTCATCTGACCGACAAAGGCTCCCAAATGATTGGCCAGATGAATCCATGGTTTCATGCGCTTCGCTTCCTTGGCCGAAATCGAAGGCATGTTAAGGGAGTGGTTTACCGCACCGTTGACAAGATAATCCGACATCTGCTCGGCAATTTGAAGGGCAACTTTTTCCTGTGCCTCTGATGTTGAAGCGCCTAAATGAGGGGTCGCAACAACGTTCGGATGTTCCAGAAGGGGATTTCCTACCGGTGGTTCAACCTCGAAGACATCCAGCGCTGCTGCAGAAACCCTTCCATCCTGCAAGGCATCATGAAGTGCCTCCTCATCAATGATTCCGCCTCTGGCACAGTTAATGATTCCGACCCCCTGCCTGGTTTTTTGCAAAGTCCTGGCATCAATAAGATTGCGGGTTTTATCCGTCAGGGGTACGTGCAGGGTTATAAAATCGGATTTGCCCAGCAAGACATCAAATTCCACCTTTTCCACACCGATTTTCTGTGCCCTGTCCCCAGTCAGGTATGGATCGTAGCCAACAACTTTCATGCCAAGCCCCAAAGCCCTTCTGCAAACCCCGGCACCGATATTGCCGCATCCAATTACACCCAGGGTTTTACCTATCAGCTCACTGCCCATAAATCTTGACTTTTCCCATCGCCCCATTTTGGTCAAGGAACTTGCTTCAGGGATTTGCCGGGCAATGGAAAAAAGCATGGCAATGGCATGTTCGGCCGTTGTTTCGGAATTGCCATGCGGGGTATTCATGATAACCACACCCAATCTAGTGGCTTCCCTGACATCGATGTTATCCACACCGATGCCGGCACGGCCTATGACCCTCAGATTTTCTGCCTTGGAGAGTAATTCAGATGTCACCTTGGTAGCCGACCTTACTGCCAAACCATCATAATTGTGTATGATCGAGTGCAACTCATCAATGTTTTTCCCTACCCCAGGCTGATAATCAATATCAATTCCCCACTCCTCAAAAATCTTGAGGGAAACCTCCGAAAGCTTGTCGGATACTAGGACTCTGGGTTTTTGGTTCATTATTTCATCCTTGTTCAAGTAACCCTATCTCTGTCTCGAAAGCCCATTTGAGCCAGGGCATCAACAGTTCGAGATCTTCTTTTTCAACTGTCGCGCCGCACCAAATTCGCAAACCGGGAGGTGCCTTTTCATAATTCTTTATATCAAAGGCGACTTGCTCATTCTCCAGTCTTGCGGCAACCCTTTTGGAAAAATCCGTCATGTTGTCGGCATTGAGCAGTCGATGAGTGAATTTGAGACATACACTTGTCGTTGATCTGATTTCTGGTGAGGATGGTAAATAATCCAGCCAATCGTTTTCTGCCACAAATCTTTCAATGACCTTAGCGTTGGCTTTGGTCTTGGCCACCAATCCTCGCAAACCTCCCAGGGATTTGCCCCATGACAGGGAATGCAAAAAATCCTCTACACAAAGCATGGATGGAGTGTTTATTGTTAGTCCTTCAAAAATTCCCTTGATGAGTTTGCCATTCTTGGTCATTCTGAAGATCTTGGGCAAGGGCCATTTCGGTTGCCAGGATTCCAACCTGTCAACAGCCCTCGGAGACAGAATGATCATCCCATGCCCTGCCTCACCCCCCATTACCTTTTGCCAGGAAAACGTTGTTACATCCAACTTTTTCCATGGCAAATCCATGGCAAAAACTGCCGAGGTTGCATCACAGAGTGTTAATCCACCTCTCGATAGAGGTATAAAGTCACCGCTGGGTACACAAACCCCGCTGCTTGTTCCATTCCAGGTAAAAACAACATCATTGTCGAAATTTACCTTCGACAGATCCGGCATCTGGCCAAAATCGGCTATATGTTTGTTGGAAGGAATTGCCAGTTGCTCCAGGACATCCGTTTTCCAATCCAGCCCAAATGCCTCCCAGGCAATCAGTTCAACCGGACGGCTGCCGAACAAGGACCACATGGCCATCTCCACAGCACCAGTATCGGATGCAGGTACTATACCCACCCTGTAGTCATTGGGTATTTCCAGAACTTCCTTTGTTGTCTGGATCAATGTGAATAACCTGTCTTTTCCAGACTGGGATCTGTGAGACCTGCCAAGGAGAGCCTCCTGCAGTATATCCAGGGTCCAGTCGGGAGGTTTTTTGCAGGGCCCCGATGAAAAATTGGGACAGCTGGGTTTATGTACTGGTTTGGTGGGCATCATTTCTCTCTTTCAATTGGAAGTGCCTGAGGGAGGTAAAAGCGTTAGACAATGTTCAAACATTTTAATATAGAACCAACATAAAATCCAGGATAGGTTAGTGAAGTATATAATTTCCCTTATTGCCAACCCCAATAGGGCAAATCTTGAATCTTCCCAAATACGGGAATTATGTTCCAAGTGGACCGGACATGATATCAGATATCTCCGCGAGGATGTTGCAGCTGAATTCTTGGTGGACTCATTTCCTTCCGATTTTGATATCACCTGTTCCAACCTTGATGATTTAAGTATTGATCTGGTAATACAACCCAACGGCGTCCGGAAAAAGAAACTTTTGGTGGCTGACATGGATTCCACAATCATTGAGCAGGAATGTCTGGATGAATTGGCAGAAATATCTGGTAATGGAAACAGGGTCAAGGAAATCACCACAAGGGCTATGAATGGCGAATTGCCTTTTGAAGATGCCTTGCGGGAAAGGGTGACCCTCCTGAAGGGCAAAAGCGCCAATTTGCTTGACCAGACTTGGCATAATCGCATCACGTTTACTCCAGGCGCAAGGGAACTTGTTGGCACAATGCGTGCAAACGGTGCATACTGTACCCTGGTTTCGGGTGGTTTTACCCATTTTACCGAGAGGGTTTCTGCTGCCCTTGGTTTTCACGAGACCCATGCCAACTCACTGATGATCCAAGATAATGTCATGACCGGCAAAGTTGGTTGTCCCATAATGGGCACAACTACCAAATTGAATGTCCTTACCAGCCTTGTCAAAGGACTTGGCCTGCAGTTTGCCGATTGCCTTGCCGTGGGAGATGGCGCAAATGATCTGGATATGCTTCTTGCTTCAGGTATGGGGATAGCCTTCAGGGCTCATTCCATTGTTGCCAAACAAAGCAAGATAAGAATAAACCATGGTGACCTGACCGCACTCCTTTACCTTCAGGGATACATGTTTAAAGACTTGGTGAAGTGAGATTAAGTACATTTTGGGGTAAACTGACAATACCTGCAACCATATTGGACCCGGTGACATTGACAACACTCCTCCTCATACCAATACCCAAATTGTTGAGAGCAAATTGCCGCGGTCTTAGTTGGGACACCATCATTTAATTTATTCACAACATGACTCCCAAAACCGTGAATGGTCGCAATTTAATTTAGGAGCCAAAGTCAAATGGTTTTTGTGACTTTTTGCAATCCTGCTGGCAAATCTGGATTGAAGCCAAATGCACGTGCCAGTTTCTCCACAATCACATAAAAGGAAATTATCTGAATAATGGGAGAAATGAGTTCAATGCGACAATGGGAACTTGATGGGTTTGTCAGTTTAGGTATCGATGCCAGAGTCATTACTTTGGCACCTCTGGATTTCATATTTTGCCGTGCAGCTTCCATTGATGCCGATTCTATTCCGGATGATTCAACAAACAGAGTTACAAATTTTTCATGGGCTATTGTTGCTGGACCATGTAATACTTCAGCTGCCGAATAGGCTTCTGCATGCAAATGACATAACTCTTTGAACTTCAAGGCAATTTCACAAGCCATGGCATAGCCCAACCCACGACCGATACAGTATAATGAACTGGCTTTTGAAATCTTGTCAATGGTTGATACCTTGTCAGAATTTAAAACTTGTTGGGCAAGGTCAGGTAAATGTTGCAGGGTAGATATTATGGAACGATCCTTTAAATACCCGGCCAGAATTCCAAGGGAAACAATCAGCATTCCAACAAATGATTTGGTTGCCGCCACAGCCATTTCAGGACCAACATGAATTGGCAAAATGGTCTCGGCGTTATTCCCAAGAGGGCTGTCAGTGACATTCAGAACTGAAAAGGTTCTTGCTCCACCTCTACTAGCTGCATCTAACAGGGCTAAAATATCAGGGCTTGAACCTGACTGTGAGAAGGCAATTGCTGCAAATCCATCAAGTTTTAGATTTGCCTTGTATAATGTTGCAACTGAAGGACCGATTGATGCAACTGGAAGACCAGTATGTGCTTCAATCAGGTATTTGAAAAATGTGGCCGCATGATCAGAAGAACCGCGAGCACAGGTGATGAAACCCTGGATATCAGTATCGCGCAATTTGTTTCCAACTGTCCAGTACGTCTCAATTCCAATCTCCATCTGGTGCCTGATTGCGGCAGGAATTTCATTGATTTCAGCAGCTGTCTGAGTCTGTCTGGAGGACATCATGATCAATGCACCCCTGTTATCATTGAAATGATTTCATTCTTGTTGGTTTTGCTGGTTTCACGAATTCCAATTTGTTCTCCTCTTCGCAACACACAAATTTGGTCTGCCAAGCGAAAAACCTGATCAAGACTATGGCTGATGAGCAGGATGGCAAGTTTACGTTCCCTGAGTGATGAAACGAGTTTTTCCACCTTGGCCGTTTCTGCAACACCAAGTGCCGCTGTAGGTTCATCAAGGAGAATGAGTTTACTTGCCCAGTGAACAGCTCGTGCTATGGCAATTCCCTGCCTTTGACCTCCGCTGAGATTTCGTATGGCAAGATTCGTTGACGGAATACGAACATCAAGTGCGTCAACCAGATTTTGACTTTCCTCCCGCATTCGCGCCTTGTTGAGCAATCCAAAGGGTTTTTTGGTTAGCTCCTTTCCCAAAAACATGTTCATATAGACCGGTTGTTCGTCAACCAGCGCCAAGTCCTGATGGACTACTTCAATTCCCTTGCTTCGAGAGGAACTTGCATCGGAAAAGTAAACCATTTCACCATCCAGCAGAATGTCACCCGAGGTTGGTGGGTAGATACCTGATATGACCTTGATTATGGTTGACTTGCCTGCACCATTATCACCAACAAGAGCTACAATCTTGCTGGAAAAAAGATCGAGTGAAAAGTTTTGAATGGCAACAAGACCATCAAATGCTTTATTGATGCCCCTGAGTGACAAGACCGGTTGAAGCTCCGTCATGGTTTAAATGCTCCTGGCCATAATGCTTTGTTTCCAAAGCCATTCTCAATGGCGGTCACTTCAGGTTTGCCGCATGATAAACCTTTGAGGCCCGTTACATGGGCCCGAGTAACAAAAGCCTGCCCACGAAAACCAAACACCGCGGTATCTCCTGGTTGTGGATTCTTTCCGGCACCAGAATCAATCATCGCATAGTAATCAATGGCCGAATAGTCAGGCATTTCAACATCGTGCAAATCAGCGTGTCGGGTTCCTGGTTCTGAAGTCACCAGAGCCTGTACCTGATATTTCGGAAATACTGGATCTATATAGAGCCCACCACCAAAACAGTATGCTTTGCCACCGTGGATATGCGACACTTCCGACACATAAAGTACCGCCGGATCCTCTGGCAAGTCTTCAACTGCATGAAGTGGCGTCGTTCCATGAAGCCCATTGCCGGGTTCACATTGTGTTGCACCGGCTTCTGCCAAGGCAGAAAGCACGACAGAAGATGTTGTTCCCGGAGCATTGATTTCTATGTCCGTCTGTCCAGCAGCTCTGAGTTTTCCAGCAGCACATTCCAGGGTCCTCAGGTTGGGAGTCGGTTTAACCTTATCAGTTGATGGATCAAAGAGCAGGGCCGGAAAAGTAGTTATTCCAGCAAAACACCCACCTTCAAGTTTGTCGATGCCATCAGCTGTTTCGATAATATCACCGGCATCAAATCCACCTTCATGACCCCGATAGAAAGTATCACCGGCAGATTGAATACGGGCAAGAATCTTCTGTTTTCGACCTGCCCGAGAGGAAGCTTCTGCAGCCTCCCTTGACTTGCCTTCTGAAAATACCGTCCAGAAATCCGGCTTCAATTTACTGGCCACAAAATCTGCCTCGGCAACTGGTACTTGAACAAGATGCCCAATATGTCCTGTTTTGAGGCCGGCTTTGTCACAGGCCACGGCACAAGCGACATCAACCGCGACTGATTGTTTGATTCCTCCTTTGATGACTGCTTGGCAAAAACCGGAATGTCGTCCAACCTGCTTGGTCATGGCAAATGTTGTGAGTCCGAATTTGCTGGCTTCGGTTTGAAACAGTTTTGCATTACGTTCCACCTTATCCAGATCAATCACATATGAATTTGCTGGCAGCTTGCCTTGTTGATGCAATGCAATGGCAGTCTCAACGAAAGTTGGGTTTCTTCGGATAAGCAAGTCTAAAAACATGATAATTCCTAAATGCGATTGAAATTTCTCAGGGACAGAGCGACCGCGAGAAGAATGATTACCCCCCGTACAATCATTTGATCAGATACATCCAGGCCCATAAGAATAAGCCCGTTGTTGAGCATTCCCATCATCAAGGAACCAAACAAGGCGCCAACAACAGATCCCTTGCCGCCATAAAGTGCTGTACCGCCTACAATGACAGCAGCTATAACGGTCATCAAGTCACTTTCACCCAACGTATATTTGGCAGCTTGAAGCCGTCCGGCATAAAGCATGCCTGCCAAACCTGCCATTCCACCACAAAGAGTCAAGGCATAAAGTCGAACCCTGGCCACGCTAATGCCAGAAACTTGTGCTGCACGGGCATTGTCTCCAACGGCAAGGATATGCGCTCCAAAACGTGTGTGTCGATAAACAATATGCCCAATCAACACAGCTAGGATTGTCCAAATAACCAGCGAGGGAATTGAAAACAGTTTTCCTGATCCAAAAATACCTGTGAACGTATCGTTGAGTACTGGAATCGAACGCAAATTTGTCATGGATCTGGCAATTCCTGCAAACAGTCCCATTGTGGCCAATGTTACAAGAAAAGACGGTAAGCGAAGGTATGCAACAAAGATACCATTGAAAAAGCCAATCGCAAGGCCAGCTCCCAGACCTGCCATTATACCTATGACTAGTGGAGCACTCTGCAAAACCAGTGCGGTCGTCAGGGCGGATACAGCGACAATCGAGCCAAAACTGATATCAATCTCACCAGATGAAAGTACAAATACCAACCCAATAGCCATAATCGTCGCAGGTGCCGTCTGCAAAACGATATTTGTCAAGTTGCGGGTTGTCAGGAAACCATCGTTATACAATGTTACAGCAAAAAAGAGGAATATCCCGAAAAAACCAATGTAAATTAGGTTCTTCTGTAGATTCAGCCATTTTGAAAACAAGTGACTTCCTTCCATCAGTTATCCAACCTGAAAAAAAGAATACGCGGATTGCCAAGGCAATCCGCTGGTAATTTAGTTTTGTGCAGCTGAAACCACACTTGCGGGTGGGTCAATATTGAGCGATTGATTCCAACCTTCCATTATATTGTCAGCATTCACGGTAATCGCCGGTGCCACAATGAATGGAGGAACAACTTCTCCCATAAGATCCAGTGCTGCCGACGCCGCCATTGCCCTTCCAAGCTCATACGCTTCATCAGCTATAATTGCCACAACGTTACCACCACGTACCATATCAAGTGCAATAGGCTCAGAAAGATCCAATGTTACAAGCTTTGTCCTATCATTGCCATTGGCCCGTAAAACTGCAAGCACTCCCTCGGCTGGACCTGCCCAAGTCACATAGATTCCACCGATATCAGGGTTTTTGAGCAACATTGCATTGGCTATATCTTCTGCACGTGCCGGATCACTTATTCCCTGCTCGGCAACAATGGTGATATCAGGATAATCGTTCTCTATGGTCGTTTTGAAGGCGTTATCACGCTGATTTGTCACGTAATAGGCGGCATCATGATAAATCCAACCGACAGTACCGCCATTGCCCATGGCAGCAGCGAGAGCATCAGCAGCCTGCTTTCCCATTTCAAACAAGTCGTCTGTTACAATCGCGGCATAATCTTCCGGATGCTCATAACCAGACGGCAGGTTCGATAAGAAGGTCAGTGCCACACCAGCATCCTTTGCCTCTTCAAATGCCGCAGCAGAAGTGACAGGATCAAGTGGCAGTGAGAGTATGATGCTTGGATTCCTGGCCAGTGCTGTTTCAATATCATTTCGCTGTTTGGCTGCATCAAAACCCGCACTGGTTACAGCAACCACTTCTATTCCCAACCGAGAAAATTCGTCTGATGCACCTGCCGTAACCGCGTTGACAAAATCCGATTGATCATGCCACAACAGAGCTGCAGTATAATTACCTGCCTGAATCGATGCGACAAGGTCATCACCAACCACAATTTCAGAACTTGGAGTAGCAGATTCCCCTCCAGGGCCAATAGTTTCAGCACCAACCCATGATCCCAGAAATATTATCAGCATTGTGCTGATAAAAGTTTTTGTCAGTTTAGTCATAATGATCTCCTTTCACTGGATTAAATTTTTTGACAAAGGTTTAACTCCGCAATACTGTGCGATAAACAAGGCAAAACTCCGTATTGCCGAGAGGTATTCATCTATCCTGATCCGTTCTTCAAAAGTGTGGGCAACGGAAATGTCTCCTGGAGCACAATAAACCGCCGGGCAACCAAAATCGTCCACAAGAAAGGACATTTCAGACCAAAAGGGTGCACCTTTGATCTCTCCCTTGTCCAAGGAAACCCGTCGAATACAATCCTGCAAGAGCATGACTTGCTCAATATCCGGAGGTATTTCAGATGCCATACCCCCTTTGGGATGATCCCGTCCTGCCGGATAGTCAACCTGTACCGAAATTCCTTCCTTGGAAAATATGCAGGCTTCAAACTTCTCTATCGCCTCATCCATGTCTTCATCAGGATGAAGTGTTCGAATCAACGAAAACCTGCACAATTCAGGCACAGCAATAAAACCACCTCCCTCAATGCTGGTCACAAGAAGGGTTGATGATCCAAGAAGGTCATGGGAATAACCAGAACGTATTTCTGTTTCATGAGACCAAATCCTGGTTAATAGTTCGTGCGTATGTTTAAGTGCGTCTACCCCCTGTTCAGGCTTACCAAAATAGGCTGTTTTTCCTTTGACAGTCAGATCAGCAATAAAAAATCCAATCTGTGCCGTGAAGATATTCAAGGTTGTAGGTTCAAGGTAGATGGCAAAATCTGGAGCAGCCAACTTTTCAGCTTCAAACTGTTTTACAAAGGCTTTTATTCCGGCACTGACACCCGTACCGGTTTCCCCACTTTCTTCATCACCAAAAAAAGCAAAAGTTATACCACCCTCCAATTCACAATTGATGCTTTGAAGTAACCGAAGGCTCGCTAAAGCCGCACATATTCCACCCTTGAGATCGCAAGCACCCCGCCCCCAGATTGCTTTTTCAAATTCAACACCAGCGAATGGATCGGCTCGTGGGTCAGACTTCCAGTAATTTTCCCAACCTCGAACATGGACAGTATCTGTATGACCTGCAAACATCAAATGGGGATAACCCACCTTGCCAGCCAGATGTCCCCAGACATTTTTGCGCCCTTCCAGAAAATCGCCGAAGCCTGTTTTCAATCCAAGTGATTCAAGCTCAGAGAGTAGAAACGAGGCAAACGGTGTTTCGTTTCCGGTAATACTTTCCAGGGCAATTGCACTACGCAACAGTTCCAGGTCGGCATTTTTATCCTGAGCCTGTGAAAGAGTCCGCATGAAATCAGTCATTGCACCTCACAAACGTTGAAGTTCTCAATGGCTGGAGCGGGAGGGACCGAAATTGTCCCTATATCCTGGCCTTCTGCAAATAGAGACAAGTGCATATGATAGAGTGCCGTTGCAACACCCCCAGCAAGACTAGCCTGATTACCAAGCCTTGTTTTTTCAATCTTGATCTGTCTTGGAATACAGTTTGAGGCGTATTTGGCAATCCTTTCGAGCAACTCAGGACGCGAACCGATAGAACCCCCCACAATTATTTTGGATGGATCAATGATGGCAACGACAGCTGCAATAGCCAAAGCCAAATTACTGGCTACATTATCTAAAACCTCAATTGCATATTTATCACCAGAAGCCGCGGCTTCGAAAACTTCTGGAACTGTTTTTTCAATTCCTGAGCGCTCTTTGAATCCGTTTATAATCGCACAAGTTGCAGTCGCCCTTTCCAAGGCTCCTGAATTGAGGCTTTCGGGTTCGTTTGGATCAGTACCAATAGGCAAAAATCCAACTTCTCCTGCAGCTCCGAAACTGCCCCTTAACAGGTTTCCACCTAGAACTATTCCAGCACCAACACCAGTTCCAATAGAAAGAAATACAAGGCTATCATGCTCTCCCTGGTCACCAAGCCAATGTTCACCAAGGGCAGATAGATTGACATCATTTTCGACGATAATCGCAATACCCAGTTCTTTTCTGAGACATTCTGCAAAGTTTATTTTTTCAATTCCAGTTATATTTGGTGCAAGATGGATTTTTCCCGTTTCACTGTCTTCAACACCTGGTACACCTATCACGGCAGTATGCAATCCCTTGTAAGAGTTGCCGGAATTGGAAACCAGGCTGCGTACCATTCGGGCAATTTGATGAACAATATTTATTCCGCCCCTTGGATCGGTTGATTCAAGCAGTTCATACAAAATCCTGCCATTGAGGTCACAAAGAGCGGCCCTTACCTTGGTTCCACCCAAGTCCACGCTCGCTACCAATGCTGCTGTGGGGGAAAGTTCATAAACCACGGCCCTTCTGCCGATATGACCCTCCGTCTGTCCCACGGCACGAACCCACCCCTTGGTCTCAAGTTTCGCGACAATTTCAGATACTGTCTGCTTGGACAATCCAGTTATTTTCGCAACGCTGGCACGAGAAACCGGTCCATAGTTTACAATCGCCTGGACAACAGAGCTTTGCGATATCTTTCGGCTTATTTTAGTATAGGATGACATTTCAATCTAATTATTTCGTTCACTTACCGAACTTATTATAAAGCATTCTTTCTGTCAACTTTTTTTTGGTCTTTCCCCTTATCGATTCCAGAATGACTGATCAGCCAAGCCAATGATGGCTTGAAAAGAAAAATGCTGATTTCACTTTTCAACATAGCGACAGTTGGCCACTATGAGAAAACATTCCCTTGTATGATGAACTCTTGAGGAGGGGGTAGTAGAAATCATCCACAGACTTTTCTCCTTGCCTTAATTCCCCAACAGAAAGGCTTGGAGCCTGTTCCATAAGTCGAAAAATGTAGCAAATTCAATACATGTTCAGACAAAAAACCATTTTTGATTCCAAATCAGTTCTGAATTTCAGGCCAAACAGCATCATTCTTATTGTTTTTTGACTTATGATACAGGCTCTTAAACATTACCAGAAAGTACTTGTTTGATACCAAGTCCGGCCTTCAATTTCTGATTCAAAAGAACTTTATATCAAAGTGTTGTAAATTCTTGCACCGTTTTTTTAGCAAACCCACCTTCATGCAAGAACTGTTGGAATGTCCTCCCAACATGTTGTGTAACTTGGACTAAGAAACTCCCGGGACATCATCCATGGGCGTTCGATCCCACTGGATGCAATACGTACCATTTCTGACCCGTAGCGCTGATTCATACGGTCCATCAACCTCATCAACTCCCCAGTGGTTTCGCGAGGGGCTTTCTCAAGCAAAGGGATCGTCCTTTGTTGTTCAGTGGACAGGTCGGTCAGCAAAACACCTGCTTTCTGATAGGCATACCCGTCTTTCCAAATAGTATCCAAACATCTTGTGGCCGCCTTGACCAAGGAAAGATTGTCATTGCACGGGGCCAAAAAAGTCCAGGATGCATTGTTTAAATAGCGTGGTCCCGTTGAAAATGGGGATGTTCGAATGAACAACTGGACGGTTCCTGCGTAAACTCCCCTGGCTCTTGCTTTCTCAGCTGCTCTGGACGCATAGGTTGCTACTGCTTCCTGAAGTTGATGCTTGGTTGTAACCTTTCCCTTGAACCCCCGTGAAACCATGAGATGTTGTGGATCAGGCGGCAATTCTTCAATCTCTATGCAGGATTCTCCGTGAAGTTCCCGTACAGTCCTTTCCAAAACGACACTGAACTTTTTTCTGGCAGTCATGCAGTCAAGGTCAGCAAGATCCTGAGCTGTCCCAATGCCCATCAGGCGTAACCTCAGTGACAGGCGACGGCCAACTCCCCAGACATTCTCAATTGCTATCTGATCAAGGGGATAGGGAGGTTCCATGATATGAACATTATTTGAACCTGATGATTTTTTGCCAAGATGATTGGCCAATTTTGCCAGGGTTTTTGTTGGCGCAACACCAACTGAAACAGGAATGGCTGTCCATTGCCTGACAGTTCGGGCAATGTTCTGACCGAAGGCCGGCAAATCCTGAATACCATGCAGGTCCAGAAAAGCCTCATCAATGCTGTAAACCTCAACTTTTGGTGCCAGATCCTCCAGACATTCCATGACCCTCTGTGAAAGATCGCCATAAAGGGCATAATTGCTGCTCCGGACAATCACCCCATCCCGCCGCAGTTGCTTCCTGAGCTTGAAATACGAGTCCCCCAATTTGTAACCGAGTTCCTCCACTTCATCCGACCGTGCAATGAGACACGCATCATTATTGGACAGTACCGCTATCGGAACCTTTCTCCAATCCGGCCGGAAGACCCGCTCACAACTTGCATAAAAGTTGTTGCAATCAACCAGGGCAAACATCAGAAAGTGCTCCCGAACTTCTGAATGCTGGCAGTAATGACACCACGTATTTCAGTGTCCTTCGTTACCTTGATTGCCGAATAGTCCGGATTTTCAGGCTGCAGGGTCCATGTCTTCCTGACCTTGACCAATCGTTTTACGGTAAATTCATTGTCAACAATGGCGAGAACGATCATGCCGCTTTGCGGTTCGATGCTGGAATCGACAATCAGGATTGAACCATCCAATATACCAGCATCCTTCATGCTGTCGCCTTGCACCCTAACCAAAAAGGTGGCAGCCGGTCGCTGTACCAGAAATTCATTCAGGTCCAGGGCAGTTTCAAGGTAATCGTTGGCTGGTGAAGGGAAACCAGCTTCGACCGGTGATGCATAAAGTGGCAAGTCAACTTCTGACCGCTTCACGACACGGCCAAAATCAAACTCCGGCAATTCTTTCACAACACCTCCAACAAACCGAAGCCATGCACCTCAGTAACTCACATTTAAATTTATAAGCGATTTAATTCTACCACAAGTCTGGTGATGAATAAACTCCAAATCAAAAAAGGTAATACACTGTTGTGCTTACTCCAATTTTCTAAGCTCGTAAAAATATCAGCCGTAGAACAAGGAGGGACATTAAAAACCAGAACCAGACTTCCTAATAGATGATATTAAAAAACATTGAACTATTCAGGTAGGGAACTTGTCAATATATCGAATTTCATTGGATTTTTTGTCTATATTTGAGGGGTTTGGAATTCTACAGAAAAAATGCAAAGGATTGTACAGAAAAATATATTGGGAAATGCCGACTTCACCTATTTTCAGGGCACTCAGGATAACTGAATAGTTACAAAGCATTAATAGAAAAGTTAATATAGGGAACTGCCTTTACAACACAGTAATACTTGACAAAATGATAATAATCATTATCTTTTGCCCTGTCGGGAGTGCGTCAAATTGCATGGTGAGGCCGAGGCCTCGCCCGATGTCTAATTAAAAACTGGGCCAGACCAATTGCTCTTTGGAAGGTGTACAACGCCGTATCCATTGATATTTCCTTTAGTATTAGTCCGACAAACTCCCCTGATATGTTCAATCCAGCGATCATCTTCTCGCGAAAAATAACGATATGTTGCCCCCGCAACCATATCAGCTAATTGCATGCCCACACTCATATCAGATGGTACAAAAAATAACGTTTCTACAAAATTCTCGTAATTTGCCGTATTTCTGCTTGTCTTAAGTACCAAATTTTCATGCTGGACCCTCAAGTGGTTATCTTGCCTACTATTACGTTGGTCTGCAACAATAATACCGTTAAATGTATGGTTTTTGGATGATAAATCCTGAAGGAAGTACTAAAACCTTTCAGTAACAGCTTTGTAGGTTTGGAAATAAACATCCTCTTGGTTATTTACATGCCTCAAATTGTAAGCCAATCTCGTATTACACACACAACATATTAGCTTAATGGCGTTATTTTCAATTATGATATTAAACAGTGATAATCGGAATTCGTTTCTCTTTTCCTCATCCCATTCAAGCATGGGATTTGTAGGATCATCGTTATTTGGAGCAAAATATCTCCATTTAACCGCACCTTTATAGTTATTTTGATCCTTGAGACAAAGAACCTTTTTTCTGATCTCATGCCAATGTTTTTCAGGTATAATTATCCCACCAATCGCAAAAAAGCCAGGTCGTTCCTGACTTGGTCTAGTCGGAATCCCACTTTCATCAACAAAACAAAGATGCCTATGTTTATCAGAATATTTTTGTATTTGGTAACTATTCAGATATACTGAGTGCCCTGAAAACAGGCAAAATCGGAATTTCCCAATATATTTTTCTGCACAATCCTTTACATTTTCTGTCTGTAAAAAGTCCAAAACCTTCAGGATATAGGCAAAAAATCCAATGAAGTTCGATATATTGACAAGTTCTATACCTGAATAGTTACACCGATTTTAGGATATCTCGTGTAATTGATAAACAGGAGAATTCATTTTGATAGCTTCTTGCGTATTGAAGATTCCAGCCTAAGCCTTGAATGGGGTAATTTGGGAAGGCCGGAATGAGGATGAAAGCCTTTTTTCAGAAAATGACCCGTTATCTGTAAGCCATCAAGTATTTCTTCTTGTTCTTTAACCTTTCCCGACAACATGCATTGGGGCAAATTAAACAGTTTTGAAGCCCATTCTCCTGCTCCCTCCTTGCTTACGGCACAGCCTGACTTAGGAGAAATATATACCAAGTCATTTTCTGAATTGGTAACGGCACATTTCTCCAAATCAAGACCAAACCCTATTTCCTTCAGTAACAGGATTTCCCATTCAAGGTAATCAATTAACCAGTTTTGGGTGGCATTGATCTTATCCAGAAGACAAACCGTTTCTGTATATAGGTTTTTGTGTGGATCGAATTGCGGCAGGAGACTGTCAAGCAAGTTACAGATGGAGTTAAGGGCATTTAGGGCAATTGGTCCAGAAAACACAATCGCTGTTCGCTGGTCCTCCAGTTCAACCTTGAAAGTTCCCAATAATTCATGGAGACGGGCGCGCCATACAATAGATAATTGATTGCCCTCAGTGAGAATTGAGGCCATTTTCTTGGACTTGGCGTTCCAGATCATTCCCGATCTTTTGCCATGGTGCTTGGTCATGACACTGGCAATGGCAGCATGTTCGCCATACGGTTTGGCCGAAAGAAAAAAACCCGTGTCTTGCCAATCCATATGAAAACAACTCAATTCGTGATGTTCAACAGGTTCATTCTGCAAAGAATATCATCTCAGGGCTGACCCAGGCCCATTTCTTGCAGCCTTTTTTCGTCATCCATCCATTTCTTGCGGACAGTTACACGCAGAAAGAGATGGACTTTTTGACCCAGCAACTTGGAAATATCCTTTCTGGCATCAATGCCTACCTGTTTGATACAGGATCCCGAAGCTCCAATGACCATCGCCTTGTGCCCATCTCTGGCAACGACTATGTTTTGATCAATCCTGACTTCATTGTTTTTCATTTCCTTCCATTGATCAGTCTGGACACTCAGATTGTAGGGTATTTCCTGATGCAAACGCAACAGGAGCTTTTCACGGGTAATGTCACAGGCCAGGCTTTGAACGGACTGTGAGGAAATCTGATCAGGGGGAAAGAGCCACGGTCCCATGGGAAGATTGTCCGAATACCATTCGATCAGATCCTCAATGCCATCACCCTTTTTGGCTGAAATCAAGAACACCTTGGCAAAGTCCATCCGGTTTGAAAAAGTATCCACCAGCTTGAGTAAATCCCTTGGATTAACCAGATCGATCTTGTTGACAATCAGAATTGTTTTTGCCTGATTTTTCTCAAGTTGCTTCAGCCTTTTGATGATACCTTCATTCTCTTCCAACCTGCCCGACTTTGGTTGGACCATAAGGGAAATAATATCTGCATATTTGACACTTCCCCAGGCAGACTTGACCATCGCCTGATCCAACTTGGTTTTGGGGTTGAAGATACCCGGTGTATCAACAAAGGCAATTTGGGTACCTGCCCTATTCTGTATACCGATCAGGTTTGTACGAGTGGTTTGGGCCTTATGGGTTACAATTGCCAATTTGGTTCCCACCAATCTGTTAAGCAGGGTGGATTTTCCGACATTGGGTTCACCCGTCAAGGCAACATAGCCGAAATAGGTTTTAATCACTGGCTTTTTTCCATTTGTCTAATATGAGCTGAGCAGCCTTTCTTTCGGCTTCCTTCTTGGTCATCCCTTGTGAAACTGCCTTCTCGCCCGATGAAAGACTGACCTCTATCTGGAATTCAGGTGCATGACTTGGGCCCTCCTTCTTCACAACCTTGTATGTTGGTATTTCCATTCCCATTATTTGCAGACGTTCCTGAAGTTCACTCTTGGGATCAATGGCATCAGTTACTTCAAAAGACAGGTGGGGTTGCCAGAGTTTCAGAACCAGTTTCCTTGCTTCCTCCAATCCACCATCATGGTATATGGCGCCAATCACTGCTTCGATTGCCCCGCCGAGCACCGATGCCCTAGTACGGGTACCGGAATGTCTGGCATCATGTCCGAGAATCAAATATTTCCCAAGATCAATGGATTTGGCAATTTCTGAACATGTTTTTCTGGATACCACCTTGTTGAGTCTGATGGCCAATTCACCAACCCCAGCCGTGGGATATTCCTTAAACATGTAATCCACGACAACGAGTGCCAAAACCCTGTCACCATGAAATTCCAGCCTCTCGTTATTGGCCGTTTCATCATGTACATGCGAACTGTGAATCAAGGCGTTCTTCAGCAATAGTTTGTTCTTGAAAACATACCCCAGTCCTTCTTCCAGTTGGGAAAATGCCCTGTTGCTGCTCACCTTACAGCCTTGAGAAATCTGTCACTCCGCCAGGTCCAGAAGAAAAAGAGGGAAGAACCCGCTGAAGAAAAGACAACCAAATTCGCCCTTCCAACCAGATTTTCAAAGGGTACATAACCCACCCCCCTTCGTTCCTGGGGAACCCGGCTATCCAGACTGTTGTCTCGATTGTCACCCATGAAAAAGAAATGACCTTCAGGTACCTTGTAAATCAACTCTGTACCAATGGTCGTTGGAGGTCCGATTTCCAGGGTCGTATAGCTTCTCCCATCAGAATTGATCTCCTCAAACCTGTTTTTCTTGCAGACGCCATCGGTAGACGCTTGATTGCTGCAACGGGGAAAAGTTCTTGCTCCTCCCTGTGGCGCGAATGGTTCCTCAAAGTCCTCGATTTGCTCCCTGGGAAATTCAAACCAACTGTTTCGGTCGGGATTTTCTCTTGTCTTTATTGCAACAGAGTCGCCAACAATCCTTATCTCGTCACCCGGCAAACCAATCAACCGTTTGATGTAATCTTCCTTTCGGGTGGGATGTCTGAACACCACCACATCACCTCTTTTGGGCTCCTTGCCAAAAATTCTGCCATCAAACGGGCACATTGCCCATGGGCAGGAATATTGTGAATAACCGTAAGCCATCTTGTTTACAAAAAGAAAATCACCCACCAGCAGGTTATCTTTCATCGAACCCGAGGGAATAAAAAATGGTTGAAAGAAAATGGTTCTGAACAGACCGGCTATCAGAAGCGCCAAAATCAGGGTGATAACATTTTCTTTGATTGTGTCTATCATAACTTTGTCTTAGGTGAACGTTCAGGTTAAATCTTTTTCAATACAAAAACCGCCGAGGTCGTGTTCAGTTTCTCTAAATGGGGTCCGGTACTTCTGGATACCAGATCACAAACTCCCTTATCCACACATTCTTCGATTGCTCTAACAAAAGCAGGATCCCTTATTGTATGTTCATTGAGCGAAAAAACGAACAGGGTACCTGGCGAAATGGCACCCGATATTTCCCTGAGCAGATCAACAGGTGCAGCACCGGAACCAATTACGCCTATTGCCGAAATCGCGGAATATGATGAAATATTTTCAGGAAGCGGCTTTTCAATGGTTCCCAGATAAACATTGTTGTAAATATTCCGGTACCGTGCCATTTCGAGCATGGCGGGATTAATGTCGGTACCGTCAATATTGGAAAATCCCGCCTTTTGAAGAGCAAGCCCCGAGTATCCGGTGCCACAACCCATATCAAGAATTGACAGGCTTCGATGGGTGGTTGCATTTGCCAAATCACTCGCACATCTCTCCGGCGTCCTGTATCCATTCTTGATTACGTCTTGTTCATAAGATTCTGCCCATTTCGTATATAGGTCGAAAATATCCCTATCCGTCTCCAACTCGTATACCTTGGATAAAAAGTCCATTTCGGCCATAAATTTTTTCCGCGTTAATTTTCCATTAGGGTTTTTATTTTTTGTTGCTCGGTGGTTCAAGGGCTGGTTCACCACATTTTCTTGCCTGAATAGCAACCTTGGCGATGGCCCAGGGGTAATCGTCGGACATGGTCAGAAATATTTCCGGCTCCCAACCATGGGGAACAAGTTCATCCAACCGGACTTTGGCCCTGCCATGGATATGCATGGTCGGAAACCCATTTTTCAGATTCCGAACTTCCAAATCCCGCCATCTGATGCCTTGTCTCATTCCGGTACCCAGGGCTTTTGAACAAGCCTCCTTTGCTGCCCATCTTTTGGCCAATACCCAAGACGGGTTGGGAACGCGCTGGGCAATCTGTTTTTCATGAGGTGTAAACACCCTTTCCAGAAAGCGATCACCATGACGGAAAAGCGCTCCTTCCAGACGTGACATGTTCACGATGTCAATGCCGATGCCAACAATCACGGCTATCTAAATCCATTGCGAAACGAAATTGATGCTCATTGGCCATTTCTGGCTTCATCCATGGTTCGGCGCATGGCTTGTACTGCTTCCCTCAAGCCGGAAAAAATGGCTTCACCAATCAGAAAATGGCCGATGTTGAGTTCCCTGATTATTCCTATGGATGCTATTTCCCTAACTGATTGAAAGGTCAATCCATGTCCTGCATGAACCTCCAGTCCCAATTCATGGGCCACTTGAGCTGCCGTTTTGATCTTGTCGAGTTGCCTTGATATGGCTTGGTCCAGACTATCGTTTTTAGCCTCACAATAGGGTCCCGTATGTATTTCGACAACCTGGCCACCAGCTTCAGCTGCCGCTCTGATCTGTTTGATATCCGTTCCTACAAACAATGAAATCCGGCAACCGGCATTTTGCAATGGCTTGATATACTCGCCAAGATGTGCCTTTTGTGCAAAAACATCCAAACCCGCTTCAGTAGTCCGTTCCTGACGTCGTTCGGGAACAAGGCAAATGGCATGGGGCTTGTGCTTCAGGGCAATCTGTTGCATTTCCTCGGTTGCTGCCATCTCAAGATTGAGGGGAACTTTCAAGGTATCCTTCAACCTTGCAATGTCACGGTCCCTGATGTGCCTTCGGTCTTCCCTCAGATGGGCAGTGATACCATCGGCGCCGGCTTCCTCAGCAAGTATGGCAGCATCTACCGGATCGGGATGATCACTTCCCCGGGCATTTCTAACTGTAGCAACATGGTCAATATTCACACCAAGACGCAAATAATCGGACATAACCATAAAATCTCCAAAACAATCCTATGCTGATATTGATAGGTTAAAATCAAAGAGCCTTTTCAAGTTTTTGAACAGGGTATTCAGAAGAAACCGAGGCGGCCTGATATCTTGAAATGCTCCTGACACATTGCTTGGATCCGACAAAACCGATCAAATCATAAAAATGCTTGAGGTGACTAACCTCGACCTCCAACAGAAAATGGAAACTTTCCAGGGTCCTCGACTCTACTATGACATTGCGGATATTTGCCTGCATCGTACCGATTGCCGTACAAACCTCACCCAAAGCTCCCGGCCGGTTTGACATGACGATATCCAGTTTTGCGGGATGGTCTATTCCATATGGTCCGGGGTGCCATTCAAGATCAATCCACCTATCGTACTGTTTGTTCTCTTCCAGGACTTGGCAATCAAAAACATGAACCAAGACGGTATTGTCATCATTTTGGAATCCGATGATTCGATCGCCGGGAAGGGGATAACAACAGGCTGCCATTTCGGGAAGTGTGTCCTTGTCTATTCCCAGGATCAATTGCTCGGGTCTTTCATTGGTTGGTGATGATAGTGATATGTCTGGATAAAGAACGACCAACACATCCCTTGAATTGATTTCCAGATTCCCTATTCTTCTGAGAAGTTCATCACCACTCTTGATTTTGAGTATTTCAGCTGCAGTCCGTACCGCTTTTTCAGAAAATACCTTCCCATTATCCTCAAGATAATGACGAAGGGTATTTCTGCCGTACTTAATGGCCTCATCGATCTTCAGCTCAGTTTCCAGCTCCTCAATATACCGTTGACTTTTCTTGGTCAAGGCACAGAGTTTCTTTTTTTCATCAATGTAATTATCGGGAGCTGTTATGATATTGATGACCTGGCCATTAACCACTTGATTGTCCAGTTGAACCACTTCACCATCAATGGTGGCGCTGATGGCCCTGTTGCCCAGATCCCTGTTCAGTTCATAGGCATAATCCAATATTGTTGCATTCTTGGAAAGCCAGACAACCTCAAAGGAAGGTGTATAACAGAACACACTACGGGTGTTGATTTCTTCCCTGAGGTGATCCAAAAAATCCAGCTTGTCGGAACTTTCCGTCAAAACATTGTCCAGTTTCTGTTTCCAAACCGATGAATTGACCATGTAGGGGTTGGCCATTTGAACCCCCTCCTTGTACTGCCAATGGTTGGCAATGCCTGTCTCGGCAACCTCATGCATCAACCTTGTTCTGATCTGGAACTCAACGCGGTGTTCCGTATCATAGGCCACTGTCGTATGGACTGACCGATAACCATTCGGCTTGGGATGGCTGATGTAATCCTTGAACCTGTTTGGCAGGGCTTGCCATTTATTGTGAATGGCACCAAGGGCAACATAGACATCATCCTCTATTCTGGTAATGATCCTGATGCCATAAAGATCGAATATGGAAGATATTTTCTTGCGTCCAGTTCTCATTTTTCGCCAAACGGAATAGGGCAGTTTTTCCCTACTTTCGATTTTGACTCCCGTCAAACCCTTTTGGAGTAACATTCGTTCCAGCTGCGTAGTGATTTGATCCACCAATGGTTCCGCAGAAACATTTTTTTGTTCATCCGTCCACCTCAATTCCTCAATATATTTCACCACCGATTGGCGGGCTCTTGGATACAGGATTTCAAAGGCTAGGTCCTCTAATTCATCATGCCACGCCCTCAGTCCCAGAAGTTCGGCAATCGGGGCATAAAATTCCATGGTTTCCTTAGCCTTGAAACGCTGTTTGGCCGGGGAAAGATGTCCAATGGTCTGAAGGTTGTGAAGGCGGTCGGCAAGTTTTACCAGGATAACCCGGTCATCCTTGGCCACAGCCACAATGAGTTTTTGAACATTGGCAGCCTGTTTTTGTACGGTTGGATCAAGGTTCAATTCGGTTATTTTGGTTACACCATCCACGATACCGGCTATTTCATGTCCGAATTTCTTCTGAATGCTTTTGTATACGACCCCTTCGGTATCCTCGATTGAATCATGCAGCAATGCCGCAATTATGATGTCGGAGTGGAGCTGTTTGTCAGCAAGGATATTGGCTACGGCAACCAGATGTGTGAAATAGGGCTCACCAGATTTCCTTTTCTGGTCTTTATGGCATTCAAAGGCGAAGTAATAGGCTTCTCTAACCTTCTCGGTATCAGGATGGGCCTCATAGCAGAATATTTTCGTTAATAACTCTTCCAGGACTTTATCCCAGTCATACTCAATGGTGTTGTCACCATGGGTAATTTTATTTTTCTCCGTCCTCGTCACTAAGACTGCCCATATCATCTTCAAATGGGTTAAAGGAAAAATCCCTGGTTCCCTTTATGCCACCATAATCCGAGGAATCCAATCCCAATTGGAAGTTGAACTCCTCTTCATCAAGAGGTGGTGTTTCAGCATGTTTCTGGTGTTTGTATACAGCTCTTTGGTGAAGTGAATCTACCGGTTGTGTTCCCTCGGCGATTTCTCTCAGGGCAACAACCGTATGTTTGTCATTTTCCAACTCAACGGTTGGATAATCACCATTTGACAATTCCTTTGCCCTTTGAGCCGCCAGCATAACCAGCTTGAACCTGTTTGGTTCCTTTTCAATACAATCCTCTGTGGTGACACGAGCCATCTGGAAACTCCAAATTATTCCTTACAAATTCTTACCTCCAATATATGCGAAAAACCTTTTTTTACAACCTGCCAAAGGCCATGCCATTTATTTTTGTTATGGTCAATACACGTTCAGGCAAGCCCTTGAAACTACATTTCGAAAAAGATTTTTACCCTGGTTGGCAGAAATCGTTCCTGATGGCTTGAATAACTTTTGAAGCCTGAAAAAGAACTTGAACAATTTTTTTCTTTCATTTTTAAATATATCAACTAACCTGTAAATAACCATTTACACTGATGTAGAGATAAAAAACCTAATGATTACACCTTCCGAAAAGCAAGATCTGGATCTTTACCTGATTTCCCCGAGAGGGTTCTGTGCAGGTGTGGAGAGAGCGGTCGAAATTGTCGAACAATCCCTTGTCAAATGGGGCCCTCCCGTTTATGTCAGGCATGAAATCGTCCATAACAAGTTTGTTGTGGATACCCTTAGGGCAAAAGGTGTTGTCTTTGTCAAGTCACTGGACGAGTGTCCCGATGACCGTCCAGTCATTCTATCAGCCCATGGTGTGGCCCAATCGGTAATCAAGAAGGCAAAAAACCGCAATCTCAAGTTTTTTGATGCCATCTGTCCTCTGGTTTCAAAGGTTCATGTTGAAATCCAGAGAAATCACAAGGAAGGATTACAGAATGTGATGATAGGTCATGCCGGTCACCCGGAAACACTGGGAACCTTGGGACAGTTGCAATCTGGTGAAATTCACCTCGTTGAAACGGTTGACGATGTTGGCAAGCTCAATCCGATTGATCCTGACAAAATGGCTTTTGTAACCCAGACGACCCTTTCAGTTGATGATATAGCCCCGATCATCGTTGCCCTTAAAGAAAGATTTCCAAATATCAAGGGACCACACAAGTCTGACATTTGCTATGCCACCACCAACCGCCAGGAAGCTGTAAAGAAGGCTGCTCCATTTATTGAATGCCTATTTGTCATAGGCAGCCCCAACTCGTCCAACACCAAGCGCCTGGTAGAGGTCGGCATGCAATCCGGTTGTGCCTTTTCCCTGCTCATTTCAGGCCCCGATGAAATGGATTTGAATTTTATCAAGCGATTTAAAACCATTGGACTTACATCAGGTGCCAGTGCACCCGAAATTCTCGTTACGAGATGTCAGGATTTCCTCAACAATCACTTCAATCTGAATTTTGTTTCGCTTGAAACGATCAAGGAGAATGTAACCTTCAATTTGCCCAAGGAATTGCGAACATAATTGCCCCCGGTCACATTTCCTGACACCTCAAATGACAAGAGCCCTGATTTCAGTCAAGTACCATGCAGGCAAGGGTGTAGGGCACTGGTCAATTCGGATCAATTCACAATCCAACAATTCCATACAATCAACCAAGAAACTCACCGGGTCATTTGAAACTTCCTCCCCTCGAGAGGTTTATTTGTTGGCGGGCATCACCACCCTGTCCACATTACCCGAAGGAAACGAAGTGATTGAGGTGTCCATTGACAACTCGTATATTTTGGATGGTCTCGAAACTAAGACCAACAACCGAATCAATGAAAACCCACTGCCTTTATTCGACGACCAGAGTCTTGTCAATCAACTTTGGAATACCCTGTACTATTTGAATTCAAGGAGAAACATCTCCTGGCAACTTTCCAATAACAAGGAAGTTGGAATCAAAAGCGGACCTTCAACAAACCCAAAGGGTACAATCAATATACCACTAACCAGCAACACTAAATTCGCTGCCTATACAGATGGTTCCTGTCTTGGCAACCCGGGCAAAGGTGGCTGGGGTGTGGTTGTTGAAGCCTGGTCTGATGGGCAATTGAAGCAGACCTATGAAATGTCGGGCTTCGAAGAACATACGACAAACAATCGCATGGAAATAACCAGTGCCATTAAGGTTCTAGAAAATCTCCCTGAAAATTCTGATGTTACAATTTTTTCGGATAGCAAATACCTGATTGGAGGAATTACAGAATGGTTGGGCAAGTGGAAGTCCAATAACTGGAAATTGACCTCTCGGAGACCAGTACAGAACAAGGAATTATGGCAAAAACTTGATGAGAATTCTTCAAGGCACTGTGTTAAATGGAAATGGGTCAAGGGGCACCATAAAAATGAAGGTAATAACCGGGCAGACAAATTGGCAAATACCGCCGCAAAAGGAAATCATGGTATTTGAAAAACCATCCGCTGAAAATTCATATGATCGTCACATCAATCTTGGTTTCTATTTTGATAACTATTCACCCCTTTCTCTGTAATGCTACCGTATCCACACATCTTTTTTGGGAATTATATACATAAATAAAATCAAATTATGAATGTAGGACCGTTTTCAAATAAATACTCTGGAATTGTCCACCAAATTTGCCAACTCATGTTCGGAGTAAGCTTGAAAATTACACCTTGATTGTTCGTTTGATAATAACTTGTTCCTCTATGCTCCCAATTATCTGGATAAAGTCCTGTTAATACTTCTGAATCTATATGCCGCATAGTATATTCATGACTTAAACCCTGATCATCATCCAATCTGCGATATGATACTGAAATAATTTCTGCGGGTCTATGGTTTAGATATTCTGTAATTGCTTCAAAGTCACCATCAAAACGAGTTAACCTGTGTCCTGAAATAGTTAAAATCTGGTGATTAACATTTCTAGGTCGTGTCACTTTTCCTGATTTAATTTGTAATGGAATGTCTCGTCCATTTATTCTTACAGTTATATCTGCCTGGTCATCATGTCCTGCTTCCCTCCAAAGAGCATGATGTCCAGTTGCAGGATCAGAGTTGATTGCTCTCCAAATCAACTCTTCCAATTGCCAACCAGAACATCGTGATCCGGTGAATAAATCATGAAAACCAGTTAAGTCATTTCTAAATGATTGGAGCATTCTAGGAGTTAATCTGTAAGGCATATTGCTTCATCCACTTTTCTGCAAATTCTATATATAGAGGGTTGATTTCAATGCCTCTATACTCGCAACCAAGTTGATTCGCAACAATACACTCCGAACCCGATCCAGCAAAGGGAATTAAAACCCTGCCTGTTTCTCCTTTGACAATTCTTGATCTGATTAACTTTTCGGTTAATTTCATTGGTTTTTGTGTCGGATGCTTAAGGATTTCGGCTTCTCTGTGGTTTTTCATTTCGCTGGGTGGATATACCTTTTTGTTGTCCATCCTCATAAACCATCTTTCACTTGCACCTGCTCCTCCTGCCAAAGCGGGAATCTTGATAACATCCCTAGGTAACGCACCCTTTGGATTCGCTTTGTACCTTGTTTTTTTTCCTTTTGTTCCCCCAAATCTTGAAGGGGTACCCTTACGAATTTTCCCAGCTGAATTGTTAAGATAAGTTTCTGTATAAGGTTCCCTGATCTGGTCTATTTCCAAATCAGGTCTCTTTTCAGTTTTCCAAAGAGCAAGTATTGATTCATGTGATCTTTGCCAAAATTTCAATGACGGCACTGCCTTGTTTGTATAATGCCAAATCAACCATCTTTGTTGGTTTATTGGATATTGTGTTGAAATTTGTGACAGAATTTCAGAAAAGCCGTAAACATAGATAATTCCATCATCTTCAAGCAATCGAAAGCATTGATGAAGCCAATCCTTTGACCATTCAACATATTCTTCCAATGGCATGAAGTCATTGTTGTTTCCAAAATCCTTGCCAATGTTATATGGAGGATCAGCAATGACCACATCAAACCTGATATCAAATGGTTGGTCTCTCAATACATTGATAACATCACCCTTGATAATCCCAGATTCAAAAAATGACTTGGTTGAACCTGATAGCAGTTGATCAAAACTGATACCATTGAACATATCAGTCATTTGGTCAACTCCGCATAAGGCAATCTCTTGTTGTCAGTATAGCGACACAACCAACCGATTCTTTCACTCAAATGGTTCTTGACACTGCCCTCGTTCAATCTGAATGCAACTTCATTCACATAACGCCCGAGATGCTTCGGACTTACATGGTGCCAAGTGCCATAAACCCCTCTCTTGAGCAAAGCCCAAGTTGATTCGATTCCATTTGTATGGGTATTGCCTATGACATACTCACCAATACTATGCTTGACAGTCTTGTGATTGTAATTGAGTTTTTTTAATCCGATGTAGGAATTGTGATCATCACTGCAAACCATTGAACCCTTTTCAACATGCTTTTCTATCTCCCCCTGCAATGTTTCCTTGCCTGTGCTTGATACGGTCTTGGCGATGACCTTTCCATCCCTTTGCCTCATTCCCAAGACCGCGGTTTTTCCAACGGTTCCCCGTCCCTGCTTGGTCTTCCTTGATTCGTGCTTGTTTGCTTCCTTCCCGCCTACATAGGTCTCGTCGATCTCAACCATCCCATCCAGTTTGAAATTACCGGTGGTGTTGTGGCCGCAAGCCTCCTTGAGCCGTTGCATCATGAACCAAGAGGTTTTTTGCGTAACTCCCAATTCCTTAGCCATTTGCAAACTGGATATACCTTTTCTAGATACAGTCAGTTTATACATGGCATAAAGCCAAACGCTTACCTTGATATTACTGGCGTGCATTACGGTATTCGTTTTACAACTAAATACCTTCCTGCATTTTGATTCCCTGCAATGGTAATAATATTTTCTGGTTTTATGTTCGTAGGTATCGGTTGAGCCACAACAAGGACAATGCCGACCAGTTGGCCATCTGTTTGCCTCAAAGAATTTAACAGCCTTGTCTTCATCATTGAAAACTGCTAAAAATTCCATCCCACTGATTGTTGTTTTACTCATGATTTTCTCCTTAACTACACACACTATATAGGATAGTTAATAAATAAGTCAAGGAAAAATTTTAACTATTGTATATAATTCCCTCTTTTTTCCAGTCTGGTCCTGCCCCTTGCCCGACGATGTGGTCACCATCCCTTGAAGAACGTTGCATGGCCCGGTTGCCATGTTCCGGGGATTGTACCGATTCCGGCCATTCGGCTGGAACGCGACCTGGCAGGAAATGTGTGAATCTGGTAGCCCTGTAATGAAGATGTAGTTCAGGCAAGAATTCCAACCAATGCCATGGCCTTATACACTCTACACTCCAGGTAACAATTGGACTTGACTTTCAGGAAGCCAACACAACAATCAGATTGCTTGAGATATTGAATAATTTGATACCTGATTAATTGCAACCCAAGTTGAAAAGAAGGGCATTGTCATGGCGGATATGGAAGGTGTTAAAATGTCCACAAGTAATAATGAATTTGAACTGGGAATTGAGAAGGATCGGAAAATAACCAAGAATACCCTTCGGTATGGGTCGAACAGATTCACAGCTGATATGGTGATGCTGATAATTACCACGATATTAGTTGTACTCGCACCAGTTGCCCGGTCTGAAGAATTGATGGGTGAAAGAATTGCAGTCGTGTCAGCGTTTGCACCAGAGCTCGAGATACTTAAATCCGAGATTGAAGACGGATCAGTTCACCACATAAACGGAATTGAGTTCACAACCGGTGTTCTTGAAGGGCAGGATGTCGTGCTTTTCCTGAGTGGCATCAGCATGGTGAATGCAGCCATGACCATACAACTTGCCTTAGACCAATTCAACATTCGTAGCATCGTATTATCAGGAATCGCCGGTGGAGTGGATCCACAATTCGACATCGGCGATGTCATCATTGCCGAACAATGGGGACAGTATCTGGAGATGGTCTTTGCCCGCCAGATTGAAGAAGGCTGGGAAACCTTGCCGTTTTTTGAGTATCCCTATGGAAATTTTGGAATGATGTTCCCAAGATCTGTCACCGTGATTCGGGAGGGATTGGATGTGCCCGAAACAAGATTCTGGTTTCCTGCCGATCAGGTACTGCTTGAAAAAGCTCTTCAAGCGGCTGGAAGCATAGTCCTGGAGCGATGTACTGATGAAGGCCTATGTCTCCCTGAAACTCCGAGGATTTCAGTGGGAGGTTCCGGCGTTTCAGGTGGAGCTTTTATCGATAACACCGAGTTCCGCAAATACACACTCGAGACATTTGGCGCACAGGTTCTCGACATGGAGAGTGCCGCCGTTGCACATGTGGCATGGGCCAACGATGTTCCGTTCCTTGCTGTCCGAAGTCTGGCAGACCTTGCCGGCGGCAGCGGCAAGGCCAACCAAATGGAAGTGTTCATTCAATTGGCAGCCGTTAACGCTGCCAAAGTTGTCAAGGCACTTCTGCAGGAAATGTAATGGAATTGGTATGTCAATCCTCCGAAACCTTAAAATCAGGATAGTTTTTCACCAATTTCCAATTTATACCCTCGCATGAAATCCTGAAGATTCATGGAGGTCTTCCCCTGTCGCTGGATCAAAGTCGGTCTGATTGATCCCTTTCCACAAGACAAGGTCATATCTTGATCCAAAACCTGACCAGGTTCTCCCTCCTTGTCAAGCAATTCGCACTTCAGAATTTTTATTTGAACTCCCCTATGTTCAAACCACGCTCCCGGCTGGTATGATAGTCCATGAACTTTGTTGTAGATTGCCCTAGAAGGTTGCTGCCAATCAATTCTTGCTTCCTCCTTGGCAATTTTATGGGCATAACTTACCCCAACATTGTTTTGCTGGACTGGATCAGCGGTCTCCAGATTGTCCAAAACCGTGCATAACAAGCCAGCTCCCTTCAGGGCAAGTTTATCCGACAATTCACTTGCGGTTATGCCTTGATCGATTTCGACTTCCTGCTGGAGAAAAACCGGTCCCGCATCCAGTTTCTTGGTGACCTTGATTATGGATACACCTGTTTTGGTATCGCCTTCCATCAATGATCTTTGTACCGGGGCAGCACCACGCCAAAGTGGTAAAAGTGAAGGATGAATATTCAGAAAGCCAAAGCGGGGAATGTCCAGAAGACCACCTGGTAATATCAATCCATAAGAAACCACAACAGCTACATCTGGTTCCAAAATCTCAAATTGCCTGATTGAAGCTTCATCACTAAAATCCAAGGGCGTAAACACCTTGAGATCATTCTTTGCAGCTATTTGATCTATTGGTGTTGGAGTGATTTTCTTTCCCCTGTTCGCACTTCGTGGTGGTTGTGTATAAACCGCAATGATCTCATAATCCCTTTGAAGCAATAATTCCAGGGTGGGGATGGCAAATCGAGAAGACCCCATCATAACAATTCGCTTGCTTTTATTCACAGTTCAAATTTCCAGATTTCTTAAAGCAATGGTTTTTTCCGAGTATAAAAACCGGGTAAGATTGTAAACGAATTAAGTTGGGATTGTGAATTTCAACTTCTTTGAAACTTTGTTCCCCTTACTTGCCTTTCTGCCAATAACTTTTTCAGGTTATGAAGTAGTATATTTCTTTGCAATATGGATACATGGTCGATGAATAACCTGCCCTTTAAGTGATCTATTTCGTGCTGAACACATCGGGCTTCAAGCCCCTCAAAACTCTCCTTGACAATTTTTCCTACAAGATTTCTGTATCTGACACTACAATGGAATGGTCTCTCAACATCAGCATATTGTTCAGGAAATGACAGGCATCCTTCCTGGGCTGTTTCAGTTTCCTCGGAAGAATCAATAATTGTGGGGTTGATGAACACCCTGGCCTGTTCATCTTGAACACCACAATCCATGGTAAACATTTGAAGGCTGACACCGATTTGTGGTGCCGCCAATCCAATACCCCCTGCATCATACATTGTATCAAGCATATCTCTTGCCAAATGACGTATTTCTCTGGTGATCCTGCTTATCGGTTTTGGTTCCTTCCTAAGTACAGGATTGGGATAATATAATATTCTTCTTACAGTCATTTCAGATCTACATTCGAATACCAGTCACTAATTCTTTGGGCTAAAAATAGGCATCACCACATACTATTTCCATTAGAATTATTTCTGTCTGGGATTAAATGTTTTCTGAATGGAATACCTATTTCTGGTGGACAGTTTTCATTTCAAACAATAACTGCTAGTTGTTTGTAAACAATAATGAATTTCTATTGGGAGAGCCTCCTTGGATTTTGACGAAATAATCGAACGCCGCGATACCCATAGTGCCAAGTGGGACTTGATTGACAAGATTTACGGCGTTCCGAAAGATGACGGAATTGCAATGTGGGTTGCAGACATGGATTTCCGGCCACCACAAGTTGCCTATGACGCAATCAATAAAATGCAGGAATATGGAATTTTCGGTTATTATGGCGACGAAGACTCATATAAAAGGGCAATAATCTGGTGGATGCAAAATCGTCATTCCTGGAAGGTTGAACCCGATTGGATTTTCTCAACCCATGGATTGGTTAACGGTACAGCACTTTGTATTGATGCCTTCTCATCTGTTGGTGATGGAGTCGTTCTATTCACACCCGTTTATCATGCCTTTTACAGGATAATCAAGGCCGCTGACCGAAAGGTTGTCGAATGTCCCTTGAAATTGGAGAACAATTCCTATCAGTTTGATTTTGATAATTATGACCATCTTCTAAATGGAAATGAAAAAATTGCCTTGCTCTGTTCACCGCACAATCCCGGGGGCAGGGTTTGGTCAAATACTGAATTACGTGCTGTAGCTTCGTTTTGTCGCAAACATGACTTGATTTTGGTTTCCGATGAAATTCATCACGATCTTGTTTTTCCCGGACAGAAACACATCGTTGCACCCAATTCAATCCCCGAATTTACCGATCGAATGGTCATGTTGACCGCAACCACAAAAACATTCAATATTGCGGGTTCCCATACTGGCAACGTGATTATTGAAGACGAGCATCTTCGTGGCAAGTTTCACAAACGCGTAAATGCCCTTGGCATTTCACCAAACTCATTCGGGCTTTTTCTGGCTGAGGCCGTTTATTCCCGGGAAGGTGCCGAATGGGTGGACAGATTGATGAATTATCTCGATGAAAATCGGCGGTTGTTTGATACAGCCATTGCCACAATTCCCGGTTTGACTTCAATGCCTCTTGAAGCCACATACCTGGCCTGGGTGGATTTCCGGGCACTGGGCCTTTCCAATCAGGAAATAACTGATCGCATCCATAAATCTGCCAAATTGGCAACAAACCTTGGCCAGACCTTTGGACTGGGAGGAGATGGCTTCCATCGTTTCAATCTGGCTACTCCGAGAACAATTCTCATGGAAGCCATCGAGAGGCTGAAGACGGCTTTTGAAGACCTTGCATGACCCCTGATCAGCGAGCAAAAAAGCAAACCCAACCTGATGGGTGATTGTCATGGAGCTTCAAAATTGCCTTCCTGCCAGGATGAAATTCTCCCCCAATGAAGATTGTGCATCATGTTGCCTTTCATGGGCAACATCCATGAGACCATCCCTTGTGTGGATTGTCGTTCTTCCCATGTAGAGGTGGCAAACCCCAATCCTTCGAAACATCTCAGGTGCCCGGGATTGCGCCTTAGGACTTGCCAACCCCCTTTGAAACAAATGAGCCGGATTGATCCGTCCGCCGGATATGGCAACATCCTGGCAGGGGATGAATCGCTTTGGACCCTGAAAGGGTATTGTCCGTTGTGACATGTTGTTGACCGGAACGGCCTGGATGCGGGTCCGCATGAAGGCCTTTCACACCACCTTTGTTCAAGGCAGTGCCTGGTTGACCTCCCATGCTGGGGAATAGTTCTTGGGAGAAACGCTGGCTTCAGTTCATGCAGCAAGACATTTGACCTTGGCCACACCGGTTTTACCTGCCTCTTTCAATCCCCTTGGCATTTTTGCTGAAAAAGAACCTGTTCAGTCGGGAGTGAAAGGTCTGTGCGAGGTTTCAGCAAAAAGGAAAATTTTGTCATTTTGTTCTGTGATTTTGAAAAATTGATCAAGCAGGAGGATCAAAAATCATTTTTTGACCTGGTAAATCGAATCAGGTGCCAAAAGGGACTGAAAATGCCAAATGAACAAAAAAATTCAAATCAGATCGTCGATTGGGGATGACAATATAATGTAGATGTTCCGAAAATTCTGATGAAATCCAATTCGGTGTTTTGATTGAATACCATTAAATTATTGCTAAATTTTCCAACCAAACGATTCACAAAGCGTGAAATAAATTACAAACATGAAACACTATTTGGATTTTGAAAAGCCTATTGCCGATCTGGATGTCCAGATTTCTGAATTAATGGCAACGCCCGATTTTGACAAAAACGAAGGACTCCAGACCTCAAGGAAGCGCTTGTCTGCCAGGGTCGACAACCAGTTGAAGGAAATTTACAAGAAACTAACTCCCTGGCAAAAATGTCAGGTGGCCCGACATCCCGATCGACCCCACTACAAGGATTATGTCAATGCCCTGTTCACGGAATGTACCTTGTTGGCAGGTGACCGTAATTATTCTGATGATCAGGCGATTCTGGGTTATATTGCAAGATTTGATGACAAGCCCGTCATCGTTATTGGTCAGGAAAAGGGTCATGATACCAAATCCAGACTGGTCCACAACTTTGGCATGGCAAGACCCGAAGGGTACCGAAAAGCAATTCGATTAATGGAGATGGCTGACAAGTTCAAAATACCGGTAATAGCCGTTGTGGATACACCTGGAGCATATCCGGGACTCGGTGCTGAGGAGCGGGGGCAATCCGAAGCCATTGCCCGAACAATCGAAAAAAGTTTTGAAATCGGTGTACCAGTAATTTCGATAATCATCGGTGAGGGAGGTTCGGGTGGTGCGGTTGCACTTGCTACTGCTGATCGCAACCTGATGCTGGAAAATGCGATTTATTCGGTGATTAGTCCCGAAGGCTGTGCTTCAATTCTCTGGAAAAATGCCGAGATGATGGGAACTGCAGCCAATGCCCTCAAATTGACCGCGAACGACATGAAGAAATTCGGCGTTGTGGACAAGATAGTGTCTGAACCAATCGGAGGGGCACACCGTGATCCCCAACAGATGTATAAATCACTTAGAACGGCATTGAGATCAACGCTTAGGGAAATTGGTCAGAAAAGACCTGATACCCTCCGTCGGGACAGAATTGAAAAATTCATGAACATGGGTAAATTGGAAGAAAAGAAACCCCCGAAACGGCGAGTGAAAATACTCTAATCCCTTATCTTCCTCCGGCGACAATCAAGTAGGCGTGCCTTTCTGGATTAACACATTTCCCATCAGGTCATATACAGGTTGGATGGCCCGGAATCGGTACAGTCCCCGCAGCATGACAACCGGCCGGCCCGTCAGTTGGCGTTGGCGCAGCCCAAGGTCCTCCGTTGGTCGGTGTTTTGCGCATCGTCGTTCCAGATGCGCGACCGTCCGCACAGGCAGTTGCGAATGTCCTGGAAGGTCCGGG
>JAPORQ010000042.1 GCA_026710155.1 Paracoccaceae bacterium
TGTCAATCCCAAATGGTTTGATCAAAATAGGATAAGGAAAATTTTTGGGATAATGTTTCTTGCTTGATGCTGAAATTTCATGTTAGGAAATATTCAAAAAAACGATTTTTCCAATACAGGTTTTTGGAGTACATGAATTATCCATTCAACATCAAATTCATTGACATCGATTTGTTTCAAACTAATTTTTAGGATAAGTAAACACACTTCCCAATGAGGAGAAATCATGGTTGAGTTACCAAACCAGTTGGCACCACTTGATCCGGTATGGACCCGTCTGCGTGACGAAGCATCGGGAATTACTTCCAGGGAGCCTCTTCTGGCAGGTTTGATCTATTCGGGCATCCTGCATCATGAATCGCTTGAAAAAGCCCTGGCTTTCCGTTTTTCCATCAAAATGGCCTCACTTGAAATGTCGGAACAACTCCTCAGGGAAACTGCCGATGAGGCCCTTAACAACGATCCGGAAATTGGACGTTCAGCCCGAGCAGACATAATTGCCGTATTTGACAGGGATCCTGCCTGTCAGGCTTTTTATCAGCCATTGCTTTTTTTCAAGGGCTTCCAAGCATTGCAATGTTTTAGAATTGGCAGGTGGTTGTGGGAAAATGATCGCAAGGATCTGGCCTATTTCATTCAGATGAGAACCTCTGAGGTTTTTGGTGTCGATATCCATCCGGGTGCGGTTATCGGTCATGGCATACTGATTGATCATGCCCACTCTATAGTGATTGGCGAAACAGCCGTTGTTGGAAACAACGTTTCCATGCTTCATTCGGTAACTTTGGGTGGAACGGGCAAGGAAGAGGGTGATCGGCACCCCAAAGTGGGCAAAGGTGTATTGCTCGGAGCGGGGGCTAAAGTACTGGGAAATATCACCATAGGCAATTGTGCCCGGGTAGCAGCGGGTTCGGTGGTTCTGGAAGATGTACCCGAATGCAAGACAGTTGCCGGAATACCGGCCAGAATAGTTGGTGATGCAGGTTGTTCAGAACCATCCAAGACTATGGTTCAATACTTTCATCCCAGTGCTTGATTCCAACTGACTTAATCCAGATTCAGCAAAACAGAAACGGGGTTCTCCAACAGATCAACGATGGTGCCCAATAGTTGGGCGCCAAGTGCACCATCAATTATCCGGTGATCAACGGACAGGGTCAGGGACATCAGGGTTTTGATTTCAATTTCATCGGAAGGTCCGACAACCGGTTTTTTTCTTCCTGTACCAACGGCCAATATGGAAGCATGTGGGGGATTGATTATGGCATCAAAATTTTCAATGCCGAACATTCCAAGATTTGAGACAGTGATGGTACCACCGATATATTCAGTTGGTTGCAGTTTTCGCTGTCTTGCACGCTCGGCCAAATCCTTCATCTCAGTTGCAATTTCCGCAAGCGATTTTTTGTTTGCATCCTTGATGACCGGTGTGATTAAACCATCATCGATTGATACTGCCACCGCTACATCACAGGATTTCAACTGCAGGACATTGCCTGCAGCCCAAACGGTGTTGGCCTGTGGTATTAATTCCAGGGCCTTGGCTACGGCCAAGATAATGAAATCATTGATTGAAACCTTCTTACCTTTCTTGGCAAGAAATGAATTCACCTCTGACCTGAGTTTCAGAAGTGAATCAAGTTCAACCTCTCTCCTGAGGTAATAGTGTGGAATTGTTTGTTTTGACTGGGTAAGCCTGCTAGCGATGGTTCTCCGCATGCCCTCAAGCTCGATAACCTCGTACTCCCTGTCGTGGTACATTTTGGCAACCTGATCAAACGAAAAGGACTCGGGTGTAATACCCTGGACCTGGGTTGGGGCAGAAGGTGAGGGTTTTACTTTCGGGTTAAGAAGGTAAGTCTCGATATCTCTCTTGACTATTCGCCCCTTGTGTCCCGATCCCTTGAGGCTCTCAAGGGCAATGTCATTTTCTTTTGCCAATCTCTTGGCTAGGGGGGAAATAAATATTCTGCTGATCGAGGATTTGTTTACGTGAACTTGTTTGGCCTGCTTGATCGGTTCACGGGCTTCTGCAGGTTTTGCCGCAGGCTTTGAAACTTCCACATTAGCAGGCAGAGAGGATTCTTCTAATTCAGAGTCTCCGATATCTATAACTGCAATCGGGGTATTTACCTTGATGCCTGCAGCACCTTCGGCAAAAAGCAATTGTGTGACATTACCTTCATGAATGGATTCAAATTCCATCGTGGCCTTGTCAGTTTCAATTTCAGCCAGTAAATCACCTGATTCAACTGTATCACCTTCCTTGACAAACCACTTGCTCAAGATCCCTTCTTCCATTGTTGGGGATAGAGCTGGCATAAGGATATTGGTTGGCATGTTTATTCCTCCAAATACAGTACTGACTTGGCAGCTTGAACGATTTCGGTTACGGATACCAGTGCGAGTTTTTCCAAATTAGCAGCATAAGGCATTGGAACATCCTTGCCGGTACAACAAATTATCGGAGCATCCAACCAGTCAAATGCCTCCTGCATAATCAGATAACTCAGGTGATTGCCAATTGAACAGACAGGAAATCCTTCCTCAATGGTTACGCATCTGTTGGTTTTTTTGACCGATTCGATCACCGTCTCCTTATCAAGAGGCCGCAAGGTCCTCAAATCGATGATCTCTGCATCAACTCCAATATTTTCCAATTCCCTGGCAGCTTCCAAAGTGTGAGACATACCAATACCAAAAGAAACAAGGGTTATGTCCTTACCTTCTTTCCAGATTTTTGCCTTTCCAATTGGAACGGTATAATCGTCCAGCTCGGGTACATCAAAGGATCGGTTGTAAAGGATTTCATTTTCAAGGAAAACCACGGGATTGGGGTCTCGAATTGCCGACTTCAACAATCCCTTTGCGTCAGCGGCCGAGAAGGGTTGGATAACCTTTAATCCCGGTATGTGGGAATACCAAGCAGCATAATCCTGGCTATGCTGGGCAGCAACTCTTGCTGCTGCACCATTTGGGCCACGAAACACGATTGGGCAATTCATCTGTCCCCCCGACATGTAAAGGGTCTTTCCTGCCGAGTTGATGATTTGATCAATGGCCTGCATGGCAAAATTGAAAGTCATGAATTCCACTATCGGTCTGAGACCGGCAAAACCAGCACCAACGCCAAGGCCGGTAAAACCATGTTCGGTAATTGGTGTGTCAATTACCCTCTCGAAACCAAACTGGTCCAATAGTCCCTGGGAAACCTTATATGCACCCTGATATTCGGCCACTTCCTCACCCATGAGGAAAACCAGTTCATCCCGTTCCATTTCCTCTGCCATCGCATCCCGCAATGCCTCGCGGACAGTTTGGGATTTGAACGATACATTTTCCAACGACAAATCCTCTTCCAGTTTTTCTGCTGGGGCTTCTGGAACTGCACTAACAGTCGTGCTTTCCTTGAGATCAATGGTAACATTTTCATCGGGGGAGGTCTCTTCTTCACCTGATGTATCATCATCACCTGATATTATGGCAATGGGTGAGTTGACAGGTATCGGTTCCTCGTTTTCCGTCACAAGAAGTTTTTCCACGATACCATCCGAAATGGCTTCGAATTCCATAATGGCCTTATCCGTTTCGATTTCGGCAAGGATATCACCGCTTGCTACGTTATCACCTTCCTTGACAAACCATTTTGCAATTTTGCCCACTTCCATCGTGGGTGATAAAGCAGGCAACAAAATTTTTGATCCCATATTTATTCCTCATTTGAATTGGAGGTCATTCAATCCCTGATCAAAGGTAGACATCCGTGTAAAGTTCGCGCGCATCAGGTTCAGGGCTTTTTTGAGCAAAATCGCTTGCTTCATTAATAATCTTCTTTATATCCCTGTCGATATTCTTGAATTCATCTTCGGAAGCAATTTTCCACTTCAACATTTTATTTCGAAATGAGTCAATTGGATCCTGCTGTTTCCTGACTTGCTGGACCTCTTCCCTTGTTCGGTACTTGGCAGGATCTGACATGGAATGCCCCCTGTAACGATATGTTTTCATTTCAAGGATATAGGGGCCTTGTCCCTTGCGACAAATATCCGCAGCTTTTTTCCCCGCTTTTGACACTGCCAAAACATCCATGCCATCAACCATCTCTCCCTTGATACCAAAAGCCAGGCCACGCGTGTAAAGATCTGGAGTGGAAGATCCTCTTTTGATGGAAGTTCCCATCGCATACTGATTGTTTTCAATAACAAAAATCACCGGAATCTTCCAGAGGCTGGCCATGTTGAACGTTTCATAAATCTGGCCTTGATTGGCTGCGCCATCACCGAAATAGGTGAAAGTGACATTTTTGTTGCCACGATACTTGTCGGCAAAGGCAATGCCAGCACCAATTGGAACCTGGGCACCCACGATACCATGCCCCCCGAAAAAATTCTTTTCCTTGCTGAACATGTGCATGGAACCACCCTTGCCTTTGGAAAAACCACCTTCCCGGCCCGTAAGTTCAGCCATGACACCATTCGGGTCCATTCCACATGCAAGCATGTGACCATGATCCCGATATGCTGTAATACGCTTATCGCCATCTTCAGCTATGGCTTCCAAACCAACAACAACAGCTTCCTGACCTATATAAAGGTGACAAAACCCCCCAATGAGACCCATCCCATAAAGCTGTCCCGATTTTTCCTCAAACCTCCTGATCAAAAGCATCTCGCGATATAGTTTCAGGAGTTCGTCCCTGGATTCCTTGGGTTTGCTGTTCACACTCTTTTTCATCATCAACTACCCCCAGGTGTCTTTAAATATGTTGTTTGTCATTTAATGTATTATTACCTCGTCCAAATGAATATATCCCAATTTTTGTCGGGCCAATTCATCCAATAAATCCAAATCCAGATATTCAGGTGTTATTCTAAGCGTCTTGTTTTCCATTAAAGCAATTTGTTCTTCCTGGATCTTGATTTCACTTTGAAGCTGGGATAACTGGTCTTTCAACTGGATTTGAGCGATCAGGCCCCTACTTCCCAAAATACTGGAATTTACAAAAAACAGACAGATTAGAATCAAGATGAGGATTACAATCCTGCCACCAATGTATGGAACAATTTTTTCAAGAAAATTCATAAATACTTATTAGCTTTGCAATGCCTTAATACCAGGTAATTCCTTGCCTTCCATATATTCGATGAAAGCACCTCCTGCTGTCGATACGAAACTCATGGAATCCAGCAAATCACCTTTTGCCAAAGCAGCAATTGTATCACCTCCACCGATCAAGGATACTGCCCGACCTTCCTTCGTTCTTTCAGCAAGGGTTGTACCCAGTTGAATTGTAGAATGGTCAAAGGGCGCAAATTCAAAAGCACCAAGCGGACCATTCCACACAACCTTTTTACTTTGATCGAGTATTTTTGCAAATCTAATTATTGATTTCGGGCCCAGATCGTAGATACCCATTCCGCCAATGCTGTCATCAATTTCTGCTATTTGACTGTTAGCGTGCCTTATATCCGGAGCAATTTGAAAATCACTGGGCAGATACACCTTGCATGCATTTTCATCTGCTTCCTGCAAGAAATCGAGCGCCGTATCCAAATAATCTTTCTCAACCAGTGAATTGCCAATATCATGACCTTGGGCAAGCAGGATGGTATTGGCCATTGCACCACCCACCAACAAATTGTCAACTTTTTGTGTTAAGTTTGCCAACAGTGTCAACTTGGTCGAAATTTTGGCTCCACCAATGATAGCCGTCAAGGGTCCAACATCACTTCCCAAAATGTCATCGATGTTGTTGATTTCAACTTCCAGAAGTTTTCCGGCACATGCCGGCAACTTGCTGGCCAATCCCACAATGGAGGCATGACTTCTATGGGACGCGGAAAAGGCATCATTGCAATAAATATCGCCCCATCGGGCCAGCAGGTTTACGAAATCCGGATCATTGGTTGATTCACCTGGATAATATCGAACATTCTCCAGCAAGGTTACTGATTTTGAATACAGTTCAACGGCTGAACAATCGTTGATATTTATTTCAGGTTGAAACTGAACAGGCTTGCCCAAAAGATTTTCGAGGGGCTTGACCAGATGGATGAGTGACAATTCCTCCAGGCGCTTGCCCTTGGGTCTCCCCAGATGGGAAATAATGATGGGATGACCACCCTTGTCGATAATGGTTTGCAAGGAAGGAATTATTCTTTCCACTCTGGTTATATCACCAACCAGACCATCCTGAATGGGTACATTGATATCAACCCTGATCAGGACCTTCTTGTCCTTGATATCCATTTCGACAAGTTTTCTCACAGATTGGAAAGACAATTTGATTTCCAGTACAAATCAGGTGTTGGGATGCAAAAATTATTCAAAAAAGGGTACTTCTTCATGTTGATTGTTCTGTTCAGATGGTTTTTCCCAATTCCAGAGTGACATCAATCATCCTGTTTGAAAAACCCCACTCATTATCATACCAACTCAGAATTCGACAGAAGGTACCGTCCATAACCCTGGTTTGATCCATGTGAAATATGGATGAACGGCTGTCGTGATTGAAATCAATTGAAACATTTGGCTGATTCGTGTAGCCCAAAATACCATTCAATGAACCTTCAGCTGCTGCTCTGATACTTTCATTGATTTCTTCAGGTGAGGTAATCCTTGATGATTCAAACTTGAGATCCACTACTGAAACATTCGGGGTAGGGACCCTTATGGCCACACCATCCAATTTGCCCTTCAATTCGGGCAAGACAAGCCCGACAGCACGAGCTGCACCTGTTGTGGTTGGGATCATCGACATCGCCGCAGCCCTGGCCCTGTACGGGTCCTTGTGAATGGCATCAAGCGTTGGTTGGTCACCCGTATAGGAATGGATGGTTGTCATGAAACCACGATTTATCCCAACGGCATCATTAATCACCTTGACCACGGGTGAAAGACAGTTTGTGGTACATGAAGCGTTCGATATAACCTGATCACCATTTTCCAATATCTGATGATTTACACCGAATACAATGGTTTTGTCAGCATCTGTGCAGGGAGCTGATACGATGACCTTGCTCGCTCCATTCTGCAAATGGCGTGCAGCTGCATCCCTGGAGGTGAATATTCCCGTACACTCAAGGGCAATGTCAACATCTTGCCAGGACAGATTTTCAGGATCCCAAACAGCCGATACCAAGGGTTTGTGCGAATTGACTGCCAGATGTTTACCCTCTACAGTCACATCACCCTGAAAACGTCCATGAATGGAATCGAATTCAAACAGATGGGCCAACTGATCAATGTTGCTCAGATCATTGATGCCGACAACCTCTATTTCCTTTGTTCCCGATTCCACGATCGCCCGAAAGACATTTCTTCCTATTCTTCCAAAACCGTTAATTCCTACTTTTATGGTCATTCACATCTCCATTTTAAAATCCAATTCAATTACCTCATTCACTTGAAAAATTAACCGAAGGAAACAGGTCAAGTGAAGTTTCATCAAAATCATTCAAAGCAATTCCAAAACCTGATTCACAATGTTTTCACTGGTTATGCCAAAATGGCCATATGCATCGTTGGCCGGTGCAGAAACACCAAAAGTTGACATGCCAATAAAGGAAGTCCTGTTTTCCTTACCTTTGAAACCAAGCAACCAACGCTCCCAACCATTTTGTACAGCTGCCTCAATGCCAATCCTGACTGCCTTACCCGGTCCCAAAACCCTTTGCTGATAGGCCTTGTCCTGCCTGGAAAACAATTCCCAACTTGGCATGGAAACAACCCTTACCCCAATGCCTTTACCGTTGAGAATATCACGCGCCTCCATGGCTATGGAAACTTCCGAACCGGTCGCCAACAGAACTGCATCCTTTGAACCATTGTAGTCAGCAAGGACATAAGCACCTCTGGAGGTCAGATTACTTCGAGTATGCCTTACTCTCAATGTGGGAAGAGATTGCCTGGATAGAGCCAGAATCGAGGGAGTTTTTGTTTGCTTCAGGGCAATTTCCCAGACTTCGGCAGTTTCAACTGTATCACAAGGTCTGAAAACCAGCAGATTGGGTGTGGCCCTCAACATGCTCAAATGTTCAACAGGCTGGTGTGTTGGCCCATCTTCCCCCAATCCGATTGAATCATGGGTCATAACATATACGACTGGCAGCTCCATCAGGGCAGACAGTCTGATCGAGGGTCGCGCATAATCGGCAAAGCAGAGGAAAGTTCCACCATAGGGCCGTAGACCTCCATGCAGGATCATGCCATTCATTGCTGCCGCCATGGCGTGTTCACGAATACCATAGTGAATATACCTGCTTCCGGTATCACTTTCATTGAAAACCCCCAAATCGGATGTCTTGGTATTGTTGGAACCGGTTAAATCAGCTGATCCACCAATCATTTCCGGAAAAATTGGATTCAATCCATTGAGAACGGTTTCCGAAGATTTTCTGGTAGCTAACTTTGCTGCTTCAGATGATGCCTTTTTCTTGATCCCGTTAATGGTCGCGGGAAAGCGTTTAGGTAGCACTCCAGCAAACATCCTCTCAAATTCCCGCCGCTTTCCTGCCCCAAGGGTGGCCAAATTTTTCTGCCAGATTTCCCTTTGCACTTTTCCTTTTTCACCAATTGTCCGCCAGATTTGTAGACAATCCTGAGGAATTACAAAAGGTTCATGCATCCAACCGTAGAATTCCCTGGTTTTTTGTATTTCCTCATTTCCCAGTGGAGAACCATGTGAAGATGCTGTCCCCTGTTTGTTTGGAGCACCAAAACCAATAACGGTTCGACAGGCGATCAGGGTAGGTCTTGATGACTTTCTGGCTTCATCGAGTCTGGAATCAATTTCTTCCGGATTATGCCCGTCACAATCAAGAACTCTCCAGCCGGATGCTTCAAACCGCTTGGCCTGATCAGTTTTGTCACTCAAGGTGATCGAACCATCAATAGTTATTTCATTATTGTCCCAAAGGACAACAAGGTTTGATAAATTCAATTTGCCTGCCAAACTGATTGCCTCCTGGCTCAAACCTTCCATTAGACAACCGTCACCAGCCAGAACATAAGTATTGTGGTTGATTACCTTTTTGCCAAATTTTTTGCGGAGGTATGCTTCGGCAACAGCAAATCCTATGCCATTGGCCAAACCTTGACCAAGTGGGCCGGTCGTTGTTTCGATACCCGCTTCCTGGAATTTTTCCGGGTGTCCGGCCGTATGGAAACCGATCTGTCTAAAATTTTTCAATTGTTCAAGGGTTATTTCAGAGTATCCCGTGAGATATAGAATGGAGTACAGCAACATCGACCCGTGTCCGGCTGAAAGAATAAATCTGTCCCGATCTGGCCAGGTTGGATTACTGGCATCAAATTTCAGATGATTCCGGAACAATACCGTTGCAACATCTGCCATGCCCATGGGCATTCCAGGATGACCCGAATTAGCTTTTTGTACCGCATCCATTGAAAGAGCCCTGATCGCATTCGATAATTGCCAATGTTCTGGAAATCTGGTTTTGTAGGTGGATACTTCCATAAAATCACTTCCCCGTAATTTAACATTAGAAAAAAGAAGTTTCGTTAAATTGTTTCTGTTGTGAAAATAAGGGAAATAATCCTAATCTAAAGGTGTGAATTTGAAATTTACATGAAATAAACTGGATAATCGAATATACTTTAGCCGTTCAAAAGGGATATCAAGATTCAGTGTATTCAAAACCTGTTTGAACTTCCCTGATCAGCGGGATCAAAAATTAAAAAATCAGTTGAATTCTTGCATTACGCCCCTTTGTGCCCTTGTCACAACAACAATAATGCCAAACCAAACTTGGTTCTTTCCCAAAATACAATTGAATGACAGGAGTCCTGAATATTGACCCAAAAATATTTAATTTAACTTACCGATCAGGAAAAGTGGTTGCAGGAATACGATAAAAGTGGTACTATTATAAAATCAACATTCAAAAAGCAGTTGAACCGGGAGAAAAGAAAATGCCGTTAACCACAATTCTTCGGTTATCAAGGTCAGTGTCACCATTGGTACTTGCAGTACAGATCCTACTCCTACTGGGCAGTCTAGGAACAATCAGCGCTCAGGAAAACCAAGAAAACATGGGGCCAGAACCGGTCATAACATTTACTTCATGGACTGGTCCTTACATGCGAAGCCAGATGCTTGGATTTGTCCGACCCTACGAGAGAGCAAACAATCTCCGTGTCAATGTCGAACATTACAATGGAGGAATTGACGAAATCCGTGATCAGGTGGAATCGGCTAATGTAAAATGGGATGTCGTTGACCTCACTCAGGCTGATTCGCTTCGTGCGTGCAAGGAAGGGCTCCTTGAAAACTTGACCGATATCCAATTACCAAATGGTATTGACGGTACTCCCGCCACCGAAGATTTTGTTGATGGAGCTTTGAATGACTGTGGTGTTGGTGTCATTGTTTGGGCTACGGCATTTGCATACAGTGATAGCGCCTTTGGTGATAGACAGCCTGAAACCATAGCTGATTTCTTTGACACCAATTCCTTTCCCGGCCCGCGTGCTATCCGCAACGACCCAACAGTAATCATGGAATGGGCGTTGATGGCTGATGGAGTCGCGCGTGAGGATGTTTATCCAATGCTTGAGACCGATTCAGGTGTTGAAAGGGCTCTGGAAGTCATGGACGGAATTAGATCGAATCTGGAAATTTGGGAAACCGGTCGGCAACCTGTACGCCTGTTGAATGCAGGGGATGTTGTAATGTCATCAGTCTGGGTTACAACCGGCGTTTTGGCGTCTAATGAAGAGGGGGCCGACTTTTCCATGGTTTTGGACGGTCGGGTGATTGAATTGGACCTGTTTGGTATCACAAAAGGCTCGCTTTACAAAGATGAGGCAATTGAGTTCATCCGTTTTGCCAGCAGCAGTCAGTCACTGGCAGACATGGTGTCTTACCTTCCGAACGGACCGACACGCAAGTCTTCAATACCACTATTGTCAGATGAAACTCTGGTACAGATTCCAAACGGCCCCGCTTATGAGGACAAGGCGTATATTCTGTCTGATGCCCAATGGTGGGCCGACAACCATGCAAGACTTGAAGAAGCATTTCAAGCTTGGTTGAACGCACCATCACGTCAGGGTGCCTCAGGAACTACAAGATAAACCGGCAAACGACTTCAGGGATAGAAAAATGACTGATCAAACAACAAGTAGGTTAAGCAACCTGGTGGCCAAGTCAGGCCTTTTCGCTGGCATGAACCCCTTGATGGGTATTGCCTCAATGGTAATGATTATTGGTTTTGTCGGCTTCACGATCAGTGATGTTGAGAGTTCAAGCCAGATTTTTTCAGTGGCGAAAAACTATGTTATCGGCAGTCTTGACTGGTTTTATGTACTGGTAGTGAATGCCGCCCTTTTCTTTGTCTTCTGGCTTTTGATTAGCCGATTCGGTGATGTCAAACTTGGTAAGCCGGATGATGAGCCAGATTTTTCAACCTTTTCCTGGATATGCATGCTGTTCAGTGCCGGACTGGGTTCAGGTCTGATCTATTGGGGAGTTGCCGAACCGATGTATCATATACAGGGTTCTCCGTTTCTGGACCAGCAGGGGATTGAGCCGGGATCCACCCAAGCGGCCATTTCAGCAGTGGTGATCACCAATTTTCACTGGGGTTTCCATGGATGGGGTCTTTATGTTTTGGTCGGGTTGTGTCTCGCGTATTTTGCATACCGAAGTGACCTTCCGCTTACTTTGAGAACGGCTTTATATCCTGTTCTCAAGGAGAGAATCTATGGTCCCTGGGGGCATCTTGTCGACTTGATTGGCGTATTCGGAACCATCTTTGGTTTGGCGACCTCATTAGGACTTGGGGTAACACCGATTGCCGCTGGTCTGGAAAACCTGGGTTGGATGGAAAACACGCAAACAAACCAACTCATACTTGTGGCAATCATTACCGCTTTAGGTACAGCGTCTGCTGCTTCAGGTGTCGGCAAAGGCGTCCGTATCCTTTCGGAATGTAATGTTGTGGCTTCAATTGTTCTTTTGGTTCTTTTTCTGATTTTAGCACCGACGGCCTTTGTTCTGGGCATCATGATCTCCGGATTGGGTGATTATCTATGGAATGTTATTCCCATGGGGTTCTGGATTAATGGCGATCCTGAAAACCAATGGCAAAGTTGGTGGACGATTTTCTACTGGGGCTGGTGGATCGCTTGGTGTCCATTCGTGGGATTATTCATTGCAAGAGTTTCCAAGGGCCGTACTATCCGGCAGTTTTGTTTCTGTGTTCTATTGATTCCGACAACGGTCGTTATGCTGTGGATGGGAATCTTCGGAGGTGCCGCCACAGGTGTTGATCTTTTCTATAACGCAGGTGTTGTCGATGCCGTCAACAATGATTATGCTTCCGGTGTTTTTGCCACTCTAGCTGGTTTTGGCTACGGGTGGATTGTCTACCCGCTGACCGTGCTGATCACTATACTGCTGATCTCATGGTTTGTGACATCGTCTGACTCTGGCACTCTGGTCATGTGTACAATGCTTTCCATGGGTGATGAGCATCCACCAATCAAGTTTAGGATATTCTGGGGAGTCACGGCCGGCGTTGTGGCTGGTGTCCTGATGTTGGCGGGTGGTCTCAATGCCTTGCAGACGGCATCAATCGTAGCAGGTTTGCCGATTGCTGTTATCCTGCTGTGCATGATTTATGGTATAGTCAAGGCACTGCATGCTGACCATCCCGCTCCCGATGTAGAAGACAAGTACGACCTTGAATTCTTGAACCGGTGAACTAAGCCCATACTGATTTTAAGTTCAGGTGTAGCACCTAAAAATGAGAATCAGCAATGGATCTAGGGTATTGCCTTATCCTGTTTAAAAAATACATCTAACAGGAAAAGGAAAAGTGGGATCACATAAATCTGGTTACTCACAAATTCTGCATGAGATTAATGTAAGAAAATTACAGATAGTGTTACGCAGCGAAATAAATTAGGAAATATCGCTGCTAATCATTATTCTACAAGCTTCGACACAGTCTTAATGTAGACAAACCAGGGCTTGACTTTCAGCTTGTCAATAAAAACAATGGAGATGCTCAATATATTGCAAATCAAATACCTGATCAGTAACTTTTTTCCTGACATGGTGATCATCCATTGGATTGGTAAAAAGAAATTGTGGTAAGCACATAGAAGGTCTTCTGCCAAAACAATCCAACTATTTTTATTTGCTTGCTCAATAGGGAACTTTTTCCAACTTTGACTAAGTTTAGGTTATTACATAGAATAAATTGTTGAATAAATTTAAACCCGTTGTTTTTTTGAAACATTGAACCTGACAAATCATGGCTGAAGATTTAGAGGAATACATAAATCGATTACATGGTGCTCTCGAGGAAATCATTCAGGGTGCTGATCATAAACTGCAGACGGCAAGTCAGAGGATTTATGAGATAGAACTGCAATTGGAAAGCGAACGGGCAAGCAACAAGGAACTCCAGAAAAAACTTTCTCAGATTACCGAATCAGCAAACCAGGTTCCGGATGAACATTGGCAGGAAAAAATAACTGAATATCAGGCACGGGAAGAAAAACTTCAACAGGAAATTGTGGCCTTACAGTCCGAACTTGACTCTGTCCAGAGCTCCAGAAACAAGGACAGGGAGGATTTGCAATCTGTATTGACTGAGTTCAAGGGCATGCTGGATCAGATATAAAATGAGTAAGTCAAACATTTTACTGGAAGTCAGGGTAGGTAGAAAAAAGCTTACCATCACGTGTGATGAAGATGAAGCGAGTGCCGTTTCTCGTGCCTCGAAGAGATTTCAGAAAGAAATCAACAAAATTGGAGAAACGCTTCCAAACGAAAGTCCCCACAACCGTATTTTACTTGCTGGCATAAATATCGCCGACAATTTGAACAAGATTGAAATGCAACCCCGTATAAGGGAAGGGTTGATCGACCAGGTAAAGGATTTGGTTGAAAAAGCCGAGGAAACGGCTTCAAGATTCAAAAATTGACAACCTGACCCAGACCAGACCTCATGATTCAATCAGGAATTATGTTCTCTTATTGTTTTAGCGGCCGATTGATCAAAGGGAATTTCCTTTTCCTGAAATAGTTGGTCAAGTTCGCCGGAAAGAGTCATTTCTGTAACTATATCGCAACCGCCGATAAATTCACCCTTGACATAAAGTTGGGGTATAGTTGGCCAGTCCGAGAAAGACTTGATACCCTCCCTGATATTACCGTCGGCAAGAACATTCACATCCTGATATTCAACATTCAGATAGTTCAATACTCCTGCGACTTTTGATGAAAATCCACATTGTGGCGTGTTTTTTGTTCCCTTCATGAACAATACCACATCTGAACTATCAACGGTTTCCTGTAATACTTTGCTGGTTTCCTGATTCATAACCTTCACTCCGGTACTTTTGTGGTTAATGCCAAGGCATGCAATTCGCCATTTGAGCCATCCATCTTGCCTTTCAAGGCCGCATAGACAGCACGTTGTTGTTGTACTCTGTTCTTGCCCCTGAAACTTTCATCAATGACCACCGCAGAATAATGATTGCCATCGCCAGCCAAATCACTTATGGTGATTTCGGCATCAGGAAAAGCCAACCTGATAAGTTCCTCTAATTCATTTTGTGAAATGGCCATATCAATTATCCAACAATTAAACCATAGGTGGTTCAGAACTTTCGCTAGGTGTAACAATAAATTCAAAATGCATATTAATACCATTTAGGTTTGTCGAGGGAATTGACAAGTTTGACTTTGCATCACTTGTCATTCCATCAAATTGTTTTCAGATTAATGATGATTTTATAATCACTATATTTTGGCAGGGGACTTTGAAAAGTCCGCTTTGGCAATCAAAGCATCAATTCCCAATGGAAAATTATTTTCCAAAGATTACATCAATTCCTGTGACTGTGTTTTAAAACCCTTGATTTGGCCTATGGATGAACCAATTCTTCTGTCAGAATATCCTGGAGCGTCTGGAATTGTCCGTATTCAACCAACTCGTATGCCTCAGGCAGGTTCGAAGTATTCAATCCTGCCAGTAACTTTGATTCCCTTACATCTGCGGCCCACCATCGGCTTGTAAATCCAGAATCGCTATATTGATCATTTCACTGGTAATGTTACGATCGACACGCCACATTTCAGGGATTCCCAGCTTTGCATAACGTCTTGGTTTATCAACCACATCAAGATGGGTGAACCTCTATCACCAAATCAGGTGGTGTAATGGCCTCAAAGTCCTCAACTGCCTTCAATCCTTTTTTCTAGCTTTAAACCATCGTTCGGCATTGTCACCAATATAGAATGCAGCATCAGCTTCCAAGCCAGTTTTTTTTGAGTCTTCAGGGCCTTTCCAACGAGTTCCACGCTTGGCTTTTACCAAGATTGACAAAACATCCCCGGCTAACTCGACTACCTTGTCGGATGCATGACCAATATCCTCATGAGGACCGGATGGATTCATCCAGGAAATGATACCTTCCCCGACTTCAATCATAACATGTCTGCCCATAAGATTTCAATCAAGCTCACGTGCCAAAGTAGGGACAACTCAGGCGAAACCCCGATCTGCCATAAATTTGAACTTAGCGGACCTACAACATGCTGTTCAATTGATTGTGTAGTCATCAGATATCTTATACCAATACAACTAATTAAAGACTCATAGCCCTTAACCAACTACCAGTAAA